>JANRCR010000001.1 GCA_030726915.1 Candidatus Nanopelagicales bacterium
TGTACTAACGCACACGCCGTACCCACGCGAGGGTTGAAAGTGGGGGAAAGTGGAGTACAGTGGCGTGACTGGGAGCCACATGGGCCCTAGGGGAGTCGTCCAGGTGGGAGGTGGTGGGGAATGTTCCTCGGCACCCACACGCCTCGCCTTGATGACAAGGGCCGGGTGGTGCTGCCCGCGAAGTTCCGCGAGGGGCTTGCCGGGGGAGTCGTGCTCACCAAGGGCCAGGATCGATCCATCGTCGTGTGGCCCGCCGAAGAGTTCGCTGCGTACTCCGCGAAACTGAACGAAGCCTCCCGCTCAGACGCTCGCGTGCGCGCCTATCTGCGGGTCCTCTTTTCGGGAGCATCCGACGAGACCCCGGACAAGCAGGGTCGTGTGTCGGTGCCGCAAATCCTGCGCGACTACGCGGGACTCGATCGTGACGTCGTCGTCGTGGGCAATGGCACGACGTGCGAAATCTGGGATGCCCACGCGTGGCAGGAGTACCTGGCCGGCCAGGAGGATGCGTTCTCCTCGATCAGCGAGGAGGTGGTCCCTGGAATTCTCTGACCATCTCCGTCGCGTGAGGCCTCCTCCCGCGTGGAAGGTCCGTGACACCACTTCCCCGGTGCCACGTACACCGCCTCCGGATCCAACGCGGGGGGGCACCTGACCCGACGGAATGCACGCAGGACAACTCCGAAGCACGCAGCGACCAGCGCAACGCACAACGAAAGGACGACAGTGGCCACGATTCTCGACATCCACGAGCGCACTCGGCGCGGGATGGAGTCGACACGCAAGGTCTCGGTGTCGACAACACGTCGTGCTGTCCTGGCCATGGGTGCCGGTGTCGTCACCGGCCTGGCTATGGGACTGGCCACAGCGATCGCGGGACGCTGGAGCTGATCGATGGCCGGTCCCGTGCACGTGCCCGTGATGCGGGACCGTGTTGTTGCCCTCCTTGCTCCCGCTCTCGCTGAGCCCGGTGCCGTCTTCGTCGACGCCACCCTCGGCCTCGGCGGTCACAGCGCCGCCGTCCTCGACTCCATCCCCACCTGCCGACTCGTCGGACTCGACCGCGACACCGCCGCCCTGGAGATCGCGGGGGAGCGCCTCGCCGCATGGTCGGATCGCGTCACTCTCGTGCACGCCGTCTACGACGCGATGCCCGAGGTGCTCGCCGATCTCGGCATCGCTGCGGTGCAGGGGATCCTCTTTGACCTCGGCGTCTCCTCGATGCAGCTCGACGAGACCGCGCGCGGCTTCGCCTACGCCCAGGACGCCCCGCTCGACATGCGCATGGATGCGTCGACCGGCATGACCGCGGCTGACATCTTGAACACCTACTCGGTCGAGGACCTCACTCACGTGCTGCGCGAGTACGGCGATGAGCGCTTCGCCCGCCGCATCGCTGAGCGGATCGTCGCCGAGCGCGATGTCACCCCCTGGACCATGTCCGCCCGCCTCGTCGAGCTCGTGCGCGAGGCGATCCCGATGAGGGTGCAGCGCACCAGCCCGGGCAACCCGGCCAAGCGGACCTTCCAGGCGCTGCGCATCGAGGTCAACGACGAGCTCGGCGTCCTCGAGCGCGCTATCCCCGCCTCCCTGCACTGCCTCTCCGAGGGCGGCCGCATGGTCGTCATGAGCTACCAGTCACTCGAGGACACGATCGTGAAGCGGGCAATGCACGCCGGCGCCACGTCGTCGGCGCCGCACGGCCTGCCGGTCGTGCCCGACTCGATGAAGCCGTGGCTGCGGCTCATCACACGTGGGGCCGAGAAGGCCTCCGAAGCAGAGATCTCCATCAATCCGCGCTCGCAGTCGGTGCGAGTGCGCGCAGCAGAGCGGGTGGCGGCATGAGCGCAACGGCGAGGAAACTCGACTACGACGACGCCGAGGAGGTGCCCTCCGCTGTCCCGGAGAGCATCATCCTCGTCCGCGAGGCGCGGCGTACGCGCACACATCGACATGCCGCCCCGGTCACTCGGCCGCGTCTGCTCCCCGCAGCCAGCCCCCGGCGCCGCGCGCACCTGGGAATCTTCGCCATCGTCTGCCTGGTGATTGCGACGGTGGGCCTGGTCAGCATGCTCATCGTCAACACCATGCTTGCCTCGGGAGCCTTCACCGTCAATCAATTGCAGGCGGAGAAGGCTCTGCTGCTCGAGCAGGAGCAGCAACTCACCGAAGATATCGCCATCGCATCCTCACCGATGCTCCTCGAGGAACGAGCGCGCGGCTTCGGCATGGTGCCCCAGGACGCACCCGCCTTCATCGATCTGGAAGCAGGCACGATCGTCGGAAACGCGGTCCCTCAGCCAGCGCCGATCGTGGTCGACCCGGCAACGGGCACGTATCAAAACGGGTACCTCATCGACCCCACGACCGGTGAGATCTACATCGATCCCTACACGGGACTGCCCATCACGGAAGATGGCCAGCCCATCGGCTACGACGGTGAAGCCGTTGATGGAGTTTCGGGTGAGGACCCCATCCGAGATCCCGACACCGGACAGTGGGTCGATCCCGTGACGGGTCAGCCCCTCCCGGGAGCGGATCCGGGGCAGGGAGAGGCCGAGATCACAG
>JANRCR010000002.1 GCA_030726915.1 Candidatus Nanopelagicales bacterium
GCTGCGCCAACGGTGCGGAGCCCTGGGCACGCACCTGACCGTGGCGATCCAACACCAGCACCTTGGTGGACCCGGTGCCCTGGTCCATGGCGAGGATGGCGGGCTCGCTCACGTGGCTGCCATGAGGTCCTGGGCGGCGCGGGCCACACCTTCGGGAGTGAGGGAGAAGTGCTCAAAGAGGAAGTCAACATTGCCTGTCGGTGCAAAGGCATGGGTGCCGAGGAGGCGCATGCGGGTGGGATGTTCCACCGCGAGCAACTCGGCCACCGCGCCCCCGAGACCACCGCGCGGCACCGCCTCCTCCACCGTCACGATCCCCCCGGTGATGCGCGCTGACTCAATGATCGCGTCGCGGTCCAGGGGATGGATGCTGGCCATATTGAGCACGCGTGCGTGCACACCGGCCCTGCCCAGGTGCTCGGCGGCAGCCAGTGCCACCTCCACCATCGTGCCGACGGCCACGATCGTGATGTCGTCACCCTCGAGCAGCACCTCGGCACGTCCGGGAGTCCACGCCGGATCGCGCCCGTCGGAGACCGAGCGGACCCGATGCCGACCGATGCGCATGAAGACGGGCCCGTCGAATGCCGCGGCCCACAGCACGGCCGCACGAGTCTGCTCAGGATCAGCCGGGACGACGATCGGCAGATTGTCGAGGGCCCGCATCCACGCGAGGTCCTCGATCGAATGATGTGTCGGTCCGAGTTCGCCGTACGACACTCCGGGGCTTTGGCCGCAGAGTTTGACGTTGGCTCCGCTGTAGACGATGTCGGCCTTGATCTGCTCCATGGCGCGGCCGGTCAGGAAGGGCGATGCCGCGGAGACAAAGGGAATGAAGCCGGCATTGGCGAGTCCTGCGGCGACCCCGACCATGTTTTGCTCAGCGATCCCGACGTTGATCAGTCGCTCGGGGAATTCCTCGCGGAATCCGCCGAGATTGCTGGAGCCGACCGAGTCATTGCACACCGCCACGATGCGATCATCCGCCCTCGCGAGGGCGATGAGAGTGTCAGCGAAGGCGACTCGGCAGTCATATCCCGCCGCTGTGGATGCTCCGCTCATGATCGCGCGCCGGTGAGTTCGGCGATGGCCTGGTCGACCTGCTCATCGGTCGGCACCCGGTGATGCCAGGCCGCCAATCCCTCCATGAAGGACACCCCCTTGCCCTTGACCGTCTCCGCGACGATCGCGCGCGGCGTCCCCGGGATCACGGGTTGGCGTAGGACATCCCAGAGCGTGCCCACATCATGTCCATCGAGCACGGTCGTATCCCAGCCGAAGGCGCGCAGTTTGGCGTCGAGGGGATCCAGGGCGTTGGTCTCCTCGGTCCCGGCTCCCTGCTGGAGCCGGTTGCGATCGACAAGGAGGGTGAGATTGTCCAGCCCGCGATGGGCGGCGTACATGATTGCCTCCCAGTTGGAGCCCTCCTGCATCTCGCCGTCACCGACGATGACGTACGTGCGCCAGGTGGCACCCTTCATGCGCGCACCGATGGCCATGCCGACCCCGACCGGGAGGCCGTGTCCGAGTGGTCCGGTGTTGGTCTCGACCCCCGGAGTTTTGCTCCGGTCAGGATGGCCACCGAGTCGGGAGTGAGGTCCGGCGAAGGTCGCGAGCTCGGACTCCGGCAGGAATCCGCGCAGGGCGAGTGCGGTGTACAGGGATGCAGCCGCATGGCCCTTGCTCATGATGAAGCGATCCCGATCGGGCCACTGCGGATCGCTGGGATCCACGCGCAAGATCCCGCCGTAAAGCACCGCGAGGATGTCTGAGACGGAGAAGTCACCACCCACGTGCCCGAGGCCGGCGTTCGCGATCGTCTGCAGGGAGCCGATGCGGATGCGCAGGGCGAGGTCGGTGATCTCGTCCGTCGTCGTGCAGGGAGGATCATGTCGGTCCATGAATGAATATCCATTCAGTAGTGAATATGTTACGCCTAGCCTGTCGTGTGCGTGCCCGTGAGTCAAGGGCCCGCTCAGTCAACGATCCCGCTCAGTCAACGATGAGGGACTCGGCAACCTCTTCATCCGTGATGAGCACGGACACCCAGCCGCCCAGCAGAGCGGCCCGGATGGCGGCGGCCTTGGCCTGTCCACCGGCCACGGCCATCCGACGCGGTACGGCGCGGATTTCTCGAGCGGTCATCCCGATGAGCCGATCATCGACCGGACTGGTGACCGACGCACCGGTCGCATCGAAGTAGCGCAGGCAGACATCGCCCACAGCACCGAGGGCGATCAGGGCCTCGGACTCCTCAAGACTGAGGGCATTGCCACTCCTCCGCAGCAGGGGTGATGGCTCCACGGAACCGATGCCGACAAGGGACACCGACACCCGACCCCAGGCCGACACCACGGCACTCATGGAGGGGTCGGCAAGCATGGCCTTGCGAGTCGAGGTGTTGCCGACAATGGCGGGTGAGGGCACGTAGAGGGCCTGGGCGCGCAGCACCTGCGCGAGTCGTCCGGTGAGTCGCGTCGCCTGCACTTGCACCTCGGGATCGCCCACCCCGCCGAACATCTGCACGACCTGGTGAGCAGCCGACTGCACCCGCGGTCGCATGGCCTCAACGGCACCGACGAGTGAGCCACTCCAGGACGACACCCCGATGACATCCGCACCCACGAGCGATACGTCCAGATAGGTCGCGGCTGCCGACGCCAGTGCGCGCGCAGGATCCGCTGCCCCCGCGGTGTCGACAACGACAACGTCAGACAGTCCGTAGCGCTGCTCGATGGCGTCTTCGAGTGTGGAGTTGACTCCCCGGGGGAGCACCACGATGGATCGCACGATGCCTCGTGACATCGCCTCCTTGAGCAGGCGCGAGACTCGTGCCTGCGACAGTCCCAGTTGCGCGGCAATCTCGCGCTGGGTCAATCCCCTTTCGTGATACATGCGTGCCACTCGTCCGAGCAGGCGCAGATGCATCAGGGATGCATCGGAGTCATCGGTCGGGGTCACCTCGCTATCGTAGGCAGGGACGTCACCGGCGAAGGGAGATCGATGCTCATCGGCATCGACTGGGGTGGCACCAAGATTGAGGGTGTTGCACTCGACGACGACGGGACCGAGATCCTGCGCATTCGGGAGATGACGCCTCGGGGTGACTATGGGGGCTGCCTCGCCACCGTCCGAGATCTGGTCGACCGGCTAGAGCGGGAGACCGGTCGCGGTGGACGCGTCGGCATCGGCATCCCGGGCTCATTGGCCCCCCAGACCAGGCTGGGCAAGGGGGGCAGCTCCACCTGGATCAATGGCCGTCCGGTCGAGCAGGACCTCCGGGACGCCCTCGGCCGAGAGCTCCGCGTCGAGAATGACGCCGACTGCTTCGCCGCATCCGAAGCCATCGACGGTGCCGGCGTGGGCTACCGCGTGGTCTTCGGAGTCATCATCGCGAGTGGCACCGGCGCCGGGGTGGCCATCGATGGTCGTCCCCATCACGGACCCAACAACAGCGCGGGTGAATGGGGCCACAGCCCGCTGCCCTACCCCGAGGCCGATGAGATCCCCGGCGAGGCCTGCTACTGCGGCAAGAGGGGCTGCATCGAGACGTTCCTGTCGGGCTATTCCTTTGCGCGGGAGTACGCCCGAGCCGGTGGTGACGACCTGCTGCCCGCTCAGATCATGGAGCGGCGCAGGGCCGGTGACGTGATCGCGGATGCGACGTACCGACGGTGGCTTGACCGCGCCGGTCGAGGTCTCGCCGTCGTCGTCAACACTCTCGACCCGGATGTCTTTGTCATGGGTGGAGGCATGAGCAACGTCAGTGAGATTTACGACGACCTCCCGCCAGCGATCGCTCGCTACACGTTTTCACCCGTCTACACCACGCCGATCGTCCGATCGGTGCATGGCGACTCCAGCGGTGTCCGTGGTGCCGCCTGGCTATGGAGAGATGATCTATGACGCCCGAGGATCGACGGATACGTTTGGATGCCGCCATCGCGGTGGCGCATGAGGCCGGCGCGATCGCCCTGCAGCACTACCGCAACCTCGGTGCACTCACGATTGTGATCAAGGGCCTGCAGGACCTGGTGAGTGAGGCGGATCGCGAGACCGAGGATGTCATCAAAACTCGGCTCACCACACTGTTCCCCGAGGATGCCTTCGTCGGTGAAGAGACCGGTGCGGATGGCGTTGATGGACACCGGGGCGCCTGGGTCGTCGACCCGATTGATGGCACGCAGCCGTTCCTGCTGGGGCTGCCCACCTGGTGTGTCTCCATCGCCTACGTCGCTGAGGGCGACATCCAGGTCGGCGTGATCTTTAACCCGGTGACGCAGGATCTCTACACCGCGGTGCGAGGGGAGGGTGCGATCCGCAACGGTGCACCCATGCGGGTCAATGAGGCGCAACTGCTGAGTGAAGGCCTCACCGGACTGGGGTGTTCCGCCCGCACGTCAGCGCAGAATCTCGGCTACATCGCCGAGCACCTGCGCGATGCGGGTGGCATGTTCCACCGTTGCGGATCCGGAGCACTCACACTCGCCTACGTCGCGACGGGACAGTTGATCGGCTACGTCGAGATGCACATCAATGCATGGGACTGCCTCGCCGCGATCCTGCTCGTCGAGGAGGCCGGGGGGCGCGT
Organism: Candidatus Nanopelagicales bacterium; assembly: GCA_030726915.1. GTDB lineage: Bacteria > Actinomycetota > Actinomycetes > S36-B12 > S36-B12 > Mxb001. Next base: position 4,592 of record JANRCR010000002.1, read on the forward strand.
GAGCCCGTTCCTGGCCGACCATGGCGTGACCGGTGGTGGGCGGATCGTTGCCGGAGGGCCGGGCGTGTACGACGCCCTGGTGGAGCTCCTGCCCGTCGCATGAGGGGGGATCTCCGGTTGACGGTCCGGGTAACGCCGAAGTAACCTACGATAACGTAGGTTACGCAAACGTAGGTTGGAGACCAGATGCCCACGCCTCAGGACCGCTCGACGGTCCGCCTGCACGGTCATTCGGTGGCCTACCTTGACCTGCCGGGACCGGGTATCCCCCTGTTCCTGCTGCACGGCGTGGCCTCCAGCATCGACACCTGGGACGACATCCCGCAGCGCCTGGCCGCCCAGGGGCGCCGGGTCATCGCGGTGGATCTCCTCGGTCATGGTGAGTCGGGCCCCGGCAATGGCGACTACAGCCTGGGCGCCAATGCGGCGTCCGCGCGGGATCTCCTCGACCATCTCGGTGTCGATCGCGTGCATCTTGCGGGGCATTCACTCGGTGGTGGTGTCGCGATGCAGTTCACCTATCAATTCCGTGACCGGGTCGAGTCGCTCTCGCTCATCTCCAGCGGTGGCCTCGGCACGCAGGTCAACGGTGCGCTGCGTGCGGCCTCGCTCCCTGGATCTGAGGTGGTGATGCGATTGCTCGTGAGTGAGCGTGTCGTGTCGACGTTGACGCGCTTCGAGGCACTCCGCGGTGCGCTGTCACCGGAGCGGCGTACATCGGGGGAGCCATCGACCAGTGACAAGTTGAGAAGTTTGCAGGACCCGCGTCGACTCGAGGGCTTCCTCGCCACCCTGCGCAGTGTTGTCGGACCCGTGGGACAGCGCGTGTCGGCCCTGGACAAACTCGAGTCTGTTGATCCGGCCAAGGTGCTCATCGTGTGGGGCGAGGAGGATCGTGTCCTGCCGCAAGCCCACGGTCTCGCCGCGCATGCGCTGCTGCCCGGCAGCCGACTGGTGCTGGTCCCGGCCGCAGGGCATCATCCACACACTCACGCCCCGGATCAGGTCATCGACGCCCTGTTGGAACACATCTCGGTGGTGGAGTCACGCTCGGGGTCGTTGACGGTCTAGGGCACTCCAGCAGCGAGGTGACCGCTGCTAAAGTCCGCAGCACCCTAGCCCCGAGAGGTGGACATGGCCGCCACGCTGACCGTCGATGCACAGGTGTGGACCCTCAATCTCGGTGACAGTGAAAACACGTTTTCCCAGGAGTGGCTCACCCAGGTCTCCGACATCCTGGCCGCGGTACGCGACAGCAGTGACCCCATCGCGCTGCAGATCACCGCATCGGGCAAGTTCTTCTCCAACGGTCTCGATCTCGACTGGCTACAGACACACCCGGGCGAGTGGCAGCCCTACGTGGACCAGGTCCACGCGATCTTTTCCCAGGTGCTGACGCTGCCGGTGCCGACCGTCTGCGCGATTAATGGCCATTGCTTCGCGGCGGGGGCGATGCTCGCTCTGGCCTGCGACTACCGCGTGATGCGGACCGAGCGCGGCTTCTTCTGCCTGCCGGAAGTCGACATCAATATCCCCTTTTCCCCGGGCATGAGCGCACTCATCCAGTCCAAGTTGACCGCTCGCACGGCCCTGGACGCCATGGCGACCGGCCGTCGCTACGACGCCCCGACGGCACTCAAGGCCGGCATCGTGGATGCGATCTGCGACGTAGAGGAGTTGGCGCACGTGTCCCGGGGCATCGTCGTGGACCTCGCCGGCAAAGACCGCGGCACTCTCGGGACCATCAAGACCGTGATGTACGCCGATGTCGTCGCTGCGCTCGCCCGACCGCTGTCCTGACGGTCGCGACTGCCTGACCGCCGACCGCTCCTGAATTGGTCCTGATCAAGATGGCGCGCAGGTGGCCGCACCCGCGGTCGGGCCCTACCCTGGTGTCGACCACCCGGCTAAGGAGTGACTATGGAGCGAGACCTCTTCACCGCTGAGCATGACGAGTTCCGTGAGGTCGTGCGCGACTTCCTGGCCAAGGAGGTCGAGCCGCACCTCCTGGATTGGGAGGAGGCCGGCATGGTCCCGAAGTCGCTCTATCGCCAATTCGGTGACCTCGGGGTCAACGGCATCTGCATCCCGGAGGAGTACGGCGGAGCCGGTGTCGAATCCTTCCTCTACAACGTCGTCGTCGGCGAGGAGATGGCGAGTCTGCCGGTGCATCTCGGCGGCCTCAGTCTGCACCTCGATGTGGTGCTTCCCTACTTCCTTGAGCTCGCCAATGAGGAGCAGCGCGCACGCTGGTTCCCGGCGCTAGCGAGCGGTGACAGCATCAGTTGCATTGGCATGACCGAGCCGGGCACAGGCTCAGACCTCGCCGCGATCCGCACGACGGCGACACGCGACGGCGACCACTACATCGTCAATGGCTCCAAGACCTTCATCACCGGTGGCATCAACGCCGACCTTGCCGTCGTCGTGGTGCGCACGGGCACTGATCGTCGCGGTGGACTGAGCCTGCTGGTCGTCGAGGACGGGATGCCCGGATATGACCACAGCCGCAAGCTGGACAAGCTCGGCATGTGGGCGACGGACACGGCCGAACTCTTCTTCGACTCGGTGCGGGTGCCGGTGGCCAATCTGCTGGGCGAGGAGGGCAGGGGATTTGAATACCTCACCCGCAACCTGCCCCAGGAGCGCCTATCCATCGGGGTCGGCGCTGTAGCCGCCTGCGAATCAGCCCTCGCGCGCACCCTCGCCTACGTCGGCGAACGCTCGGCCTTCGGATCACCCATCGCATCATTCCAAAACACGAAGTTCGAACTCGCGGATGTGGCCACCGACATCGAGGCGGGTCGCGCGATGGTCGACAGGGGCATCGTCGAGTTGGAGCGCGGACGCCTAACAGCGGCCGACGCGGCGAAGATCAAACTCTTTGCCACGGATCTGCAGGGGGAAGTGATGGATCGCTGCCTGCAACTCTTCGGTGGTTATGGCTATATGCGCGAGTACCCCATCGCCAAGATGTACGCCGATGCCCGGGTATCACGCATCTACGGTGGGACCAACGAGATCATGAAGGTGATCGTGGCCCAGTCCCTCGGCCTGTAGCACTCGGCCTCGAGCCCCGGAGCAGAGCGGCGGGGCCGGTCAGGTGACGGCCTGTGCTCCGGTGATCTCCACGACGGAGCCGCACATGTAGGCCGCCTCGTCGGAGGCGAGAAACGCCACCAGTGCGGCGACCTCGTCCGGGCGCCCCAGCCGACCGAAGGGCACCTTCGCGGCCAGATCGGCGACGTCGATGCCCTTGGCCGCGAGTCCCGACTCCACCATCGGTGTCAGGATCTCGCCTGGGCACACCACGTTGACGCGGATGCCCGCAGGCGCATAGTCGCGAGCGAGATTCTGGGAGAAGGCGATGACGGCAGCCTTCGACACGTTGTAGGCGATGTGACCCGGCGCGGGATACATGCCCCACTGCGAGCCGGTGTTGACGATGGCTCCGTGTCCTGCCGACACCATCGCGGGCAGGAAGGCACGACACATATGAAACATCGAGTCGACGTTGACGGCCATGGTCGTGTGCCAGTCATCGTCGCTGAGGTCTAGCAGCGGTCCACGTCGATTGATGCCGGCGTTGTTCACCAGGACGTCGACGTGCCCTCGCTCGGCAAGAAGGCGCTCGGCAAAATCCTTGACGGCGCCGGGATCGCTCACGTCGAAGACAGCCGTGCTGGCACTGGCCCCCGACGCCAGGATCGCATCCGTGGTCACGTGAGCGAGATCCTCGACGGCGTCGCAGACGACGACGTGGGCTCCTTCATCGGCGAGCCGCTGGGCGATAGCCGTGCCGATCCCGCCGCCGGCACCGGTCACTACAGCGTTGCGCCCCTCGAAGCGCCTCATCGGGCCACGACTCGCATCGGGGAATTCACGTCGATGACCGGAGTCACCTGCCGAGCGGCAACACATGGACTATGCGTCGTGTCGAATTCATGTGAAAGCACGTGCGCATTGTCGCAGGCGTCCTGACCCACAGGCGGCTGTGCCCACGAGGCCCGGTCAGGCGTGGGATGACGGGATCCGGACATGTCGTAGCGGCACCGAGGATCAGCATGATGGCCAGCGTTGATTCCGGGGGGGGCATAGGACTACGGTGGCGCCATGCGCCCCGTGACCATCACTCTTGCCTGTACCTCTGCAGCCCTGCTGGGCCTGGTCGCACTTGCTCCGGCTGGTGCGGCGGCCGGCAGCGACCCACGACCGATCCCCAATGGCCGGGGTTACGACCGTGCTGTGAAATTCATCGGCAAGGAGGCGAAGCCTCAGCCTGTGACGCTGCCGGCGGTGCCGACCAACCCCTACATGTCGCCCAACGGCACGAGCAACATCCACAACGACACCTATATGACTGACGCCTACCGCTGGTCTGGCCCCATCGGTCGCGATACGAAGGTGACGTCGGGGGTGGCGGGGGGAGAGTGCGCGAGCATTGCCTTCGACAGTCGCGGCCGGCTTGTCGCGGTGTGCATCGCAGGGTCGGTGGCGTCCAAACTGACGCTCATCCATCCCGACACACTCAAGGTGCTGGCGCGTCTGACGCTGCCGACCCCCGAAGTCACCGACCCAACGGTCACAACACGTGACTACACCGAGTTTGCGGGCAGCTACTTCTATCTCGACCATCGAGACCGTGCCGTCGTCGCGGCGGCCACGCACCACATCATGATGTACGCCGTGCGCGGTCCGGCCGGAGACCGCCGCTTTGTGGAGGTGAAGGACCTCGACATCTCCATGGCCATGGACGACTCGGATTCCGTCCAGTCGGCGCTGCCTGATTTCAGCGGCAGGATCTGGTTTGCCACGAAGGCGGGTGTCGTCGGCAATGTCGATCCGCAGACCGGAGTTGTCCGCCACATCGTCATCGAGGGGGAGCAGATCGCAAACTCCTTCGCCATGGATGAGGACGGCAGCATCTACATCGTGTCGACCGCAGCGCTCTATCGCTTCGACACCGAGGCCGATGGCACCCCCCGGGTGACCTGGCGCGAGGAATACGAAAACGATGGGATCCTCAAGCCGGGGCAGAAGAGCATTGGATCCGGAACGACGCCGACACTGATGTCCGGCAACCGTGTCGCCATCGTCGACAATGCCGATCCTGAAAACGTCGTGGTCTACCGCACGGATGAGGTCGTCCTCGGCGACCGTGACATCTGCACCGAGCCCGTCTTCACCGAGGGAGCAAGCGCGACGGAGAATTCGCTCATTGCCGTCGGCGATGCACTCATCGTGGAAAACAATTTCGGCAACTCCCTGGATGCGACGGTCGGAGGGGCATCGACGACCCCCGGAATGGCTCGTGTCGACGTGGGTGACTCAGGCTGCGAGACCGTGTGGGTCAACAACACCGTTCGAGCCCCCTCGGTCGTGCCGAAGTTCTCGGCCAAGACCGGTCTCATCTACACCTACACGAAGCCAGTCGGCCCGGGCACGATCGACCGCTGGTATTGGTCAGCCCTCGACTTCCGGACCGGTCGCGAAGTCTACAGCGTCCTGGCCGGCACGGGGATTCTCTTTAACAACAACTACGCGGCGGCGTACCTGTCCGCCAAGGGTGTCGGCTACGTCGGAGTCGTGGGTGGCGTCGTGCGGATCGAGGGATAGGGCTGAGCGGGAGACGGCGCCAGGTGTCGGTTGCGGAGGACGGTTGCGCAGGACGGGGGAGGTCATCGGATCCTTCTCACGAAACGTCAGCAGAGCGCATGACCTCTGCGTGACTGCGGCGATAGTCTGACAGCGTGTCGACTCAAGAAGCCACGGGCGCAAAGCGTCGACCGATCGCCGCGATGCTCATCGCGGGTGTGATCGGACTCGTCCTCGGATACGTCGTGCTCGAACTGGTCAACGCCGGGATCGCACTGGTGTGGGAGACGGTCCCGTCGGGCTGGGAGACCACCCCCATCTGGTACGTCATCGGGGTCCTTGTCCTAGCCGCAGTGCTCGTCTACGTGATCCGCACCCGGGTCGGCGACACCGGTCACGCACCGCTCGCGGGGCTCGCTGTCAGCAGCATGACCCCCAAGGAATACCTCGGGGCGATCCTGGCCATCCTGGCCTCGCTCTTCGGCGGAGTCGTTCTCGGCCCGGAGGTGGCCCTCGTGGCGACCGGCTCCGTGGTGGGCACCCTGGTTGCGAAGGGGATGCGGTTCAGTGACCCGAAGGATGCCAAGAAGGTCGTCGGATTCGGTGCGCTGGGCGCGATCCTGGCCCTCTTTGTCGGGCCCCTATTGGCCGGCTCGCTGTCGATGGATGGATCTCCCCAATCGATTGAGGTCGCCCAACTCGGCTGGGCCATCGTCGTGGCCATCATCGCCACGGTCGCGGTCTCGCTCGCGCGACTGATCGCGGCTCTCGTCGCTCGCGCTGCGGGACCTGGACCGCATCTGGGGATCATGGTGGGGTCCTCCCTCGTCATCGCTGCAGCCGCCATCGCGATGACCTTCATGACCGGTGAATCCGTCCTCTACGTCTTGACGTCGGGTGAGGAGTTAATCACCGAGCTGCCGACCATTACGAGCGTGTCGACGGTGGTCGCCATCATTGCCTTCAAGTCACTCGCCTACGCCGTATCTTTGGGAGCGGGCTTCCGCGGTGGTCCGTTCTTCCCGGCCATGTTCGTCGGTGCTGCATCCGGTCTGCTCATCGCCCTTGCCCTGCCGGATGGGCCTTCAGTGCAGGCCGCAATCATCGTGGGTGTCGTGGCATCGGTCATCGCGACAGCGCCGATGAAATGGCCGCTGGCCATCATTCTCGGCATCGTCATCGGCTTCGCGATGGGCACGTGGACGCTGGTGCCTGCAGCCCTGATCGGAGCGGTCGTGGCGCGAGCCATTCCGCGCTGGGCTGATCGGATCTCGGCCGGTCCTAACTGAGGCGCAGGCGATCGCCCTCGGTGTCGAAGGTGTAGACATGTGATGGGGCGACGTACAGCGTGCTCCCCAGCTCTGGCCGCACGGAAGGGTGCGTGCGGATCACCACCGGGACTGTCCCTGACGGCGTCGCCAAAGAGCCATAGACGTAGGTATCAGCGCCTAGGGCCTCGACGAGTTCGACCTGCAGGGGCGCACCCGTGTCGACTATCCGCATATCTTCTGGTCGCACGCCGAGTAGTACGCGATCAGAGGAGGCACGAGCGAGCGTCTCGCGGCTGACAGGGACTGTGATGCCGCCGAGGTCCACTCCGCCATCCACGATGGGAGTCTCGACGATATTCATACTCGGGGACCCGATGAAGGACGCCACGAAGGCATTGACGGGAGATCGATAGAGCGCTTCGGGGCTGTCGACCTGCTGGAGCAGCCCGGCCTGGAGCACCGCGACGCGATCTCCCATGGTCATGGCCTCGACCTGATCGTGAGTGACATAGATGGTCGTCGTGCCCAGACG
>JANRCR010000003.1 GCA_030726915.1 Candidatus Nanopelagicales bacterium
GATGAACGACAGGTCCCTGCTTCCACGATGAAGGTGGTCACCGCGGCCACAGCGCTGATGGTGTACGGCGAATCACGTCGGTTTGCCACGCGGGTCGTGGCCGGTGCTGACGCCAACCGCATCATCCTGGTGGGCGGAGGGGATCCGCTTCTCACGCGTGGCCAGTTGGCCGAGTTGGCTCAGCGGACCGCCAAGTCCCTGCGCAAATCTCAGGTCACCTCTGCTGTGGTCGATGTCGATGACTACCTCTTCCCCCACCCGAGCGATGCCCCCGGCTGGGCACCGGGAGACCGGCCCACCTACGCCGCTGCCGTGCGCCCTCTCGCCCTCTTCGGGGAGTATTCCAACGACACCGTCGCCACCGCATGGAGTTTCTTTGTTCAGTCCCTGCAGGAGGCCGGCGTTCGCGCACGCGTGGGCTCGCGGATCTTGACGCCTCAGGGGGCCGACCGGGTCGCACAGGTGCGCCCGAACACCCTGCGTGAGGCCGTCGATGTGATGCTGCGCGTGAGTGAAAACAACGTTGCCGAAGTCCTCTTCCGCCAGGTGGCACTGGGGCGCGGCTATCCGGCCACGTGGAGTGGCGGATCAGCGGCCGCCAAGGAAGTCCTGCGCGATCTGGGCCTCGCGACCTGGCGGCTCGCGTTGATCGATGGCAGTGGGCTGTCCAGCGATGACCGGCTGACCGCCCGATTCCTCACCGAACTGCTCGATATCGCCGTGGGGTCACCGGCCCTCGATGCGCTCATCGAGGGACTGCCTGTCGCGGGCCGCTCCGGAACCCTGATCAATCGCTTCGCAGCCCCGCCCGCCTCCTGCGCGCGCGGCGAGGTGGCGGCCAAGACAGGCAGCCTCACGGGCGTCTCGACTCTTGCCGGCATCACGCGCGGGGATGACGGGCAGTGGCGAAGTTTTGCCGTGCTCGTCAACCGCCGACCCGCGGCCTATCCGACGTCGTCGACCAGCCTGGCCATCGACACCCTGGCGGCAGTGGTCCAGGGCTGCGCATGACACCCGAGGATGCGGTCCTCTCGACAGCGGGCCACGTGCTGGATGCCGGGGACATCATGACGGATCCGGACATCCTCAGGACGTATTCGGTGGACCGTTCGATCGGCGCCGCGGTGGGGGAGCCTTTTGCCGCGGTCTTCCCCCGCACCGTGGAGCAGGTGAGTGCGATCCTCGCATCAGCCCACAGCCAGCGCGTGCCCGTCGTTCCTCGCGGTGCCGGCTCAGGGCTCACCGGTGGATCCAATGCGATCGACGGCAGCCTGATTGTCTGCCTGGAGCGCATGCGCGATGTGCGCCGGGTCGACGTCACCAACGGGTACGTCGAGACCGAACCGGGCATCTTCAACACTGAGTTGCGCGAGCATGTGGCCCGGCACGGCCTGTGGTACGCCCCCGATCCGGCGAGCAAGGACTATTGCTCCATCGGGGGCAACGTCAACACCAATGCGGGTGGACTCTGCTGTGTGAAGTACGGCGTGACTCGTGATGCCGTCCTGGGGCTGGAGGTGGTCCTCGCCGATGGTCGGATCACGCGTGTGGGCCGGCGTACGGTCAAGGGTGTCGCCGGCTATGACCTCGCCGGTCTCTTCGTCGGGAGCGAGGGCACACTCGGCATCGTGACCATGGCGCGCCTGCGGCTGCGTCCTATCCCGCCCCGCGCCATCACCGCCGTGGCGCTCTTCGACAGCGTCAGCGACGCGGGTCGCGCGGTGGAATCGATCATGGTGGCGGCGACGCCCAGCATGCTCGAACTCCTCGATAGGACCACCATGCGCGCGGTGGAGGAGTGGCGGCCCTGCGGGCTGCCGGTCGATGCTGGCGCCATGCTGATTGCCCAGTCTGATCTGCCGGGGGAGTCGGGGATTGCCGAGGCGGAGATGGTCCTGCGCGCGTGCGAAGCGGCCGGGGCGACGGAGGCCTACCGTGCCGAGGACGCTGAGCAGTCTGAGCTTTTGCTGGGCGCGCGACGCATGGCGATTGTGGCCCTCGAGGCTAAGGGCGACTGGCTGCTGGACGATGTGGCCCTCCCGCGCTCAGCCCTGGCCGAGGCGGTGACGGAGATCGAGTCCATCGCTGAACGACGTGACGTGCTGATCGGCACCTTCGGGCATGCGGGTGATGGCAATCTGCATCCCACGATCGTGACCCCGCGGGGTGACGTCGACGCGGCTGCCCGAGCGATGCTGGCCTTCGATGACATCCTTGCGGTGGCCCTACGCCACGGTGGCACCGTCACAGGCGAGCACGGCATCGGACTGCTCAAGCGCCGCGCCCTAGCTGATGAGCTCGATGAGGTCGCGCGGGACCTGCACACGACGGTCAAGCAGGCGCTGGACCCGCGCGGAATCCTCAACCCGGGGAAGTCGCTCCCGCTGTGGTGACGGCCGTTGGGCTGGTGGCCTCGGGTGCGGCTGGCGCCGGGGTCGTGGCGTCGGTCGGTGTGGCCTCGGGTGCCGCGGGTGGGTCCGGATCCGCCGGCGGATCGTGCCCCGGAAGGGGATGGTCCGGATCTCGACCCGTCAGGTACTTCAGCACCCGATAAATCGAGGCACCGATCGGTACGGCGACCAGGGCGCCCACGATGCCGATGAGGATGGATCCGATGGCGATCAGGATGATGATGGCCAGGGGATTCAAACTCACGGCCTTGCCCATCACGAGTGGCTGCATCACGTCACCGTCGAAGGATCCGACGACCACCGTGAGGGCTATGACGAGGAGCGCAACGATGGGCCCGCGCTCGGCCAGCGCAACGATGGCGGCAAAGAAGGTGGCGATGGGTGCACCGATGACGGGGATAAAGGCGCCGAAGAACACGATGGCGGCCAGTGCGGGGGCCATCGGCACCTGCAGGATGAGGAGGCCGATGAAGACGAGAATGGAGTCACACAGCGCCACGATGACGGTGCCCCGGGTGTAGCCCGACAGGGACTCCCAGGCGAGGTCGCCCGCGGTGTTGACGTAGGGGCGAGCCTTGGTGGGCATCCAGCTGATGACCCACTGCCAGATGGGGCCACGCGAGGTCATGAAGAAGATCACCCCGAAGATGAAGACCGATCCGCCAAGGACAAGGTCGCCGACCGAGCCCAGCGCCGATGAGCCGATATCCAGTACGAAGTTCTTGCCCCAGTTCTCCACGTCGGTCACATAGCCGTTGAAGGCATCCGCGGACAGGTTGAGTGGTGGACCGGAGACCCACTTTTGCAATTCCGACATGCTCTGCTGGATGGACGTCGCCAGGTCTGGAGCCTCGCTCACGATGGAGCGCACGACAATGAAAAGCACCAGGACAATGGCGGCACCGATAAAGAGAATCGACAGGATCAGCGCGACGGCCTTGTGCAGCTTGGCCTTGGTCTGCAGGAACCGCATGATGGGTGAAGCGAGCGCCGTGAAAAACGCTGCCAGGAAGAGCGCGATGAGGACGATGGAGATCTGTCCCATCAGCAGGATCAGGACGCCAAATCCGGCGAGGATCACCAGCACGCGCCAGGTGAGGCCAGCCCAGGTGCGCAGGGTTTCGGGAATCCCACCCTCGTAGCCGCCCTCGGTGCTCGGATCTAGGTCAGGGGGGCTGGTCTCGGGTGCGGGTGCAGTCATGAAGCGACCGTAGCCCAGTTAGGTCAATCGATGCGGACAAAACCTCGCGGTGTCTGGAATCCGCAGGCAACAATCCCGGGCTCCTCATCCTCCACCCAGGTGATTCGCGACAGGGGAGCATCGTCGGAGTCCAACCAGGCACCGAGCACCGCGGCATCGCCGTTGAGCTCGATCGACTCCAGCGCGACGATCCCACCCGCGGTCGCCGGATGTCGATCGCCGGACTCCCATTCGATGAAGTAGGGCAACTGTGGGTCCTCGAGGAGGTCCAGGACCCCGATCTGGCGCCAGCACAGATCCGTCCCATCGGGGCGAACCCGGTGTCCCGTGACGCTGGCGCGACCGAGGCGGCGCTCAATCGGCGCCATGCTGTCCACGGACACAACCCAGCCCAGCCAGCCGCCGCCTTCACTCGCCCGTCGGCGGACGGCCTGGCCAAAGGGAGCCTTGTCGGCCGCCGGATGATCCAGGGCAGCGACCACCTCGACGTAGACCCCGTCAGCGAGGGGGAGGATGAAGTTGCGCGTCCCGAACGAGGGATGCAGGCCGCCATCAACGAAGGCGGCTCCAAGGTCCGACCCGATGCGTTGCACCACCTCGGCGAGTTCGCCGGGGGCGCAGGCATAGGAGACGTGATCAAGACGCATGGCCGTCATCTTGTCAATGGCGCGGGGACCGTCCGCACGGGCCCCCATAACTGCTCCCGTGGCCCGTGTATGGGCGCGCCACCGGGCCGGGACGGGCTAGGGTCTGCTCGACGAAAGGGATCGACGTGACCGAGGACAAGCCAGAGGTGGCACCGGCGGCGGATGGGACCCCCACTCCGCCAATTCCCGACACGGCAGAGGCGCCTGAGACTGCGGCAGCGACCACGGGCACGGCACCCGCTGATGCTCCGGCGGCTCCCATGCTCGACAAGAAGAAGTCGATCATTCTCGGAGTCATCGGACTCGTCTTCATCGTCTTGATCTTCTGGAAGGTCATTCCCACGATCGGCAGTTACTCCGAGGCACTGACTGCTCTGCAAAACATGGGCTGGCCCGCTGCCGTCGTCATTGTCATTGCCGTGCTCATCTATCTGGGCGTCTACGGCTTCCCCTTCATGGCGGCGGTGCCAGGGTTGCGCTACTGGCAGGGCCAGCAGATCAACCAGGCGGCCTTCGCCATCAGCAACGGCGTACCGGCCGGTGGCGCCGTGGGTTTGGCCGTGCAATACGGCATGCTCGCATCCTTCAAGATTTCCCCCGCAGCATCGACCTCGGCCATCGCGGTTGTGGGCCTGTGGAGCGTCTTTGTCACCCTGGGCTTCCCCATCCTGGGCGTCGGGGCACTCATCCTGGGGGGTGCCGACGGAGGTGCCTACATCGCGGTGGCGCTGATTGGCTTTGCGGTCCTGGCTGCGGCGGTGACCCTGCTCATCCTCGTGGTGCGCAGCGCGACTCTTGCTCGCAAACTGGCACAGATGGCCAACCACGTCGTCGCCTTCTTTGGGAAGTGGATCAAGTCACTGCGCGGCAAAGACCTCGTGCCGGCCGTGTTGTCGTTCCGAGAGACGATCTATGACCTCGTCGTCAAACGCTGGATGTGGATCACCCTCGCCCAGTGCGGGGTCTTCCTCACCCAGTTCCTCATCCTGTATGTGTGTCTCCGCGGTGTCGAGGGTTGGTCCAATGACGGTACGTCGGTTCTGATTGCCTTTGGTGCCTTCGCGGTGAGCCAGGTGGGCCTAATGATTCCCATCACACCGGGTGGTGTGGGGACGGTGGATGCCTTCATGATTGCCATCCTCACGAATTTCGGCACCTCTGATGGTGCTGCCACCGCGGCCGACCTCGTGTGGCGCGCATCGTCCTTTGTGCCCCAGATCCTCCTCGGCGTCCTCGCTCTGGTGCTGTGGTACCGACAGGCGGGACGCACCTTCGCCGCGACGAAGCCGGTGGAAGCGACACCGGCGGCCTAGTCATGTGGCGAAGATTTGTCGCTCTGGGGGACAGTTTCACCGAGGGTGTCGCGGATGAGATCGGCCCCGATGGTAGGTACGTCGGCTGGGCGGATCGCGTGGCGGCCTCGCTCGCGCGCGATACCGCTGGCTTCGAGTACGCCAATCTGGCGGTACGCGGCAGGTTGCTCCCCCAGGTTGTCTCGGAGCAGGTGCCTCTCGCGATTGATCTCGCCCCCGATCTGGTGAGCCTGGCTGCGGGAGTCAACGATGTCCTGAGGCGCTCCTGGGATGTGCACACATCGGCGACGCTGCTCGAGGGCGCGGTGCGCGACCTTCGGGGATCGGGGGCGGATGTTCTTGTTTTTGCCTTCGGTGATCCCACCCGTCGGTCACGGGTCATGGGGTCGGTGTCCGAGCGCATCGCCCGCTACAACGCCGCCACCAGGGCGATTGCCGAGAACTATGGCGCCATGGTGGTGGACTTCTGGGGCTGTGCGGCCTTTGACGATGACCTCTACTGGGATGCCGACCGATTGCACCTGTCGCCCGCCGGTCACACGCTGGCAGCACGGGCGGCGATGCAAGCCTTGGGAGTCGGCTCCGATGCCTGGCGCACACCCGCCCCGCCGCAGCCTGCGCCGAGCATGCTTGAGTCTGTCCGCGGCCACGCCCAATGGGCATCAGGACATTTCGCCCCCTGGATGGCCCGACGCCTGCGGGGTCGCAGCAGCGGCGATGGCATCACCCCCAAACGACCCCGGTGGGGGCCTGCTCCCGCGGATGCGTACGCCGTCCCTGTCCTCTAGACTCCCGCTCAGAAGGGGAGTACCCCCTCGCTGCGATGTCGTCATCACGGGTCCGCCGCGGACCCCGGCGTCGTGGGCCGGAGATCATCCGGCGGCGGGAGACCTTCGGCGTAGGTGTCGTCACGATGTGACGGTGCCCCCGAAGGAGTAGATATGTCTCACCCCACGTCAGCCACCGAGTATGTCTCGCTTGCCAAGCGCGTCCCGGCCTTCACCGCCGTCGGACGGGCCGCTCTCCTGGAGCGGGCGGACAAGTTGCGCACCGATGTCTTGGAGCCATTGCGCCCTCTCCTGATCGAACCCGAGCGCGATGAGCGTGATGTCGCGGCGTTTGAGCGGGCCATCGCGGAGATCGAACGCCTCGAGGCACTCGTGGCATCCTCCGTTGAGTTGGCCGCTCCGCGGACGGGACGCAATGCGGTCGTCACCCCGGGGGCGCTTGTCGAGGTGCGCACGCACGAGGGTGATCTCGTGTCGGTGCGTCCGGTGCATCCCGAGGAAGCCACCATCGATGATCAGCGCATCTCCTGGGACTCACCCCTAGGTCGCGCCCTTCTCGGTGCGCGCGTGGGTGAGTGCGTGGAGGTGGCATCCCCCAGCGGCAGGTGGGTTGGCGAGGTTGTCCGTATCCGTCGCTGACGTCGTCCACAGGTCCTGACGTCCATCCACAGGGGGATGATGAGGTCCTGACAGCGGCCGAACGGCAACCCACCGTGGGTCCATGCCCACACCTCCGGTCCGCCTCACGACTCCCGCCGACGTAGCCCTCGCCGTACCTCTCATGCTCGGATACTGGCCGGGTCCCTCCCTGTCCGTCGTTGCCGTTGCTCACGACGGCACCGTCGTGCTCATGGCGCGCTGGGACATCGATACAGGGGACACCCCGCTTCCGGATCTACGCGCGGCCCTGCGCGATGCGCACGCCGTGGGCGTCTACCTCGCCGTCACCGACGCCCCCACCACCATCGGGTCGAAGGATTGGCTCCAGGCCGCTGACCACATGGGGCTGCTGCCCCTGGAGTTGCTCGATGCCATCTGTGTCTACGCCGACGGTGACGACATCCTGTGGGCATCGTTGTGCGAGGCCATGGGCGACGGACCACGTCTCGCGGTCATTTCGGCACAGGACATCGCTCGTCGCGCAGCACTGTGGGGACTGCAGCCCTGGGCGCCGACGCGAGAGGATTACGTTGGCGATATTCGGACCAGACCGGAGGCTGTCACGGCCGTTGCCGCGGCGCTGCGGGGATGGGATCCCATCCGTGAGGAGGCGCGCGACGTCCACATCCGTCGGGTGCTGGATTGGCTGGTGAGTCGGGAGCAGATCACCCCCGAGGGTGTTGCGCAGGTCTGCGTGGCGCTGCGTGATCTGCGCGTGCGCGACACGGTGCTGTGGGAGTTGTTCCGCGCCGAGCGGGTCGAATGGCTGGGGGCGGCTGATCGACTCGTCTCCGTGGTGTCCTCGGCTCCGGAGGAGGCCCTGGCGCCTCCCTCAACCGTCCTGGCCATCCTGCGATGGCAATGCGGGGATGGCTCACGTGCCTGGGCCGCCGTTGACCGGGCCCTGGCCGCAGAACCGGACTATTCCCTGGCCACTCTGGTGGGCCGCTGCCTCGCCACCGGTATGCATCCGGCGCTGTGGCGCGAGGGGCTCGCCGCATTGACGCGTGACGACTGCCGCAGGATTGCCTAGCCCCGGCTTGAGGCCTGTGCTCTTCTTGGGTAATCTTTCACTAGGTTATGAGCGCCAGTGCCAAGCCCCGGCTTGCTGGCCGACAACCCTCCGACCGCGGTGGGGTGCCCCGGGTGATGACCAGGCCTGTCTGACAGGCAAGCGCGGGTCTTGCACAGGGCAAGACCCCGGAGGTCTCGGAGGTCGTGTCGCCGTGTCGTTTGCGTACCCCATCACGCTGGCGCTGCGGTGTGCGAAGCCACCCTCAGGAGCGCGTCCAACCCTTCCTTACATCACCCGGGAGATATGACATGAGCACTGCTTGGTCGTTCGAAACACGCCAGATTCACGCGGGCCAGACGCCCGATGCTGCCACCAATGCGAGAGCACTACCGATCTACCAGACGACGTCGTACACCTTTAACGACACCACCCACGCGGCCAATCTGTTTGCTCTCAAGGAAATGGGCAACATCTACACGCGCATCATGAATCCCACCCAGGCGGCGGTCGAGGATCGGATCGCATCACTGGAGGGTGGTGTGGGCGCGTTGCTGGTGTCGAGTGGTCAGGCGGCCGAGACGATCGCCATCCTCAATGTTGCGGAGGTGGGCGATCACATCGTCTCCAGTCCAAGCCTGTACGGCGGCACCTACAACCTCTTCCACTACACGCTGCCCAAGTTGGGTATTGAGGTCAGCTTCGTAGAGGACCCCGACGACATCGAGTCCTGGCGGGCGGCGGTGCGCCCCAACACCAAGGCGTTCTTCGGGGAGTCCATCGCCAACCCCAAGAATGACCTGCTCGATATCGAGGGGGTTGCGGCGCTGGCCCACGAGATTGGTGTCCCGCTCATCGTCGACAACACGGTCGCCACCCCCTACCTCATCCGGCCGATTGAGTGGGGCGCTGACATCGTCGTGCACTCCGCGACGAAGTACATCGGTGGTCATGGCACAGCAGTTGCCGGAGCCATCGTGGACTCGGGCAACTTCGACTATGCGCGGTATCCGGATCGCTACCCCAACTTCAACCAGCCGGATCCCAGCTATCACGGGCTCGTCTACGCGAGGGATCTCGGGGTGGGATCGGCGTTCGGAGCCAACCTGTCTTTCATCCTCAAGGCCCGTGTGCAGTTGCTGCGCGATCTTGGCTCGGCCGTGGCGCCGTTCAACGCCTGGCTGCTAGCCCAGGGGCTTGAGACTCTCAGCCTGCGGATGGAGCGTCATGTCGACAACGCCAAGGCTGTCGCGGAATTCCTCCAGGGTCGAGATGAGGTCCTCAAGGTCAACTACGCGTCCTTGACGGATAGTCCGTGGCACGCGCTGGCGCAGAAGTACTCCCCGCGGGGATCGGGGGCGGTGCTGTCCTTTGAGATTGATGGTGGTGTCGAGGCTGGGCGCCGCTTTGTGGAGGCACTCGACCTTCACAGCCATGTGGCCAATTTCGGTGACGTCCGCAGTCTCGTCATCCATCCGGCATCCACCACACATTCCCAACTCTCACCGGAGGAGCAACTGGCCGCGGGTGTCACACCGGGGCTGGTCCGTCTCGCCGTGGGAATCGAGGGGATTGAGGACATTCTGGCCGATCTCGATGCCGGCTTCCGGGCGGCGAAGCAGGCCTAGAGATGTATCGACCCTACGGACCCCTGGACTATTCAGGTCCTCCTCCCGCCACCGGTGCGTGGCGGGAGGGGGATCACCCAGGCAGACGTGTGTTCATCGACGTCGGGGATGTCACCCTGGCATCGGGCGAGGTCATCCCGAATGTTCGGGTGGCCTACCAAACATGGGGTGAGCTTAACTCCGCGCGCAACAACGCCGTCTATATCTGTCACGCACTGACGGGTGACTCCCACGTCACCGGTCCCGCGGAGGACGGCCATCTGACGGGCGGATGGTGGGACGGCTTGGTGGGTCCGGGCGCACCGGTCGACACCGATCAGTGGTTCGTCGTGTGCGCCAACGTCCTGGGCGGATGCCAGGGTACGACGGGTCCCTCCAGTCTGGCGTCCGACGGCGCGGCCTGGGGGAGCCGCTTCCCCGTGGTGACTGTCCCCGACATGGTCGAGGTCGAGTTGAGGGTGATGGACGCGCTGGGGATTCCGTCCTGGGCGCTGATGCTGGGACCCTCCCTGGGGGGCATGCGGGTGCTGGAGTGGATGGTTGCTCATCCGGACCGCGTCCGGTCGGGCCTCGTCCTGGGCACGACCGCAGCCGTGACCGCCGACCAAATCGGCACCCACGCGACCCAGATTGCGGCGATCCAAGCAGACCCGAATTTCACGGGGGGTGACTACTACGACCGGTCTGCAGGTGCAGGGCCGCACACCGGGATGGGCATCGCGCGGCGCATTGCTCATCTGACGTACCGCAGTGAGAGCGAGCTGGACCTGCGATTTGGTCGGTCCCCCCAGGCCGGTGAAAGGCCGGACATCGGGGGTCGCTTTGCCGTGGAGTCCTATCTGGATCACCAGGCGGACAAGTTGTCTCGACGATTCGATGCCAACACCTACATTGCGCTGACTCGAGCCATGAGTTTATTTGACATTGGTGAGGGTCGGGGTGGGGTGGGAGAAGCCCTCGCGACGGTTCAGGGTCCCCTCACGGTCGTGGCTATCGACTCCGATCGGTTGTTCCCCGTCCGGCTGCAGGAGGCGCTCGTCGCGGTGACGCCGTCGGCTCGGCCACTCGACATGGTGCGCTCGCCGTACGGACATGATGGTTTCCTTGTCGAGAAGGATCAGGTGGGCCGAATCGTCCGCGATGCTCTGCAGGTCGTCCCGGTCTCCGAGGGTCGTTAGCGCAGCAGACCACGCACCGGTGTTGCTCGGTGTGGTGTGCAGGATCGCCTCACGCAGCCGAATGTCCTTAACGTGCTCGCGTGCATACACGTCGGCTGTCTCACATCCTGCCCCTCCTGACGCTGCTCCTGGTGGTCCCGATCGGGGTTTCATCCTTCGGGACAGATCCGGCTCACGCTGCCGTTGATGTCATCGGCGATGACGAGCAGGATGCCTTCGTCGGTTCGGGAAGCCTGCTCCTGCCTCCCCAGATCGCTACGGATTGGCGCCGATCAGCGGCGTCGTGTCCGGGGTGTCGCTGGAGGTCGGTGGTCCAGTGTGAGATGACGACCGCGGGATCATGCCGCGGCCCGGCACGGTTGTGTGGAGTTGATGGCTTCTGGCTGCGCGTCTACCTCACAGGACCCGACGGTGTTGAGCGTGACCTGGGTGCCGCGTGTTTTGGCCCCTCTGGTCCCGTCCGGCGCGACGTAGCCGAAGCCCTCATGGCGGATGAGGTCCGCGCCCTGGTGCCTCCCCTGCGGACGTGGCGCCAGCCCGCGGGTCAGGTCCTGCCCCATCTGCCGGTGGTGTTTGGAGTGACCCAGTCTGAGTCGGCCCTCCAACGACGTTTTGACCTCATTGATTTGCCCATTGAGCTCACCGCTAGCCCTCGATGGATCTGGGATTTTGGTGGCACCACGCTGCATACCGTGAGTGCCGGTCGACCCTGGCCTGATCAGACGATAGACCGGACCTTCCGGCGCTCAGGGGATGTCCGCGTGGCGGTCAAAGCCGTCTGGGCGGCGACGTACACCGTGGCGGGGGTGGGCCCGCTGGAGGTCGTTGAGCCCGTCACCCAGGACGCGGACGTGACGGTGCCGGTCGGTCAGGCACGGGCCGTCCTCGTGCGCTGAGGCCCGCATCACCCGCCCGACACCCCCGTGACACACTGGTGCCGCTCCCGCGTGTCGGGGGCGAGTGCCCGGCCAGGTCCTAAGGACTTGACTCGGGCCCTCTTCATGGGATCTCGCAGAGGATGGCGCGTATGGCGACGGCGAAGAAGGCAACCCCGGCGAAGAAGATTGCTGCGCCGGTGAAGAAGGCCTCACCCGTCAAGAAGGCTGC
>JANRCR010000004.1:0-3075 GCA_030726915.1 Candidatus Nanopelagicales bacterium
CCCACGGCCTTGAGACTGTCCTCCGACACGTCTAAGGGGAGGCCGACGAAGACGGGATTGGTCGTGCCCGCGATCGCTCCGGCGAGGTAGCCCAGTACCGGGTAAGTGACATCGAGGGCGAGAGTCTCGGGCGACAGGCTCGTGCAATCGAGCACGACATCGCCCTGGCGCTCGGAGTCCAGATGTAGGCCCCCGCGCGGTGCCCTACCCGTGATCGCCGCGGCGATGTCGACGAAGTCGCCATAGCGATCGGTGCGCGCACCGAGCACCGAATTGGCGAAGACGATGGCATTGGACTCAGCCCAGGCGATGTGGCGGCCGACGTCGGGTCGGGAATCCATCTGGTACGGCGCACAGGTCCAGGTCTGACGGCAGCCAAGATCGACGTAGGCCTGCATGAGATCGCGCCCACCCTGGGCGACCCAGCGCTCACGCTCGGTGTTTTGCAGGATGAGGTGCGGGTGGATGAGATCGACCGATCCGACATTGACCGTCGTCGGCACACGCACCTGCCCACCGAGCGCGACGAGCTTCTGGGCGAAGTCCAGGCCGGCCTGGCCGTAGAAGATGCACCCGTCGATGTGCACGGAGTCGATATCGACGAGCTCGGTGGCGCCGCGGATGCGGCCGAGTTCGGTGATGATCCGCATGGAGAGGGCAACGGCAGGACCCTGCTCCCCCGCCAGCATCGCCTGCTCGTCCTCGGTGAGGTGAAGGAGCACACCCACACCCTAGTCGTGCGGACCCGGCACCGGCACGCCGCGAGTAGGGTCGGGACGCACGGACATCCCATCAGCCCGACGGGCGAGACTGCTGCGCGCGCATCGGATGGAGCAACTCTTCCGTAACGTTATACTTGGGTCCAATCACGAGGGACCCTCTGCCGTTGAGCACGGGATCCCTCCTTCACTTCACACGCTGCGGAGTCCCCTGGTGTCACGTGTCCTTTCGGCTCTGCCTCGACCTGCCTGGCTCCATCCGCGCGTTTTCCGCACCGAGGCTCTTGCCGGACTCGTTGTCGCGATCGCGCTGATCCCCGAGGCCATCTCCTTCTCGATCCTCGCGGGAGTCGACCCGCGGGTGGGTCTCTTCGCGTCCTTCACCATGGCTGTCACGATCGCCTTCACCGGCGGCCGACCCGCCATGATTTCCGCCGCCACGGGCGCTATCGCCCTCATCGTGGCCCCACTCGCCCGCGACTACGGGTTGGAGTACCTCATCGTGGCCGTCATCCTGGCGGGTGTCCTACAAATCCTGCTGGCCATTGCAGGTGTAGCGAAGTTGATGAGATTCATCCCACGCAGCGTCATGGTGGGTTTCGTCAACGCCCTCGCCATCTTGATTTTCCTCGCTCAAATTCCCTATCTGATCGACGTCCCCTGGATCGTCTATCCCATGGTTGTCGTGGGCATTGCCATCATGATCCTGCTGCCGCGCGTGACCACCGTGGTGCCCGCTCCGCTGGTGGCCGTGGTCCTGCTCACCATCGCGGCCGTCACGCTCGGCTGGAATGTCCCGACCGTCGGTGACCAGGGTGAACTCCCGGATGGCTTCCCCGTCCTCGGCATCCCCACGGTGCCCTTCACTTTTGAGACGCTGCGCATCATCGCCCCCTTTGCGATCGCCATGGCACTCGTGGGTCTGATGGAATCGCTCATGACGGCCAAAATCGTGGATGACATCACGGACACCCACTCCAACAAGACGCGCGAATCCTGGGGCCAGGGAGTGGCCAACATCGTTACGGGCTTTTTTGGCGGCATGGGTGGATGCGCCATGATCGGACAGACAATGATCAATGTGAAGGTCAGCGGGGCGCGCACCCGACTATCCACCTTCCTTGCCGGCGTCCTACTGCTCTTTCTCGTCGTGGCTCTCGGAGATGTCGTCACCGTCATTCCCATGGCGGCCCTGGTCGCTGTCATGATCATCGTGTCCTACTCCACTTTCGACTGGCACAGCCTGAAGTCACTTCGACATATGCCCAAGAGCGAGACCATCGTTATGGCAGCCACGGTGATCGCCACCGTGTTCACACACAACCTCGCCATCGGTGTCATCACCGGAGTCCTCACCGCGAGTGTGCTGTTTGCCCGACGAGTCGCTCATCTGGTGACCATGACCCGAATGGTGGCTCCGGATGGTGAGCACGTGACCTATGAGGTGCATGGCGAGCTGTTCTTCGCTTCCAGCAATGACCTCGTGACCCAATTCCACTACAACGAGGACCCCCACTGGGTCGTCGTTGACCTATCGGGTGCCCACGTGTGGGACGCTTCAACAGTGGCTGCTTTGGACGCGATCGTCTACAAGTACGAGCGTCGCGGCAAGACCGTCGACGTCCTCGGTGTCAACAAGCACAGTGCCGCGCTGCGCGCACGCCTTGATGGTCGCTTGCCCGCGGGCCACTGATGAAGCAACCGACACATGCAGCCGAGGATCTCGTGCAGATTGGCGTCCTCGCTGAGCGCGTTGGCCTCAGTTTGAGGACCGTGCGCTACTACGAGGAGATCGGACTTTTGGAGCCCGCGGCGCGGACCACGGGTGGATTCCGTCTCTACGCGCCCGAGCAGGAGGATCGCCTCCGACTCCTCAAGACCATGAAGCCACTGGGCTTCACTCTTGATGAAATGCGGTCCCTCCTCACGATGATTGATGATGCAGCCCGGGCACGATCCGGCAGTCGTCGCGCTGCAGTACTCCTGCAGCGGATCGACGAACTCCGCCAGGAAATTTCCCTGCGCCGAGGTGCCCTCCTGGATCAGGTCAAGGCAACCGAACAGATCACCGGCGCACTCGATGCTGCTGCTCGCGGTCTCACGTGAGCCGCCGCCTCGAGGAACTCGACTGGTCTGACACCCCGATGGGTGAGTTGACCCTGCGGAGACGCCGTGATCCCGTCGTAGATGTCGATGTTTTTGAGGTCAAACTGGGTGAGGACTTCCTCATGTCCAGCCTCTTCACCGTCGCCGAAATCGCCCTGTCCCGACTGGCCCTCGCCCAACTCGATGATGAGCCGCTCGACGTCGTCGTCGGTGGACTTGGTCTGGGCTACACAGCGACAGCCGCGCTGGA
>JANRCR010000004.1:3175-48865 GCA_030726915.1 Candidatus Nanopelagicales bacterium
GCCGCGGTGTGCGCAACAGATAGCCGCAGCAGACGGCTCCGAGACTAAATGACACGAGCGGGACGAGGAAGTAGGGCACTGCTTCGATTCCCTGGCCCTGACCCAGTGCGAAGGCAAGGAACATCAGGTTGCCCGTCATGATCTCGGCGAAGACACCGCCGAGCGCGAGGAAGCAGGTCGCATCAATGACACCGCACACGGCGGTGAGGAGGAAGATTCCCGGCGTGATTGATCGCTCCTCCACGACGCCACCCTAGGAGTTCGTATGGCGTACTGTCGGCAGCGACATTCCTTTGCTAGGACGGACATTCCTCCGCCGGACCAGGGAGACATGATGAGCGGGATGGCTCGCGGCAATCTGTGGCTGCTGCGCCACGGCGACACCGAGTGGGCATCAGCGGGTCGCCATACCGGTCGGACAGATATCCCCCTCAGCCCCGCCGGGGAGTCGGTCGCCCGGGCACGGTCGAAGGATCTGGCCGGTCATGACTTCGCTCTCGTGATCAGTTCGCCGTTGTCGCGGGCTCGGCGTACCGCCGAGCTCGCGGGAGTCACCGTCGACGCCATTGACCCCGACCTCATCGAGTGGGACTACGGCGCCTGGGAGGGCCTCACGACCGCCGAGATCCGCGAGCAGCTCGGCGATCCGGACTGGACTGTTTGGGACGACCTTGTGCGACCGGGTGACACTCCCGGAGAGACCACCGACCAGGTCGGCGTACGCGCGCAGCGCGTCATCGACCGCTGCTTGCCCGACATCCTCGCCGGTCGCAACTGCCTCCTCGTGGCTCACGGCCACCTGCTGAGGATGCTCACCGCGACCTGGCTCGGCCTGCCCGCGCGTGATGGGCGGCTCTGGGCCCTGAGCGCCGGAGGGATCTCGGTGCTGGGCTGGGAGCGCACCCAGGCGGTCATCTCCCGCTGGAATGTCTGAATCGTCACCGCGCGCCCTCGAGCAGGAGGCCTGCCCTGCCTCCACACTTAGCCCATGACCGTGACCGTGATCGAGATGGACTCCGCCACCGCCGCCGCCATGAAGCGCCTGCGCCGGCTCAATGTCATCGCCGGCTTCGCCCACCTGATCCAGATGATCCTCATCCTCATCCTGGCGACCGACTTTGCGCTCCCGATCACGGCGGCCTACGTCGAGGGGCCTCCCGGCACTCCCGCGTCCGACCCGGTGACCCTCGTCGACGTCCGCGTCGCCTGGGGTGTAGCGGCGTTCTTCGGCCTGTCGGCGCTCTTCCACTTCCTGGTGGCAAGCCCGCTCTTCTACGGCCGCTACGTCGCCGGACTGCTCGAGAGGCACAACTACTTCCGCTGGGTGGAGTACTCCCTGAGCTCGTCCATCATGATCGTGCTCATCGCGCAGATCGTCGGCATCTTCGATGTCGCCGCGATCATCGCGATCTTCGGTGTCAACGTCTCGATGATCCTCTTTGGCTGGCTCCAGGAGAAGTACGTGCAGCCCGGCGGCGGACTCACGCCCTTCTGGTTCGGCTGCATCGCCGGCATCGTGCCCTGGATCATCATCGTGATCTTCGTCATCGCGCCGGAATCCACGGGCGGCAACCAAACCCCCGCCTTCGTCTACGGCATCATCATTTCCCTCTTCATCCTCTTCAACTGCTTCGCACTCGTGCAGTACCTGCAATACAAGCCGGTGGGCAAATGGGCCAACTACCTTCGCGGGGAGTCGGCGTACATCATCTTGAGCCTGGTCGCGAAGTCTGCCCTCGCCTGGCAGGTCTTTGCCGGCACCCTCGTCCCGCCTGCCTGAGCGTGCTTGGGCATGCGCATCGCTCCCCGTGACCCTAAACTCCGGCCATGAATCTCCTCACCAAGACCTGCGTCACGATCGCCGTCACCGCCCTGGCTCTGTCGAGCGGGGCGGCAACAGCCGCGGAGCATCAGCACGGCAACGGCGACGGAAAGTCGGGCTACTCCCTCTCCCTGCGCATCGACCGCGTCAAGGTGGCGACAGGCCAGGTGAAATTCACGGTCACGCCCAAGGGCTTCACGTATGTGAAGGTTCCCGACGACGGGGCACCCAACGTCGTCGGCGAGGGCCACGCCCACATCTACGCCAAGGACGCCGCCACCGGCAAGGTGCGCTACATCGGCTGGACCGGCAATGGGCTGACCGACTGGAGCGACCCGGATCGTCTTGTGGCCGGCAAGACTTACCGCATCTACGCCATCTTCTCCGAAAACGACCACACCGAGCGGTCCAGCTTCAGGTCACGCGCGGTGGTCGTCACCATGCGGTAGCACCACCATCGCGTGCGTAACCCGACCCATGACTGACGGGCAGCCACTTCCGAGGGGATCCGCGCGTAGGATCGCGTCATGGCCCGCACTGCTGATGCCCTCATTGATGCCCGAGGGCCTCGATTCGCGTCGATCATCACCGCTGTCGTGCTGGGCGTTGCCCTCATCGGGATCTACACGTGGACCTTCCCCATCCTCGTAGGACTGCAGGCACTGGTGTTCTTCATCGGCGCCGCACTCGGTGTCACGCGTCAGCCCTACGTGGTCTTCTTCCGCGTGGTGCTGGCGCCACGCATGTCTCCTGCACCTCGGTGGCAGGACCCCAGGGCGCCCCGCATTGCTCAGGCCATCGCCCTCGTGTTGCTCATCATCGCGCTGAGCGCTTGGGTTGTCGGCGGACTCACTGTCGCGGCCATCTGCGTCGCCGCCGCTTTTGTCGTCGCGCTCACCCTGGCACTCACCGGATTTTGCATCGGCTGCCAGGGATACACCGTCTATCAGGACATCCGGCGCGCATCCCCGTAGGTCGACCTACGGAGGTGTCGGACGCGCCTTGAGCCCGGAAAGATCTCGGCCTGAAATCTCGTCGAGCGACTTGCCCGCCGGCTCGATCTTGAAGACCAGGGTGACGATCAGCGCCAGGATACAGATCCCCGCCATCCCGAAGACCAGCGCGGGAATCCCGATCGCCTCCTGCAGGATCGGGAAGAAGAAGACACCGATTGCCGCGCCGAGCTTGGCAGCGCCCGCCGCGAATCCATGGCCCGCTGCGCGAATATCCTGGGGGAAGATCTCCGCGGGCAGGGCGTACGTCGTGGCATTGGGACCGGCGTTCATGAAGAAGTTGAAGATCGCAAAGCCGACGAAGACCAGACCGAGGTAGCCGGTGCCGTCCGGCCCCTGGAGGATTGAGGAGATGCCCAGCACGACAAGGCCCAGCGACATGAAGATGAAGCCGGTCGTCTGCAATCGGATCCGACCCCATTTTTCGACCAGGAAGATCGCTGCGGCAAAGCCCAGTACAAGGAAGATGTCCAACACGGCGGTCCACTCCGTGGAGAGGATGTCGTCAGCGATGAAATTGGTATTGGATTTGTCCTGGCTGCCCCCGAAGGCCAGTGCCGCGATGAGGGTGGGCGTAAAAATCCCCACGCCGTAGGTCGCAATATCCATGAGGAACCACGGCACCGACGTAAAGATCGTCCGCCGGATCATGTCCGGCTTAAACAACTGCGGCTGCCATAGCGCCTGGATGCCCTCGGAGGATTGCTCCACCTTCTCGCGGTCCTTATCGGTGATGATCACCGGGACATTGGTGAGCTCCTCAACAACTTTTATGGCTTCTTCTTCCTGCCCATTCTGGGCCATCCATCGTGGACTTTCGGGGACGCCGCGTCTCAGCCAAATGATGATGAGGGCCGGGATCACGCCAAAGCCGAGCATCCAGCGCCACGATGTCTCCTCCGGGAGGATCAGGAGCACGCCGACTCCCACGAGCGCACCGAGCAGCATGCCCACCGCCTGCAGGGAAAAGGCGGAGACGAGCCAGCGCCCCCGGTTTTTTTGCGGCAGCACCTCCGCGAGGTAGGACGCCGCGATCGGGTAATCCAAACCGATAGCGATGCCCAGCAGAAAGCGGAAGGCAATCAACGACCAGGTATCCCACGCGACCATGCAGCCGATGGAGAAGACCACGAACATCCACAGGTCGTACTTGAAGATGCGTCGCCGGCCGAGTTTGTCACCCAGGGGACCGAGGACGGCGGCTCCGAACATCGCCCCGACGATGGCCGCCGCTGAGATCAGACCCTTCTGCCAGGCGTTAACGCCGAGGTCCTCCGCGATGAGCGGATTAGCAACGCCGATGATGAAGAAGTCGAAGCCGTCCAGCATGATTCCCATGCCGGCGAGCAACCAAACCTTTTTGTGCAGCTTGGTCATTCGCGCCTGATCGAGCGCCTTGCCTATGCCAATGGGCTTCACCTGGCTCACGGCGACAACCTAGGGATTTGAACAATGCATATCCAGGTGGATAGATAAGACTTCACCAAAGGCACCGAATGTTCACCTGCGCGGTGCATCATCCGAAGCGGCCATTGACGTAGTCGAAGGTGCGCGGGTCCTGAGGCTGACTGAACATCAGATCTGTGGGACCGTGCTCAATGATGTAGCCGGGCTGACCGTGCTCGGCGAGGAAGAAGGCGCAGCTTTGAGAGACGCGCTGGGCCTGCTGCATGTTGTGGGTCACGATGACGATCGTCACCTCTTCGCGCAACTCATTAATCGTCTCCTCAATTCGCCGCGTTGAGGTCGGGTCCAGGGCCGAGCACGGCTCATCCATGAGCAGCACCTTGGGTTTGATCGCCAGCGATCTCGCGATGCACAACCGCTGCTGCTGTCCGCCGGAGAGCCCTCCCCCGGGAGCCCGGAGACGATCCTTGACCTCCTTCCACAGCCCCGCCTTGACGAGGCAGTGCTCGACCAGATCGTCCCGCTCCTCGTGATTGACGTGGACACCGTTGAGCTTCAGCCCCGCTATGACGTTGTCGTAGATGCTCATGGCAGGGAAGGGATTGGGCTTTTGGAAGACCATCCCGATCTGGCGGCGGGCATCGGTGATGCGCACACTGGGGGCGTAGATGTCCTCACCGTCCAGCAGGACCTCACCCGCGATCCGTGCGCTGATGACCAACTCATGCATCCGGTTGAGCGAACGCAGGAAGGTTGACTTGCCGCATCCCGAGGGACCGATGAGCGCCATGACCTGTCCGGCCGGCATGAACAGGGACACCCGGTCCAGGACGAGGTGGGTGCCGAACCAGCAGGAGATGTCGATGGCCTGAAGTGAGAAGAGTTGCGGAGCGGTGGTCGCACCCGAGCCATCAACGGTCAGGGTCATGTGAGGTTTCCCATTCTTTGAGCGTGCGGTCACAGGAGATTCGGCAGAAGTCGGATGGCGCTCATGGAGGCCATCACACCGGCAAAAAAGAAGATGGGGGCAGCGACAAGCCACGCCTGCCACTTACCCCAGCGCAGGACGAGCCACACCGTGGCCACCGCGACAGCCAGCAGGACCTGAAGCCACAGCAGGAGGGGCACGAGCCCCTCGGGATCCCCGGCCATGGCCTGCTCGGCAGGGTCCATGGAAGCGGGCGTGATCACGCGGGGTGGGGAGGGCTGCACCTGTGATACGAGTTCAGCATCCACGCGTAGCAGGTCGGTCGGCATGAATCGCGGACCCATCGCCGTCACCAAAGTGAGGCGACCCTCACCGGATTGCAGCAGCGCCGGGATGGGATCACCCGGCCGACGTACACCGATGACGCGATACTCGGCGACACCCTGACCGGTCGTGGCCACGATGGTCATGCCCGGCTGCAAAATCTCCACCTGGCCAAAGGGGCCTCCGAAGGCCGCCTGACGCCCGTAGATGACCGAGGTACCGGCTTGGCCTGGGAGCACCGTGTCGCGCTTATGTCCGGGGCCGGACTGCGTCACCGTCGACGTTGTCCCTTCTACAACGACCTCCTGGAGCCCGATATCGGGGATCTCCAAGATGGCGATCGCCGCCCCCGGCTGGAGAAGGGCACCATTGATGTCTGTCTGTCCGACAGGTGCGATGGCATTGGCCAACTCGCTGCGGAAGTCGGAGTAGAGGACCTCCTGATCCCGCGCATGAATGAGTTGACTCACGACCAGCAGATTGGCCAGGAAGCCCAGGCACAGGCAACTGAATATCAACAGCACACTGGCGACAAGGAACATGGGCGAATCCATGAAGCGGGGTGCGGGATCCTTGGTGTCACCGGAGCCCGGAGGCGTCGAGGCGAGCGAGTCATCCAACGAGATCATGAGCCCACCCCCGCTGCGGTGTCGTCATCTGCATGCTCGGTGGCTGGTTGATCGGCGTCTGCGTGATCGATGTCTTTGGCGTCGCGCTCGCGGGATCGCTCGCGCCACCAGGCATAGCCCGCGCCCAGGAGGAGTACGCCGCCCGCCACGAAAAGGATGGTGCGCCATGGGAGCGCGCCGCTCGACTCATTCGCCGCGGCGGTTGCGGATTCGGCCGACGGATCAGCGGCTGACTCCGGATCGGACACGACGGGATCGCCGTACGCGAAGCCGGCTGAGTTGGGCACGTAGCCCTCGATCAACTCCTCGATGGGGGTGGCTGACTTCCCCTGCGCGACGTAGCGCCCCCGGCCGTCGATGGTGATGGTAGCGGTGAACACCTGGAGGTCGGCTGTGTCGAGTGTGTCCCGGCACGCGAAGGTCAGGGTGTAGTCGCCCCTGATGCGCTGACCGGGAGCCGCGGTCGCGATGTAGGTGCCGAGATCGGTGGGCAGTGGCACGACGTAGTGGCCCGGATAACTCTCCGGGCCAATTGTGGTGATCTTGGTGGTGCCGAGGAGGTTGCCGCGATCGGCGCCCTTGAGTTTGGGGCCGTCCATCATGACGGCGAATGTCTGACCGCGGGTGCAGACATCGGATGTCGCGATGTCGATCGCTGATGTGAGATCACCCTGGGCGGGTTCAACGACGAGATAGCCGAGTTGCTCGGGCTCGGCGGCGAGCGCCGGGGTCGCCAGGGCAGCCGCGAGCACCAGCCCGCAGGCTGATGCGACGACATAGTGCAAAGACACGGGTGACCTCGCTCTCTCGATGCGCATCGTGTCGATATTGAATGAATCAGGGGTGAACACAAAGCAAGGGGCGGACGAACGTCGTGTTCGGCCGCCCCTTGCGAAAGTGAACTATCTGCCGATCTTGATGCTCTTCAGCCAGGCTGCGGCGACATAGCCCTTCTTGGCAGCAATCACCGTGACGACGATCGTCTTGCCCCGATCGCCGGGCTTGACCTTGTAGGAAAAGCCCCTGCCGACCGTCTTCTTGCCGATCTTCCAGGTGGCCTTGACGGTCACGTCAGACGGCGACCAGGTGCCCTTGGACACCTTGAGGGTCGCGCCTGCCTTGGCCTTGCCCGTCACCTTGGGTGCGGTGACGGCCTCGACGGGGAGATTCGCAGCACCTTCGGCGAAGGTCAGGCCACCGGCGATCTGCTTGATGGTGACCTTGGTCTCGAAGACCGTGATCGGCTGCGCCACCGTGGCGGCGCGGCAGATGAACTCCAGGTCGTAGACCCCGGTGGGGATCGCCGAACCGTAGGCCTCCTGGGCGATCTCGAGCGTGTAGGCCACCGGCACGGACATCGGGGTGGTTTGCGACCCCGACGCCGGGATCGACGACAGCGGCTGCAGACCGTTGAGATTGATGTCCTCCGTCAGCGATCCGCCCGTCAACTTGACGACGTAGTGCGTGGCGTTCGGGCTGGCGCACCCGCCTGTCGTGGTGACGAACAGGGCGGTCATGCCATCCCCCGAGGACGGGGTGATGCTCAGGGTGCCGTTGGCCGAAGCCGCGGGAGCGGCCACGAGGGCCGCTCCCGCCACCGCGAGGGCACCCACGGTAGCAGCGAGGCCGCGCGTGAAGTGTGTAGACATGAGTTAAGTCCCTCTCGTTGTGGTTGGCCGTCAGCTACGGCTGCTGGTGTCGCCGCACTTGCTGGCATCGACCAGATCACCGAAGCCCTGGAGGTTGATTTGGGGCTTCGCCTTGCACAGCAGGGAGTCCGTGCCGACGAAGACCTTGTACTCGAGCGACGTGGGATCATCGGCCTTCTCAGCCGGGATGATGTTGAACATGTTGCGCACGCCGGAGAAGACCGTGTTGATCACCATCGGAGCGACACCATCGATGACACCGGGAACAGCGCGGCCACGACGGTCAGGAGCCGTGCCGTACATCTGGCCCTGGTAGACGGCTGCCGAGTAGGGCATGACCTGGTTCTTCTTCAGTTCACGGCCATCATGCTCCTGGGGCAGGTTGCCGGGGAACGTGCCGCCGTCCTTCTCGGGGACCAGGCAGGGGTACGTGCCCGCCGAGATCTCGGCCTCGGTGATGCCGACATACGACAGCCAGCTGCTGCGCGTCCCGGAGCCCGTCTGGACGAGGGCCGGCTGGATATCCGAGACCTCGCACTTGAAGATCGCGATGAGCTGGGCCTTGGTGAGCTCCCGCGGCACATCGCCATCAGCACGCACTGCAAAGGTCAGCGCGTCCGTGGCGAACGGCACCCACACCATGGGGATCGAGCTGGTGTACGACCCACGCGAGGACGACGAGCGAGCGAACTGGAAGCAGCCGTCACCGGCCACCAGCGAAGCCTGGAGAGCGTCGCGGCCCTTGGACGAGCCGTTGGGGCGAATGATGTCCTTGCACGCGGGTGTGCTTGCCGGATCCTTAGTGGTGATGGTCGGCGAGCCGATGGCGTCGTAGGAGCCGATGACCTTCTGGCCGCCATCGGTCACGATCTCCGCGAGGGCGTTCAGCAGGGACTGGGTCGTGTCGGAGCCACCACCGGCGAGCGCGCGGTAGGTCGGGGGCCCGACGGGGTCGGCCTGGGCGAGGGGAAGCGTGGCCAGCCCAAGGCTGAGCACGCCCGCACCCGCCAGGGCTGCAATGAGGGACTTTCGCATAATTAGTGTGCTCCTCTTTCCTGCGGTGCCCGACGCGGGTTTGCGGCGGGAGTCATGGTGGCTCGTGCGCGCTGCATCAAGACGGCAGCGACGAGCAGGGCCGTGCCGCCAGCAATCAGCAGCAGCACGGCGAGATAGCGCACAGCCCCGACGGGGCTCTGCGGGGTGAGTGCTGTGGTGGCAGCCGATGTGACGGCCACCGTCTGGGCCGGGGGCTCCTCGACGACGGTCTCCTCGACCACCGTCTCCTCCACCACGGTCTCTTCCACGACCGTGTCCGTCACCGTCGTATCCACCACGGTGGTGTCGGTGTACGTCGTGTCCGTGTACGTCGTATCGGTGAACGTCGTATCGGTGGTCGACGTATCCGCCGGAAGGCCCCCCGTACTTGGATCCTCCGACGAATCTGGCTCGGGTTCCGTGGTCGGTTCGGGCGCAGGATTGGGCTTCTCGCCCACGCGCTCGACGATCTCGGTCGCCGCCTCCTTGGCAACCGCTCGCTCGCCGTCCGACAGCGGCACGTATCCGAAGGGGAGCTGACCTGGTCCATCGCCGAGTTCCTGGCCAGCGCTGGCGATGTAGTTCAGCGCACCTGCGTACGCCTCAGCGCTCGCCTCCGTGAGGGAGCCGGGCACGGTGGCCGCGTAGGTGTAGGAGGTCAGCGGGTAGGCGCCCTTGACCTTGGCGCCGGGATCGGGCTGCACGATGCCCGGCACGCCTGTTCCCTTGGCGTCGGCGGCAGCGAGCCGGATGGACTCCTCCGTGGGCGCGACGAACTCGCCAGCGGCATTGCGCAGAAGGGCGGGAGTCAGGGAGAAGCGGGTTGTGAGGGGCGAGTCAGAGATGACCACCATGGCACGCCGGCCGGGCTCCTGGGGGGGCGTCTTCTTGTAACCCGGGGGAAGCGCGGCCGGGTCGTACGTGCCCGACGCCATTGTGTCACCGCGACTAGCTGCGCGCGAAGCCGCGAAGAGATCACCCGCGAACGGGAAGAGATCGAAGGTGCACAGGGGCACCGCGCGATCGCTGTACTTCACGCACGTGTTGTCGGAGCGAGGGAAGTCCGACCGTGGATAGCTCTGGCGCTTGTAGACCGGGTTGACGACAGTGCCCCATTTGTCGGCCTTGCCCTTGATCCACTCGCGCGCCTCGGCATCGGACCAGATCCAGTCCCACACGAGGCGGGCGGAGTCTGTCTCCCCAAGAGTCGTGATCACGTGTCCTAGCCCGGGGAACTTCAGACCCTTGAACTGGGGATTGAGGTCGAGGAACTCGGGATCCTGTGAGATGTCGTAGGGGTTCGTCTCCACGCGATCGGCGTTAGGGGCAGCATCGAAACGATATGTCTGCGTGAGGAGCTTGGCGACCAGCCGAGGCGTCAA
Source organism: Candidatus Nanopelagicales bacterium (assembly GCA_030726915.1). Classification (GTDB taxonomy): domain Bacteria; phylum Actinomycetota; class Actinomycetes; order S36-B12; family S36-B12; genus Mxb001. The sequence continues at coordinate 13,365 of JANRCR010000004.1, forward strand.
CTTGATATCACGAAGGCGCTCGCCATCGCGCAGACGGACGGGCTCGGGGGCCAGGGTCGATGACTGGCTCTCAAGGTTGAAGGCGAAGGTCAGGCCTGAGAGAGCTGCCGGCGCGTAGACGACCGGGCGCGGTGCCTCGTCCTCTGGGACGCCGTACCCGATGAAGGCCATGCCCGGCTGTTCTGTCTTCAGCTTCTCTCGCGCCTCAAGGTCCGACAGCACCGTGAAGCTGAAGTTGCCGAGGCCATCGGCACACCAGGCTGGCTGCCAACGGGACACAGCCTCGATGACGCGGTCAGTTCCGAGGAGAGGTGTCTCGGACCCGGTGATCGAGCAGGAGGCGCCCACGGGCTGGAAGTCAAGCGGGAAGAAGATCCGATGCTGCCAGTTCGATGTCATCAGGGGCGAAGTGTCCAAGCCCTCGGTGTAGGTCAGTCCGCGCTTGGTGCCGTCGACCTCGGTGTCGCCTCGCGGCACGACGACGAGCCAGCAGAGCGGGGACTCGCCGTCGCGGGACTGCCCGCAGCCAAGTCCTGGAGACTCGACGCCGGTCTGCACCTCGAGGAAGTCCTCGCCCGTGCCGTCCGAGCGGATGCGGTTGTGATTGGACTCGTTGGAGGTGTAGCGATCGAAGAACTCGGACTTGTTGCCGGTGTTGGTCCGTCCAGTCCATGAGACGAAGGGGATGTAGGACAGGGTGCCGGACTTGTACTCGTTGTACTTTTCCTCAAGGGGGTCGACGACCCCGGCTGTCGTCATTTGCCGTGAATTGGTGTTTTGCCCACCATTGGCAGACTTCTGCGCGCCGTAGACGCACTGCTCCCGAGGGGGCCCATCCTCAAGCGTGCCGCCCCAACACTGCATGATCTGCAGGTAGTTGATGCCCACGAGGCCGAATTCCGGTGATGTCGGCTTGCCACCCTCCCAGGTCACGCGTACCACCTGGTTGACCAGGTTTTGCGTCTGCGCCACAGTCACCTTGAGCCCAGTGAAGGGACCGTTGCCCTCCTTCGTCACAGCACTGCCTTCGAGCCGAGGGCCACGATCCGCCGGCGAAGCGGAGGCTGGCACGGCCAGCACTGCGCCGCTCGCGATCAGGGCAAGGCCGCTTACCGCGGCGACGAGGCGCTTCACGCGTCACCACCCGCGCGCCGTGACGCCATCGTGCGAGCGACGAGGGGGGGTGCAAAGAGCAGGGCAAGGACGACGACGAACGTCGCGACGAGAAGACCGGTGTAGGGGCCCCAGCCCGAACTTGCCTCGGTCGACACCGGGATACCGGCGACGTAGGCGCCTCCCGTCACGGCGCCACCCGCCGCAGCCGCAGGATCGACGATGACCTCACCGGTCGTCGGGTCGACGACCGGGTCTGCCGCGATGACCTGGCCCGTCTCGGGATCCACGACCACGGCTGCGCCACCCCCGTCGACGGCGACATCCGTCCCCGCACCCGAGCCCGTCCCGACCGCGGTGCCCGTCCCACCCGCGGTGCCACCACCGGCCACACCTGTGTCCGTGGTGCCACCACTGGATCCACCCGATGTACCACCACCAGCGTTACCACCACCGGCGTTACCCCCACCGGCATTACCGCCACCCGAGGCGCCACCTCCGGCCTCGGCCGCCGTCCCACACTGGGTCGGTCCCCTGGCATCGCAGGCGGGGGGTTGGGGCGCGGACTTGGCGAGGGTGTTGCTGCCATCGGCGGAGAAGGTCGGGTTGTTGCACTTGGCGATGTTGATGTTTTCCACCACGGCGCCCGGAATCCGCTTGATCACGTCAAAGCCCGCCTTGACGAGGTTGATCGGCAACGGTGAATAGCCGAGGGCATCGGCCTGCTGTTGGCCCTGGCATAGGAAGTAGTTGGCGAAGTCCGCGAGGGTGTTGCCCTTCTCGGTGCTGAAGCCGTTGTCAAGTGTCGTGGGGACGACCATGTAGCTGTACGAAGACAGTGGATAGGAACGCTTATCCGTATTGCCGTACACACCCGTGAGGTTTTGACTCAGGTCCGAATTGATGCGAGCACCGAGCAGGCCGACCGCCACGGCCTCTGCGGTGGGCAGCACGTAGAAGCCTGCCTTGTTGAGCACCTTCGCCGCCGGGAAGCCGGCAGCCTTGGCGTAGGAATACTCAACGTAGGTGATCGCTCCCACGCTCTGGTCCTGCTTGACATATCCGGAGACACCCAGGGAGCCGCTCTGGGCGACAAATCCGGGGCTGCTGGGGAAGTTTGAGGTGAAGCCGCACGGAGTGCCCCGACCGACCTTTTGGCAGTAGGCATTCCAGATATCGGGGTACACGGCGGCGAGCCAGGTGGTGAACTGCGCGGTCGTGCCTGAGCCATCCGAGCGCACAATGGGCACCACCTTGATGGGTGGCAGATTCAGTCCGGGATTGTCCGCCTTGATAGCCGGATCACCCCACTGTGTGATGACGCCCGTGAAGATCTTGGCGATGGTCTCGCCGGAGAGCCTCAACTGGGTCACCCGATTGGGGCCGATCTTGAGGTTGTACATAAAGGCGGTGCCACCAGCGACGATGGGCATGTAGGCAAAGGGACGAGCCGGAGGCTGATCAACAACATTGCCGTCCTTGAGCCCGTAGGGGATCTCAGAGACAGCAAAGTCCACGGTGCCGTTGCGGAACTGATTGCGTCCGTCGGAGGAGCCCGAGGCCTGGTAGTCAATGCGCATGCCGTACTGATTGACATTGCGGCGCCACTGGTCGACAGCGTTGGCGCTCCAGGTGGACCCCGATCCAGAGACAGGCACATAGCTGGCTGCGGATGCCGGTGCACCGGCGAAGAAGAAGGACGTGCCGAGAAGCAGCCCGGTCGCCAGGATACGTCGTCTCATGAGGTGTCTCCGAAGTCAAGGGAAGGGGTACCCGACGACGGTTTCGGATTACTGCCCTCAGACGCCACCCGAGCAGACTCCCTGCGGGTGAACCTTTGTGAATCTTCACGTGAACGCTTCACACTGCGGCGCTGCTGGTTGCGGCTGAGGTTGCCCGCTCCCCGACCCCCAATGATGCGGGCGATGATGAAGAGGATCAGCACCACGAACATGAGCACCGCAGCCGTGCCGAAGCCTCGGGCGATCATGGTGGGCTCGGGTGACTTGACGAATTCGAAGGTGGCCAGGGGAAGCGACACCATCGGGCCGCTCGCCGGATTGAGATTCAACGCGGCTGTGAAGCCCGCCGTCAGCAGGACGGGGGACGTCTCACCGATCCCGCGGGCGGTGCCCAGGATGATGGCGGTCATGAGCCCGGACCGGGCCGTGGGCAGGGTGACAAACCACACGGTTCGCCACTGACCAGCCCCGAGGGCGTAGGACGCTTCCTTGAGATTGCCGGGGACGAGTCGCAGCACGACATCGGAGGCACGAATGATGATCGGCAGCATCATGACGCTGATGGCCAAGGCTGCCGCGAGGCCCGACTTGTCAAAGCCAAGGATGAGGATCAGCGACGCGTAGATGAAGAGGCCGGCAACGATCGAGGGAAGGGCGGTCATCGCTTCCGAGATCGTCCGGACAAAGCGCGCAAAGGGACCTGGAATCTCGTTCATGTAGACCGCGCAGGCCACACCCAGTGGGATAACGATGGCCAGCGCAATGGTGATCATGATGAGCGTGCCCGCAACAGCGTGGAGAATGCCTCCGGACGTGAGCGGGTCGAGCGGTCCCGCATTTTGCATGTCCTGGGTGAAAAAGTTGAGGTTTGTCAGGGCCTCCCAGCCCTTGATGACGGTAAACGTCACCACGAAGATGAGGGCCAGCAGCAGGGCAAAGGCAAGGCTGTGGATCACGACTGCCGCGATGCGGTCCTTGACCGCCGAGAAGTCCTCGTCCAGCGAGACGAGCACGGCGTACAGCCCAACAAAGGCCACGTAGCTGACCACGAGAAAGCCCATCCACCCGCTGAAAGGCAACAGGGTGAAGAGGAGGGCGGCAACACCAACGCCGCCCACGGCTGCACCCGCCAGGGAAAGGACGTCCGAGCGTCGGAAGCCCCCGATGCGGCGTGCCTTGAGATCCACGGGTGTCGGTGTCCGCTGCGGCAGCGTGGTCCGGCGTGTGGGGTCACCACTGGCCAGTTTGTCGAGGTCGTCGATGGAGGCTGTCATCACTAATCCGTCGATGCGCCGGAGCGCGATCGGGCGACGATGGACGACGCGATGAAGTTGACAACGAGCGTGATGAGGAAGAGAGCCAGGCCTGCGGCCATGAGGGCAGACGTCCCGAAGGGGGTCGCCTCGCCGTAGCGCAGCGCGATCAGCGCGGAGATGGAGTTGGTGCCGTTCTGCAAAATATTCGGCTGGATGAGGAACACCGGCGAGATGATCATGAAGACCGCGATGGTCTCCCCCAGTGCACGCCCCAGGCCGAGCATGGTGCCGCCGATCATTCCGCCTTTGCCGAAGGGCAGGACGACGGAGCGGATCATTCCCCACTTCGTCGCACCGAGTGCGTAGGCGCCCTCGCGCTCACCCACGGGAGCCTGGGAGAACACCTCACGCATGACCGACGTGGTGATGGGCGCGACCATGAGCGCCACGACGATCCCGGCGATGAACGTGGAGGAGGTGAAGACCGTGGCGGTCGAGAGCGGATCATCGGGATCGCTCCCGTCGACCGAAAAGAAGGGAATCCATCCGAGATAGGTCGACAGCCACCGGGCAAGCCCGATGATCTGTCCCTGCAGGAAGAAGAACCCCCAGAGACCAAACACCACACTGGGCACCGCGGCCATGAGGTCCACCAGGCTGATGAGTGTCTGACGAATCCTGCGGGGGCTGTACTCGGAGATGTAGAGAGCCACACCCGTCGACAGCGGGACGGCAAAGAAGATCGCCGTGATCGCAATGAGGAAGGTGCCGGTCAAGACCGCCGCTATACCGAAGTTGCCCCCGTCGGGCTCCCACGCCTGCGTGGTGATGAAGGACAACCCTGCCTGAGACAGTGCCTGGAGGGCGCGGATCGTCAAGAACACCCCGACGAGCGCCATGATTACGAGCACTGCCACGCCACTGGCACTGATCCCACCGCGGAAAATCCGGTCGGTCATGCTGCGGGTGGTCGTTAACTGACGGGGTTCGACCACCCCATCCACGGACGGCTCCGGCCGAGGTGGGAGCACGGTGGTGGACACAGGCGCACTCTCACGAGTCAGGGCAACGAGTGAGCGGCGTCCAAACAAACTTCAGCGTTCATTTGGGTGAACGAATCGTGCCGGGTGCTTCTGCGGGTGCCTATCAAAACCCTGAATGAAGTCCAGGTGAATGCACATTGGCTCGGCCATGGACTGGCAGTTCACTCACACTGGCACACCAGCACCGGCGTCCAGATCCACGCGCCATTGACCGCTGGACGTGACCAATACTAAAAGTCCATCGGGCGGTCAGCGATTGTTCATCAAAGTGGCGCTCGCATTCCACGTCCAGGGTGTGACATTCCCTCGTGCCCGAGCAACTGATCAGATACGCGCGCGACTGTGCTGAGCAGCACCTGGAGCAGGCCTGTCCTGACGCCTGGCTCAGGAGCCAAACGGCAGCACGCCATGCCGAGGGTGCAGCCACGGCCCTGGGGCGCCCCCGTGTGGAGATCATCACGGCGGCAGCGTGGCTTCACGCGATCGGTGAATCACCCGACCTCACCCGATCCGGACTCGCCCCTCTCGACGGGGCGCTGCATCTGCTGACCTCGGGATGGCCCGAACCCGTCGTCTCCCTGGTCGCCCATCAGATGCAGTCTCGGCTTATTGCCGGCGCCTTCGCGTCGTATGAGAGCTTGGGGTTGATCGAGCGCATCCAGGGTTGGCCGAGCGACATCATGGACTACGCCGTTGTCATGAGTTTGGCTCCCGCGGGACTTGCGGACCCGGAGATGGGACTGCGCAGAGCCTCAGAGTCACTGCCCACGACACTGCGGATAACCGCTCGGGATCGGGCGGAGCGAGACCGACGCATCCGTCGCGCGGTGGACCGAGTGTCGGCAGCCCTGATCAGCGCGGGGGCAACAACTCCGCTATGAGGCTCACGACCCGGGCTCGGATCTCATCTCGGATCGGTCGGACGGCATCCACGCCCTGCCCCGCGGGATCCTCCAGCACCCAGTCCTCGTAGCGCTTGCCGGGGAAGATGGGACAAACGTCCCCGCATCCCATCGTGACGACAACGTCGGATGCCAGCACGGCATCTGACGTAAGCACTCGAGGAACCGCGCCATGGATGTCGATGCCCACCTCGGCCATGGCCGCCACAACCGCAGGATTAACCGTGTCTGCGGGCGCAGACCCGGCAGACCTCACCTCAATCCGATCCCCGCCCAGGTCGCGAAGGAATGCCGCGGCCATCTGAGAGCGGCCGGCGTTGTGAACACAGACGAAGAGGACGCTGGGTCGCTCGCTCATGATGCACCCTTCGACGTAGCCGGCCAGCTCCAACGACGTCGAAGCCACAGTGAGACGTAGACCAGGGCCACCAGGGCTGGCACCTCAATCAAGGGTCCGACGACCCCGGCGAGCGCCTCCCCGGACGTGATGCCCCAGACGCCAATGCTCACGGCAATCGCCAACTCAAAGTTGTTGCCGGCCGCGGTGAAGGCGACGGTCGCGGACCTGGCGTAGCTGAGCCCGGCAAGTTTGGCGAGCACCATGGAGGTGAACCACATGATGATGAAGTAGACGGTGAGCGGGATGGCAATCCGCACGACGGATAGCGGCTCGCTCGTAATGGTGTTGCCCTGCAATGCAAAGAGGATCACGATCGTAAAGAGCAGCCCGTAGAGCGCGAAGGGGGCGATGCGCGGGCTGAAGACATTGTCGTACCACTGCTCACCACGGCGGGCGACCCCGACACGTCGGGTGAGATAGCCGGCGACGAGCGGGATCCCCAGGAAGATCAGGACAGCCTTGGTGATCTCCCAGGTGGAGAACTGCACGTCCTGGGAGCCCAGGCCAAGCCAGCCGGGGAGGATTGCGAGATAGAACGTGCCCAGGACGGCGTAGGCAAGAATCTGGAACAGCGAGTTGATACCGACCAGGAGTGCACCGGCTTCACGGTCACCGCAGGCCAGGTCATTCCAGATCAAGACCATGGCGATACAGCGGGCGAGGCCAATGACGATGAGCCCCGTGCGGAATGCCGGCTCATCGGGCAGGAATGTCCAGGCCAAGACGAACATCAGGGCCGGCCCGATCAGCCAATTGAGGATGAGGGACAGCCACAGCATGCGGCGGTCACCGGTGACGTGCCCGATGTCTTCGTACTTCACCCGAGCGAGGACCGGATACATCATGGCGAAGAGCCCGATGGCAATGGGCAAACTCGTCTGGTCCACCTTGACGGCATCCAGCGTCGTATCCAGGCCGGGCACTAGGCGACCCAGGAGCAGACCCGCCCCCATCGCGAGAACAATCCACAGGGGGAGATAGCGATCAAGAGTGGAAAGACGGCCTACCACCACTGAATCAACCGGATCTGTGGACGCCATGGGAGCACCTTGGCAACTACATTGATATCTGTCAATATGAATACATGACCGCAGCCCCCGCCCTCGCCGGTCCTGCGTGCTGTCCATCGGGCCTGCGTCGCCCACTGGACTCCGGATCAGCGGTCGAGCTCGCTCGCCTGCTCAAGGCGGTGGCTGATCCGACCCGACTGCGCATCCTGGCCTTCCTTCGTTCCCAGCCGGAGTGCTCCGCGTGCGTCTGTGATCTCACCGCCGCTGTGGGACTCAGTCAGCCCACGGTGAGTCACCATCTGCGTATCCTCACCGATGCCGAGCTCCTCGACCATGAGAAGCGCGGCTACTGGACGTGGTACTCCCTGCGCGTCGCCCGACTCAACGAGCTGAGCGCCGTCTTGGCCTAGGCGCCGCTGGATGGTGATCTACGCCGGGACATCCTCAACCAGGAGTCGTCCGGCGAGCCAACCCATCGCCCGTGGCAGCTCGTCTGTGGAGTCGGGCTGCATGACATGGCTGAGCACGGTACGCACCAGCACATCAGCGACCACATCCACCGTGTCACTGCTCGTCGAGACATACGCGGTCAGGCGGTCCCCGATGCGCCCGCGAGCAGTCGCGATCACAACATCGGCGCGGGTCGTCAAGAGCGGAATCAGCTCGGTGCCGGCACCGTGCGTGGCCGTCACAATGGCTCGAAGCAGCGGATTGCTCGCGGCGAGGACGCAGACGCGACGCACGGCCTCCGTCACGGCCGACTCCAGATCGTCAGGGAATGCATCAAAACCCGCATCCACCTCGGCGAGGAAGGCCGCCAGCTCGCGCAGCACCATGGCCTCGGCCACACGCTCGCGGGATCCCCACTCGTTGTAGACCGTCTGACGACTCACACCGACGCGACCGGCTATCGCTGCCATCGTCACGCCTGACCAGCCGGATTCCACGGTGACCTGCGCCGCCGCAGCGAGAATGCGCTCCGCCGTCGATGGGGAGATGACTGCTGTCACTGCAACGACGTAATAACGAAGTCGACCTTCTCACGCACGCCACAGTCGGGACAGCACCAACCGTCAGGGATGCGGGCAAAAGGCGTCCCGGCAGGGAACCCCTCGCGTGTGTCACCCACCCGCTCGTCGTAGGTGTATCCGCATCCCGGGCACAGGGCAACGAGGTCACCGCCGGTCAGGACAGCCACGGAGCCCGTGACCGAATCCTGGAGCACCGGCTCGACCCGCACAGATTGCTGCGGGAAACGGCGCATGACTCGCTCCCGCTTGCCGGGCTGGATGTTGGCAAGCCCCATGTCACCGTCATAGTGAGCGGCCACGCGTGGGTCCATGACCCGATTCCACAGCGGAGGCACAAGCGCCAGAAGGATCATTCCGGCATACCCGGTCGGGAGGGCTGGAGCATCCTTCGCATCACGCAGGGCCTGGAAGCGCCGGGTGGGATGTGAATGATGATCGCTGTGCCGCTGCAGGTGATAGAGCAGAACATTGGTCGCGATGTTGTTGGAATTCCAACTGTGCCGTGCCTCGACTCGCTCGAAGCGTTCCTTGCCGGGCACACCAACAATCTGGCGCAGCATCCCGTAGTGCTCGAGATAGTTGACGGCCTCAAGCAGGGTGAGGCCCACAACAGCCTGGATCACGAGGAAAGGCAGGATCCCGGGCCCCAGCCAGATCACCATGACGGCCCAGAGCACGATGGACATGAGCATCGCGTTGAGTACGTCGTTGCCAAGGCGCCATGGGTGCTGACTCCGCCTGGCATAGCGCTTGGCCTCCAGGCGCCAGGCGCTGGCGAATGATCCCGCGACGGTGCGCGGCCAGAAGCGGTAGAAACTCTCCCCCACCCGTGAACTCGCCGGATCAGCCGGCGTACTCACCCGCACGTGGTGTCCGCGGTTGTGCTCAATGTAGAAGTGACCATAGAACGTCTGAGCGAGTGCAATCTTGGACAGCCACCTCTCGTGGCTCTCCTTCTTGTGACCCAACTCATGCGCCGTGTTGATGCCGAGGCCGCCGATGAAGCCGACGGTGACCGCGAGACCGACCTGGTCCAGGACCGATAGGTCCCCGGTGGCGATGTACCAAAACGCGAATACGAATCCGGCGTACTGCAGGGGCAGGAAGAGATAGGTCAGCCACCGGTAGTAGCGATCGTCCTCCAGCGACTTGATCACATCATCCGGAGGGTTGGACGGATCGAGACCCGCCGTCCAGTCAATGAGCGGCACGATGCCGAGGATGACGATGGGCCCCAGCCACAGCCACACGCCCCATCCGCTGACCTGATGTCCGACCACGGCGAGGAAGGGCAGCAGCGGCATGGCGAGCCCAAAAATCCAGAGATAGCGCTTGGCGTCACGCCACGACACGGTGGCCTCGCGCGCAGACGAAGTGCTCACGACCGGCTCACCCCTCTCCGTGGACTTTACAAAAGATAGCGCCATGTAAAGCGTTGGTCAAGGGTTCGGCGGACCTAGAGATAGCGAGAGATCACCAGGGCCGCCAGGACCGCCAGGATCAGGACAGTGGCCCAGATGTCTACGCCGATCCGCAGGAGGTAAGTCACCTTTGCGTGCAGCCGTGGCGCGAGACCGAAGGTGTTGTCTGACAGGTTCACCCGGAGCAGGCTCGCGAAGACCGTCGTTGTGGTCGCGGTGATCAGCAGACACCACGGGCACATGGCGCCAATGACGAAGTAAGCCTGGAAGAACAGCCAGTAGGCAAAGGCGAGCCCGACCGAGTAGACGACCATCGCGGTGTTCATAAACCAGCGGGGAAAGCGGACTCCCGCGAGAGCAGCCACCGCGATGGTGATGACCACCGGCTCAGAGATGAGGCCGATGAAGGCATTCGGGAAGCCGAGCAGATTCGCCTGCCACGTCACACCCACCTTGGCGCACGAGATTGTCTCGGTGATGTTGCATGACAGTGCCGCATTGGGATCAGCAGCCAGAGTCAGCGCGTCGACAGATAGCACCAGGGAGGCGGCGAGCCCGAGAACGCTGGAGACCAGCATCTCCAGATAGGCCCCACGATGACGAGGGCGAGGCGGGACATCCCCTGCGACGTCCGTCGTCGTCTCGGACGTGGTCACCGTCACACTGTAGGGACTAGATCACTGCCTCGAGGAACCGCCGGGTCTCTGGCTGCTGAGCTCGGGCAAACATCTGGTCCGGCGTACCTTCCTCCAGGACCACGCCATCGTGGAAGAAGCACATCCGGGTGGCCACCTCACGGGCAAAGCCCATCTCATGCGTCACCACAATCATCGTCGTCTCATGGCTCTCCGCCAGCCGTCTCATCACGGCCAGAACCTCGTGGATCAACTCGGGATCGAGCGCCGAGGTCGGCTCGTCAAAGAGCATCACGGCCGGTCGCATGGCGAGGGCTCGGGCGATAGCAACGCGCTGCTGCTGGCCTCCGGACAGGCGGATCGGATGCTCACCCGCCTTGTCTGCCATACCGACGTCGTTCAGTAACTCCATCGCATGAGTGCGTACCTCCGCCGACGACCGTGACTTCACGCGCAGGGGACCCTCCATGACGTTGTCCAGCACCGTCATGTGCGGAAAGAGGTTGAACTGCTGGAACACCATGCCGCACTGCGAGCGCAACCGACGAATGTCCTTACGGCGGTGACGTGTGGGGAGGCCTGCATCCACCTCGATGCCGGCCACCTGGATGACCCCCTGGGTCGGCTCCTCGAGGAAGTTCAGGCAGCGCAGGAAGGTGCTCTTGCCTGATCCGGATCGACCAAAGACCACGACCACCTCACCCGAGGAGATGTCCATGTCGATGCCCCTGAGCACCTCGAGATCACCAAATGACTTGTGAAGTCCGCGCACCTTAACGAGTGGGTTGCTCATGATGTCTTCAGCACCGTCCGCACGTAGCCCCGGCTCATTCGAGACTCTAGTTTGCGCTGGAAGAAGGAGAAGATTGCAGTGAGGCCCCAGTAGACGAACGCGGCAATGATGAGTGCCTCGAGGTTGCGGAAGTCAGCCTTGCCCGTGAGCTGGGCCATGCGGAAGGGATCGGCCCACAGCAGGGTCGTGCCCAGGAGTCCGATGAGCGCGGTGTCCTTGATCATGGCGATGAACTCATTGCCGGTGGGCGGGATGACGATGCGTGCTGCCTGCGGCAGGATCACCCGCCGCATGCGCTGTCCGTAGGACATCCCCAGGGCGTCCGCGGCCTCGGCCTGACCGTGCGGGACCGCCTCGATCCCGGAACGGAAGATCTCCGTCATATAAGCGCCGTAGTTGAAGGCGATCCCCACGACACCAGCGACCTGGGCAGGCCAGATGAACCACGCGGCGTAGGGCTCAGGAAGCAGCCCGATCGCCAACTGGGGCAGGGCGAGGTACCAGAGGAACAGTTGCACGATGAGGGGCGTGCCACGGAAAAACGAGGTGTAGAAACCGCTGATGCCGTAGGCGATGGGGTTTGTTGAGATTCGGCCGAGGGCGCCCAGGATGGCGAGCACCGTGGCGACCGTGATCGCGATCACGGAAAAAAGAATCGTCACCCAAATCCCGCGAACGATGGCAGGGATCTTGTCCACCATCCATGCCACGTCAAAACCGCTGCGCGAAAATGCCACCGCCATCAGGCCGAAGATGACAGCCCACACGAGGGCAACCTTCAGGCGGAAGGGAACCTTGAGGCTTGCCCCCTCCAATGACTGCGCGAGGCCGTGCCGCTGATGCGGCACGGCCTCGCGAACATCCGGGTCAGTCATCTCATCGGATCAATCGGTCGCGGATGTGATGGATCGAGTTTGACCTGTAGTGATCAGGCACCCGGGCCCTTGGTGATGTCGACGCCGTACCACTTCATCGACAGCGCGGACAAACTCCCATCCGCCTGCATTTCGGTCAGGATCTGATTGATCTCGGCGATGAGACTGTCGACCGGCAGGGTCGAACTCCTGTCAGCGGCCACAGCGAGAGGCTCGAGGAAGACCGGATCCCCGACAAGGCGCACCTCTTTGCCCTTCTTGATGGCCTCATCGATGGTGGGCACCGCGGAAACAACGGCATCCACGCGGCCGAGCTTCAGATCCTGAAGAGCGGTCGTATCGGTGTCGTAGGTGACGATTTCGGCGTCCTCAGGGACGAGGAACTCGAAGTTGAAGCCGGGAATGACCAGCGTGCGGTTGAGGTAGGACTCATAGGTGCAGGCACCACAGACACCGATCCGCTTGCCCGCCAACTGATCGATCGACTGGATGTCACTGTCAGCCTGCACAGCCACGCCGGCTGGCGTGAAGTAGTAGGGCTCGGAGAAGTTGAGCACCTGGGCGCGTTCTTCCGTGATGGACATGGAGCCGACCGAGATGTCCCAGCGATTGTTCCAGTTGCCCGCCGTAATGACATCCCACGAAGGCGTCTCCCACTGCGTGGTCACACCCATGCGCGTGGCAATCTCCGTAGCCACATCAATATCGAAGCCCTGCCACTCGCCGGTCGCCTCGTCGTAGGAGGACTGCGGCGGGTAAGCGGGATCGGTCGAGACCCGGAGCACTCCGGCCTCAAGGATCTGGGCCAGCAGGCCATCAGCCGCAGGTGCCGCGCTGGACTCCGCCGGAGCCGCGGATGAACTCGCGGCAGAAGACTCCGGTGCAGGAGCACTGCTGGACGTGGTCGTGCTGCTGCTACCGCCGCAGGCGACGAGCAACAACGAACTGGCGGTGAGAGCGCCAAGGGCAATGAGGCCCCGGGGACCTCGGCGGTGTGCGGTGAGCATGCGACTCCTTCGCTGGACGAATCCCCATTCTCACAACTCGGAGGTCCCCGCGGGCCGGAATCGCAAGATCGGATCCGGAGGGGGGGTGAGCGACGTCCAGGGGGGCGCGGTTGGATGAGGCCGTGACACCTGAGCCCGCGTCGGCCCCCTACGCCGACGCTCTGCAACGCAATGCCGCCGAACACTGGATGCGTCTCGGGGTGCCGGGGCACCAGTATCAGCCAGAGCATCATCGAGCGCTGGCCTCCCTGGCAGGCCCGGGGATGCTCGCAATGGACATTCCGATGTTCACCGAGGGTGTCGATCTGCCTGCCCCCGGCTCCGACGGACCGAGTCCGCTTCGGCAAGCAATGGATCTCGCGGCCCAGGCCTGGGGCGCGCGGCGCACGTGGTTCCTCACCAACGGTGCCTCCCAGGGCAACCATGTTGCCTGCCTTGCACTGCGCAGTCTCGGTGCAATAGCTGTTGTGCAGCGCTCGGTTCACACATCGGTTATCGATGGAGCGATCCTCGCGGGACTGCGACTGGAGTTCGTGCTGCCCACGATCGATCCCGCTCTCGGGATCGCACACGGTGTCACCGCAGCAGCCCTGGAGCAACAACTCCGCGATCATCCGGATGCGGTAGCGGCGTACGTCGTCACCCCGTCCTACTTCGGGGCGTGTGCCGATGTGTCCGCTCTCGCTGACGTCACTCACGCCCGAGGCATTCCCCTCATCGTCGATGAGGCGTGGGGAAGCCACTTCGGATTCCACCCGGAACTACCGGCATCAGCCCTCCACAGTGGGGCGGATCTGGTGATTTCTAGCACCCACAAACTGGGGGGCAGCCTCACCCAGTCGGCCATGCTCCACCTCGCAGACGGGCCCTACGCCGACCTGCTCGATCCGCTGATCGACCGCGCCATGATGACGGTGCAGACCACGAGTCCATCAGCTCTCCTCTACGCATCCCTCGACCTGGCTCGACGCGATCTGCAACTCAATGGCCTGGAGGGGGTGGGAGGCAGCATCGCCGACCTTGAGCGCGCCCGCGCACTCATCAGCAAGCGCGGCCGGTTTGTCGATCCGGATCCGTCGATCCACGCTGCAGCCGATGTCATCGCACTCGACCCACTACGCATCGTCATCGACACTCGATCGGGTGGGACACCCGGCTTTGTTGCTCGGCGCATGCTGGAGGAAAACAGTCTGATTCACGTCGAGATGGCAACGGACTCCTGCATCGTCGGGCTCCTCGGCGCAGGAAGTCGGATTGATGTCGACTACCTGGTGGAGGCACTCCACGAACTCCCGGTCATGGACCTTGGTGATCATCCACCGATCCACCTGCCACCCCTCGGCACACGTGCGATGGACCTGCGCGAGGCCTACTTCAGCCCGACCGAGATCGTGCCCGTCGGCGAGGCGACCGGGCGCATCAGCGCTGACTCCCTGGCCGCCTATCCCCCCGGAGTGCCCAACATCCTCCCGGGGGAGATCATCACGGACGCCATCTCGGATTTTCTTCGATCAACGGCCGCCTCGCCCTACGGCTGGGTGCGTGGGAGCGTCGATCCGCTGCTCCAGCGCATGCGCGTCATCGCGAGATAGGGCCCGACATCACGTCTTAATCACAACCTTCCCTAGAACCCCTGACGTGGCTAGTCTGCGCCTAGCCCATCGGTGATCACCCCATTCGCGGAGGAGCGGCATTGCCCCAGGAAGCAGCCCCGGCTTTGCACGTCCGTGGTGTGTCGAAGTCCTTCCCGACCCCCGAGGGCGGTGAGGTCCATGCCCTCGACAACGTGAGCCTGAGCGTCGCGGATGGCTCCTTCATGGTGTTGCTCGGGCCATCAGGCTGCGGGAAGACAACTCTGCTTCGCTGCATCGCCGGACTTGAGTCGCCGGATGCTGGAGAGATCCTGCTGCGTGGGGAGCGGATCGATGGGATCCCCGTCTGGAAGCGCCGGGTCAACACCGTCTTCCAGTCATACGCGCTCTTCCCCCACATGACCGTCGCCCAAAACATCGCTTTCGGACTGCAGATGGACAAACTCCCAAAGGAGGAGGTCACGCACAAGGTGCAGGCCGCGCTCAGCCTGGTGCGCCTTTCGGACCTCGGCGCGCGGCGACCCAACCAGCTGTCCGGTGGCCAACAGCAGCGAGTTGCGCTGGCCCGGGCCCTGGCCAAGCAGCCCGAGGTGCTCCTCCTTGACGAGCCGCTGTCAGCACTTGATCTCAAGCTCCGACGGGGGATGCAACTGGAACTGAAGAGATTGCAGCAGGAGACCCACATCACCTTCATCCTTGTGACACACGATCAGGATGAGGCCATGTCGATGGGTGATGAGGTGGCCGTCTTCGATAGTGGTCGGATCGTCCAGGTGGGACCGCCTCGAGAGGTCTATCTCAGACCCCGGACGCGCTTCGTTGCCGACTTCATTGGCGAAGCCAACATCCTTGACATCAGCGTTGCTGCAGGCACGGCAAGCGCCGCCGGCATTGGACCTATCCCGATGGATATGTGGTCTGGTGACGCTCCGCCACTGACGGATGCACAGCACTTCGCCGCCGTTCGCCCCGAAGACGTCACCGTGAGTCCCGATGCCTCCGGTCGCTTCACCGTCCTCGACGCCACCTTCATCGGCGGCGATCTGCACGCCGTCGTCGATCTGGGGACCCACACGTTGACCTCGCGCCAACCGGCCGCAGACGCAGCCGGGATGTGCAGCGGTGATCGCTGCGAGGTTTCCTTCCGCCCCGGGAGTCTGCGGGTGGTGGAGGCCTGATGGCGCAGAGCACACGGGTGCGCGGAGCCAAGCCTGGTCAGGGATCCTGGTGGGCCGGACTGCCCGGCATTGCCTACCTCGTGCTGCTGGTCCTTGCCCCCCTGGTCGTCATCCTCATCTACTCGTTTCTCAGCCGAGCCAAACTCGGTGTCGGGGTCAAATGGGAATTCACCCTTCAGCCCTACGTTGACCTCTTCTATTCCGAATCGCTTTCCGGCGCACGCAGTTTCGATCCCACGTACGTGCAGATCTTCCTGAACTCGGTCATCTATTCGCTCATCACAGCGGTGGTGTGCCTCATCATGGCGATCCCCATCGCCCTCTGGATTGCCACTCGCTCCCCGCGGTGGCGGATGCTCTTGGTCTTCCTCGTGACGATCCCGTTCTGGACGAGCCTCCTCATCCGCACCTATGCCTTCGTCATCATTCTCAACGACAACGGTCCCATTAACGAAGCTCTCCAGGGCCTCGGGATTGTCAGTGCACCGATTTCCATGCTCTACACGCCCTTTGCCACGATCGTGGGACTCGTCTACTCCTTCCTTCCCTTCATGATTCTGCCGATTTACGCCAGTGCGGAACGCTTCGACTTCAGGTTGGCGGAGGCCGCCTACGACCTCGGTGCAACAAAACTCACGGTCCTGCGCCGCATCGTGCTCCCCGCCGTCAGACCCGGCATCATCGCCGGATTCATCCTCGTCTTCATACCCGCCCTCGGGTCCTTCCTCGCACCGGAGCTCCTTGGCGGGGGTAAAACTTCGATGATCGCCAACGTCATCGCGGCGCAATTCGGAGCCTCACGCAACTGGCCCTTTGGGGCCGCCCTGTCCGTCATGGTGCTGGTGATCGTCATGCTCGCACTGGTCGTCTTTGTCGCTGTGGCCCGGCGGACCGCCAGACGCGGCAGTGGGCAGAGCATGGAGTCCCTGCTGTGACATCACCCCGGGGCACAGGAACATCTCTCAAGAACTTCCCCCTCTTCGGTCCCATCACCGCAATCGTCTTCGCTTTCCTCTACGTTCCCCTGCTCTTCGTCATCGGATACTCCTTCAACAGCAATCGCATCGTGACGGTGTGGAAGGGCTTCACCTTTGACTGGTACGTCGAGGTGATGGGCAATGACGATATTCAGCGTGCGGTGATCAATTCCCTGCGCATAGCCGCGATCTCGACGATATTGTCCGTCATTTTGGCCACGGGGCTCGCTATCGGGCTCCTTCGGATGGTCCGGGTAGGCCGGACCGCGGCCTGGTCACTCATCATGGCCCCCCTGGTCATCCCCGAGATCGTCTTCGCCATCGGCACCCTCGCACTCTTCGTGCAGATCCGCTTCACACTGGGCGTGGATTCCATCACACTCGCGCACACGGCCTTCTGTATTCCTTTCGCCCTGCTCCCGATTCGAGCACGCCTGCGCTCGGTGGACCTGTCCATTTACGAAGCCGCGGCCGACCTGGGCGCAAATGAATGGACCATCTTTCGGCGAATAACTCTGCCCCTGCTGGCTCCCGGCATCGTCGCTGGCGCCCTACTCGCCTTCATCATCAGCCTGGATGACTTCATCGTGTCCTATTTCCTGGCGGGGGCCGGAGGCACGACGTTGCCCGTCTACATCTTTGGCATGATCCGCAATGCCATTACCCCGGGTGTCAATGCTCTATCCACGCTGCTGCTGCTGGCCAGCGTGGTCATCGTGACCATCTCGTACGTCATCGCGATAAGGAAGAGGTAACACATGAAACAGATAAAGAACCGCCGATCGTCCAGCATCCTGCTGGCCCTTGGCATGACAAGTATCCTCGCGCTGTCCGCGTGTGGCGGCGAGACCACCGTCGGCGACGGGGCCGAAGCTTCGAGTGCGCCCGCAACCTCCGCGGCCGCATCGGATGCTGCCAGCCCCGATGCGTCGCCGGCCGGGGACTTCCCCACGCCCGATGGTGGGGAGCTCAACCTTTACAACTGGACCGACTACATCTCACCCGAACTCATTGAGCGCTTCGAGTCAGAGACGGGAATCACCGTCATTCTCGATAACTTCGATTCCAACGAGACCCTGCTGAGCAAACTCCAGGCTGGTGGCGCCAACTACGACGTCATCGTGCCCAGTGACTACATGGTGGCGCAGATGATCGAATTGGGCGTGCTCCAGGAGGTTGATCCGGCAGCATTCCCCAACGGGCAGTTCATCAAGCCCGAGTTCATGGATGTCTACTTTGATCCGGGTCGCAAATACAGTGCCCCCTACATGTACGGCACGACCGGAATTGCCATTGATCCCACAGCAGCAGGGGTTGAGGTCACCTCATGGGCAGACTTCTTCGACGCCAACAGCCCCGCGGCGGGCAAGATCGGCACGCTCAACGACCAGGTCGAGGTTATTCACGCCGGATTGTGGGCGGTTGGAGCAGAGCCCTGCTCGACCAATCGGGATGACTACATCAAGGTGGAGGAACTCCTCGCTGGATGGAAGCCCGGTGTCGCGGTGATCAACTCCGATGGTGTCATCGGCCGGATGGCCTCGGGTGAGCAGACGGTCCACATGATGTGGAACGGGGCCTTCACCCGTGCACAAGCCGACAATGCCAACCTGGAGTACGTGTACCCATCCGAGGGCATCACGCTCTGGTCGGACAACTTCGCTGTGCCTGTGGGTGCCCAAAACATCGACAACGCGAAGATCTTCATCAACTGGATGATGGATCCGGCCAACATCGGTGAGGCAACCAACTTCGTTGGATATGACAACGGCATCACCGGATCCGCCGAGTTCATGAGCGCGGAGTTGGGTAGCAACCCGGCCGTCAACATCCCCGATGAGGCAAAGGCGCTCGCCAACCCCGTCCCTGGCTGCTCTCTCGAGGCCATTGACCTCTACGACCAGGTGTGGACCAACTTCAAGAAGTAGTCGATTGAGGGGCGGCTGGCATATGGCCGGCCGCCCCTCCTTGATGAGGAGTGTTGATGGCAAGGATCCGGATCGATAACGCCACCGTCTGGACGGGCCATCGACTCCCCGATGGATCGATTCACACGACTGACTCGGTGCTCTTCCAGGACGACCGGATTGTCGCTCTGGGTGAGACCGCTCGACGTCAGCAGGCCGACGAGGTCATCGATGCGGGTGGGGGCTTCATCGCACCGGCATTTGGCGACGGTCATGTCCACCCCATCTTCGGCGGACTCGAGTCTGAGTTCGCGCCCGTCCGAGACATGGAGACGCCGCAGGATATTGCGGCGTCCGTCGGGGAGTGGGCTCGCGCACATCCAGAGACGGAGTGGGTGCGAGGCGAGGGGTTCGACCACTGCGTCGCCCCTGACGGCGTGTTCCTCGCGTCATGGCTTGACGTTGAGGTCCCTGATCGCCCCGTCGTGCTGCGGGCCACCGACTACCACACGGTGTGGGTCAACTCCGAGGCACTTCGGCGCGTTGGCTATTCGGCCGGGCTTACCCAACCCCACGATGGCGAGATTGTGCTGGACGAGGTGGGCAACCCAACCGGCACACTGCGGGAGTGGGGGGCTTGGCGCCCCGTGTATGCGCTCATGCCTTCACCTCCCGAGGCCACCGTGCTGGGCGCTGTCAGTTATGCGACCCGCAGTTTTGCTTCGGCTGGCATCACCTGGGTGCAGGATGCGTGGGTCGAGCCAGCAGATGTGGCGACCTGGCTGCGCGCGGGCAGGGAAGGACGGCTCAGCGTGGACGTCGACCTGGCACTGTGGGCCGATCCCAACACCTGGCGCGATCAACTCGCCCACTTCGTATCCGCCCGGGCCGAGGTCGAGTCCGGTGACCTCCCCATGCTCACGAGCCACACGATCAAGTTTTTTGCCGACGGGGTCATCGAATCGGGCACGAGCGCCATGCTCGAGCCCTTTTGCGACTGCCCTCACTCCAAGGGTCTCCCCAACTGGGACCCACTCGAGATGGCGGAGGCTGTCGCGTCCATTGACGCACTAGGTTTCACCGCGCACATTCACGGCATCGGCGATTTTGGTGTGCGAATGGCCCTTGATGCCATGGAACATGCAGCCTTGGTTAACCCGCCCCGAGATCGCCGTTGGGTCATCGCGCACACCCAACTGGTGGATCCCATTGACCTCCCCCGCTTCGCGGAGTTGGGAGTCATCGCAAACTTCGAACCCTTCTGGTCAAAGTGGGACTCCTGGCAGTCCGCGCTGACCGCACCCCGGCTCGGCCCAGAGCGCACGGATCGCCAATTCCAGACGGCCACCCTGGCGCGCTTGGGCGCCACCATCTCCTTCGGTAGTGACTGGCCCGTGACGACGTACGCACCACTCGAGGGGATCCAGGTCGCCGTGACGCGCCAAATGGAGCCGGGAGGTGAGCCGTGGATGCCCGAGGAGCGGATGAGCGTGGATGACGCTTTGACCGCCTACACCAGCGGTGTCGCCTTCCAGGCCGGGCGGGATGACGCGGGGATCATCCGGCCCGGAGCCCCCGCCGATGTGGTGTGGCTCGGCGCAGATCCTCGCTCGGTGGATCCCATGACCATCGGCGCCATTCCCGTCATCGGCACCTGGCGACGAGGCATTCGGACGTTCGGCGACTGACGTGGCTCTGACACCCGGGGAGTCCGATCGACTTCAGCTCTTCCTCCAGGGCCAACTCGCCCGCGCCCGGCGCGAGCGTGGGCTCCGCCTCAATGTGCCGGAGGCCACCGCATACATCGCCGATGCCGTATGTGAATGGGCACGTGACGGTGTGGATTTGCCCGCTGTGCGAGAGCGCGCCCGACAGTTGCTCACGGTCGACGACGTCCTGCCGGAGGTGCCTCACCTGCTTGATGAAGTGCGGGTCGAAGCTCGCTTTGACGACGGCACGCGACTTGTCGTGGTGAGGGAGCTCTTCAGCATGGGGGCCAGACAGGCAGAGGAATCACCCACATCCGTGGCGGATGGGTCCATCACTATTCGCAATGAAGCCACAACCGCGATCGCACTCAGCTCCCACATTCATCTCGCGGAGGTGAACCCCAGATTGCGCCTTGATCGAGCGGCCGCTTTTGGACGGCGATTAGCGCTTCCGGCCGGTGCCACGATCTGGATCCGCCCCGGAGAGGTGGTCACAGCAGCCATCACACCCATCCGGGGCAATCGGACCGTCACAGGCACGACAGGTGTCATCGACGGTCCCCTTGATGATCCAGACATTCGGGCGCGGGCACTCGCAGCTCTTCGCCGCTGTGGCTACCTGGACATCATTGACGGCACCAACCTCAACGACGTCGTGGACGCAGAGTCAGCGGTCAGTGAACTCATGAACGAGCGGAGGGGCCGTCCGTGAGGCCATACGGACCTGGAGTGGGAGATGTGGTCCACCTGGGCGGGACGGGTCTGCGCCTGCGTATCCCCGCGCGCGTCGATGACGCTGGCGACGAGTTCCACATCGGTTTTGGCAAGACCGGGCGGGATGGGATTGGTCTCGCCCCGGTGACAACACGGGAGTCATGCGACGTCGTCATTAGCAACGTCATCGTCCTGGATCCGGTTGATGGCATTCAGGTGGCGTCCATCGGGATCAGGGAGGGACGCATCAGCGGAATCGGCCGTGCTGGCAACCCCGGAGTGTTCGACAACGTCGACGTCGTGGTCGGCTCCGGCACCGTGGTCATTGATGCCGCCGGTCTGATCGCCACACCTGGCGGCATCGATACGCACGTGCACGCCCTGGCTCCACGCGTCTTTGAGGCTGAGATCTCCTCGGGCATGACAACGGTGCTCGCTCAAGAGGCGGGGCCCGTGTGGGGTGTCGGGCTCGGTTCCCCCTGGTTCCTTGACATCGCTCGCCACTCGCTGGCCCAGGTCCCTCTGAATATCGGCCTGCTCGGTCGCGCATCGTCCTCTCGCCTGGATGTCCTTCGTGAGGCCATGGAATCCCACGTCTGCGGATTCAAGGTGCATGAGGACACCGGTGCGACCCTCTCCACCATCGACATCGCACTCCAGGCGGCCGATGAGGCGGACGTGCAGGTCGCCCTGCACACCGATGGACTCAACGAATCACTCTCCGTGGCTGACACCCTCGCCGTGCTCGACGGACGAGTGATTCATGCCTTTCACGTCGAGGGTGGCGGAGGTGGACATGCACCGGATGTCCTCACGCTCGCTGGCCGAGAGCATGTCATCGCATCCTCCACCAATCCAACCCTTCCCTACGGCACCAATGCCGCTGCCGAGGCCCTGGACATGATCATGTTCTGCCACGGCCTCGAATCCAGTCGAGACAGTGACATCCAGATCGCACGTGCACGGGTGCGCTCCGCCACCATGGCCGCGGAAAATCGGCTCCATGACCTGGGCGTCATCCCGATCACCTCTTCCGATGCGCTAGGGATGGGACGTGCAGGTGAAACCTGGTGGCGCACCTTCGCGATGGCCAGTGCGCAAAAGAGCCTCACTGACGACGATGCGGATGACAATGAGCGCATCCTGCGCTACCTGGCAAAGGTCACTGTCAATCCGGCTCTGGCCCACGGGCTAGCCCATGAAGTCGGTCGACTCGCTCCCGGTTGGCGAGCCGACATCGTGCTCTGGGATCCGCGAGCCTTCGCAGCAAAACCACAGACCGTGCTCGTGGGCGGCTACCCCGTCTGGGGCGCCACTGGCGACCCGAATGCGAGCATTGATGGGGCTGAGCCACTGCGACTGGCCGAGCAATTCGGTGCCATGGGATCAGCACCGGCTGTCCTGGGCGCCGTCATCACAAATCGCATCGCCGTAGACATGTCCACTCTGGACAGGCCCGTCATCGTGACCCGTGGCTGCCGTGACGTCCGCAGCAGCCACATGGTGCGGCATGGAGTCCTCGGCACTGTCGAGGTTGACCCGCTGGGTGCGCAGGTGCGATGGGACGGGGTGATTCTGCGCGGGGAACCTGCGGATCAGGTCCCCATGTCACGCCTCCACTTCTGGTGAGTTCGCATTGAACTCACCCCGGCGGGGACCAGCCCTGCACTCAGGCAGGGCCGGTCACCCGTCAGATGCGTGGGATCAGGCGTACTGGGAGAAGAGCGCGTCAATCTCGGTGCGCTCCGCCGGGGTCATCGCCCGCTCGCGCTCGCGATCCCACAGTTGACGGACGGTGAGGTCCGCATCAGTCTGCTTCTTGCGTCCAAACATGGTCATTCCCTTCCTCCGGGACCTGGGCTGGCGCCCGATCCTCCGCCGGGGCATGTGTCGCCCGCGCAAGGATCTGGTCCCGCGGCCCTTCGTGGGGGCCATGTAAACGGTGACATGGCGACCCCCACGGGCCTGACGGCGGGGGGGGGCGAGGGGGTGGTCTAGATCACGCGTGTCGAGGTCTAGCCACGCCAGAGGGCGGAGCCGCGCTTCCACTCGGGCCAGGAGTAATTCCAGTAGCCCGCGAGGTAGTCATCCGTGCCGATCTTGTACTGGCTGCCCGTGTATTCGACGATGTCCCCGAACTTCGAATTGCGCCAGAGCCATTCCATATCACTCAGGGTCAGGTTGGTGCATCCATGAGACGTGTTGGCGTAGCCGATGCTGTAGTTCCACGTCGCATCGTGGATGTACTCACCGTTGTCGTTGACCCGAATGGCCCACCGCACGGTGACGTCCCAGCCCTCATCGGGATCGGGGTTGTACAGGCGCTTGTCCGGGATGTGAGCCGTCATCACCTTGACGCCCGCCTCGGTCTCCCAATCGCGCTTGCCACCCGAGATCTTGAACGAGCGCTCAAGCACACCATTGCGCGTGTACGTCATCGAGTGCTTGTTGAGGTTGGCCTTGAGGACGACCTGATCACCGGTCTTGAACGTCGACGTCACGTTGGGACCGTAGGTGCCCTTGGCGCCTTCGACCGATGAGAGATTGGCATTGAGCGTGATTTTGGCGTTGCCCGGCCAGTAGGTGCGAGGGCGGAAGACCGCCTTCGACGAGTTGACCCAGTACCAGCCCGCCTCACCAAAATCCTTGTCGGAGGTAACGACCATGGCCTGCTCGACCACCTCTTTGTTAGTGATCGGGATGCCGAAGTCCACGACGAGGGGTACGCCTGAGCCCATATTGCTGGACTTGGGCCACACGTCCAGGGTGAAGGACTTCTCGGCCTTGTCCAACTTGAAGTTGGTGCGCCCCGCGACCCGACCCTCCGAGTCGGTGACCGTGACCCAGAAACGGCAGGCCGGTGGCATCGGATCCGTTGTCCACATCCGGGCCTTGCTCGTCTCCCGAACCTCGACGGTGCAGTGAGCCTTCTTCTTGTCGACAATGTTGATGACCGAACCCTCGGGCACGTTGCGCATCTTGAGTACCGTGCCCGGCTTCAAGGTGATGACCTTGGCACCGGTGGGCTTGCCAAGCGGACCGCCGGTCACTTCGAAGGTCACGGGTCGAGTCGGCTTCGGCGGCGGAGGCGGTGAGATAGTGAAGTCGATCGGCTCAGATGCAGCACCCGGACCATCGGCGGTCACAGCACGCAGGGCGATGGAGTAGGGCTGTCCCGGCTGGAGCTTGCGGATCTTGACGGGACTGGCGACGACGGCCGGATCGAAGTCCACCCACACACCACCCTCGTCAGACCACTGGTAGTTGATGATCTGCACCTCGGATGCGGGCGGGACAAAGGTGATGGTGACCGACGTCTTGGCCACCGTGTAGGCCAAGCCGGTCGGCGCGGGCACGGTGAGCTCGGCGGGAGGCTCGACGGGAGGATCGACGCGGGGAGCGACACTGCTCGAGCTCGCCGGCTGGCCAGCCGTGCCCTCCGCGAGTGCAGGAGCCTGCATCAGGCCCACAGCGACGGCCACAGCGATCGATGCGGTCGCGATGCGGACGGGTCGCACGAATCCTCCAGGTCAAGAGCGGCAAGTGCCGTGCCGCCATTATGGGGGATGCACAGGGGCCGAGTCGCCCTGAGGTCCTGGACTGCGCCCTCGGCGCGTCGCACATGTGAGGGCCGTCACAGGGAGTTCCCAGATTGGTTTGGGCCCCGGGAGGTCAGGACCCCTGGTCTCTCAGCATGCGGCGCAGGATTTTGCCCGAGGCGGACTTGGGAATCGCCTCGGTGAAGACCACGTCGTGAACCACCTTGTAGGTGGCCACGTGCTGCCGGGTGAAGTCCGTCACCTCATCGGCGGTGAGCGACTGATGGGGCTTCACCACGATGAAGGCACGCGGGACCTCACCCGATTCCTCATCAGGAATGCCGATGACGGCAGCATCGGCAATGCTCGGGTGCGTGAGGAGCAACGCCTCCAACTCAGCCGGTGCCACCTGGAAACCCTTGACTTTGATGAGCTCCTTGACGCGGTCAACGATGGTCATGTGCCCATCAGCGTCAATGGCACCAATGTCACCCGTGTGGAGCCAGCCATCAGCGTCCACCGTGAGTGCCGTTGCCTCCGGATTGTTCAGATACCCCTTCATCACCATCGGTCCCCGCACCCACAACTCCCCCTCACCATCGACGGGCTGATCTGCTCCCGTCACGGGGTCGACGATGCGGCACTCGGCGTTAGGCACGGTGACACCACACGTCCCGGCCTTGAATTGTCCGGGCGGTGTGAGATGTGACACCGGACTCATCTCCGTCATGCCGTAGCCCTGCACCACTTCGCAGCCCACGCGCGCACCCGCCTCGAGAGCCAATTCGGCACTGAGCGGAGCGGCGCCGGAGAAGATCTGTCGCAGGGACGACAGGTCATAGGAGTCAACGAGGGGATGCTTGGCGAGTGCGAGAACAATGGGGGGAACAGCAAAAAATCGCGTGACCCTCTGGTCCTGAATAAGACCCAGAACCTGCTCGAGATCGAATCGGGGCACGGTGATGATGGTGACGCCCTGGGCCAGCAGGCCATTCATGAGGACCTGCATGCCGTAGATGTGGAAGAACGGCAGCACCGCCAGGGCAACCTCATCGTCCTCCACCGCCAATCCACCCTCGATCTGGCACAGATTGGCGACAAGATTGCGGTGGGTGAGCATCACTCCCTTGGGCAGCCCCGTGGTTCCCGATGAATACGGCAGGACCACGACGTGATCGTCAAGATCGACGGGCACCTGCTCCAGCGGGGCACCAAAAAGCGCCGTGACAGGAAGCGTGCCCTCGGGCGCCTCCCCGATGACGACAATGTCCGTGACATCGGTGCCGGCAATCGCCTCGCGCGCAGTGTCGACAAACAATGCCACTGTGACGAGCAGGAGCGCACCTGAGTCTTGCAGTTGGAAGCGCACTTCATCCGCGGTGTACGTCGGATTGACTGTGCTGACGGCAACCCCCGCGACGGCCGCGCCGTGGAACGCCACGGCGTACTCGGGGATGTTGGGTGACATCAAAGCGATGGTGTCTCCCGGCCCGAGCCCGCGGGCGGCAAGCCCTCCGGCAAAACTTGCGATCATCGCTGCCAACTGCGCGTAGGTATAGGCACGGCCTGATGGCCCGTCGATGAGCGCTGGCCGGTCAGGCACCTCAGCTGCCCGGCGCAGCACATGGTGCGTCACTGTGGTGTCAGGAATGTCGACGTCCGCCAAGGGACTGCGATAGATGATCATGGTGTCTCCCGATGCAGGGGCGGACACGTCGGAACGTGTCCTGCTCTGACTGTGGACACTAGCGCCGGGACGTGAAGAGCGCCCCGAAAATCGCACCTAAGGCCGGATCACGAACATTCGACGGCAGTCCGTCAATCAGAGCGTGGACCTCGGCCATGCGCGGGGGCAGCCCCGCTCCCGAGGTGAGGTCGGGGAGATCGGCGAATGCCGCTTCCAGGTCCTCCGGAGCCGAGGCCCAGTCATCTCGCGCCGCAGCCTCCGTCGCCGCCCGCAAATCCGTGAGGAAGAGTTCTACCGTCGCGAGAGAGACCGGTTGCACGGTCAGGTGCAGGGTCCGGGGCAGGTCGCCCAGACTGGGCTGGGGCTGGAGCACCCAGTCCCGCTCCCGCATGTAGTCAGCGATCCGAAAGGGATCCACGTCGTCACCGGTGAGCGCGATGAGCGTCGCATCAGGATGACCCACCACGCGGATCCCGGGGATCCCCGCGATTCCGTCCGCAAGGTGGCGCGTCGCCTGGAGGGCTTCCGTGACCGCACGATCCAGGCCGGCCGTCCCCAGCACGGCGAGGGTGGCCCACGCTGCCGCCATCGGCGCCGCGGGCTTGGTGCTCTGGAGCGTCGTATTCACCAGGGGATAACCGGGCCACGCGGAGTAGGCAAAGTAGGTGCCTGAGCGATACGTAGTGTCCGCGAACAGCAGGATTGACACGCCCTTGGGAGAAAAGCCGTACTTGTGAAGATCGAGACCGAAGGACGAGACACCGGGCACGGATAGATCGAACGCAGGGACCTCCATCCCCATCCTGCGAGCCACACCCAGCACCACTCCCCCGATGCAACCATCGACATGACAGGCAATGCCCGCGTCCTGACTCAACGAAGCAATGGACTCGATGTCATCCACCACGCCATGGGGATAGGAGGGTGCTGACACGACGACGAGGGCGGCCGAATCCCCGACCTCGCGTATCGCTGAAGCCACGGCCGCCGAGGTCAGTCGCATCGATTCACGCTCCACCGGGACGACATGGACGTCCATGTCGAGCAGGTGTACAGCCTTGATGAACGCCGGATGCGCCGTCTCGGCCACAATGATGGTGGCGCGCCCTGATCTCCCTCGTGTGCGCCATGCCTCCCGCGCGGCGAGAACGGCGAGGATGCAGGTTTCGGAGCCCCCACTCGTGACGGTGCCTACAGCGTCTGGTGCGCCACGGACCAGGTCGAGGGCCCACGCCACCAGGTCGTTCTCCAGCCGCGCAACGCTCGGGAAGGTCAGCGGGTCAAGTGCATTGACCTCCCCGAAGGCCGCGAGTGCCTCGCGCCCGGCACGGCCCGCATCCTCGCGCCCCGCGTCGTAGACGTAGGCCATGACGCGCCCTCCATGCACGGGCGGGTCATCACGTCGCAGTTCGGCGAGTTGTGCCGCGACATCGGCAGGGCTGAGGGCGGATTCAGGCAGGGACATGGAGTCTCATCACCATCACAGGTGGATGCCGCGGGTGAGGGCGCCGTCCACGACGAGATTGGTGCCCGTCGTAAAACTCGAGATGGGGCTGGCGAGGAAGACGACGGCTGCCGCCATCTCCTCGGGCGTGCCCATGCGGCCGGTGGGATTGAGTCCGAGGGCCGTGGCGAAGAACTCCGGGTTGCCATTCTTGATGGACTCCCAGACACCGCCGTCAAAATAGGTGTTGCCCGGCGACACGGTGTTGGCGCGGATCCCCTTGGCCGCAAGTTGGGCAGCCAATCCCTGCGTGTAGGCAACGAGCGCGGTCTTGATGGTGCCGTAGGGCCCAGCGGCGAAGTCCACCTCGCGTCCACTCACACTCGAAACGGTCACGATTGATCCGCTGTGGCTCTTCTCTAGGTGGGGCATCGCCGCTTTGACGAGGCGGACCGTGCCCATGAGGTCAACGTTGATCGTCGCTTCCCAGTTTTCTTCTGTATCCGGGATCGCCAGGGCACTCACGTTGCTCACGACGATGTCTATCCCGCCCAGATCCACCGCGGAAGCCTCGACCCATGAGGTGATCGCGTCACCGTCACCCACATCCACGACCGAACCGTGCACGCGAGCGCCCTGACCAGCGAATGCCTTCACCGTCTCGGTGACGGCATCCGCACTGCGCGCGCAGAAGGCGACATTGACGCCCTCCTCTAGGAATGCGGAGACGATGGCCCGCCCGATCCCCCGTGTGCCACCGGTGACCAGTGCATTGAGACCCTGTGCCTTGAGATCCATCGTGCCTCCTTCGCGAGATGTGTCAGGTCAGTTGCTGCGCACGTGCACGCAGATCCGCATGGATGCCGCCGTACGCCGATGCTGCGGGCAACAGGGACTTGGGTGCCTTGATGACGACGCTGTAGTTCGCGTCGACAACGTTGGCGATCGGGGCTCGGGAGATCTGCGACAGCAGTTGATAGGCATCCATCACGTGGAGACCGTAGAGATCCTGCAGCCATCGCACCATCTCGGTGTTGCCGATGCGCCAGGAATCCTCCAGGGGTCGCGCGGATCCCACCGCCATCCAGTGCCCATCATCTTCAAAGCGCGGCCACGCGGGCGCGTGCCCCTTGATCAAGTCCACGATGATCGTCGAGTCCATGGCGCCCTCGACCGCCGTGCCACATGACTCACCCTCTCCCTGGCGATAGTGCCCATCCCCGAGGGAGAAGAGCGCACCCTCGACATTGACCCCGAGATACACGGTGGTGCCGGGCCTGACCTCGGGGCTGTCCATATTGCCTCCGAAGCGCTCCGGCACGAGGGACGTGCGCACCTCGTGGGCGGCGGGCGCGACACCGATCGTGCCGAGCATCGGCTCCAGCGGCAGGTCAATCGCGAGATCGCCGTACCTCGCATCAAAGGTCACGATGCTGCGGGAGCGGTCGAGGTGATAGATCCAGGTGGTGTCGGGAAGCGCCTCCTGAAGCATGGCCGTCACGCCGGTCGAGGTCAGTCCGCCGAAAAACGGAATGGCCGCCGAAACTCCCCAGTCACGTGCAGGAGTCAGGTCGACGACGTGGATGACGAGCGTGTCACCGGGCTCGGCTCCCTCGACATAAAAGGGACCGGTCTGCGGATTGACGTAGCGCAGATCCACCTTGGCTGTCGAGAGGTCATTGATCGACTGGAGCGCGAAGTTGAAGGCGTCCTCAGACCACAGCTTCATGACGGTGCCGGGTGCCACCCGTGCGACAGGCGGTGCACCACCGAAGGTGTAGGCAAATTGATGCGGCTCGGGGCGGAATTGCAGGACCTGGGCCATGCTCGGACGTTAGCGTTCGTCGACTATCAGCGCATCCTCATTCGCCCTAATCGCGCAAGCGGACGCACTCCGGGCCGAGGGAGGGAATCGATGTGCGGCCGAGGAGTTGCATCGTCGTCACGATCTCCTCACGGAGGAGATCACCCACCCGCTGGACCCCCGCCTCACCGGCCGCCATGAGGCCGTAGAGGTAGGCCCTGCCGATCGCGACCGCCGTGGCGCCCTGGGCCACGGCGGCGACCACATCCGCTCCCGACATGACGCCACCATCGATGAGAACGTCGACTCGCTCATCCAGCACCTCGCGAACGCGGGGCAGGATCTCGAAGGGAACGGGAGCGCGCTCCAACTGGCGACCCCCGTGCGTCGAGAGGATGACGCCATCGGCTCCGTGGCGCACGACCAACTCGGCATCGTCAACCGTCTGAATGCCCTTGACCACAAGTGCCCCGGACCACTCCGCGCGGAGCCAGTCCAGATCCTCGACCGTGATGGCGGGGTCGAAGACACGTGAGATGAGATCCGCGACGGTGCCCTCCGTGCTGGTGAGGGTGGCAAAACTGAGCGGCTCGGTCGTCAGAAGATTCATCCACCAGCGTGGATGCGTGGCCATGTCCGCCAGCGTGCGGGCGGTCAGGCGTGGCGGGATCGTCAGTCCATTGCGCACGTCTCGGTGACGTCGACCCGGCACGGGAGTGTCGACGGTGAGGATGATCGTGTCGTACCCGCAATCGCGGGCGCGCTGGATGAGGTCGCGGGCGTACCCCCGATCCGTCATGAGGTAGAGCTGAAACCAATGGCGCAGGTTGGGCGCCACGGCGGCGAGGTCCTCGATGGATATGGTGCCGAGTGTGGACAGCCCGTAGGGAATTCCCATGCGTTCGGCTACGGCGGCGACCGCAGGCTCGCCCGCGTAGTGCATCATCCGCGTGAACCCCGTGGGCCCAAAGATCAACGGGAGCGCCGCGGGTTTGCCCAGAATCATGGTGCTGGTGTCGACGGTGGAGATGTCCTGCAGGACACGTGGCTGGAACTCCACCCGCGCGAAGGCGCGACGGGCCCGGTGCAGGCTGGACTCATCCTGTCCGGCAGCTCCATCGGTGTAGTCAAAGACGGCACGTGGCACTCGCCGACGCGCCAGAGCGCGCACATCCTCAACACTTGCACAACGTTCCAGCAGGGCGGCTGTGCGATTCCATCGCAGCGGCTGACCACCGATCAGCGGGCGCACCTCACCCCACCGGGGGACACGCCGCTTCACGTCCGCGACCCCTCCCGGTAGGCCAGTCGCATCCGGGCAAACTCGACCACCTGTTGTCCGACCAGGTGCAACTGCTCGACCGCGGCGGGCGCCGCGGATGGGTCGTCCAGACGCACCTCGGATGAGTTGACCACGGCGCCGAAGGGCGTGGGCCAGCCGCGCAGGGCATGCACCACCTGGCGCAGTTGATGCAGGGTCCCGACAGCCGCCTGCCAACCGTGGGCGACCGCTACGCATCCGACCGCGCGCCCATCGAGGTAGGGACTACCGGAGTCATCACGCAGATCTTCGAAGTAGTCGAGGGCATTTTTGACCATCCCGCTGGGCCCTCCGTGGTAGCCGGGACTGACGATGATCAGCCCATCGGCCTGACGGGTCAGCGTGATCAGTCGCTCGGCCTCCGGTGCGCGATCCGGGTTGTCCGCGTCGTAGATGGGAAGCATGAGGTCGCGCCCTGCCAGGATGTGCACATCAGCACCCGCCTGCGCGGCACCCTCGGCCGCCAGGCGCACAGCGGCCTCCGATGTGGACAGTGCTCGGGTGCTGCCGCCGAGTGCGAGCACCATGGGACGCACCGCGGCGCCACGGCCGTGATCCTGGGAATTGCCTGGGGGTGCCTCGCGCATGAGTGGACGCTAGCCCAGCCGACTTAGGCTCGCTTCATGAGGCGGAGACTGGGGAGGAGGGCGTCGACGATGCTCCTCTGCACCGGCCTCCTCTGCGGCAGCACCAGCCTCGTCGCCTGCAGCAGCACCAACGGCGGCGGCGACGCCACTCCTGAGCCGTCACTCGATGGCGGAGCGTCCGTCTGCGATGAGCCGACAATCCTCGCCGCCGTCCAATCAGACTTTGAGGCCAACTATCCCGGGTCGAGCTTTGTGGCGATGGACAGTTTCACGTGCGAGGACGGCTGGGCCATGGCCGAGGTGGAATTTGAAGCATCCGGTGAGACCTTCCCGACCGTTGTCTTCCTGCGCGCCGAGGGTCAGTTCTGGATTCCCACAACGATTGAGGACATCTGCGCCACACCACGCGCCGATTCTGACGTGCCCGAGCAGATGTACGTCGCCGCCTGCGGACTTGACTGACGGGGTCACTCCTCCGGTGGCGCTGTTGTTGGCGCCCTGACCCGGACCGCCCACGCGACGCATGCGACCACCACAAGTGCCGTCACCATGGTCGGGATCGTGATCGTCTCCCCCAGCAACAGTGCTGACCACACCAGCGTCAGAGGCGCCTGCAACTGCTGTGTTTGGGCGCCCCGGGCAACACCGGCGAGTGACAGGCCGCGATACCACGCAAAAAATGCCAGATAGAGCGAGACAACACCCAGCATGATCATGCCGAACCATGCCGGGAGGGTCACGGGTGTTGTCACACCACCCGTCGCCGCAAGGATCACGGACACCGGCAGGGTGATCGGCAGCGCAAAGACGACCACCCAGGAGATCACCTGCCAGCCCGGCATTTCCTTGGTCAGCGTTGCGCCCTCCACATAGCACCAGGAGGAGGCCACGACGGCTCCCGCGATGAGCGCATCGGCGGTGAGGCTTCCCCCCTCCCCGCCGCCTCGCAGCAGGGCAAAGACGACCAGCGCCGCCGTACCGCATGCGGCTGCCAGCCAGAACTGCCGTGAGACGCGCTCGTGCGTGCGCAGCACCGCGATCACCGCCGTCACCAGGGGCATGACCGCCGCGATGACGGCAGCGTGCGCTGCCGTGGTGCGTTCCAGAGCAAGTGCGATGAGGATCGGCCAACCGAAGACAGCGCCCGTCATCGTGTAGAGCAACGGCTTGACCTGATGGCGCTGCGGCCAGGGCACTCGTCGGGCGAGGAGGACGACGATGGCGAGACTGGCGGCAATGACGGCCCGACCGGTCGCGGTCAGCACCGGTGCAAAACTCTCCAGCGCCCAGACTGTCCAGGGGAGGGAAAAGGAGAATCCGAGTACGCCAAGAAGCGCAAGCGACAACCCACGTCGCTCCTGCACGGATGTCACCGGCGCACCCTACTCACGTCACGCTTGGACCGACTAGCGTGCGGTCATGACCCGGCCCTGGGATCTCAACGCCGACCTCGGCGAGGGTGATGAGCACATGGATATGCGCCTGCTCGAGATCATCACGAGTGCGAATGTCGCCTGCGGTGGTCACGCGGGCGATGACGCATCCATGCGCCGCATTTGCGGTGTCGCAGCATCGCGAGGAGTCGCCATCGGCGCCCAGGTGTCCTATGTGGACCGCGAAGGCTTCGGACGCCGGCGCCTCGACATCCCCGGGGCCACTCTCACGGCCCAACTGCAGGAGCAGATCGGATACCTTCAGGAAGCCGCCCGGGAGTGTGGCGTGGACGTGTCCTACGTCAAGCCACATGGCGCGCTTTATCATGCGGCTGTTGCGGATCGGGGCGTCGCTGAGTCGATCCTCGCTGCTTCGGGATCCCTACCGATCCTGACCCTCCCACACGGACAACTCCGACTCGCGGCTGCTGACGTCTGCGTCACGACGTACGCCGAAGCCTTCGCCGACCGCGCGTACACCGCGAGTGGCAACCTCGTCCCCCGTGATGAGCCGGCCGCTGTGATCACGGACCCGGCGGTGATCTCGACACGGGTGCACCGACTCGTGACAGAGGACATCATCATGAGTATCGACGGGACGATGGTCGCGGTGTCTGCGCGCAGCCTGTGTGTGCACAGTGACACCCCCGGCGCCGACATCGTGGCCCGGCAGGTGCGACGAGCTCTCGAAGCCTCGGGGGCGCCGGTGCTGGCTTTCGCTCCGCAGGGCCGCTAGCCGTGCGGATCCTGCCCTGCGGTCCAGCGGCTCGGCTGCTGGAGACGGCCGACCCGGTGCCGCTCGCCCTGGGCTTGCGCGCAGCAGCCCAGCGCGATGAGATCCCGGCCATCATCGACCTCGTCGTAGCCGAAGCCACCGTCTTGATCCGCTGTGTCAGCGACATATCCGACAGGGCCCTCGCCCGGGTCCAGCCCATGCCCTTCACCCCGGCTGACGGGGATCTGGTCAACATTCCTGTGGTCTACGACGGCCCGGACCTCGCGGAGGTGGCTCGCCATGTTGGCGTGACCGCCGATGATGTGGTCCACATTCACGCGGGGACGACGTACCGTGCCGAATTTTGTGGCTTCGCGCCGGGCTTTGTCTATCTGTCCGGGATCGATCCGCGCCTGCACCTGCCCCGACGTCACACCCCACGCACTCGCGTCCCCGCCGGATCCATCGCACTCGCCGCGGGCTACACCGCGGTCTACCCACTCTCGACACCCGGCGGCTGGCATCTGCTCGGACACACCAACATCGCCATCTTTGATCCCCGGCGCGATGAGCCGTCACTACTGCGCGCAGGTATGCGGGTGAGATTCCATCCCGTCGATAGCCTTCCCGAACCATCCCTCCCCGCTGTCGCAGCGCTCTGCGACGCAGATGACGCCGTCGCCGAGGTCCTGTCACCCGGTCCCCTCACTCTCATCCAGGATCTGGGGCGCCCGGGTCATGGGGAGAGTGCGGTGGGGGCATCCGGTGCCTTCGATCGCCGGGCACATCGTCTGGCCAATCGCATCG
The DNA here is from genome assembly GCA_030726915.1 of Candidatus Nanopelagicales bacterium. Taxonomy (GTDB): domain Bacteria; phylum Actinomycetota; class Actinomycetes; order S36-B12; family S36-B12; genus Mxb001. The sequence continues at coordinate 48,007 of JANRCR010000004.1, forward strand.
TGGGCAATAGCGAGACCGCAGCCACACTTGAAGCCCTCGGATCGGGACTGACCCTGCGTGCCATCGAGCACATGGTGGTCGCCGTGACTGGAGCGCACGGGCCGGTGTGGCGTGACGATCATCCGATGGATCGGGGCACCCCGATCGCCCTCGCTCCCGGTCAGGTGCTGCGACTCGGTGCTCCCGGTGAAGGCGTGCGCAGCATGGTCGCTCTGCGGGGTGGGGTCGCCGCTGCAGTCACGCTCGGCTCCCGCTCCCGGGACACCCTCGCCGGACTCGGACCCGATCCACTCACGGTCGGAGACCTACTCTGCCGGCACGGGACGGCGACCCTGATGAATGTCGATCACATCGCGGAGGAATCCATCCCCGCGATCCTGACCGTGCGCGTGCACCCCGGTCCGCGCCGAGACTGGTTTACACCCCGGGCACAGTCACTCCTTGTCGACTCCGCCTACACCGTCGCGCCCGACAGCGACCGGATCGGAATCCGACTTCGGGGGGGAGAACTTGATCTCGTTGAGCCACATCGTCGTCTTGCCTCAGAAGGTGTCGTGCGCGGAGCTATCCAAGTGCCACCCGATGGCCAACCCGTGGTCTTGGGACCCGACCATCCGGTCACCGGTGGCTACCCGGTCATCGGCATCGTGGATGACTGCGATGTCGATGCCCTCGGTCAGTCGCGGCCCGGTACCCACGTGAGGTTCAGGGGCGTTGGGTGGTAGCGTCCCTCCTCGCGCGCCGCTAGCTCAACTGGCAGAGCAGCTGACTCTTAATCAGCGGGTTGGGGGTTCAAGTCCCTCGCGGCGCACCAGTGTCAACTCCTTCGCTGCGGATCGCGCCATCCCCCAAGGTTGCG
>JANRCR010000005.1:0-35735 GCA_030726915.1 Candidatus Nanopelagicales bacterium
GAGAATGTTGGCAAAATGTTCACACTTTTCTGAACTTGATTCCCTCACTTGACCCCCAGTCCTGCCGGAACCGTGGCGCACGCTTGCAGCGGGTGGCGCGGAATGGCATCGCATTGGCGTGGAGAGGCACCGGGTTGTGTGGGGTTGCGGGACCGATGTGACACGAAAGTGACACATCTCAGGGTGGGCCGCTTTCGGTGTCCCTCGCGGGAAGTTCCAAGTACAGGCTGTCCGCGTTCTGGCGGCTGTGTACCCATGAGTGGCACTTGCGACAGAGTGTCGTGAGGTTATCCATGTCCATCCTCCGCTCTGGGGCTACCGACCATGGAGCGATGTGGTGAGCGTGGAGTGCGTGATCGCCGTGGTCCTGGTGGTGTCCGCAACGGACGCAGCGGTAGCCGTCGCGCTCGTAGACGGCCTTGACGAGGTCTTTCCATTCCCGCGTCTTGTAGAGGCGCTGCCGTTCGGGTGTGGTGCCGCCTGACCATGCCGGGTTGTTGTTACCCTTCGACTTGCCGGATAGTCGCAGGCTGTCCGCCTGGGATCGCACCGGGATGTTGAACTTTCGGAGGAATCTCCGGACCGTGGCCGCGTTGACCGCGCACTCGGCTGCGATGTCGTCGGCAGGACGGCCCAACGTTTCGTACTGTTCGCGCAGCCACGTCTCGTTCTTGTATGGCGCGTGCGCCCTGTAGTGGCCCACGTCTGCATACGTTCGCCACCTGTTTCGGCCTGTGTCGAACTCAGTAGGTTCGCCGCACCCGCACGCACAATTGGGGCGGGGTTCTGATCGTGCCGCCCGCCTCTCATCGAACGTCGTTCTCGTCCCTGCCTTGCGGTACGGGCCGCGCGGCGCGTTCGGGTCCCAGACAGCCTCAATAGGCTTGCCACGCTTCAACCTGTCGTAATGCCGACCGCACAGCCCCTTGGCCCGCGGTGGTTCTTCACAGCCATCGACTGAGCAGGTGACACCAGCCACTTGGAGGGTACGACGACGTTGCTCCTCGTAGTGGACATTGCATAGGTCATGCGCGATGGGCTTACGGTCACACGCCGGTATCACGCACGCCACGGCAAGCGCCTTCGCCTTCGGCTTGATCGGAGCATCCATATCGTCACCTCGCTTGAAGCGCTCATAGTGCGTGGCGCAGAAACCACGCCGCAGCGCCTTGCGCCCGCACTCGAGCCGAGAACAAAAAATGGAACTCGTTGCCACCGGACCATCAGCCCCAGACATCCTTGGTAACTAGGAGTTAACTGACACATCCAAGCGCACACCGATCACGGCAGGATCACTCCAGCCGATCACAGCCTGCACGTACAACACCTGTCCGTTCGTAGCCATCTCCTTCAACTGCGGCGACAACAACCGGGCATCCTCCTTCGGGATGTAGCCCACTCGCTTGTTCGCAATCACCACACACACCGCGTATGGATCGAACCTGTTCTCCGGCTCACACAGCAGGAAAGCGCCCGTCCGAAACTCGCCGCCCCCATTCACGTCGAGGCCCTCCTCACGGAGGATCGCCCGCAGGTTCGCGTTGTAATTGCTCTCACCGACGACGTTGTAGTCGAACGTCCCTGGTCCCTCATTGGGTGCAACCTTCGGATCGTCTGGCAGCAGCCAGCCGTCAGCCGTGATGACCGGACCCTTTGGCACCTTTCTGAATAGACCCATTCGCTCCCCCCAAACTGGTTGTGGTCGGTCCCCTCAGAGAAACCATAGAACGAGGGCATGACAATCGATCACAATCACAGAACTGGCCCGGAATCCCTCATGGGCGCATTTCGCCCATTCCTGCGCTCCTCTCCCAATCCACCGCAATTGGCGAAGTCGCACGCACGCGATACTCCAACGACGACCTGCACATGCCTTCGCGCAAGCCACGCTGCGGTGTATTCGAAGGTAGTCAATGCGGAAGCCGATAGGGCGAGTGATTAGCGACGCGCAAGGTGCTTGTGCTTAGTCGGCAGCGCTTGTGAGAGGTCGTGAGAGACGAAGCCCCCCAGGACTGTGATGGTGTCCTGGGGGGCGGTCTGATTCCCTCACGGGAAGTGGCCTTGGGAGTGTGGCCAGGGGCGGGGTCGAACCGCCGACCTTCCGATTTTCAGTCGGACGCTCGTACCAACTGAGCTACCTGGCCGTGCGGGTCGGAAAACCGACCCTGGTCGCTTGTGGCGACCTGGCGACCCCGACGGGACTCGAACCCGCGACCTCCGCCGTGACAGGGCGGCGCGCTAACCAACTGCGCTACGGGGCCTCGATGGTGCTGAGACCAGTGTCCCCAACGGGATTCGAACCCGCGCTGCCGCCTTGAAAGGGCGGAGTCCTAGGCCGCTAGACGATGGGGACCATCGCCTCCGAACCGGCGTCGAAGACTGGCAAAGCATAGGGGAGCCACCGCACTGCGGACCACGGGGGTGGCGGTCTCCCCAGGGCGCGCGGAAGGGGCCACCCCGCACGAGAGGTGGCCCCTTCTGATGCGTCAATGGGCCGGGCTCAATGCCGACCCCTAGTGGTCACCCGGGTGTGCCGCCTTCCACGCACAGGGACCTTGTCGGTGGACCTCCTTCAGGAGGGCCTCGGTGATGGGAGCGATCATCAATCCTCCTCTCACTGCGGGATGTACCGCTCTCTCAGTGTGCGCTCGACGGAAGGGCCAGGTCAAGGACTGGAGCAAAGAGACCTGGTCAGGCCTCGCCGCCATGACCGGTGGACTCGCTTCACTCCACGCGTCACCATGGGGCGTGGCCTTGACCCGGCGTGCCCTCGGAGTTGCGATCGTCGTCGGTATGGCATTCACGCTCACGGGCTTCTCGGCACCGGTGATGGCGCGCCCGACGGCAGAGGCACCCCAGGCATCGACTCTGCGCGTGGGCAGCGTCGAACTCTCGCCATGCCGCGTCATGCGCGACGCCTGGTGCGGATCGATCACGCGGCCGTGGGACACCTCGGGTCGCGTACCCGGCACTCTGCAGGTTGGCTTCGCGTGGATTCCCGCGTCGTCGGGCCGCTCGATCGGCACGCTCGTGCCGCATGAAGGCGGTCCGGGCTACAGCACGACCGGGTCGGGTGGGTGGTTCGCCGAGATGTACGGCGACCTCATGCGCAATCACGACATGCTGCTCGTCGACCAACGCGGCATGGGGCGCACCGCGGTGATCGTCTGCCCCGCTCTCGATGAGGGCACCATGTCTTTCGTCCGCGCCGTCGGCGCGTGCGGGCGCTCGCTCGGTGACCGCGCGTACCTCTATGGGTCTGAGGCCTCGGCTGATGACCTCGCCGCCGTGCTCGATGCGCTGGAGATCGACAGGGTCGACATGTACGGCGACTCCTACGGCACGTTCTTCGGCCAGGTCTTCGCCGGGCGCCACGGTGACCGGCTGCGCACGCTGATCCTTGACGGCGCCTACCCGACCTACGGCGAGTCCGCGTGGTACCCCACCCAGGGACCCGCGCTGCGACGTGCCTTTACGGCCGTGTGTGCGCGCAGCGCGCTGTGCTCCGGTGCCGACGGCCTCCCGCTCCCACTGCTGGAGTCGCTGCTCGACCGTTTGCGCACCAAGCCGATGAGTGTGCGCGCGCCCGGCGGCGACGGTCGCTGGCACAACGTCGTCCTCGACCCCGAGGCGGTGGCCACCGTCGCCTACAACGCGACCTATCTCTCGCCGACGTATCGCGAGTTCACCGCCGCGGTGCGCGCGGCGCTCGCCGGCGACGCCCGGCCATTCGGCCGGCTCTTCGCGGAGTACTGGTGGACCGGCGACACCTCGAGCAATCCGCGCGCATACAGCAGCGGCGCCGAGGCGGCCGTCTCCTGCCACGACTACCCGCAACTCTTCGACCTCCGCAGCTCCGACGGTGTGCGCAAGGAGCAGTACCGGGACGCTTTCGCACGCAAGGAACGCACCGACCCCGGCCTCTACGCACCCTTCACCATCGCCGAATACAAGCGCTCGGGCTGGACGTCCTTCGGCATGTGCCGGGAATGGCCGAAACCCCCGAAGGGGGTGAGCTTCGGCCCGCCGAAGCCCCCGAGTGGCCGCTATCCGGCCGTGCCCACGCTCGTACTGTCAGGCGAACTCGACACGATCACGACCGCGGCCGAGGGCGAACTGGTCACCGAGCACTTCCCGCGCTCGCGCCACATCGTGGTGGCCAACGGCCTGCACGTCGTGGGCGGCGCGCGACCGGACAGCTGCGGACCGCGCCTGGTGCGCCACGTCATCCGGACCGGCGGACTCGACTTGCCGACGTCCCTGGAGGAGTGCGCGGCCACCGCTCCTATCATCCGTGCGGTCGGCACCTACCCGCGCGAACTTGCGGGCGTGCATCTGCCTTCAGGCCTTGCCGACGACACGGTCGCGCGCGTGACGGTGACGGCAGCCAACACCGCAGCCGACCTCATCGATCGCTGGTGGCAGGGCTACTCCGACACCGGCTATGGGCTGCGCGGCGGAGAGTGGCGCTACGCGGGTCATGCGCGCGTGCGATTCACACTCACGGGCGTCAAGCTCGTGCGCGACCTGCCGGTGAGCGGCTCCTTTACCTGGGATCGCACCACCGGCAACGTCGCGGTCGATCTGCGCGTCCCCGGCGCGAGCGGCGTGCGCACGATCTCGGGTTCGTGGAACGCCGACGACTCCGGCGCCATGGCCACCCTGCGCGTCACCGGCGCCCTCGGCCCGGCCACGCTCGTCTTCCCCGCCCCGTAGTCGGCATCGAGACCGCACCGTATGGCAGCCTGACGGCATGGATCGCCGGGGTTTCCTCGCCGCTGGACTCGGCCTCGCGACTGCACCGCTCGTGCTGCGCCCGGGTCCCGCGACCGCGTCGGCGCGCCGGTCAATCCCCGCCCCCACCGACTCGCTGGTCACGCGTTGGGATACCGATCCGTGGTCGCGCGGCTCCTACTCCGCTCTGCCGGTCGGCGTCTCGCCCGCGGTGCGACGTACCCTCGCCGACGCGATCATCGGTGGACGCATCGCGCTCGCAGGGGAGTACGCCAGCACGCAGTTCCCCGCCACCACGACCGGTGCCTATCTCTCCGGACGCCATGCGGTGAGGCGCCTACTCAATCGCGTCAACGCGCGGACCGCCATCGTGATCGGCGCGGGCATGGCCGGTGCGGCGGCAGCGCGTGACCTGCGCGCCGCCGGCGTCGACGTGACGGTGCTCGAGGCGCGCGATCGCGTCGGTGGTCGGATCTGGAGTGATGAGGCATGGGGTGCACCCGTCGAGCTGGGTGCCGCCTGGATCCATGCACTTCGCGGCAATCCCCTGGTGCCGTTGGCGCGGGAGTCCGGACTCTCGTTGGTGCCGACCGACTACGAGGATGCGATCGCCCGCGACACGGTCACCGGGCGCCGCTCCACTGCAGCCGAGTCGCGTGCCAGCACCCTTGAGGGGCTCATCGGGCGGCTTGAACGGGCCTGGCCGCCCGTGGACACGTCGGTCGGCGCATGGCTGGCGTCTCAGGGGTGGTCGGCCAGTCGGTTCGACGGATGGGCTGAGGCGGTGGAGATCACCCAGGAATACGGCGTCGATCCGCGCCGACTCGGCGTGCGCGCCACCCAGGAAGGTGCCGACTACCGCGGGGGAGACGCGATGGTGGCTGGCGGCTACGTGATGATCGTCGACGATCTCTTGGCTGGCAGCGATGTGCGCCTGGCCACGGCGGTTGAGTCCGTCAGCGCGCGCGGGCCGCGCGTCGAGGTAGCGCTGCAATCAGGTGCGCGCGTGACCGCCGATATCGCCGTCGTCGCTGCCCCCCTCGCGCTCGTGCGTGCCGGTCGGCCCAAGCTTCCGGACATGACCGGCGGCGTGCGCGCCGCGCTGCGTCAGATCGTGACCGGCAACCTCGAAAAGGTCGTGTTGCGTTACGACGATCAGTGGTGGGGCGACCATCAGGTCAACGGCATCGTCGGCGGAGGTGCGCCCGGTGCTCCAGCGGGCACCCCCGCGTCACTGAGGTGGACCGAGTTCTACTCGCTCACCGACGTGCTCGGCTTCCCGGCGCTCGTGGGCTTCTCCGGTGGATCCGCCGCGCGGACACGCCCCGCCTCGGATTCGGGATGTGTGCGTGAAGCGACCGCTGCGCTCAGGGCCGCCTTCAGCGGTTGAGCGCTTCCCGCACAATGGGGGCGTGATTGAGGTCTCGCCCGTCCACTTCGAAGAGCTCGTCGCGCAAGCACTCGAGGCGGTGCCATTGCCGTTGGCGCGGCTCATCGACAATGTCGTCTTCGTCATCGAAGCCGATGGGCCTCCAGAGGATCCGGACCTGCTGGGCCTCTACGAGGGCATCGCGCTGACCGAGCGGGACGGCACCTATGCGGGTGCCCTGCCTGACCGGATCACCATCTACCGCAATCCCACCCTGCGCATGTGTGAGTCCTACGACGAGGTCGTGGACGAGGTGACGATCACGGTTGTTCACGAGATCGCGCACCACTTCGGGATAGACGACGACCGTTTGCACGAGCTCGGATACGACTGAGGGCCCGCCGCGGCGAGCCCTCCGTCGTTAACGCCGTACCACGATGGTCTATCCAGTCTGCGACACCGTGCCGTTCATGTACACGGCGAGAATCGTGAGGCCACCCGTGCTCGTCTGATAATTGACGTACCAGCGGAGTTTGCCGAAGTCCGGCGGTGCGGTGGTCGACTGCATGAGGTTCATCATGACCAGTGGCTCGCTACGCGGGAGGTCGTTCTTGACGCGGTACTCCTGCGCCAATCGCAGCGCCTTCTTGGCGCTGACCCGGAGTGGCTGATCCGTGCCGGTGCTGCCCACCCACGGCTGTGGCACAAAGACCGCGGTCACCTTGCACAACCCGCTGTAGCGCATCTGGACCGATGCCGTGGTGCTGCCGTCGGAGGTGTTCAGCGCCAGGTTGTAGGTCACGTGGTTCCTGGTGAGGGTGGCCGGATCCCGTGGCCGGGTGGTCGCGCCGGGCGCAGCCTCGAGGTCGACCTCCATGCGCGTGTAGGAGCCGACGGTGACCCCCGGGCCGGGGTCACGGCAACAGCCAACGCCAGGGCGCCGAGCCCCGCGATCGCGCGCTTCCACATGTCCGCTCCATTCGTTGACAGGTGGTGAAGACACTAGGTGCGTTGACCGGTCATATCAGGTCGCGGCCCGGTGCAGGCGATCCGCGATGGCTTCAGCGATGCCGTGCGCGTCCGGCCCCGGGAGGATCGCCACGATGAGGGTGATGCCCAGGGTGTCTGCCCGCCGCAGGGCGTCGTAGAGGCCGCGCGCGTAGTCCTCATCATTGGCCACCACGAGCAGCAGCTCAACACCCGCCGGAGTGGTGACGCCGACACGACCGATGACACCGATGCACTGCGGATCATGCCCATCCGCGATCGCGGCCTCAATGTCGGCGAGGAGGGATGCCTCATCGTGGACGAGGGTCACGGTCGCCGCGGGTGCGTAGTGCGTGGGCAGGGCTCCGGGGACCCGGATCCCGGAGGTGCCCGGCTCGAGGGTGGCCAGGCCCGTGATGAGCTCGATCTGCGCGGTGCTGATGCCGCCGGGTCGTAGCACGCGCGGCTGCGGACCCGTGCAATCCACGATGGTGGATTCGACGCCGATGGTGCAGGGGCCGCCGTCCATCGCGACGTCATCTGCGGTCAGACGTGCGCTGAGATCATCGAGTGCGTGGGCGAGAGTCGTCGGACTCACGTGGCCAAAGACGTTGGCGCTGGGCGCTGCCACCCCGTGGGGTGCACCGGCCGGATCGAGATCGTCCATCGCGCCGATGACGGAGCGGGCGATCGGATGGGCGGGGACCCGCAGGGCCACCGTGTCCTGACCCCCCGTGATGTCATCCCCCGCGCGCGGTGATCGCGCCAGGACGAGGGTGAGTGGGCCGGGCCACACACCGCTCGCTAGGTCGCGTGCATAGTCGGGCACGCTGCTCACCCATGCGTTGGGGCCGGTGGTGTCCAGTGCTGCATCGGCATCCGCCACGTGGACGATCACCGGATGCTGGGAGGGCCGGCCCTTCACGGCATAGATGCGCGCGATGGCCTCCGCATCATCAGCGCGACCGGCCAGGCCATAAACCGTCTCGGTCGGTAGGACGACCAGCGCCCCATCCAGGAGTGCGGTGGCAGCCACGCGAGGGTCGTCGATGATCACTCCTGGCTGCCCGGAGGGGCATGCTGCATGCGGTGTCCGCCGGTGCCAAAAGCATCCGGGGGGATCGCTGTGGGAGCGGTGTCTCCCCGCAGGATGGAGTCGATGACCCGGAGATTGAAGGCGCAGTCGGTGATGGCATCGGGATCGTCCGCGCGCAGGATCTCCGGGATCGCCGCATAGGCATCGCGCGCGGTGATGTAGCGCTGGCGGGCCGACTCGAAGGAGCCCAGATTGCCCAGCAGAGCCGCCGCTTCATGGGTGCACTCCGCGGCTCGCTCGGGCAGTCCCTCCCGGGTGTAGGTCGCGGCCGCTTCGTCGAGCAGGGCGAGTGCTTCCACCGCCTCGTGCGGATCACCGGTGCGTCCGCGGACAATGGCCTCGCCGTGACGGGCATCTGCTGCGCGCACGGCGTCTGGGATGGACTCGGCCACGCGGATGGCGTCGGCAAAGGAGTCGACGGCCTGCATCGTGTCACCGGCGAGGTCATAGGCCGTGCCCCGCGCTCCGAGCAGATCGGCCTCACTGCCGCGCTCATTGATGGCTCGCGCGGACAGGAGCGCCTGATCAAGCACCGCAACCGCATCATCGATCCTGCTGCGCTCGGTCAGGCGCCAGGCCAAACCCGGGGCCGCCATGAGGACAGCCGGGTGATCGTGCGTATCACGGAAGCCGTCGAAGGCGGCGCGCAATGTCGCATCGGCATCGTCGTCGAGGCCCTGGGCGGCGAGTGCGGCACCGAGCACCTGACGTGCCCGCGCGGTCAGACTGGGATCGTCTTCGGCATCGCGGATGACCATGAGCGCTTCCCGGGTCGCCTCGTCATAGCGACCCTCGTCCACGAGATGGGCGGCGCGCTCATAGCGCGCCGCACGACGCTGCTCCTCGGGCATCTCGGGGTCGCGCAGGCTGCGGTCGATGGCACCGAGGGCCTCAGCGCCCGCGCCATCAGCGCGGGCAACCTCGTCGGCGAGGGCATCCAGATTGCGGCGTAGATGGCGTCGGCTGAAGCCACGCACCAGGGGGCGAGCCTCATCGACCGCCACCCGGGCCTCACTCCACCGGTGCAATCGGGTCAGCGCCGCCGCACGACCGACCCGTGCCCACGCCTCCAGGGCATCGAGGTCACCCAGATCCTCACCGGCAATGGGCAGGGACAGGGACCCACGATGAATCAGGCGCAGCCGCTCATGCTCTCCGTCATCACGCAACATCGTGACGTAGTCGAGTGCGGCATCGATGTCGGTGAGGGCCTCAGCGGGCCGATCGAGCATCACGAGGGCTTGCGCGGCGATGGTGCGAGCGAGGGCCACCGAATAGGGCTGCCCCTGAGCCTGCGCAGCCTGGGCGCGTGCACGCGCGTCAGCAAGCATTGCTTCTGCCTGATCGCGCATGGCCGAGTCATCTGCCACGCATCCACTATGGCGCACGTCACATCGGATGGCGCCGGAAGGGTGGCCTAGGGGGACATTGCCGACCGCCACGTCATTGCAGGCGAACTCTGCGAATTTTCATAGGTGTGTGTCACGTCCGCGACATGTCTACGACATGACAGGGACGTGGGAGTAGGCGACGATAGACGTGGTCCTACCGGATCAATAACACCGTTGCCCACAAGGCGAACAAGGAGACACCGTGAAAAACATTATGTCCTGGCTACGGCCCCGGCCCGCCAGTCATCCCACCAGCATCCGTCGCACCTGGGATCGCGAGCGTGCGCGGGCGATGTCGCCCTCACATCGCGATGAGATCGACGCGATCTTCTCCCGCTATCTCTGACCGCGCCCTGCCCGCCTGGTATGTCGAGAGCCGTGACCGGTCTTGATGACCACGCGGGCGCGCGGTTGGGAGCACCCAGTGTCAAGATCAGGTAAGGACCTGCTCGGAATCACGCACTCAGGGAACATTGAGGCCCGCCGAGGCGTCACCCTAGGAGGAGCGAAGGGCCGGTGGCCCACAGCGTGTGGGCCGAATGGCCCGGGACCTGGAGGAGTGACGTGACCGAGACCAATCCGGAACGCGATCCGTACGCACCCAATGTGGGTGCGACCGATCCGTATGCCGCCTACCGCCAGCCCGGCTACAGCTACACCGATCCGTACGCGGTCGATCCCTACGCTGCAGATCCCTATGCGGCGTACAGGACACCCCAGCCGACCACCGCGATGCCCGCGCAGCCGCAGCCGCGGTCGGGCCGAGGGGGCACCCTTGCGCTCGCGTCCGTGGGCTTGGCGCTAACCGCACTCGTCGCCGGATCCATCGGTGGTGCGGTGGGCTTCACCGCTGCTCGACTCAGCCAGCCCGATGCGGTCACCTCCGTGGTGAGCGTGCCCATTGGCGCGACCGGCGAGCCCATCAGTCCTCCCGCGGGTGGCAGCATCGCGGCCGTGGCTGCCGCACTGCAGCCCTCGGTGGTCCAGGTCAATGTGGCGGGCAACGGCGCCGCCGGCACGGGATCAGGATTCATCATCCGCGAGGACGGCTACATCCTGACCAACAACCACGTCACGGCGAATGGCAGCGACATCACCGTGACCTTCAACGACGGTCGAACGAGCAGCGCGCGCCTCATCGGTGACAACCCGGGTTATGACCTCGCCGTCATCAAGGTGGATGAGACAGACCTGCCCGCCGTGACCCTCGGTTCCTCCGGAGCCCTTCAGGTCGGGGACACCGCGATCGCCCTGGGCTCACCGCTGGGCCTCCAGGGCACCGTCACCTCCGGCATCGTCAGCGCACTCAACCGCCCGGTCACCGCCGGAGGGCAGGGCGAGTTGGCCTTCATCAATGCCATCCAGACCGATGCGGCCATCAATCCCGGCAACTCCGGCGGACCCTTGGTCGACGGCAACGGCGCCGTCATCGGCATCAACTCCGCGATTGCATCACTCGGCGTCGGGCAGGGCGGCCAGCCCGGCAGTATCGGCCTCGGCTTCGCGATCCCGATCGACACCGCGTCACGCATCGCATCAGAGATCATCGCGACGGGTACGTCGGAGACGCCGATCATCGGCGTTAGCCTCGACAGGGGCTTCTCCGGGCCCGGCGCTCGCGTCGCCGGTGTCACCGATGGTGGCCCCGCCGCCGCGGCCGGACTGCGCGAGGGTGATGTCATCACTCAACTCAACGGCGCCCTGGTCGTGAACTCCACCGATCTCATCGTCGATGTGCGCTCACTCGCACCGGGTGAGCAGGTCACCCTCACCGTGGAGCGTGACGGCCAAGTGCGCGAGGTCACGCTCGTGCTCGACGCCCAGGAGAGTTAGGCCGGGACTCCGATCGGCGTCACACGATCGCGGTCGCGCCCCCGCGGCGATGATCACCGACCGCGGTGACCCGGCCATCGGGGTCACGTCGTACGGCGTGCACCCCACCGAAGTAGAGGTCGCGCGAGGGCCATTCCCGCACCGGGGGATGGCCCTCGCGCCATGTCCAGGTCGAATCCTCAGGCCGCAGGCCGGGCTCGACGTCGATGAGTGTCTCGGTGGCGTGCAGGCGCGGTGCGGCCACGGCGCTCGCGAGATCGTCACCGTGATCCAGAGTGCGCACCAGTGTCTGGACCAGTGCCGAACGGATGCGCTCACTGCCTCCGGTGCCCAGCACCGTGCGGGTGCCGTCATCGTCGATCACGAGGGTGGGCGCCATCATCGAGCGCAGACGCGTTCCGGCGTCCAGGGCATGCCAGCCTCCCGGGTTCAGGTCTGCTTCGCCCAGCATGTTGTTGAGCGTGACACCGTGCACGACGGTGCCGGAGTTGGACCCGTTCGACATCGACAATGCCGCGACGCGCCCCTCGGCATCGATGACCGACAGGTGCGTCGTACCGCGCCGCACCCCACCGCGATGTCGATGCGTCGACTGGACCAGCGCATCCGCAAGCGCGGGCCACGGATTGGCGACCTCGGGGACGAGCCCGAGTGTCTCGAGCACGATCGCACCGCCAAAGGCGGGTGGGGGATTGGTCCACAGCGAGGAGGTCCCTCGGCGGCCCCCGACGGGGCGGCGCTCCACCACTCGGTAGGCCCGCAGATCCTCGTGGGTCAGGAGTCCGCCGCCCGCCTGGACAGCCGCAACGAGTGGGTCGGCGTACGCGCTGGTCGGCAGGGGTCCCGCAGCGATACGCGTGAGGACATCCGCATACGCCGGATTGCGGAAGGCCTGACCCTCCAGCGGGGGTGTGAAGAGTGCGGCCGACTCCGGGGTCAGGGTGAGGATCGGCCCGATCACCCGGATGAATCGCACCTGGACATCGTCAAGGTGGATGCCCTCGCGTGCCGCCGTGATCGCCGGCGCGAGGATGTCGGCGAGGGGTAGTCGCCCACCGCGCGCATGCAGGGCCAGCAGCCCCTCGAGCGCACCCGGCACGGCAACACTGCCCCAGCCCACCTCGAAGTCCTGCACGGCGTGGTCGCCAAAGGTCACGCAGAGCGACTCCATGTGCGGGATGCGACCATCGCCACCGAGTCCGGGCACATTCACAAAAAAGTCGATGATGCGGGGCGCGCCGTCAGGCTCGGCCACCAGACAGAAGCCACCACCCCCGAGACTCGCGAGGGTCGGCTCCGCCACGGTGGCGGCGAAGGCGCCGGCGACGACGGCATCGATCGCGGTGCCGCCGTGGCGCAGCATGGCCACCGCCGCATCCCGAGTCGCGCCAGAGCCTGCCGCGACCGCGGCACTGCCCGGTCGCCCGGTGGATTGATGGGGAATCTCACCTGACACGCCCCGCACGCTATCCGGCGGCGTCTAGCCTGGCCACGTGGTCGACTTCCAAGCATCCGCCGGGCCCAGTCTCGGTGTCGAGGTCGAGTTCGCCCTGGTCGATCGCGATTCCGGTGCACTCGCCTGCGTGGCACCCGAGGTCCTCGCGCGGGTGGGACACGGTCACGAGGGTGAGGAGCACCCGAGGATCAAGAAGGAACTCTTCGAATGCACCGTCGAGGTGATCACGGGCGTGTGTACGACGGTTGCGCAGGCACGCCAGGACCTGGCCGGGTCGATGCGTGAGGTGCAGATCGCGGCGTCCGCATCCGATGCCGCCGTCATCGGAGCGGGCCTGCATCCCTTTACGCCGTGGCAGGCGCTGACCATCTCCGAGGGTGAGCGCTATCAGCGACTCGTCGACACGATCGGATGGCCCGCGCGCCGCCTCACCACCCACGGGGTGCATGTCCACGTCGGAGTCCGGTCGGGTGACAAGGCCATCGCGACGGTGAACTCGCTGTCGGGCTCCCTGCCCATCTTCCTGGCGCTGTCCGCATCCAGTCCCTACTGGAATGGGCAGGACACGGGTTTGGCGTCGACGCGCACAAAGATCTTCGAAGCAATGCCGACGACCGGACTGCCACCCCATCTGCACGACTGGGCGGAGTTCAACGTCTTCCTTGACACGTTGATCGAGGCGGGTGCGGTCGAGACGGTCCGGGAAGTCTGGTGGGATATCCGGCCGCACCCGGGCTTCGGCACGGTCGAACTGCGCATGTGTGACGCGATGCCGACCCTGTGGGAGATCTCCGCGCTTGCGGCGCTCGCGCAGTGTCTGGTGACCGAGATCGATCGCAGCGTCGATCACGGCGAGACGCCCACGGTGCCGCGTGAGTGGATCCGCAGGGAAAACAAGTGGCGCGCTGCGCGCTGGGGCGTCGAGGCCGACCTCGTCGTGGAGGACACCGGCCACACCCGACCGCTACGCGAGGTCGTCGATGAGCTCGTCGATCGCCTCCACCCCCTCGCCCAGGAGTTGGACTGCGCCGATGAGTTGGCGGATCTGCTCCGCATCACCGCCGAGGGACCCAGTTATATCCGTCAGCGACGCGTCATGGCCGACACCGGGAGCCTGCCCGAGGTGGTCAGCCACCTGCGCGGTGAATTCGATGAGTCCGTGCGCGCGGAGGGGGCTGCGGGCACGTGAGCGATGCCATCACCTCCCTCACCCATGCCCGGGAGCACGAGCTCGTTGCCTTCCGCCGCCGCCTGCATGCCCAGCCTGAACTGTCGTACGCCGAGCACGCGACCACCCAGGCCATCGCGGAGCGGCTCCAGGTCACCGGCCTGCATCCGCAGACGTTGGAGATCGGCACCGGTGTGATTTGCGATGTGCCCGGCAATGCCCCGGGGCCACTCGTGGTGCTGCGTGCCGATATCGATGCCCTCGCGATGCCCGATGGCACGACGACGGAGTATCGATCTCGTCGCGAGGGTGTGGCGCATGCCTGCGGTCACGATGCGCACACCGCGATTGTGCTGGGAGCCGGACTCGTCGTACGAGCCCTCACGGAGGTTGAGCGGGTCCCCGGCACCGTGCGCCTGGTCTTTGAGCCGGGCGAGGAGGCCGTGCCGGGGGGAGCCATCGATGTCATCCGCGAGGGATGGATCACGGGTGCGTCGTACATCCTCGGCCTGCACTGTGATCCCAAAATCGACCTGGGGCAGATCGGCCTGCGCACCGGACCGATGACCGCGGCATCCGACAGTGTGGAGATCACCGTCCGGGGGCCCGGTGGACACACGGCCCGGCCCCATCTCACCGTCGACCTCATCCGGACCATGGCGGATCTCGCCCAGGCCTTCCCCGACGAGGTGCGTCGACGCCTGGACTCACCCGATGATGTCGTCATCGTCTTCGGCGCCGTCCACGCCGGTGACGCGGCCAATGTCATCCCAGCGAGCGGTGTCCTGCGCTGCTCCGTGCGCTGTGCCGATCGGGACACCTGGGACCGCGCGGAGTCGGTCGTGCGCGAGGTCCTGCATGACCTCCTCGCGGGGTCGGGTGCAGCGGTCGACATCACCTACCTGCGCGGCACGCCACCCGTCGTCAATGCACCCTCCGCCGTGGCCGTCCTGGAGTACGCAGCGCTCAGTGTCGTGGGGGATCGCGGGCTGGTGGAGGCCCCCCGATCCATGGGCGCCGACACCTTCGCGTGGTACGGCGATCACGGAGCAGCGGCGTACGCCCGACTCGGCACCCACGCCGGTGATCGACCCAGACTCGACCTGCACGCCTCGACCTTCGACATCGATGAGCGTGCCATCGGGATAGGCGCGCGCTTCCTGGCCGAAGCCGCGATGCGAGCCCTCCACGAGCCCGATGTCGACGCCGAAGGTGCGTCGCCGCGATGACCTTGGCACTCTAGGGGGGTGAATCCCGTCGATGCCGCTGCCGATCTCATCGCCACCGGCTTCCGCCGGATGGTCTCCGGTGACCCCGACGGGCAGCCCGACTGGGTGCGCGATCTCGAGAACGGTGCCGACACGGGCTACTTCGGCCCCGGCTCAGCCCCGTGGGCCGTGCACGGATCGCTGCCCACACTCGTCGGCGGTGTCCGGGCGCTGCTCCTCCAGGCCCTGCACCCGGCCGCCCTCGCGGGTGTGCAGGAGCACTCCCGATACGAAGACGATGCCCTCGGCCGGCTTGCGGGCACCACGCAGTGGCTCACCGTCGTCACCTTCGGCGACCAGGCGCAGGCGGATCGCGAATGCGCTCGCGTCCGCGGACTACATCGTCGCGTGAAGGGTGACTACAACGACGACGGTCACATGCGCCCCTACTCCGCCATGGATCCCGATCTCCTGCGCTGGGTGCACGTCGCCTTCACCGACTCCTTCCTCGCCACGCATCGGGTGTGGGGCGGGCCCATCCCCGGGGGCGAGGATGCCTATGTGCGCGAGTGGGCCCTGGCCGGTGAGTTGGTTGGAGTGACCGATCCGCCCCGTTCCGTCGCTGAGCTCGAGCAGCAACTCGCTGACTTTGAGCCGGTGCTGCGCCGCTCCGACGCCAGTCAGCGGACCGTGCGCTTCATCCGTCAGGCACCCCTGCCCCTGCCCGCGCGGCCGCCGTACAGCGTGCTCCTCGCGGGTGCGGCGTCGACCCTGCCGGCGCACTATCGACACCTGCTCGGGCTCCCGTCCATCCCGCTGGCCGTGACCAAGCCGGCGGTCGGGGCCCTGCTGGGGGCGATGGGTGCGGTCCTGGGGCGTCAGTCACCGTCGCAGCGCAATGCGCGCCGACGGGCTGCCCGTCTGGATGCTGCAGCCGCGGGCTAGACGATGTCGGCGTCGGGCACGGCACCGCCGCGCTTTTGCGCCTGGGCGATGACGGTCGCACCGCTCACCGTGGCCTTGCGCCAGGGTGGCACTCCGTCGATCTCGATCTCGAGGGAGAAGGACAGGAAGGTGCGGATCAGCACGATCAGTCCCAAGACGATGACATTGTCCAGTGTCGGTGCCACCGCGACAGTGCGGATGAGATCCCCGGCGACCAGGATCTCCAAGCTCAACAGCACCACACCCCCGAAGGTCTGCCGCATGAGTTTGTACGCCGCGACACCACTGCGCGTGCGCGCCCACAGTCGCAGCGATGTGATCGTCGCGAAGATGAGCCCCACCATCAGGACGGCCGCCGCGATGACCTCGAAGACCTGGGCGACGACCAGCATCGACTGCGTATACGTCTCTTCGTTCATGAGATGGACCCTGCCATATCCGGATATCTCCTAGGCGCCATGGCTATCGGGGCTCGCCACGGTCGGGGTGCGCCGCGTCAATGAGGGAGGCGAGTTCGGCGAGGGTGCCCTCGACCAGCTCGCGAGGATCGGGCACCAGATCGGTGTCGGTGGCAAAGCCGATGGTGACCGTCCCGGCGTAGGAGAAGATCGTGCAGGTCATCGGCTGATCACCCGATGAGGGGGCAAAGCCGATCACCTGGTGCACCGGGGCGCCCGCGAAGGTCAGCGGTGCTCGCGGCCCCGGCACGTTGGTCAGGACGCCCACCGCCTTGTTGGCAAAGAAATTGGTCAGCGCGGTGCTGACCCGCAGCGGCGCCGTGGAGATTCCGCGCTGCACCCCGAAGGTGAGGATCGGCTCATCCGATCGCTTGATCCGACTCATGCGCGATGCCGTCACTTCCAGTCGCGTGACGGCGTCAGGCGGCTCCAGCGGGAGCACGGCCATGACCAGGGCAAAGAAGTTGCCCAGATCCTCGGGGAGATTATCCGCGATCGGCACGAGATTGACCGGCACCATCCACTCGACCTCGTCGACGACGTCATCCCCGCGAGCGCGTAGATAGCGACGCATGCCACCGGCCACGGCGGTGAGGAGTACGTCGTTGACGCTGGCTCCGTATCGGTGGCCGACGGACTTCACGTCATCCAGGGAGAGCAGCGGAGACCACGCCACGCTTTTGCGCGTCCCGGGGGTGCCGCTCCACACCGTGC
The DNA here is from genome assembly GCA_030726915.1 of Candidatus Nanopelagicales bacterium. Classification (GTDB taxonomy): domain Bacteria; phylum Actinomycetota; class Actinomycetes; order S36-B12; family S36-B12; genus Mxb001. Next base: position 17,360 of record JANRCR010000005.1, read on the forward strand.
GGACCGAGGGTCCGCGCAGGGCAAGTTTGGCTACGGATGCGGTCGTGTTGGCGAGGCGATTGTCCAGACCCCACGCCTCGAAGGCGTCGACCAGTCGCCCCGGACTGCGCAGGACGTCACCGCTGATATCCCAGCCGGAGTCCCAGGCGCCGCGAGCATCTCGCGTGATCGACGCGGCTCCCCGGGCGAGTGCGCGGGCACTATCGGCGATCGCCTCGGTCACCGCGCTGACCACCCCGGTCGCGATGGCACGCGGGCCACTCTCACCGCGCGTCCGAGCCACCATGGCCGTGACGTGTGGATCGGCGGTATCGCACAGGCTGAGCATCACCTGGGTCAGGCGCACGCCATCCGCGATCGCGTGATGGAAGCGAGCCACAAAGGCGGCGCCGACGCGACCATCGTCGAGGACCACATCATCGACGAGGGTCAGATCCCACAGGGGGCGATCCCGATCCAGTGGACGTGAGCGCTGCTCGGCGACGTACTGCTCAAGCTCGGCCATCCCAGCGGCACCGGGCAGCGTGACCCGACGCAGGTGGCGGTCGAGGTGGAAGTCGGCGTCGGGCTGCCACACCCAGCCCTCCTCACCGTGCAGGGCGCGACAACCAAAGACGGGGAAGCGATCCAGCAGGCGGGTGGTGGTCGCCTCCACAACGGCATCCCAGGACGGGGGTGCGGTGCAGAGCATGACGCCGTCGATGACCATGAGGTTGTTGGGCCGATCCATCGTCAGCCAGAGCGAGTCCTGGGCACTCATGGTCGTGACCCGCGTGGTCACGGCACCGGGATCGATCGGCATGCTCGAATCCACGATCCACCTCCTCCCACATGTCGGTCGGGGGCCCACCGTACGCCGAACCGGGGCTCGCGGTGACAGGATGCGCTCATGTCCGATCCCGTGCATGTCCCCACCGGCCGATCGACCCGGATGGCCGACTTCGCGCGCGTTGCCGGGGAGCGCAGCGGTCGCGATCTATCGGCCTACGACGACCTCCACGCCTGGTCGATCGCCGATCCCGATGCATTTTGGTCCGCAGTATGGGACTACTTCGGCGTCATTGGTGAGCGCGGGGAGCATGCTGCGGCACCGGCGACGCTGCCGCAGGCGGTGTTCTTCCCCGGCGCATCCTTGAATATCGTCGACACCTACCTGCGACCCGTGCCCGAGCGGGATGACGTTGGCTTGCCGATCGTGGTCCAAACAGCAGAGGTCGGCGACGGCCTCGCAGTGATCGCCTCCCTGACCCATGCGGAGTTGGTGGAGCGCGTGGCGGCCACAGCGGCCGCACTGCGTGCCCGCGGAGTCACCCCCGGTGATCGCATCGCCCTGGTGCTGCCGGTGGGGATCGATGCCCTGGTGGTCACGCTCGCGGGCTTGGCCATCGGCGCCATCGTGTCGAGTGCGGCACCGGAGTTTGGTGTCCCCGCGATCGTGGACCGCTTCGGTCAACTCGACCCCAGGGTGCTCGTGGGTACGACGTCCTACCGGTGGGCGGGACGCCGCTACGACCGACGGGACCATCTCGTGGAGTTGGTCCGCGAGTTGCCGACCGTGCGCGCGCTCATGATCGTGCCCGGAGCCGATGACGTCAACAGCCCGATCGACCCGGATGTGGTCGATGTCGCGCGCATCGCCGCCCTATGCGTCGCCGGCAGTAACCGACTCCTCCAGGTCGATCTCTTGTCGGATGCCCAGCGTCGCCATCGCGGGGTGGAGTTGGAGACCGCGCCCCTACGTTTTGACGATCCGGCGTATGTCCTCTTCTCCTCCGGCACCACCGGCACACCCAAGTGCCTTGTCCACCGCGCCGGCGGGGTGCTGGTCAAGCATCTCGTCGAGGCTGGGCTGCACGGTGACTTCGGGCCCGGTGACCGCGTCTGCTTCTTCACGACCACCGGCTGGATGATGTGGAACTGGGCCATCTCCGTGCTGGCCACGGGCGCGACACTCGTGCTGCACGACGGGGCGCCTACCTATCCGACGACGGATGCGCTCTTTGACCTCGTTGACGTCGCGGATCTGACCCATCTCGGTCTGGGGGCGCGCCTGCTGGACGCCGCGCGCACCGAGGGGCTGTCCCTGCGCGGGGGCCGTGCCCTCGATCGCCTGCGCATGGTGCTCGTGACCGGGTCACCCCACACGGAGGCGACCGCTCGGTGGCTCGTGGATGAGTTGGGGCCCGATGTCATGCCGCAGCCGATCTCGGGGGGCACCGACCTCGTGGGCTGTTTCCTGGCTGGATCGCCGACACTGCCGGTGTGGGCGGGGGAGTTGCCCCGCGCGGCCCTCGGCATGGATGTCGACGTGTACGACGCCGACGGCGTACCCACTGCGGATGCGACCCCGGGGGAACTCATCTGCCGAAACACCTTCCCGACGGTCCCGGTCGGCATCTGGGGGGATACGGATGGCTCCCTGCTGCACGAGACCTATTTTGCGCACTACCCCGGCGTGTGGACCCACGGTGATCTCACCTCGCGGACCGCCAGCGGCGGCTTCATCATCCACGGCCGATCCGATGCCACCCTCAACGTCGGGGGCGTGCGCATCGGGACGGGTGAGGTCTACGCCTCCCTCGAGCATGTGCCCGAGGTGGTCGATGCACTCGCATTTGCGCAGGTGTGGCAGGACGACACCCGCATGGTGCTCCTCGTCGTCCTGGCATCGGGAGCCGAACTCGACGGTGATATGCGCGACCGCATCCGCCGGGTGCTGCGCGAGCGCGGCTCCCCGCGACATGTCCCGGCGGTCATCGCCCGCGTGGACGACCTGCCGCGCACACTCACCGGCAAACTTGCCGAGATTGCCGTCGCCAACATCGTCAACGATCGGCCCGTGCGCAATCGGGACGCCCTCGCCAATCCCGACACGCTCGACGTCATTGCCGCGCTGGAGGCACTGCGGGTCTAGGCAGCGCGGGTCCGGGTGTTCCGCTCGGCGGGGTGATCTGGTCGTGCGATGTGTGCGCTCGCGGCAGGATGGGGCCATGGCCCCCGCCCAGGCACTCCTCCTCGACGTCGGTGTCGTCCTCTTTAAGTCCGCGTGGGAGATCGCCGATGACTATGAGCGCCTGCGGGGTCTGCCCGCGGGCACGGTGGTCGGGCGCGGCCCACTCGAGTGGACGGCCCCGGATGACCTGTGGCAGCGCTATCGGGCGGGGGAGATCACCGAGCGTGACTACTGGCTCACCTTCGCCGACACCGCCGTCGCCAATGGTGCGCCCCTGGACGGCCATCCCCACCTCATGCGCGCGATGTTCCAGCAGCCCGGTGTCGAGGCGGTGCGACCCGAGGCCCTCGCGCTCGTCGAGGAATGCAAGGTCGCCGGGATTGCCCTGGGCATCCTCACCAATGAGCTCATGGACTTCCAGGGCAGGGAGTGGGTCGAGGCGCAATCGTGGTTCCGCGACTTCCCCGTCCTCGTCGACTCCAGTGAGCTCGGCATCCGCAAGCCCGATCCGCGCCCGTACCTCATCAGTGCCGAGGCACTGCACCTGCCGCCACACGAGATCGTCTTCATTGACGACAATCCGGCGTACGTCGACGGCGGAAACGCCGTGGGCATGCGCTCCATCCTGCTCGAGGTGACCGATCCCGCCGCCGCCTTTGACGCGGCGCGCACCGAACTTGGCCTCTGACCCTACGGGTGGGCATCCGGTGTGCCACGATGTGACTGCACCGCCACGGGGGAGGTGCCGGGACCGGTGGGCTGTGGCCCAGGACCCCGGGGGGATCGTGGATTCGGGGGGATCCGATGGCAATCACGGAGTCGGTGACCGAGGTCACCGGGCTGGATTTGCGCACCAGGGTGCTCGTGCTGCGCAATGGCGCGGCCAGTGCCCATCTGAGCGGAGTCGTCGATGCCCTGCAGACGGCCGGCTACCTCGTCGAGGCCGGTGAGCAGGACGATGTGACGGGTCGCCTCCCGGCGGAGGCGGTGCGATACGACGTCGTCATCGTGGATCCGCGTGCCCTCGCCCGTCAGGCGGCGCCGGCCGCTGACCTCGCAGATCTGGCATGTGGTCGCCTGCGCATCGACTCGGCGCGGCGCACGGTCTACGTCGATGAGAGCCCGGTGCGCCTGTCCGCTCGGGAGTTCACCCTGCTGCACCATCTCGCCGCGCATCCGGGAGTGGTCTTCAGTCGCGACGCACTCCTGCGTGCTGTCTGGGGATCCGCGTGGCGGACGGAGGGCTCGGTGACGGAATACGTCCGACGGCTGCGCATGCTGCTCGCACCGACGGGCATCGGGGAGTGCATCGTCACCCGCAAGGGATTCGGCTACTCCTTCGACCCCGACGCCGTCACCTGACGATCGCCTATCTGCGTCGGGATGCGAGTCCGACAGCCGCGAGCGCGGCGACCCCGGCGGCCGCCGCGAGACTGGCCACGGTGCGCTGCTTCTTGACCGTCGGCTCGATCTCGGCGTAGGGCGTGGTGCTGAAGGACACCATCTCGTAGCGCGTCTTGTAGCGGTCGCCCAGCACGCGATGCAGGAGTTGTTCGGTGCGGTGGGTCACCCGGTACGTCGGAGAGGTCACCCCATCGCGCATCTCGATGAAGTTGTGCAGGGCGAGATCGGCGATGGCATCCCCCTGCGGCTTGCGGATCGCGGCGTAGGCGGCCAGGGCGGGTGCCCAGTTGCCCAGGTGCACCTCCCACTGCCGGATCAGCTCGCTGCAGTCTTCGAATCCGGCGTTGGCACCCTGGCCGTAGAACGGGCAGATGGCATGTGCGGCATCACCGATGAGACCGACGCGACCGGCATTCCACGGTGAGCAGCGGACGGTGAGGAGGGAGCCGATGGGATTGAGGGCGTAGTCCTCCTCAAGGTCGGGCATGAGCTCAGAGGCATCGGGATAGTTGTCATCGAAATAGCGTCGCGCCTTGTCCGGCGTATCGATGTCCTCGAAGGATCCCGGCCCCGAACGCGGCCAAAACAGGGTCGCGGTGAAGCTGTGGTCGAGATTGGGCAGCGCGATCATCATGGACGCACCGCGCGGCCAAATGTGCAGCGCACCGGGATCGAGGGCGTAGTCGCCGTCCACCGGTGGGATGTTGAGCTCCTTGTAGCTGTGGCTGAGATAGTCCTGGGAGAAGTCGAATCCATCCCGCGGTTGCATGGCACGACGTACGACGCTGAAGGCGCCGTCGGATCCGATGATGGCATCGGCTGCCACCTCGACCGGACCCTGCGGGCCCGTGAAGGACAGCGTGCATCCGTCGATGTCGATGCTGGTGAGTCGATGATCGAAGTGCACGGTGACGGAGGACTCCCGCTCTGCGGCATCGAGCAGCAGGTCATTGAGTTGTCCGCGGCTGATGGAATTGATACCGCGTTCGCCGTCAGCGCTGTAGGACTGGAACTCCTCGACGCCGTCGTTGTGGATCATCCGGCCCCGCATGAGGATCCCTCGGGAGAGTGCCTCATCCTCCAGCCCGACATCGCGCAGGGCGGTAAGTCCGCGGGTCGAGATGGCGAGGTTGATACTGCGGCCACGCTCCGCGCCCGACAGACGTGGATCACCGCGCCGTTCGTAGACGTCGACGGGCACACCGCGCTGCCCCAGCATGGTGGCGAGCAGGGCACCGGTGAGTCCCGCCCCCACGATCACAACGCGTTCGGTCACGATGTCCTCCCAGACGTAGTGCTGCAGCCGGACGTGCTCATGACGAGGCGCTCACGGTCAGGCCGAGGAAGCGCTCGGCGTTGCCCCCGAGGATGGCCCGGCGCTGGGCCTCGTCAAGGAAGTCAGCGCGACGGATCAGTCCACCCGCCGGGCGCTCACCCAGCGGATAGGGATAATCCGATCCCATCATGACCTGACCCACTCCCAGGGTGTCGACGAGGAGGCGCAGCGCCGGCTCATCGAAGACCACTGAGTCGACCGAGAAGCGATCGAGGTAGTCCGCGGGGGGTCGTGCGGATAGGCCGACGGCATCGGATCGGTTGTGCCAGGCATTGGTGAGTCGGCCGAGCCAAAAGGCAAAGGAGCCGCCACCGTGGGCAAAGCAGATGCGCAGTCGCTCGTCGACGCGGTCAAAAACTCCACCGAGGATGGCCGCGAGGATGGTGAGATGGGTCTCGGCGGGCATCCCGACCAGCCACTGCGCCATCCAGCGTGACGTGCGCGGGCTCGCGGTCATGTCCCACGGGTGCACGAAGACGGGGGCACCGACCTCGGCGCAGTGCTGCAGGAATTCGACGGTGCCGGGATCGTCGATATCGCGATCCCCCACGTGGTTGCCGATCTCCACGCCACGATGTCCCGCGGCCAGGCAGCGATCCAACTCGGCGCAGGCAGCGTCGACATCCTGCAGCGGCACCTGGCAAAACGGTAGGAGCCGATCGGGCAGCCCAGCGCAGATGTCCAGGGATAGGTCGTTGAAGATGCGTGCGACCGCTGTGGCTTCACGCGCGGGCCGGTCGTAGGAGAAGAAGACCGGGGTCGGGGACACCACCTGGATGTCGACCCCGTCGGCGGTCATGTCGGCCTCGCGGATCTCAGGATCCCAGCACTGGCTGGTGATGCGTCGGAAATCCTGATCGTCCATGAGGATCATCGCGTCGCGCTCACTCTCGATCCGCAGTCGCGGCCACGGGCCCGGAGCACCGGTTGCCTCGGCGAGATCTGGCCAGCCCCGGGGTACGTCGTGGGAGTGAACGTCGACGACCGGCACGCTCAGCCCTTGCCGGGATGCTGATGGCCGCAGTGGGGGCAGGTGCGAGCAGACTCATCGGCGTAGAAGGTCTCAAAGATCGGCGGGAGATCGGCGGTGATGTCACGCACCTGCAGCTCCACCTCGTGCACCATGCCGGAGCACTCGGGGCAGTACCACTGGAACTTCTCCAGGGTGCCCTCACCGCGTGGACGCTCAAAGACGAGGCCGATGGATCCGGCCTCGGGTCGCTGGGGGGAATGCGGCAGATTGCGCGGCAGCACCCACATCTCGCCCTCGCGGATATCGACGCGCTGCGGGCCATCGGCCGTGATGAGGTCGACGTGCATATTGCCCCGCACCTGATAGAAAACCTCCTCGTAGGGGTCCACGTGGAAGTCGGTGCGCTGATTGGGTCCGCCGACCACCATGACGATGAAGTCCTCGTGGCCGGGGAACATCTCCTTATTGGCCACGGGCGGCTTGAGATTCGGGCCGTGCTCATCCACCCAGGTGTTGAAGTTCAACGTCGTGGTCAGGTCGGACATGGTCACTCCTTCTTCGGTGTGCCTGCGCTCGCGCCGGAGCGGCGTACGGCGACGGCTTGGATCTCAATGAGCAGATGGGGATGGGGCAATTCACGGACCGCCACGGTTGTGCGTGTGGGCCCGGTGTAGTCGAAGTACTCGGAGTAGGCGTCGTTGTATCCCGCGAAGTCCGACATGTCGACCAGGTAGGTCGTCATCTGCACCAGATCACTGAGATCGCTATCGACCGAGCGCAGGATGTCGCGGATGTTGTTGATCACCGCGCGCGTCTGCTCGCCAATGTCCAGCACCACGGTGCCGTCCGGGTGCACCTGCACACCGTCGAAGGTGTCGTCAGCGCGCCGGCTGCTGGTGCCGGAGACCCAGATGAGGTCATTGACCATCCGCACGTGCGGATAAGCCCCCCGCGGTGTGGCCTTGCCCGGGACCAGTGCCATACCGACATTGTCCTTGCCGGGGCCATGCTCGGCAATTGCGGATGTGGGGGTATGGCATGCCCATTGGGCATAGCCTGGGCCGATGGATGGGGTGGTGTCGCCGGAACGACTCCTGGACGGACGACTCAAACTGCGCCATCTGGTCCTGGCCACAGCGATTGCCGATGCCGGGAGCCTGGCGCGCGCAGCGGAGCATCTGCGGATCACCCAACCCGTCGTCACCCGAGGACTGCAGGATCTGGAGTCTGTCCTCGGCGTACCACTGTTTGAGAGGTCGGCCCAGGGTGCGGTGCCGACGGTGTATGGCGTGGCCTTCATCGACCATGCCCGAGGGGTGCTCGCCCAAATCCGCCAGGCCGGACGCACACTCAACGAACTCGCAACAGCCGACGCCGGCACCGTAACGGTGGGCACGCATCTGGCCGGCTCCAATGTGCTCCTGCCGCTGGCGATCGCGCGCATGAAATCCGCGCACCCGGGAGTGACCATCGTGGTGCGAGAGTCGACACCGGATGCGTTGGAGGCACAACTCCTGGTCGGTGACATTGACCTCACGGTGGGTCGCCTGACACCGGCGGATCCCCGCATCGAGCAGGTGCGACTGTACGTCGAACCGATCGTCCTCGTCGTCCGCGCCGACCATCCGGTGCTGCACGGTCCGGTGCCCACCTTCGCGACCCTGGCGGCCCTGCCGTGGATCGTGCCCGTCTCCGGGACCACCCTCAGGCGTGAGTTGGAGCAACTCTTTGCGCTGCGCGGACTGACCTGGCCGACTAATCGCGTGGAGTGCACCAGCGCACTCACACTGAGACGCTTGATCATCGACGGTGACTGTGTGGCGGCTCTGCCCGGACTGGTGGCGCTGCACGATGATGACCTCGCCGTGGTGCGTCCCGTGGATGTCGACCTCGGCGGACTCACCCGTCCCGTGGGAGTAAGTCGTGTCCGGGACCGTTGGGCCCCGCCCGCCGTTGTCGCCTTCACCGAGCACCTGCACCAAGCGGCCGCGCGCCTGCACATCGGCGCGGACCCGCTGGAGAGCGGCTAGCGCAGGAGTGTCCGTGCCAGCAGGTCACGGCGCATCTGCGACACCGGGGATGATGGGTCGAGGATCTCGTAGTGGCCGTCCCCGGGCATGACCGTGAGCTCGGCCGGCATCCCGTGGGCGCGCAGATGGGCGAGATAGGCCTCACTCTGTGCGAGCGGCACCTCCACATCGGCATCCCCGTGCAGCAGCACCCGTCGCGCATCCGGGTCGGGCAGCAGTGCGGCGGGATCAGTGACGGCGTACCGCTCGGGCACGTCCTCGGGTCGCCCACCCATGAAGGTGTCGACAGCACCGTCCCCGAGATGGTCGCGGCTGCCGAGGGCGAGGCACGCGACCGGGGCGTGCAGCACCACGAGATCAAAGATGGGAGCGGCCGGATCCGCACCCGGGGCCTGCGCGGGCAAACCACGGCGGGAGGAGGCCCACGCGGCGAGGCCGCCACCGGCGGAGTGGCCGAGGAGTGCGCGCCGGGATGGATCGACCCCGTGACGGGCAGCCTCCGCCACGCCCTGGTCGATGGCCGTGGCGATATCGATCATCGTGGTGGGCCACGGGAATTCGTAGGTGCGGTATTCGATACTCCACACGGCGAAGCCGTGGGAAGCGAGCTCACGCGCACTGGCCTCTTCGATATCCAGTCTCCAGACAGGGCGCCAGTAGCCACCGTGGACGAGGATGACGAGGGGGGGTCGGTCGCCGTCGGGGATGAACCATTCACCGAACTGTCGCGGATGCTCGCCGTACGGCTCGATGAAGCGGCGCATCTCAGGCCAGGTGTCGCTTCAGGGCTTCAGCCGCGCGCCAGCAATCGAGATAACTGGAGTAGAGGGGCACGGGGGCGAAGCGAATGATGTCAGGGTTGCGGGTGTCGGCGATAACACCGTCCTCATCGCGCAAGATCTCGGCCAGGTGATGAATATCGGCCTGGAATCGCACCGATAGTTGGCAGCCGTGGCGTGCATCCTCCGCTGGCGTGACGATGCTCATGGCTCCCGCGGGACTCTCCGCGGTGACCTCCTCCAGGAGCGAGCGCAGGTACGCCGTCAGCCGCAGACTGCGCTCACGCAGGGCCGGCATGCCCACACGATCGAAGATCTCCAGGGACACCTGCACCGGGGTCATCGAGAAGATCGGCGGATTGGACATCTGCCACGCATCCGCCGTCGGAGGTGGATCGAAGGTGTCATCCATGCGGAAGCGCGTCTCCGTGCTCGTGCCCCACCATCCGGCCAATCGCGGCAGCGAGGTGTCCCGGGCGTGCCGCTCATGGATGAAGGCACCGGCGAGGCCGCCGGGACCGGAGTTGATGTACTTATACGAACACCATGCCGCCCAGTCCACACCCCAGTCGTGCAACTGCATGGGCACATTGCCGGCAGCGTGTGCGAGATCCCAGCCGACGATGGCCCCCACCGCGTGACCTGCATCGGTGATGGCGGGCATGTCCATCCACTCACCGGTGAGGTAGTTAACGGCACTGAAGACAACGACGGCCACCTCATCGCCGGACGCACGGATGGCGGCGGTGACGTCATCGGTGCGCAGGACATCCTCACCGTCCCGCGGTCGCAGTCGGATGACATGCTCGGCGGGATCGAGTCCGTGCCAGCGCGCCTGAGATGCCATCGCATAACCATCGGAGGGGAAGACGATGTCTTCCATGATGATCTTGGTACGCCGGCCCTCGGGTCGATAGAAGGTCGCCATGAGCACGTGGAGGTTGACGGTCAGCGAGTTCATGGTCACGGTCTCGTGCGGCAATGCACCGACGAGTCGAGCGGCGGGATCGCGGAGCGCCTCGTGGTAGTCCTTCCACGGCCGGGGCCCCGTGAGTTGGCCCTCGACACCCATCTGCGCCCAGCGTTCCAACTCGACGGTGACGGCGTCGCGGGTGGCCCGCGGCTGCAGGCCCAGGGAGTTGCCGGCGAAGTAGGCGACCTCGGTGAAGGGGTCGCCGGTGAAGGGTGGGATGTAAAAGTCATCACGCCAGCCCGGGTCCGCGGTGTCCAGGGCCGGGTCGTAGGCACGCATGGTCAGATTCTCGTCCTGGCCGACCACAACTCGGGGAAGGCCTGCCGCAGGAGGCTGCGTTCCAGCCACGCCAGACCCGCGGATCCACCCGATCCCACCTTGGCGCCCATGGCGCGACGCACCGCCATCAGATGGCGGTAGCGCCAGTCACTGAACTGCTCCGCGATGTCGGTCAGGGATTCCGCGAAGGCGCGCAGCGGGTCGCCGTGGGAGGTGTCGGCGTACACCTGCACCCACACGTCTTCGACAGCGTCGATGTGCTCGTAGGTGATGGCGTGATCACGATCCAGGGCAGCGGTCGGGACGTCGTAGCCGCGACGGGCGAGGTAGGCCAGCGCATCGTCGTACAGGCTCGGGGCCTCGAATGCTGCCACCAACTCGTCGTAGTGGGAGCCCGCCACGTGCTTATGTGGGCGCAGGAGGGCGGCATCCTTGAAGCCCAGGAGGAATTCCACATGGCGGTAGAGGAAGGACTGGAAGCCGGATGCTTCGCCGAGGGCCTCGCGGAAGGCATTGAAGTCCGGCGGTGTCATCCAACGGAAACTCACCCAGGATGCATTGAGTGCCGTGAAGTGATCATTGCTGCGGCGCAGGGCGAGTAGGGCTTCGCCAAGCTTGTCCTCGCGCAGGAAGCGCTGCGCGGTGCGCCACTCAAAGGCGATCAGATTGAAATAGAGCTCCATGACCTGGGAGACGACGAGGAACATGTACTCGCCCGGCTCGTCCGTCGCCGTGCGCTGCAGTGTGGCCAGCGTGGACGCGCGGACGTAGGCGTCGTACGGGGTGGTGTCTTCGAACTCAACCCGGGGTGCCTGGGTGGGGGCCTGGTCGCGATCCCTCGACGACGGTGTCCGGCGACTGGTCATGGCCCCAGTCTGGCCCTGCCGGCATCGCTGGACCATAGGCGCACCGAACGGGCAGAGGTCCTATGTCCCTGGGTGAGTCATGAGAGGAATAAGGTACAGTATTCTCTCATGACAATCTCTACGGCCGCCCTCGTCCGGGAACGCATTGACGCGCTCCCGGACCGGTCGTTCGTCCGTGTACGCGATCTTGACGAGGGCAGGGATCTCTCAACGAGGGCGGTTGAAGTAGCCATGAGCCGCCTTGCTCATGCGGGGGTCGTGAACTCGATCCGCAAGGGCCTCTACTGGAAGGGCCCCCGGACGTCCGCAGGGATGCTGCCTCCCACGCCAGCGGAGGTGGGGCTCGCCATCGGCGGGCCGGGATCAGGACCGTCTGACCTGGCCGCCGTGAGGTTTCTCGGACTGACCACGCAGGTCCCGGTAAACATGGATATGGCTGTGCCCGGCCGAGCCCCGGCGGGAGTGCCGGGCATCACGTTTCACTCACGCTCCTACTCGCGGGCCATGCGGGGGCTCAGGCCTGCGGAGGTCGCTGTTCTCGAGGTACTCCGCATGTGGCCGTCCGGAGTGGAAGACGACTGGGAAGCTCTGCGCAACCGCGTGACCGACCTTGTCACGCAGGGCATCGTTCGCACGGAGCACATGAGTGCCGCGGTTGCAGAAGAGCGCACGCCCGGTGCACGCACCCTCTGGCACGAGCTGGTCGACCGGCTCACGGTCTCACGATGAGCCGGCTGCGGGATGAGCCGAATGCTCTGGACCAGTGGAGCCATGTGATTTCTCGCACGACCGGTATTCCGCTCCAGCACGTGGTCAAGGACTTCTGGATCACCGAATCTTTGCGTGCCATGGCCTCAGCGGCGTCCGAGAGCCGCGTGCATCTGGTGTTCAAAGGTGGCACGAGCCTGTCCAAGGGCTACCAGATCATCAATCGCTTCTCCGATGACATCGACTTGCTCTGCTTGGCTGAGGGTGGTGACACCGCCGTGCACGCCGCCATGCGGCTTCTCCACGAGGCTGTGGCGGGGCAGCTGCGCGTCGAGCCCCTGGTGGACAGCAAGAGGTCGATGAGCGGCGAATTCCGTCCGGCTGAGTACGAGTACCCCGGCCAGATCCTCCTCGAGGGAGAGTCGGCGGGGACCATTCGCGTCGAACTCAGCACATGGGGCGGTTCCATCCCCAGCGAGGTTAAGACGCTGCGCTCGCTGATAGCCGAACACGCCAGCGTGGCTGGACTGACTGGAACGTATGAGGAGAGCCAGCCGTTCGACATCACGGTCCTGCGGCCGGAGCGGACGCTCGTGGAGAAGTTGGTCATTCTCCATGACGCTGCAGCGCGTGACGAGCGCAGGCAGCGCAAGACGGCAAGGCACTACTACGACCTTTGGTGCCTCTTGGGCAGGCCTGAACTACGCGCCTTGCTCGCCGGTCAGGGCACGGTGGCGTTGGCTAACGAGGTGTACAAGCACAACACCGCCTCGAAGAGCAGCACGGCGCGAAGGCGCCCTTCCGGCGGCTTTGCGGCGAGCACGGCGTTCACGGGAGGTGGTCCCGCAGCGGCGCGAGATGAGTACACCCGTCGCGTGATTGGCGGACTGATCTGGCCGGGACATCCTCAGCCGACGTTCGACGAGTGTCTCACCCGTGTTCAGGAGTACGCCGACATCCTGTGACAGAGGGTGGAGTCGCGCCAGAAGTCCATAGGCGCACCGAACGGGCAGAGGTCCTATGTCCAATCCGGACGACATGCGGCATCATCCGAACGGATGAGGAACCCAATCGGGCCGAGGCCCGTCAAAATGATCACGAGCCGCCAGGCTTAATCCCCGAGGGGATGTCACAGGAAGCAGGTCCCCATGCGTTCGAGTACCCGTCGTGGCTTCGCCATCGCCGCTGCCAGCATCATCGCCCTGGGCGGAGCCAGTGTGCTCACCGCCTGCGGTGGTTCATCCGAGAGCACCACATCCAGTTCGGCTGCTGCGCCGACTGAGTCAGAGGGGGGCGCCGGCATGATCGGACCCATCATCGTCGAGCCCGGCCAGACCGCCGTTGAGGCCCAGGTCGGACGCGTCGTCACCTTCAACGTCGACGACGTCATGACCTGGATGATCTCCTCCAGTGACCAGGCGGTCATGGCTGTCACCGCAGGCAAGGACGACGGCTCGGCCCAGTTCCTGCCGGGCGGCGAAGCGCTTGCCCCCGGAACGACAGAGGTCGTCCTCACCAACATGGACAACACTGACGAGACGTGGACTGTCACGGTCACCGTGACCGAGTAGGGCCACTCTCACAGCGATCCCCCGCGCCACACCCATGGTGTGACCGGGGGATTGCTGTCTTTCGCGGGAGAAGTGGAGGACACTGGGGCCATGTGGTGGCTGCTCATCGTCGTCGTCCTCCTGGCGGTGCTAGTCGTTTTCGGCATCATGCAGTTCAACAAGTTGCGCCGACTCGACGTGCTGTGCACCGGTGCGATCGGCGACATCGACACCCTCCTCACCAAGCGTGCGGACCTGGTGCCCAATCTCGTCGAGACGGTCAAGGGGGCGCGTGACTTCGAGTCATCGACGATCGAGGCCGTGACCACGGCGCGCACGCGCAGCCAGGCCGCGCAGTCGATCGACGAGAAGTCCGCGGCAGACGCGTCGATGACGGGAGCGCTCGGGCGCCTCTTCGCGGTGGCCGAGGCATATCCGCAGCTCACGGCGACATCCAACTTCCAGACGCTGCAGGTGCAACTCGCGGACATCGAGGGGCAGTTGCAATTTGCTCGACAGTTCTACAACGACTCGGTCGTCCACCTCAACACTGCGCTGCGCACCATTCCCTCGATGTGGTTCTCCGGCGTCGCGGGGGTTTCGCAGCGCAGGGTTTACAGCGAGCCGGACGAGAGTCGCCGATCTGCTCCGGACGTGCAGTTCTAGGCGTCATGGCCCTTGCCGTGCACCCCGTCCTGGCGCGAGGCATCGCAAGCCTCGCCCTCGCGGGCGCGGCGGTGCTCTGGCTGGCCCCGGCTGCTCTCGCAGATTCCGAGCGCATCGGCCCCTACGAGGTAGCAGCGGTGGTCTCGCCCGATGGCGACCTGGCGATCACCGAAACCATCACGTATCACTTCGACGAGGGTGAGCGCCGCGGCATCTTCCGGCTCATCCCGATGTGGAGCGAGCTCCCTGATGGCACCCGATGGATGCATCCGGTCACGCTCGAGTCGGTGTCCATGGACGGCGGATCTGTGCCCTACGAGACGAGCCAGTATGGCGCCCTCTTCGAGGTGAAGATCGGCGATCCCGACGCGACCATCACCGGAGCGCACGTCTACGAGATCTCCTACGCCGTAGAGGGCGCCCTACGCTCGATGACATCCGAGGAGCTGGCTGCCACCAACCCCTACGGGTTCGCTCCCGGCGATGTCGAGCTCTACTGGGATTTCATCGGTGACGGATGGCCCGTCTCGATCTATCAGGCCGAGGTGATCGTCAGCGGTCCCGGCCCGGTCCTCGCCGCGCAGTGCTACTCCGGCTACTACGGCGACACGGCAGGCTGCAATGACCGCATCAGCGGCGACAGCGTGACCTTCCGCAAGGCATCCTCCTTGCCCTACCAAGGCCTGACCGCGGTCGTCGCCTATCCGGGATCGGCGTTCACGACACCACCCGTGCGACGCATCGAGGCGATGCCGCTCTCGGAAGACGCGAGCCGTGTCTTCTTCCCCGTCGCGCTCACGCTCTCGCTGGTCGCGCTCATCGCGCCGTCGCTCATCATCCTCGTCCTGCGTCGTCGTATCCGCGGGGTCGACATCCCGGGCTCGCCCGTGCAGTTCGGCCCTCCGCGTGGCCTGCGACCCGCGGAGATCGAGGTCAGCCTCGACGGCGAACTCAGCTCGCGCGGCGTACTCGCCACGCTCTTGGATCTGGTGGCCCGCCGTCACATCACGCTGTCGTCGGACCCCGGTGGCTTCTTGAAGGAGAGCCGCATCGACCTGGCCTGGTGGGGTGCGGGCACCGACACACTGCGTCCTTGGGAGGAGCGGCTCACCGGAGAGATCTTCGAGGGCCGCGACCGGGCGACCCTCGAGGGGTACGACGCGGATTTCGCCAGCTCCGTGAAGCGCGTGCGGACCGAGCTGACTAAGGAGGCCGTGGCCGCGGAGCGACTGGATCCGCAGGCGGGCTCACCGCGCCGACGGGTGGGCTGCATGGCGGGGATTGTCCTGATCCTGGGCATTGCCGCCTTCGGCTTCGGCAGCGTGACCGACAACGCGATCTTCTACGCCGGCGTCGCGCCCGTCCTGCTCGCGCTGACACTCGGCCTCTTCATCGCCGCGTATCTCGTGCCCGACAGGGAGACGCGGGAGACGGCTCGCTTCGAAGCCGAGGTCGAGGGCTTCAAGCGCCTGCTTGACACCGATCCCGGGGCCGCGCGTCGTGACCTGGTGCAGAGGCTGGGACTGCCGGATTACGCCGTCTACGCGACCTTCCTTCCCTACGCCGTGCTCTTCGACCTCGAGGATGCGTGGTCGGGTGCCTTCCCCGACCTCACCGAGGAGCAGTTGCACTCGACCGGACTCTTCCTGGTCAATACCGCCGCGATCCACAGCCTCATGTCGGTGGGTGCCTCGACGGTGAGCGCGGCGTCAACCCCGCCGCGCGCCTCGGGCGGATCGGGCTTCTCGGGCGGTGGCGGCTTCTCCGGCGGTGGTGGTGGCGGCGGTGGCGGCGGCTCCTGGTAGCCCCACTTCGTTGAGTGGCGGCTTATCGCACGCGACACGCCGTAGCGACACGTCACAACCCGCCACTCAACGAACTAGCGTCGGATGCCGTGATGGGTTCCCCGGGGCCGTGCCCCGCCTGCGAGACGGTGGACCTTCAACGTCGTGGTGGCAAGGACGTCTGTCCGCAGTGCTATTACATCCAGCCGTGTTGCGACGGAGGCGAGTGCGCCGTCTGACGGCGTGGCCCCGCCCTCTAGCCTGAGCCCATGCGCGCTATTCAGGTCACCCAGTTCGGCGGTCCCGAGGTGCTCGAGGTCGTGGACCTCCCGGATCTGGAGCCCGTCACGGGCTTGGAACTCATCGACGTCGATGCCGCGGGAGTGAATTACGCCGACACGCATGCCGTCGACAATTCCTATCTGTCCGCGCAGGAGTTGCCCTTCGTCCCGGGCGCCGAAGCCATCGGTCGCACAGCAGACGGGCGTCGACTCTGCGGCTTCACCGCGTCCGGATCCGGCGGCTACGCCGAGCGTGCGCTGCTGGCCCCCGCATCCTTCGAGGTGCCCGACGGTGTCAGCGATGCCGCCGCGCTGGGACTGCTGGTCCAGGGACTCACGGCGTGGCATCTGCTGCGCACCTCAGCGCGACTGGTGCCCGGTGAGTCCGTCGTCATCCACGCGGCAGCCGGTGGAGTGGGCTCCTTGGCGATCCAACTCGCCAAACTCTGGGGGGCTGGCCGCGTGATCGCGGTGACCTCATCGCCGGACAAGCGTCAGGTCGCCCTCGACCTCGGAGCGGATGTGGCCGTCGATGCCGCGGCCCCCGACCTGGCTGCCGCGATTCGCGAGGCCAACGAGGGCGCCCGCGTCAACATCGTCCTGGAGATGGTGGGCGGTCCGACGACCGATGCATCGCTGAAGGTCCTCGCACCCTTCGGACGCCTCGTCGTCTTCGGTATGGCGTCGCGCACCGCGGCGACCCCGATCCCTCCCAGTGCGCTGATGACCGGCTCGCTCAGCGTCATCGGCTTCTGGCTCGTCGATTGCATGCGTGTGGATCCCGTAGGCATGGTCGTCCAGCCGCTGGGTGAACTCGTGCGGCTCGTGGAGTCTGGACAGGTGCGACCGCTGCCGGGCAGTTCCTATCCGTTGGCGCAGGCACGGCGAGCCCATGAGGACATGCGGGCCCGTCAGACGACTGGCAAGGTCATCCTCACCACACGCTGATCCGCGGCGAGACCCCACCCGGATAGCGTGCGACCATGCGATCCCCGGAAGGTCTGGACCTCGACCTCCTCGTGCCCTGGCTCGGTGCCCGCGATCTCATCGACCCCGCGCGCGACGTCCAGGCGATCCGACTGACCGGTGGCCTGTCCAACGTGACCTTCCTGGTGAGTCAGGGGGAGCAGCAGGTCGTCGTACGCCGACCACCACTCGGCCATGTCATGCCCACGGCGCATGACATGGGTCGGGAATTCCAGGTGATCAGCGGTGTCACACGGGGTGGCTTCCCTGCACCGCGGGCCCTGGCCTACTGCGATGACGACACCGTCATCGGCGCTCGCTTCCTGGTCATGGAGTACGTCGAAGGACGCATCATCAGCAGCGATGCCGCGGCCGCCGATCTCACCGTCGAGGATGCCGGCGCCCTGTCGGCCGAATTAGTCGACGTCCTCACCGATCTGCACGCCATCGATGCGACCGAGGTCGGACTGGCTGAGTTGGGCCGGCCCGGGGGATTCCTCGGCCGCCAGGTCGCACGCTGGTCCAAGCAGTGGCAGTTGTCCAAGACCCGAGACCTCCCGCCCATTGATGAGTTGCTCACCTGGCTGGACTCCCGCGTGGCGGGATTGCCCCAGGACCTGCCCTGGTCGATCGTGCACGGGGACTATCGGCTCGACAACGCGATCATCGATGCCCGAGAGCCGCACATCCGCGCCGTACTGGACTGGGAGATGGCCACGCTGGGCGATCCGCTCATGGATCTGGCCACGATGCTCGTCTACTGGTCACGCCCCGGCGACGAATTGCGCCACCGGATCCGCTTTGCGGCGTTCGTCACCGACCGCGACG
>JANRCR010000005.1:35835-46816 GCA_030726915.1 Candidatus Nanopelagicales bacterium
GGCGACGAATTGCGCCACCGGATCCGCTTTGCGGCGTTCGTCACCGACCGCGACGGCTTCTGGGAGCGGGAGCAGCTCGTCGAACGCTATGCGCAGCGCAGCGGCCGAGACGTCGGACACCTCGATGTGTGCATTGTCCTCTCGGGATTGAAGCTCGCCGTCATCATGGAGTCGATCCGCAAGCGGACCCTCGCGGGCCAGCAACTCGGTGCCGATACGTCACTGGCGGATGGCATGGCCATGGCCACGGATGCGCTCGCCGAGATGGGGCTGGCGGTCGCTGGCGGTGGCGGGATCGCGGCACTCGGTCGCTAGAGCACCGCTGGATCAGTCACCCATGCGGGGTGTGAAATCAAAACTTGTCACACGCAGATCGTGCAGGCGGATCGCCACCTCGTGGTCCAGGCGTGACATCAACCAGTCGGCGAGTTGGCTGGGAGTGTCCCCGAGATAGCGATCAATGAGTCGCGGGAGGATATCGGCGGCTCTATCGGGCAGGATCTGCGTCCGGGCGGTGCCGCGGGTGCCGCGATAGGGCGGGAGATCCCCGGAGACCTCGAAGCCACAGCGCGGATTGGCGGTGAGGCGTCGAGTCAGCACGGCCTCGCGCTGCGTGCAGCACCACAGCGCGTCCTCGACGTAGATGAACCACAGCGACTGCACGAGGGGTGCTGTGCGCCCAGCGCTGGCGAGGCGGATCGGGATGACCGTCTGATCGAGGAAAGACTCGATCTGTGACTTATCCCACGGCCCACTAGCAATGTCCACGGATGAATCGTAAACGTTCGCGCGTGGCGATTTGCCTCATCGGCATCCACCTTCGTACCGTCAATGGTGATGCGTCGTCTCCTTCTCCTCCTCGTGGCCTCCGCCGTTGCGGTCGTGGCCCTCTTTGGCGTGGACTCCATCAGAGACACCACCGATCGCGTGGTGAGCGCCGGTCAGGGTGTGATCGACGCCGGACAGGCGGTGATCGAGACAGGCCAGGGTGCCATCGAGGCCGGGCAGGGTGTGATGGGCCAGGCACAGGACACTGCCGATGCCGCGCGCCAACTCGAGGGCGCCTGCGTGCTCGCACGTGAGGCGGTGCAGCCGGGCACAACGCCCGCGGATTCCGCATCCCTTTTCCAACAGGCCATGGCCATCGTCGGGGGAGTCGTCGTCGCCTACCCGGATGTGCCCGGCATGGCCGAACTCGAGGGTTCCCTCGGTGTTGCCCGCGAGGCTTTGGCGGCAGACCCGACGGGTCAGTCACTCGGTGTCACAGGCGATGCGGTCAACTCCGCGTGCGCGCGCATCCCCACGCTGCCGTAGCCGTGAGCATGACCCATCACGCCTGGATCGTCAGGGATTGACGACCACGTCGTCACCGACGCGGATCTGCCCGGGCACAATGCACCGGGCATACGTCCCGAAGTTGAAGCCCGTGCCAAAGACTGAGTCGTGACGCCCTCGGTAGGCACCGATGAGCGTGAGTGTCTTCAGATCCACGCTGCCGGTATCGGGATTGCGCGTTGTGCCGGCGCACCTTTGCACCGGGCCACCGCCGATGAGGACGGTGTCGCCGATCGCGATCCGCCTGCCCTCCCAGGTGTCTTCGACATGGGGCTCGCCACCATCGAATTCAATGAGCATCCGGAAGCGCCGCGCATCGACAGGCTCACCCGCCTGCCGGCTGAGGGCATCGACGGATGCCGAGCCGAGGAGTGACAGGGGCTCCACGTCGTGGGCGCGGAGCGCATCGGAGCCCTGGACCAGGCGGAGCGGCCGTCCCGCACGGTGACTGAGCAGGTCGGCCCACGGTCCGGTCACGACGCGGCCCGGGGCGGTGCGAAAGGCAAAGAAGTCGGCCTGGATCACGTCCCCGAGATGCACCTCGTCCTCGACGAGGAGGTCGCCGTGCTCATACAGGCTGAGGCGACGTGTGGGGGCGTCGTACTCGGCTGAGATGCCCACGAGAGCTCCGGTTTTGGCGACGGAGACGAGCGCGTCACCCTCATCCACGAGGAAGAAGACGCGATCACCGACCGCACCGGTCTCATCGACGCGGATCGCCGAGGGGTGATGCAGGGCCAGGCCCTTGATGGGCGTCGTCGAGAGTTGGGTCACGCGCACCGGCCTAGCCTGACAGGTGCCTTCCCCGGCCTAGGACACCCATGGCCTGGGCAGCCGAGAGGTCAATCTCACGCCGTCTGCGTGAGTTGAGCTGCACCGAAGGACACCGAGAAGCGGTCACACCAGATGGACAGACTGGTGAGATCCGCCAGATCGACATCGGCGGGGATCGAATAGTTGGAATTGCCCAGGTTGCCCTTGAGGACACCGAGGTCGACATAGGCACCATCGTCAAAGACGTACCAGCCCGCCTGACCCTCCAGCACCGGTGCGTCCGTCAACCAGACCTTGAGGTCCGGGCCGTTGGATGTATCCAGTCCCTCAATCCGCAGGACTCGCTGACCATCAGCCACCTCAAGGATGCGGACAGTGCCGGTCGTCTCGTGCTCATGTGAGATGAAGGTGCCTTCGGCAAGGATGGTGGGCTCCGCAGTTGGGGGCGTCGGTGTGGTCGTCGGCGGGGTTGTCGGTGTCGTTGGGGTTGTGGGTGCGACCGTCTGCGGGGCAGTCGTCTGCGATGTGGGCAGCGCTTCATTCACCCGCTCATCCACAACGAGCTTCCACGGTTGAAAAAGACTCAGCACCACAGCTGCGGCGATGAGGACAGCACCAGCCGCGGGGATCCACACAATGGGGCGGGTCAACATGGCCACTCCTCAGGGATATTGAGGTGGTGCAGGGCATTTCTCTCGTGCCAGACACCGCTTGACTTCCCCTACGACTCCCGAGGTGTGACGTCGGTTCCCTGTGCTTGGCGCAGAGCGTGACCCAGGGCGTGCATGGGCGCAAACGGTTCATCAAGGACCTCGTCATCGGGGTCCCAGGTGGCGATGGCGGCGTAGGCGAGGAATCGGTCTCCCTGCCAGACGACACCGACGTCGGCTCGGACGTCGACGTCGCTGCCGGTCTTATTCCACAGCAGCCGCGGACCATCGACGTGCTCCAGGGGATCCAATCGCAAGGGCATGGCGACGAGTGAGAGGTCGACGCCGGTGCGCAGCCACTGCACCACCAGTGCTGCGGCAGGTCTGCTGATGCCATCGACGGTGATGCCGGCGGCTGCCAGATGGATACGACGTGCGACCAGCGCGAGCTCTCGCGCGGTGCCGGAGGAGAGCAGGGGGACATCGCCGTGTCCACGGTGATCGCGCACATAGTCGTGGAGTCGGCTGTGGTCGCAATCAAGTGCGATAGCCCGCGCCTGCACCGATGGCAGCCCGATCCGGTCGAGCAGGACGTTGGTGGCCCAGTTGTCGCTTACGGATGCGATGAGGATGCACACATCGATGAGGGGGAGTGACTCCTGAGCAAGGTATTGCCACAGTCCGGACCCCGTGGCAGCCACCGCAGGATCCTTGATCAGGAGCGTGTGCGGATCGAGTCGCCCCTCGGTGATCTGCTCGGCCGCCTCGCAGAGCAGGAAGAGCTTGCCGACGCTGGCGGTGGACCGCACGACGTCCGCTTCGTCCTCGACCATGGTGCTTGCGTCTTCGCGCACCACACAGCAGGACCAATGCAGCGCCATGCGAGCGAGTGTAGGCCGGCAAACGTCTAGGAGACGGGAGTCGCTGTGCTCTCATCCGGCTCGCGGGCATGCATGCGCAGGCCGTCCGGATCAAAAAAGGGCCGGGTGGAGACGGTGATCGGGTGCTGCTGGCCTTTGCAGCGCACCGTGAAGTCGGCATCCAGATCCACGGATCTCTCGATCACCCCGATGCCCACGGACCGTCCGAGGGTGTGCCCGTAGTCACCGCTCGTCAGGTGCCCCACCGGACGGCCGTCGGCAAAAATCGTCTCCTCATGCACCAGCAGGACATCCGGATCGTCCAGCGTCACATGCACCGCGCGATGCGCCAGGGATGTGCGATCCATCTCCCGGAGCGCCTGCGCGCCCAGGAAGTCACCCCCGGTGTCCAGGTCGACCGCGAAGGCCAGACCGGCACTGAAGGGATCATCCGCAGCACCGATGTCGTGTCCGAGGTGTCGATATCCCTTCTCCAAGCGCAGTGAATTCATCGCGAAGAAGCCGGCTGCCTGGACGCCGAGATCCTGACCGGCTTCCCAGAGGCTCTCGTAGACGTTGACGGCTAGATCTGCGGGCACGTAGATCTCATAACCCAATTCACCCACGTAACTCAGGCGCAGCACCCACGCAAAACCATCCGCGACCTCGACCTCGCGTGCGCGGTAGAGGGGTTGAGCCTCGTTGGACCAGTCCGCTGGTGAGATGCGTGACATGAGACGGCGACTGTCCGGACCCATCACACCGATCGTCGCCAACGATGTGGTGACGTCGACCACGTACGCCGAAAATCCTCGAGCCATGCGCGTCAGATGGGCCAGCGCCTTCGTGTGGCTCGTCGATGGCGTCACCACCAGGAAGCGCGTGGGTGATAGTGGGGTGATGGTGCCATCACACTCGATGCCCCCGGCTCCATTGAGGAAGAGCGTGTAGACCACGCGACCGACGGGGACGTCGATGTTGGCGGATGCCACGCGCTGGCATAGCGCTCCGGCCTCCTCACCCACGATCTCGAACTTCGCGAACGCGCTGAGGTCAAAGAGCGCGACCCGCTCCCGCGCACATCGGTGCTCACTGGCCACCTGGTCAAACCACCCGGGGCGGCCGTAGGAGTAGGAGTCCTCGACGGCATCCCCGCCAAACCAATTCGCTCGCTCCATCCCGTGGATCTCACCGAAGCGGGCGTCGCGCGCGACGAGGGACGCATGAAGCGGGGTACGGCGGACATCCCGAGCACTGGTCGACTGATAGTGCGGCCAGTGCATTCCGTAGAGCCGACCCAGGCTCTCCCCGGTCCGCCGATGGAGATAGCGGCTGCTGCTCTGATGGCGGGAAAAGCGTTGAACGTCGACGGCAGCGGAGTCAAAATCCGGCGTGCCGGTGGTGATCCACGACGCCAGCGCCCGGCCCACGCCCGGGGCGTAGATGACCCCCTGGGAGTTCATGCCCGCGGCGACAAACAACCCCTCCACCTCCGCGGTCTCACCGATGAGGAAGTTGGTATCGGGAGTGAAACTCTCCGGTGCGTTGATGAACCTGTCGTAGCCGCTGTCCTTCAGCGCCGGCACGGTGGCCTCGGCTCTGTGCCGGATCGGATCGACATGTTGCCAGTTGGGCTCAAAGGTCGCGAAGCCTCCCGAATCGATATCCGCCACCGCACGTGGCAGACCTCGAGGCTCAAACGCGCCCACGAGGAGCCGATCAAGCTCGGGACGGATGTAGTAACTGTTGTCCACATCCCGCAGCACCGGCAGACCCTCGACGGTGCCGGTGATTGCCTGCGATCGGACATGCACATGCTCGGCCGCGTAGAGCGGCAGATGCACGCCGGCGGTGGCCCCGAGGTCACGGCTCCACAGTCCACAGGCCAAGACCACGGTGTCGGCCAGGACATCGCCCCCGGATGTGCGGACTCCCCGGACCACGCCGCCTTCGGTGAGCACCTCGAGCACCCGAGTCCGCTCGCGGATCATCACTCCCCGCTCATGGGCCACCTGAGCCAGGGCCAGCGCGGCATATCCGGGATTGACGTATCCGTCGTCGGGGAAGAACAGCCCTGCCAGCATGCCGTCGGTCGAAGCCAAGGGCCACAGACTCGCGATCTCCTCGGGTGTGAGCACCTGTGCGGTGACCCCGCAGTGATGCGCTACGTCGGCCGCGTACAGGAGTTCATCCACGCGACCGGGTGTGCGAGCGATGCTGATGGAGCCGGGCTGGGAGAGCCCCACATCAATCGAGGTTGCCTGCTGCAGCATCGCGTAGAAAGCAGGCCCGTACTGGGCAAGCCTGGTGAGGGCAATCGAACCTCGCGCATGTGCGATGAGCCCAGCCGCGTGCCATGTGGTCCCACTGGTCACGACATTGCGCTCGACCAGGAGCACATCGCTGACGCCGGCATCGGCTAGGTGGTAGGCGATGCTCGCACCCACGATCCCACCGCCCACGACCACGACGGACGCCCGCTGGGGCAGAGCATCGCAGGCCTGGTCGGTGAAGACGGCCGCACTCAGGGAGTGATCAGCAAGACGATCCACGGGAGGAGTCTTCCAGAGTCCCTGGTGAGGTCCTCCAGCGATCGCACCATGGCCGACCCCATGGGCGGGGAAGCGCATGCGCTCATCGGACCACCGACCGCGCGGGTCTACTGGCCGTTGCCGAAGAACAGCATGAATCCTCGGATCCAGACATAGAACCAATGCCGGCCGCCATCCCAGATGACACCGACGTAGCACAGGGCGAATCCGGCCGTAGCCACCGCTATAACGATGGCCCAGAGCCGCGGATTGCGCAGACCTGCCCGACCGTGGCGGCGCCAGCGCACGAAGACCTCGGCCAAGGCCGAGAAGGCCACCTGCGAGCCAAGAGCGGCGACCACCATCGGATTGAGTGCGTAGTACAGCGCCTGGGCGGGAGGGAAGAATCTCAGTGCGAGGACCGCGCTGACCAGTCCGAAGGCAATCGCTGACGATGCGGCTCCCCATCCGGCCCAACCGATGCTGGCTCCACGCAAACGCATCGCCGGATAGACGATGATCGCTGAGAGGAACGCCGGACCGAAGCGTGCCAGGACGGCCACATCCATGAACGCGCGGTAGGCACCCACCGAACTGAATCGCTCGGGATGACCCGAGCCCCATTCGATCAGGGCGGTGAGCGCCAGAAGTGTCACGATGCTGATGACTGCCGGAGCCGCCACATAAAGCAATCGCCGGGAGGTAGCAGAGTCTCCGGCGGATTGGTCAGGGCTCGCCTGCGGCGTCGAGATACTCACGAGGCTGCCACGCGCAGTTGTGCCAACGCTGCGGAGAGTTCACTCACGATCTGCTCTGTGGAGGATTCGCCGTAGCGATTGCGCCGTTGATCAGGATCGTCGGCGCGTGAATACAACTCCGGAGGCAGCCCGCGCTCATATTCGATGTAGACCCACTCCGGTGTGCGCACCGCCTGATGAGGAGGCACCTGGTAGGGGTAGTCCGCGAAGTATTCGTAATAGACCTCCGGGCGCCATGTCGGATCGTCGGCCCTGAGCAGCGGCGCCCAACTGGTGCCCTGGATGTTGGCCGGCACGTCGAGCCCGGCCAGGTCGAGCAGGGTAGGCGCGAGATCGATGTTGAGCACGGGTGCACCCCGCTCGGCACCTCGCTCTGTGATGCCATCCGGCCAACGCACGATGAGCGGTACGTCAGCCGACACGTCATAGGCCCAGCGCTTGCCGGTCAGCGTCTGCTCACCCCAGGAGTAGCCGTTGTCGCTGGTGTAGATGACGACGGTGTCATCAGCACGTGGGCTGGCCTCCACATAGTCAAGAATTCGCCCGATCTCCCGGTCCAAGCCGAGCAGCGTCTCGCAATAGCGCTGATAGACCGTGGACAACTGCCCCGCGGTCCCCTCCCACACATTGCGCTCGAGCAGTGGCTGATAGGTGAAAGCCTCGTCGGGCATATCCATGAGGGGTTCGTCGGCGTAGACGCCCTCAAGGTCCCCGGGCGGTGAGAAGGGGTGGTGGACCGCCTTGTGAGCGAGGAAGAGGCACGTGGGCTGCGCAGGGTCACCCGCTGCGAGCCAGTCCAGCGCCAGATCGGTCAGGTCGGTCGACACGTAGGTGCCGGGGCGTTCGACGTCGACGCCGTTGATCACCAGCGGGCAGTCGGTGTAGACGCCCTGCCCCTCGTCGATGGTGAAGGTGATGAAGGTGTCGACACCGCGCAGGTCAGGAAGGGCACCGGGCATATGCCACTTGCCGATGTAGCCGCAGCGGTAGCCGGCTGCGGCGAGTTGTTCAAAGAAGGTGACATTCGCCGGATCCCACGCCGAGAGATTATTGATGACCCCGTGGCGCCGCGCATACTCACCGGTGATGAAACTGGCTCGCGATGGACTGCACAGGGCCGTCGTGACGGTCGCATCCGTGAAGCGCACACCCTGCGCGGCCATGCGATCGAGGTTGGGCGTCTGCAGTCCGGGAGCCACCCCGGTGAGCCCGAGGTGGTCGGCCCGATGGTCGTCACTGAGGATGACGATGAATGACGGCGCATCGCGATGCATCTCGGCAAGCGTGGGATCGACCGGCGGCGGGATCGGCCGTCCACCGGTCGTGGATCCGCAGGCGCTCACCCCGACGGCGGCACCGAGCCCGGCAGCGCCCACGAGGAGTTGGCGCCGAGTTACGGAGTTCACGACTGCGTGCGGAATGCGGAGTCGAACTCCGCGCGTGACATGACGGTGAGGACGGGGGCATAGTCACCGATGTGGTCATCGGCAAACGCGCCGACGGGGACCCGGGAAATGGCACCGGCAAACCTGTTGCTCGGAAGCACGTTGCGGAAGAGCAGGAAGGAGTCGGCATAGGAGCCGGCGGTGGGCTGCCCCCAGTCGAGGAAGTCAACGTCACGATAGGCGGCCCGGTCAGCGCGCGATATCTGTTCGGTCGAAGCCACCGCGATGCGGTAGAAGCCCTGACTGTCGAGCGTGATCTGTTCGTCGCGTAGGCAATCGACGACCGGAAGATCACCGAGGTTGACGTTTTGGCACAGGGACCAGTAGCGCACATCCTTGCGGATCCGCGGTGCCTTGCCGGTCACGACGACAATCGAATTCCGCTCATACGCCTGCTGGGCTACGAGGTACGACGTGTCCGCACTCGGGTAGAATCGTTCGGAAGCTCCGCGGCCAAACCGCGACGTCGCGCCAACCGCCGGCTCAAGTACGGGTCGGTTTTCGGGCGGTCCCACCTGCTCCGGTGTGCACGTGGCGAGTTTGGTCGTCTTTGCGGTCTTGCCCTTGCCTGAGATCAGGGTGACGCTAGGCAATGGTCCACCGGATGGACCGGCTGTTTTTGAGACATAGACGCGCAACATGATGACGGTGATGTTGCTCCCGAAAGTCACACCGTCGAACGCGCCAGCCGCTGTCAAGACATTGGGGTCGCGACCCTTGTCTGCGCCCGGCGGCACGACCGTCAGCGTCCACCTCGCCTTGGCACCCTTGCCGATGGACTTCACCGTCACGTCATTGACCGAATCAAGCAGCGTCGAATCGGAGAATCGGTAGGTTTGCATGGACCAGTAGCGCGCCTTCGGATGGACGCCGCTGATGACGATGCGGTCTCCCGGATCAATGATCGCTGCCTGCACAAAGTACGCCGCGTTGGTGTCGGGATAGGCGTAGTTGCCCTCACCGGGATAGGCGATGGGCCAACCACACTGCCGACCCGGATCCGTGGGCGTCAAGGTCACGGCCTGCACCGGCGCCAGAGATATGCCAGCCGCCACGACCGCGCCCCCCACGATCGCCAATACCCACCTGCGCACGCACGCCTCCCCAATCCCAAGTGTTGTGAGATTAGTCGCTGTCAGCCGCGTGTGTCATCCGCTTGCCACTATGTGGAGCCCCGGAGCCTCACCGTGATTGATCGGGCTGGGCCCTACTGCACGAGGCGGTGTCCGGGTATGACGTGGTCGAGGCAGTGCCCGATTTAGCAGCCGGTATTGGTGACGCTTCCATCCGGGCACGTTGTGTTTGACCACGTCACACCGGTCAGGACCGCGTTGGTCAGGACCCCGCCGGTGAGGTTCGCGCCGGTGAGGTTCGCGCCGGTCAGGTCCGTCCCGTACAGGTAAGCACCTGTCAGGTTCGCGCTGGTCAGGTTCGCACCGGTTAGGTTCGCGAAGGACAGGGTCGCACCGGACAGGTTCGCGTAGTAGAGGTTCGCGCTGGACAGGTTCGCGCCAAACAGGGTCGCTTCAGGGCAGTTCGGGTAGCAACCGAGCGTATCGCGGGTTGTGCGAACTCGTGTGTTCGCGGGGCTGAAGTTGGCCCGCACTAGGGAAGCGTCTTGCAGGTGTGCGTGGCGCAGGACAGCACCTCGGAAGTTGGCCCCGTCTAAGCGCGCTCCGCGCAGGTCGGCTCCGTGGAGTTTGGCCCGGGCGAACTTCGCGCCGCGCAGGTCACCGTGATGTGTGAACGTCCACTTGTGGACTACATCCCGGCAGTTCACCCCGGGCCCGGGCACACAGGTGGTCTTGCCGGTGCCGATCGAAACACCATCCGAGGCGGCCACCGACGGCGCCACGAGCACCCCGGCTGCCAAAACCCCCGCCGTGCCCGCCATCACCAGTGACCGCAACATGAGCTTCAAATTACCAGCGGGACAACCGCGTTGCTCCCCGAGCGGATCGGAAAAAACCCTCGAGTGATTCCCCGCCGTGCTTTGCGCTCGGAATGTCGTGCCCCTTTCCGGACACGCAATAGGCGTTTTCGGGAATGCGAGTGTTTGGAGTAGGCCCAGTCCGCCACGTGGTCAGTCCATTGCTGGCCGTCCCAGGTGCGCGGTCGCTTCTCAGTCTTGGGGTTTAGTTGCCAGGTGGTGGGGTGGTGTCGGGGCCGTAGTCCTGACGATGCTGGAGAGTGAAGTTCAGAACGTAGTCTTGAAAGTGCATGTGACTGTGAAGATGTCGTCTTCTCCCACAGCAACTTCGCACTGTCCTGACGCGCCGTTGTAGGCGCCGGTCCCCCCAACGATCGCGTAGGACACCTTTGGCTTTACGTTTTGAAGCTCCGCCGTCTGGAAGAGCTCGTCACCCAGGATGACGATTGAGTCCGTGCGCTCCTCACCGAAGGCGTACTCCGCCTGCACGAAGCGTGCCTCAACGTCGTCAGAAACGTTGTTGATGATGGCAGTTGCAGCGAAACCACCGATCACGGCACCGGACGCATCCACTAGATCACCGCTTCGAGAGATGAAGTCACCCACCGACGACCCCGGACTTCCAAGGTCCACAGTATTGGTTTGCTGGATCTTGGACTGGAACGAAAGCGTGATGGAGTCCGATCCGGTACTGCACG
>JANRCR010000005.1:46916-48646 GCA_030726915.1 Candidatus Nanopelagicales bacterium
TGCTGGATCTTGGACTGGAACGAAAGCGTGATGGAGTCCGATCCGGTACTGCACGCAGACACGACAACCGCACCCACCAAGCCCAACGACATGTAAGCCACGATTCGACGTCTCATGACGCGATGTTAACTGAAACACCCCCGAGTGGTGAGCCAGTCACTACCTCGTCCGAGACCCAGAAGAACAACGCTCCGCTCCCCTGACGTGTATCAAGGATCTTGGACGGGTTCTCTCTTGACGAGAGGATGGGTCTGTGGCCCGGCAGCGAAGGAAGCCGGTGGAGCGTGCCCGCGATAGCGAGATGGAAGACGAGATCCGCAGGCTGCGGATGGAGAACGGGTATTTGAAAAATGCAATGGCCTTCTTCGCCAACAGAAGATGATCATCGCGCGCCGACTGCTCGAGGACCACGCCTTACGCGGCTAGGCATCTGCCATCTGTGTGCGCCGGGTCAGGCGCGCGATGAGCGCGTCGATGCCCCAGAAGACCAGGCACAGCACTATCGCGAAGACCACGATGCCGGCGACATTGGTCAGCACGGTGCCGTAGCCGTAGGTGGCGACGTCCAGGAATCCGTAGGGGTAGGCACCGATGAAGGCGCCGCGCACCAGTGCGAAGACCAGCCAGATGATCGGCAGGATGAGGCTTGCCGCGATGATGCGCCACGAAATCCAGCCTCGCGGTCCGGCGATGAGCCACACGACGAACGTCAGGGTCGGTGTCAGGATGTGGAGGAAGAAGTTGGTCCAGACCTCGAGGCCCTGATTGTTGGCCGTGGCCGCGAGCACGACGTTGTAGATGATCCCCGTGACGACGATCATGAGCACGCTGTCGAGGCGGAAGACGCGGAACCAAAAACTGTCGCGGTCGGGTCGCGCGAAGAGCATCAGCATCACGATGGCAACCAGGATGTTGGACCACTGGGTGAAGTAGGTGAAGTAGTCGAAGACTCGGCCGAGGAGTCCCTGGTCCGCGAAGCCCAGCGAGGTGGGATTGGTGTTCTGGCTGGGGTAGGTGCCGAGAACCGTCAGGGTGAGGGAAAAGAGAGCACCGAACCCCGCGACGAGGCCGTTGATCCCGTAGAGAATGCGCTTGCCGCTCATGGGAGGTCAGGCTACGCCCGCGCGAGCGTCCCGGTGGTGATTCGGCGCGAGACACGCCTCCCCTGACGGCGTGGAGCCCAGCCGCAGCGCCTGGTGACGTCACGCCGATGGTCAAGACTCTGCTCTCCATCAGCATCGTCGGTTCGCGATCGGGTGGCCAGCTTGGGCTCGGAAGGCCAACGCACGCCAGGCGTGGACGATGTATTTTATCGGACCTGATGTAACGCGATCCAACAGCGTCACCATCGCGCGCGGCAAGGGCTGCGGTCTACAAACGTGGCGTCTCATTCATCTGTGTGTAGAGAGGACGCAAGGGCGGGCCACGGCCGTTACGCCGGCGCCACGGGGGCCGTGGATGATTGATTTCACGTATCTACCCGCCTCCTGGCTGCCCGCTACGCGGCGTCCTAATCCCGGGAAGGTCAGCCCGCTGCAGTTGGCCTGCGATCAGGCGCCCTGCCCCGCCCAAATCTGACCGATTCTCTGCGGGTAATTTAGTGGAGGGTTTAGTCGAGGGTTCTATGGATCAAAGAGTGGAACCCCCGGGTCGCTAGCTCAACGGTAGAGCTGCGGACTTTTAATCCGTAGGTTCGGGGTTCGAGCCCCCGGCGACCCACTCGTGTGATG
>JANRCR010000006.1 GCA_030726915.1 Candidatus Nanopelagicales bacterium
TCGAACCCCTGACTTCTGCCTTGCAAAGGCAGCGCTCTACCAGCTGAGCTAAGCCTCTCTCTTATGCCGGGACCACAACCAGTCAAACCGGACATTATTTGGCATACCCGGCAAGTCGGGCAGGTTTCGCTACCAACCCGTTACCTAACCGCCGCCAGAGGCATTTACAACGCTCAACGTGACGACCCGGTTGGAGATGATGACGTCGACGCTGGCGTCGGCGACCGGCAGGCGCTCAATCTCACCGAGTCGGAAGTCGACGTTGGTGTAGCCACCCTCCACGGCGTTGGCGCGGGCCCGACTCACCATGGCGGGGGTCATGTCGACACCGATGACCTGACCGGTCGCACCGACGGCGCGTGCGGCCAGGAACGCGTCGAAGCCAGCACCGCTGCCCAGGTCCAGCACCGTCTCACCGGGCATGAGGGCGGCGATGGCCCCTGGATTGCCGCACCCGAGGCCGAGGTCGGCCCCGTCGGGCACCACGGCGAGGTCGTCGGTGGAGTAGCCGTACTGCAGGGACACCGAATCCGGGGAGGCGCAGCAGGATGACTGATCCGGTGGTGTACTGGGTGAGCAGCAGCCACCCGCGTCACTGTGTGCAGGCTGTGGAGTCTGGGCGATCCGGCCATAGGTCTCACGCACCGCGCTGCGGATCATGTCCGATGAGGTGTCCTTCATGGGTGCTCCTTGGCCGATGGTCGTGTGCAACGATCTAGAGGGATGGTCGCATGACGGGGTGCACGGTCTCGTAGGCGCGGGCGGCGCGCAGCACGAGTGCATCGTCGTACGCGCGACCGACGATCTGCAATCCGACAGGCAGACCCGCCGATGTCAGCCCGCAGGGCACGGAGATGGCGGGCTGCTGGGTCAGGTTGAAGGGATAGCTGAACGGCGTCCACGCCAGCATCGACTCCGGCGTCATCGGCACGGTGCCCGCGGGCCTGGCCTCGAACGCGGGGATGGCGACCGCTGGTGTGAGGAGGAGGTCGTATCGCGCCATGAAGAGCCGCATCTGCGTGCCGAGGGCATTGCGTCTCAGGGTGAGCAGCTGCACGTCTTGCGCGCTGAACTCCGCCCCCTGCTCGGCCTGTGCCGCGAAGTCTGGATCGGTGACGGCTTGGCCCTCGGGGGAGAGGGATTCATAGACGGTCCGAGACGACACGAACCACAGTCCGGTGGAGATGTCCAGCGGATCCTCGATGCCGGGATCGACCTGCTCGATGATGGCACCGAGGGACTCAAGCTCACGCGCCGCCGCGTCGACGAGCGCGGCCACCTCGGGGTCGACATCGGCGTACCCGAGCGTCGGCGAGTAGGCGATGCGCAGTCCCCGGATGCCATCGTCGAGGCCGTCTCGGTAGTCGGTGGTTTGGTAGGGCAGTGACATCCAGTCGCGCGGGTCCGGTCGCGACACGATGGTCATCATGAGCGCGCAGTCGGTGACGCTCATCGTGTGCGGTCCGACATGGGCGACCGTGCCGAAGGGTGACAGCGGGTACGCCGGCACGCGGCCGAAACTCGCTTTCATGCCGACGTTGCCGCAGAAGGCCGCGGGGATGCGCACACTTCCCGCGCCATCGGTGCCCATGGACACGGGCCCCAGGCCCGCGGCAACGGCAGCAGCGGTGCCACCGGAGGAGCCCCCCGGCGTACGCGATGGATCCCACGGATTGCGCGTGATGCCGGTGAGGGGTGAATTCGTCTCGGCCTTGCACCCAAACTCCGGGGTTGTGGTCTTGCCGAACATCACCGCGCCAGCCTCGCGCAGTCGCGCGACCGATGGAGCGTCGTCGTTCCATGGTTGGTTGGGATTGACGGCACGACTGCCGCGCAGTGTCGGCCACCCCTTGGTCCAGAGGATGTCCTTGATCGTTGTGGGTACGCCGTCAAGGTCGCCTACGGGAGATCCATCGGCGCGATGTGCTGCCCAGCGCACCTCACTCGCGCGTGCTGCCGCCATCCCTGACTCCGCGTCCACGAAGACGAAGGCGTTGAGCACGGGATCGAGTCGCTCGACACGATCAAGCACCTGCTGCAGCGCCTCGACCGGAGATGCGTCTCCACCGCGGTAGAGCTCCATGAGCTCGGTTGCCGTGCACTGGGTGAGATCCATGCCGCGAGTGTGCCACCGCGAGTTGGGCGGTGTGCACGTGCACACTCGGCGCGAAGGGCCGGCCGGAGCGGGTGGACGGCTGGGTACCCCCCGGGGTATCATCTCGGCATGGTTGACGCGCTCCGCATGTGGTCCGCACGACGCTGGCGGGTCGCCGTCCTCGGCGGGATTGCCACGGCGGTGCTTGTCGCGCTGCCCACCGCGGTCATCCCCAATCCCATCTTCGGCCGGGCGATTGAGGTCACGTGGTGGTCCTATCCGATCGTCGGACTCACCGGCATCCTCGGCGGTCTCCTCCTCGCGACCTATGTCAGGGAGCCCGGCACCGAGGAGGTCGAGCCCGCGGAGGAGGCCAAGGCTTCCACACTGGGCATCGCTGGCGCTTTCGTGGCCTACTTCGCCGTCGGGTGTCCCGTCTGCAACAAGCTGGTGCTCATCGCGCTCGGCACATCCGGTGCGATGTCGTGGTTTGCCCCTGTGCAGCCCTTCCTGGCGGCAGCCTCCGTGGTCCTCATGGCGGTGGCCTTGCGCATCAGGCTCAAGAATCAGGTCTCCTGCACCGTCGCCGCCTAGGCGATGATCACCTCGACGCCGAGCGCCTCAAGACCCTCGCGCATGCTGATGCTTATCCCCGCGTCGGTCACCAGGATGTGAGCCGCGCTGACCGGGGCGATGACACCGGGGAGTACGCGGCCGAATTTGCTGGAATCGGCCACCACCACCACGCGCTCCGCACGCTCCAGCAGAACGGCATTGGTGCGTGCCTCGATCGCGTCGTGCGTCGTCAAGCCCGCCTGCAGGTCCACCCCATCGACGCCGATGTACGCCGTACCGATGGATGCCTGCGCGAGCGCGGACTCAGCCCACGGGCCGACCAACTCGGTGCTCTGGGATCGGGCAACGCCACCGGATACGACGACCCGCACCCGGGGCTTGGCCGCCATCTCGGCAGCGATGTTGAGCGCGTTGGTGACCACGACGAGATCAACGCGACTCGACAGGACCCGAGCCACCTCACTCGTGGTGGATCCCCCGGTGAAGCCGATGGTCTGCGGCCCCGGTGGCAGGAGCCGCGCCGCTGCCTCAGCCACGGCCGCCTTCTCCTTTTGGGAGCGCCTGTCGCGGTAGGCCACGGGCAACTCCGCGCTGGACTCGGTCGGGCCCGCACCGCCGTAGCGGCGCCGACACAGACCCTGTTCTTCGAGGATCGCAAGATCACGACGCAGCGTGGCCTGGGAGACACCAAACTCAGCGGCGAGGTCCGTGGCGTGGACTTGGCCTTGGTCCCGGAGTCTGACGAGGATGACGGCCATGCGCTCACCGCGCAGGGCACCGTCAGCGGAGCGCGCGGGCATCGTTGCTCAGCATCCGCGCTGACTTACCGGCAGGTGCAGCGCTGCTGCTCCGGCACGTGGACCATGACCTCGTCTATGTGCTCACCGCAGCCGGACCAGGTGACCTTGCTACAGCGTGAACATGTGGCTGGACTGCACATGAGTGTCTCCTCCCCGGGACGAGGCTGCAATCTACTCCACAACACGTGTCGGGAGGGCGGCATCTGCGGCATCATCAGGGGATGGTGACGCTCGGCTCCCTCCAGGTGACCCCGGCCCAGGATCGCCCTGACCTCCTCGCCCCGCCCACCCTCGCCGCGCTGCGCGACTGGGAGGAGCGGGCGCGGGTGGGTGTCGCTCCCATCGATGCCGACCTGGCCGACACCGCTGCCTTTTGCCAGGCTTACGACGTGCCGCTGGAAGCATCCGCCAACTGCGTCGTGCTCGCGGGTAAGCGGGAGGGTCAGGTGCGGATGGCCGCGTGTCTGGTGTTGGCGACCACCCGTGCCGACGTCAATGGGGTCGCCCGGCGGTGGCTCGATGTGCGCAAGATTTCCTTCGCGCCCATGGATGATGCTGTTGCCCTCACCGGCATGGAGTACGGCGGGATCACGCCCATCGGCCTGCCGACCGACTGGCCCATCCTTGTCGACGCGCGAGTGGTGGAGCACGCGGCAGT
Organism: Candidatus Nanopelagicales bacterium; assembly: GCA_030726915.1. Lineage (GTDB taxonomy): Bacteria > Actinomycetota > Actinomycetes > S36-B12 > S36-B12 > Mxb001. The sequence goes on from JANRCR010000006.1 coordinate 4,130, forward strand.
CGTGATCGGGAGCGGCGTGCGACGCTCGAAGATTGTTCTCCCCGGCGCGGTCATCGCGCAGTATCCGGGAGTGACGGTCCTCGACGGATTGGCGCAGCCAATCTAGGGAGTGAGCGGCGCCGGACCGTTGTCATGCGTGGCCTTGTCACAAGCCATCCGGAGTGCGACGGCGAGGACGACAGCGAGCACATGTGCCAGCTGTCGTCCCACCGTCCATGGCCGGTGCGGTTGACGTGCTATCGATCAGCTGAGCGCCTTGCTCTTGATCTTGTCGTACTCCTCCTGGGAGATCGCGCCCGATGACAGCAGCTGCTGCGCCTGCGAGATCTGCTCGGCGGGACTGGTGCCGGCGACCTGCTGGATGTACGCCGCCTGATCCTGCTGTGCCTCGACGACGGCCGCCTGCTGGCGCACAGCCATGCTGCGCCCGTAGACGATGACGTAGATGAGGAGCGAGATCAGGGGGACAAAGATGAGGAAGATGATCCACAGGGCTTTGACGAAGCCATTCATCTGGTGATTGCGGAAGAGGTCGATCACCACGCTGAACAAGATCATGAAGTACATGATCATGAAGAAGATGATGAGCAAACTCCATAGAAACTCGCCGAACTCCACAGTGTTCTCCGAATCGTTTGTTGGGTGAAGGGGCTGAGTCTAGGGGTCCCAGCGCCGGGCGATACCGCGCTGACACGGGGTCGCGCCCTGTGTCCGCTATCCGTAGGCTGCCCGCGTGCCGGTCGGGAGTGTCAGACGGCGATTGGCCCTCTACGCCGCCGTGGGTTCCACGGCGCGAGCCGCCAATGCCGGCCTGCCCGCAGCGATCATCCTGGGCGTGCTGTCCGTGGGGGGGACGGCGGCCAAGGCCTCCCTCATGGTCGCGGCGGTCACCGCCGTCGCTGGGATCGTGGGGCCTCTCGTGGGTGTTGCCATGGACCGTGCGGTGCATCCCCGGCGCGGATATGTGCTCGCCACGCTGGTGCTGGCGGTATGCGCTGCTCTCCTAGCAATCGGTGTCGGTTCGTGGCCGCTCGGCGTACTCCTGCTCATCGCGGGGGCTGCCGGCATCTTCCATCCGATGCTCACCGGTGCCTGGAGCGCGCAGCTGCGACGTATCGTCCCTGACATTGCACCCGCGCGTGCCTATGCCGTCGATGTGGGCACTTACAACATTGGCGACATCATCGGTCCGGCCGTCGTCGGCATTGCCTACGTGTACGACGCCCAGACACCGGGCGCAGCCTCACTGGGGATCGTCGTGGTCCTCTATCTTGTGGCCGCGCTCGTGCTGCCCTTCGTGCCCATCCCGAGGCGTGATGTGGACGCGTCCGCGGAGGGGCCACAGCCTCTGCTGCATGCCATCCGTGAACTCAACATCTTTTGGCACTCCGTCTCGCTGCGCCGCTCGACGATCATCAGCACCCTGGGCTTCATCGGCATTGCCGGTGTGGTCATCGCCGCGCCACTCATCGGTCAGGACCTAGCCGGTGACCCGGGTATTGGTGCCCTGCTTCTCACCGCGATGGCGGCGGGTGCGCTCGCTGGCTCGGCAGTCGTCGCGCGCCGGCCCATCCGCCGCCGTGGCCCGGGCACAACGGTCGTCCTCTCGACCCTGACGCTGGGTCTGTGCATGACCGCGCTCGCGGCGGTGCCCTCGATGCCTATCGCCTTCGTGGTGGTCGCCGTCCTCGGCTTCCTTCAGGCGCCGCAGTTGACCGCCGTCATGCAGGTGCGTGATCGCGAGTCCCCCGAGCAGGTGCGCTCCCTCGTCTTCGTCGCGGCGGCGTCGCTCAAGACGGGGGCCTTCGCCGTCGGTGCCGTCCTTGCTGCAACGCTGGTCGATCTGGGATGGCGGCCACTCCTCCTGGCGGGTGCACTTGTGGAGGTTGCCGCGGTCATCATGGGACTCCTCCTCGCGGGCCGCAGAGCTCCCGCCTAGGCTTCAGCCACCGACTGGTCCACGACAGGGGATGACATGGGCGCCATCGATCGAGTGCGACTCACTGCTGCATTAGAGGATGAGCGCGCCCTGCACGTGCAGCGTTCACCACGGTCGAAGGCTCTCTATGACCAGGCGGATCATCTTTTTGGTCGCGTTCCGATGACCTGGATGAATAAGTGGGCCGGCGGTCACCCGATCTATCTCGCCACCGCACGTGGCAATCGCATCACCGATGTCGATGGCTGTGAGTACGTCGATTTTGCGCTGGGTGACACCGGCGCGATGGCAGGACACTCACCGGAGGCCACGGTCAAGGCGGTGCAGCAACGCATCGGTGTCGAGGGTGGCATCACGACAATGATGCCGAGTGCAGATGCGGAGTGGGTCGCTGCGGATCTGACCCGCCGTTTCGGCCTGCCGCTGTGGTCCTTTGCCCTCACTGCCACCGACGCCAACCGCTGGGCACTGCGTCTGGCGCGCATGGTCACCGACCGACCCAGGGTCGCGGCATTTTCGTACTGCTACCACGGCTCGGTCGACGAGACCTTTGTGCAGATGGGCCCCGATGGCGAGACCCAGATACGTCAAGGCAACGTCGGGGCACCGTCGGCCATCACGGATACGACGCGCGCGGTGGAATTCAACGACCTCGCCTCCGTCGAGCGTGCCCTGGCACACGGTGACGTGGCGGTGCTCATCATGGAGCCGGCGCTGACCAACATCGGCATCGTCCTGCCGGAGCCGGGCTTCCTCGAGGGTGTGACCGATCTGTGCCGCCAGCACGGCACCCTCCTGCTTATTGATGAGACGCACACCATCTCGGCCGGCCCCGGTGGTTGCACGCGCGCCTGGGGGCTTGACCCGGACATCCTGGTCATTGGCAAGAGCATCGGCGGTGGGATCCCCTCCGGTGCCTACGGCATTACCGAGCGCATCGCGGAGATGGTCAAGGACCATCCGGACGCGGATCTCATCGATGTCGGAGGTGTCGGCGGCACCCTGGCCGGCAATGTCCTGTCCACCGCAGCCATGCGCGCCACGCTCGAAGAGGTACTCACCGATGCCGCGTTTGAGCACATGATCGCACTGGCCACGCGCTTCACCGAGGGTGTGGAAGAGACCCTGGTGGCGTTCGACGTGCCGTGGTCGATCTCCCAACTCGGCGCCCGCGCCGAGTATCGATTCGCGCGCCCCGCCCCCCGGACCGGCACCGAGTCAGCGCACGCGGAGGATGAGGACCTTGACGAGTATCTCCACCTGTTTATGGCGAATCGCGGCGTACTGATGACGCCTTTCCACAATATGGCACTCATGTGCCCGACGACGACAGCCACCGACGTGGATCTGCACACCACACTCTTTGCCGAGGCCGTGCGCCGACTGGTCGCCTGATGCTCCCCACGCCCGCGGCATTCGACCTGCGGGGTCGGGTGGCTCTCGTCACGGGCGCGGGATCCGAGACGGGGATTGGCTTTGCCGTCGCGCGGCTGCTGGCCAAGCTGGGTGCGACCGTGGAGTTGGCCGCGACGAGTGCACGCATCGACGAGCGCGCTGCTGAACTCACCGCCGCGGGCCATACCGCCCATGGCTCACGAGCAGACCTGACCGATCCCGTGGCTGCGGAGGCGCTCGTGCTGGCGGCGCGAGAGCGATGGGGTGGCCTCGACATCGTGGTGAACAACGCCGGCATGACCAGCGTGGCACTGCCCGGCAGTGCCGAGGGCGGGGATGCCTTATCGCTCAACGTCGATGCATGGCGTGCCTCGATCGCCCGCAATCTGGACTCCGCGTACTACGTCAGTCGTGCGGCACTACCTGCCATGCGCCAGGGGGGCTGGGGTCGCCTTGTCATGGTCGCCAGCGTCACCGGTCCCGTGATGGCCATGCGGTCGGAGGCGGCCTATGCCGCGGCGAAGGCCGGCATGGTGGGGCTGGCGCGCTCACTCGCTGTGGACTTCGCAGCCGACGGCATCACGGTCAACGCGGTCGCCCCGGGCTGGATCGCCACGGGATCGCAGACCGATCATGAGCGGGAGCAGGGTCTGCGCACTCCGATGCAGCGCAGTGCGACCGCCGATGAGGTGGCATCGGCGATTGCGTGGCTGTGCACTCCGGGTGCGGCGTACACGACCGGGCAGTGTCTCGTTGTCGACGGTGGCAATTCGATCTCTGAGGAGCGCGCCTAGTCACGGAATCACCCATCGGCGCGCATGACGCGACGAGGCGGGTTAGGGTCTCGGCGTGAAGCGATTCCCCCTCCTCCTCGCCCCCGTCCTCGCCGCCGTCCTGGCCGCGACCCTCCCGATCGCTCAGGCAGGGCCTGCCCCGGCCGCGCCGACCGCCAAGCCGAAGCCGGTCATCGCCAGCGTGTTCCCGTACTGCTCGTGGTGGCTGGAGACGACGCCTCAGACGATGAACGTTGCCTTCCCGGATACGAGCGCGACGTACTGGACGACGCCCTACCTGGCGCTCCCCGGCATGTCGATCGAGGTCGCGGGGTCCTTCCCGGAGACGCGATTCCTGGCCTTCACGGCGTACAACAACGCCGGCGGGGTCTATGACAGCGCCACGGGCGCGCCGTCGCAGATCACCGACTTTGACATCGTCCCGGCACCCAGCAGTCAACGGCCCAATCCGTGGGCGGAGACCTCCACACCCGAGACGCCTGCGGGCGGGACATTCACGGTGACACTGCGCGACGGCGTCGACCCCGGGGACGTCAATGCTCTTCCGATCCTGCCCCCGGATCCCCAGCCACAGGGCAAGGCGCCGGCCAATCTCGGATTCCTTGTCATGCGGGTCTACCTACCCGAGGGAGACGCTCAGGATGTGGCTCTGCCGAAGCTGACCGTTGTCAATGCCAAGGGCAAGCGGACCGCACTGCCCGCCTGCAGCGGCAAGGGCTCGGCGGCCATCGGCAAGATCGGCAAGGCGGCAAAGTTCCTGAGCATCATGAAGCAGATCAAGGCAGGCACCTGGCCGACGCCGCAGCCGGCTCCCTGTACGACGGACCCGGATGGCTGCCCGCCGGATAACAGCTTCTTCCGAGCCACATCTGCGACGACGAACAGCTTCTTCCCCAATGACGCCAACGCCTATGCCTCGATGCTGTTCACGCCGACGCCAGGCAAGGTCGTCGTGATCAAGATGCTGGCACCCACGTCGCCATGGAATGTCGAGGGGGGCACCACGCCGGTGCCGTGGCCCACTGACGACTACCAACTGCGCTACTGGTCGGTGTGCAACAACGTCTACGCCGCGCCCTATCCGGTGGTTGCCAACCCGAAGCCCCCAAAGGGCATGACCTACGGCTGCGTCGCCGACAACGCCGCGGTGCGTGATGACGCAGGCTACGTCACCATCGCCATCTCCCCTCCCAAGAGTCGGCCGAGCAATGCGACCGCCGCGAACGGTGTCAACTGGTTGCCCACATCGGTGAGCAAGCCCAAGGACGTGGAGATGGTGGCGCTGCGCAACATGCTTGCCAGCCAGGGCTTTGCCAACGCCATCCAGAATGTGCCGTCCGGCAGCGACGCCGCAGCAACCGCAGCGGTTATGGGCGACTACTACCCCGAGGTTGCCGTCTGCACGACCGCGGAATTCGAGCAGAGTGGAGCTGCGGGTTGCCTCGGCACCGGTCAGTAGGCAATTGGGTCTCTGAGGAGCGCGCGTGAGTGTCGTCCTCGTGACCGGCGCGGCCGGTGGCCTCGGTGCGGTCGTCTGCGAGAGATTCGCCGCGGGCGGGTGGGATGTGATCGCCACAGACCGCCCTGAGGCGCGGGCCGCGACCGGTGCGTGGATTCCCGCGGATCTCCTCGACGTCGAGCAGATCCGCGAGATGGTCGCCCAGGCCGCTACCGTGCATGGGCGCCTCGATTGCGTGGTCAACGCCGCGGGCCTATGGACCGAAGGCGCGAGTGCGGAGACGACAGAGGATGACTGGGATCGCGTCGTCGGCGTCAACCTCAAGGCGGCGTACTTCGTGAGCTCAGCGGCGATTCCGCACCTCGAGTCAACCGGCGGGAGCATCGTGATGATCTCCAGTGACGCAGGAGTCCAGGGTAATGCGGGGGCGGCGATCTACAGCGCGAGCAAGGGTGGCGTCAGCAATCTCACGCGCGCACTCGCCTTGGAGTTGGCGCCACGCGGGGTGCGCGTCAATGCGGTGTGTCCTGCAGACATCGAGACGCCGATGCTCGCCGGCCAGGCGCGCGACTTCGGCGGCAATGACCCGGATGCCTACTACGCGAAACTTCGATCGGCGTACCCGCAGGGTGAGCGCACCCGCTTCCTGCGGCCCGGTGAGGTGGCCGAGGTGGTGTGGTTCCTGGCTCAGCCCGCAGCAGCTGGCGTGACCGGCGCCAATTGGTCAATCGACTTCGGCCTCTCGGCCGGCATCTAGTCAGCGAGAACAAGGAGCGGCGCTCCTCCAGAGCCTCGCGTGGGGCGAAGCCTGACGAAGCGCCGCTCGATGTGACTAGTCGGCGTCGCGACGGAAGATCAACTTGACCGTGATGGCCTCGCCGCTGACCGATAGTGCACTGCGCGAAAGCACCATCTTCTTGGGGGTGCCCGCAGAAGTCTTGCCCTGGAACTTCACCTGGAAGGAGCGCGGATCATCCTGCACGTCGTATGCGTCGATGATCATCGTGTGATACTTGTTCGTCGAGAACTTGATGACCTTGAACTCACCCTTGCCGGCTTCTCCACGGAAGACCTCAAGTGTCGTCTTGTAGGTGTAGTCCGACTTGAGTTTGAGCGTCTCGCCACCCTTGCACTCGACCGTCGGAGCGGGCGGAGGAAAGGGCAGTTTGCCGGGGCAGTCGATCGTCTGGCTGCCGACCTTGAATGCTTCGAGGGTCCAATCGCCGTAGTAGCCGCCATCGGCCTGAGCGGCCGGGGCTGCCATGAGCGCAGCGCCGGCGACGACGGCCGCTGCGCTGGAGGCGCCGATGAGCCGTTTGAGTGTGGAATTCATGAATCTCCTTGATCGGGGTGGATTGAGCCATTCGGATTCTGCCCCACATTCGGGGGTCGGGGGCTGGTTTCGCAGAGGCGACGCTAGGCCACCTCTGTCTCAGGGACAGCCCGCAGCAGTAGGCGTGACGGGCGCCAATGGGTCGATCGACGTCGGCCTATCGGCCGGTATCTGATCCCCGCCGAGCGAGTTACTTGCCGTCGCGGCGGAAGACCAACGTGATGGCGGGATCGTCTGGGTTTTCACCAAAGGAGCCGGAGAGGACCATCTTCTGGGGTGCGCCGTAGCGCGTGCCCTGCAGCGTGATCTTCCAGGCGCGGAGGAAGGTCGGGAATTCGTCGGTGTTGAAGACGATGACGTGGGAGCCGGTGCTGGGCACGGTGTCGGTGACGAAGTCGCCCTTGCCGGGCATGAGGATGATCTCCAGCCCCTTGATCGTCGACGCGTAGCGGTAGTTGGCCTTCAGGTCCAAGGTCATGCCGGCAGGGCACTTGTCTTCCTCACCAGGTAGACCATCACACTTCTGCTTCATGGTGCCGGACTTGATCGCGGTGAGAGTCCAATTGCCGTAGTAGCCACCGTCGGCCTGCGCGGCCGGAGCGGCGAACAGTGTGGACCCGGCGACGATGGCTATGGCGGCAGCTGCGCTGATGAGGCGCTTGCGGCTCGATGTCATGGCTACTCTCCTAGTGTTCGCTGCGTCATTGCCGGTGAGGGGATTACTTGCCGTCGCGCTGGAAGACCAACCCGA
>JANRCR010000007.1 GCA_030726915.1 Candidatus Nanopelagicales bacterium
GTGCTCAGCCCTGTTTCCCGCCAGCATGTCCGCCGTCGCCCGAATGAGTGATCGTGCCGCCGCCATTGCCCTGCAGCACGCCATGCACGCCACCGTGGACGAGGTCGGCCGCATCGCACAGGACGAGGACTGGGATATCCACTGGGCGAAGGGAGGGACCGTCGTTGCTGCCCGCACCCCCCTGCAGTGGGAGCGGGCCCGCGAGGAGATCCAGGAATGGCACTCGTGGGGATTCGGTGATGACGACTACCGACTGCTCAATGCCACCGAGGCCACAGGCATCCTCAACACCACCGATGTCCTTGGGGCGACGTACACCCCGCATTGCGCAGCGATCCACCCCGCTCGTCTGGTGCGCCATCTGGCACGCACCGTCGTGCAGCGCGGCGGTCGCCTCCACGAGCACAGCCGTGTCACCGACATCCGTCCCGGTGTCGTGCGCACGGAGCGGGGGCGAGTGCGTGCACGCCATGTGGTGAGAGCCACCGAGGGCTACACCTCCACACTCCCGGGCTACACCCGCGCCATGGCTCCCGTCTATTCACTCATGATTGCCACCGAGCCCCTCAGTGACGCGGATTGGCAGGAGATCGGTCTGGCTGAGCGCGCGACCTTCTCCGACGGACGCCATCTCATCGTCTACGGGCAGCGCACCGCCGATGGCCGACTCGCCTTCGGGGGCCGTGGAGCGCCCTATCACTTCCGCTCAAGCATCAGGCCGGAGTACGACCGTGAGCCCGCCGTCTTCGCCGAACTGTGGCGCAACCTGATCGATTTGTTCCCCGTCCTATCCGGGCGCGCCGTCACCCATGCGTGGGGTGGGCCCCTGGGCATACCCCGGGATTGGTTTGCCTCGTGTGGCCTCGATGCGACCACGCGGATCGCCTGGGCCGGGGGCTACGTCGGGGATGGTGTTGGTACGTCCAACCTCGCCGGGCGCACACTCGCCGATCTCCTCACCGGGCGTGAGTCAGACCTCACCCGGCTGCCCTGGGTCGGCCACATATCGCCCGATTGGGAGCCGGAGCCTATCCGCTGGGTGGGTGCCAATCTCGGGTTGAAGGTCATGGGATCCGCTGATGACGTCGAGTCCCGCACAGGGCGCCCGGCCCTGCGCGCACGACTCTTTTCGCGATTCCTCGGACACTAGGTCACCATCGACCACGCCTCCGACGCTGACGACGGTCAGGTCGGCTCGCAGTTCTGCGCTATGAGCTGCTCCACATCATCGGGTGTGACGGATGTGCGACGTGTCCACGTGGCGACATCATCGAGCACCTTGCGCTCAGCCGCAGCGCGCTGAACAGGGCCAACAACAGCCTGGGCCTCCATCCATCGCCGCTTGGTCTCCCAACCCAACTCTCGCCGACGCAGCGCCGATTGCACCGATGCCATCTGCTCTTCCGTGGCCGACAGTCGCCACACCTCGCGAAGAGCCTCGGGCACCTCGAGGCGATAGTCGTGACCACCCTCCTTGAAGACCCCCGGGGTCGGCGCGAGCGCATTGAGGACGTCAATGAACGTGGCGAAGAATGTCGTCACGGGCCACCAGACGGTGTGGCGGGGAGAGCCCGGTGGACGCTTACCCCACGGACCCAACCAGGCAGGACGATGCCACAGCAACTCAAACCAGAACTTCGGAATGGGATCATCGCCGTTTTGCAGCAGGAGATAGCGAACGCGGGCTCGGTCCGCGGAATCCAACTGCGACCAGTCCCCAACCCAGCGAGGGAGATAGATGCTGCCGGGTCCGACCGCCGGTGGGGCCGACACGGTTCGATCTCCCCACAGCTGCTGGCGCCAGCGCGTTGCTTCGGGCGTACCAATCCACAGTCCCGCTTCGATGCCGAGGCTCTCCGGGCCAAAGACACCCATGCCCTCGAACATCTCCTCACTCACCTGTGAGCCGAGGCTCTCCCCAAAGAGGAAGAAGCGAGGTCGATCCTTGGCATCCATCTGGCGAAGTCGCTTATCGATCCCGGCAAACACCATGCGCGTTTGATTAGTCCCGCGCTTGACATCCGCCAGCGACAAAGACGACGGCAACACCGAGTACTCAATAGCCAGGCTCGCGCAGTCCCCACCGGTGAGGTACTCAAATGTCTCGCAGGCCACGTAGTTGACATAGCCAGATCCGGTCGGTGACCAGAGTGCGACGTAGGGCCGCTCCAGGGCGTTTGTGCGGTCGATCTCATCGAGGAGGATCTGCGCTCGACCCTCCTCGGTATCGGCGCTGGAGAGGGCGGCGTACACGCGAATCGGCTGCGTGGCCGGCTGCCCCATGATGGAGGAAATGCCCTCGGGTCGCAGCACCATGCTCAGCCAGCGGCGCCCCTCGCGACTCTGATCCGCCCACGAGTGCCCCGATACCGATGAGCCGGTGATCTCGGGGATATCCGGTGGTGTGGCGTGCGCTGGTTCCATGCCCTCACCCGCATTCCCCAACTCTCGATCAACAAACTTCAGCGCCAGCGCGCCCACACCGAAGGTCGCCACCGTGGACAGGACCCGAGCGGCGGTGGTGTGTTCGCTCGGGGATCCACCCAGCAGGGATGCGACACCGCGACCCCACAGGCGCGTCAGTCGAGACTCGATCGCAGCCAATCCCAGCAGGGTGCCGGTGACGGCCATCCCGATCCCCGTCGCGACGAGGGGGTTGACGCTCAGATCTTGATCGTCCGCGAGATCACTCGCGCGATCCCCGCGGAAGGGGCCCAACTCCACAGCGCCCACCTGCTGACCAAAAAGTCGTGTCGCGAAGTAGATCCCGCCACCGAGAGCAGCGACACTGCCGGTGGTGGCAGCGATGCGGACCGGTGTCCGCGGAATTGCCTCGATGACACGGGAGGCCATGCCCGTCGCCGCGGCTGCCGCCATCGCTCCGGCTCCGAGCCGTGCGATGGCTCGCCACGTCGGCTCGTGCTCTCGCCAGGCCAGGAGACGATTTGCCGCAACGGCTCCGATGACGACGAAGGTATCCCCAGCGATCTGGCCGCGACTCCCCCCCGCCCTGGCTCCCAGGCTGCTGAGCGTGCTGTGCGCCGAGACACCCCAGGAGTAGCCTGCGAGCCCGGAAACCCCGGTGATGATTCCCTGATCCAGGCTGCGGCGGGTGAGCAGGTTGGGCTGGTACGACATCCCGATACTGATGGCGGCGAGCATCAAGCCCGCCCGAGACGAGGGATCCAGGTCCCGGGGCACCGATACGCGAGAAAGCAATGACATGGCCCATATCCTGACGTATCTACCCGTCCCAGCAGGACGGACCCCGATATTGGCCGGGACCTGTGCTGCAGGACGCACAGACTGCGAGATACTGGTGGGACTGACCCCAGGAGGACTCGTGACCACGGCCCCACAACTCCCCCTCGCACTGTTTTCGATTGATGGACTCCTCACCGAGGAGGAGCGCGCCATCCGAGACGTCGTGCGAGATTTCGTTGACCGACGCATCAAGCCGGAGGTCGCCGACTGGTTCGAGGCCGGCACGATCCCGGCACGCGAGTTGGCCCGCGAGTTTGGCGAGTTGGGTGTGCTCGGCATGCACCTCGAAGGTTACGGCTGCGCGGGCACCAATGCCGTCTCCTACGGTCTGGCCGCCATGGAACTCGAGGCGGGTGACTCGGGAATTCGTTCCCTGGTGAGTGTCCAGGGTTCGCTGGCGATGTACGCCATTCACGCCTTCGGCTCAGACGAGCACAGGGACGAATGGCTACCGGGCATGGCCGCCGGGGAGTTCATCGGCTGCTTCGGGCTCACGGAAGCCGATTTCGGAAGCAATCCCTCCGGGATGCGCACAGGCGCCAAGAAGGACGGCGATGACTGGGTGCTCAACGGTTCAAAAATGTGGATCACCAATGGCACCGTCGCGGACGTGGCCATCGTGTGGGCACAGACCGATGACGGCATCCGAGGCTTCGTCGTCCCGACAGCCACCCCCGGATTCTCCGCTCGCGAGATTCACAAGAAGATGTCCCTGCGCGCGTCTCTGACAGCCGAACTCGTCTTCGACAACATGCGATTGCCTGCCTCTGCCATGCTGCCCGGAGTCCGAGGAATCAAGGGACCACTCGCATGCCTCAACGAAGCACGCTTTGGCATTGCCTTTGGCACGATGGGTGCGGCCCGGGACTGCCTCGAGACCGCCCTGAGTTACTCCATCGACCGCGAGCAGTTTGACCGACCCATCGCGGGTTACCAGATGACCCAGCAAAAACTCACGGACATGACCCTCGAACTCGGCAAGGGCATGCTCCTTGCCCTCCACCTTGGCCGACTTAAAGATCAGCACGTCATCACACCCGAGCAGGTCAGCCTCGGCAAACTCAACAACGCTCGCGAGGCGCTCACCATCGCGCGTGAATGCCGATCGATTCTCGGTGGCAACGGCATCACCCTGGAGTACCCCGTGATTCGCCACATGAACAACCTGGAGTCGGTCTTCACCTACGAGGGCACCAACGAGATGCACACCCTCATCATTGGTCAGGCGCTGACCGGACTGCCCGCCTTCCGCTAGCAGCACGCGTCCGACTACGGGCGCGCCGGAGGTCCATGGCGATATGTGGCGGGGCTTGCACTCAATCGGATGGGATGCGCCACGGTGGGGGTGCCATCGACCTCAACGATGGGAGCCAGGCCAAGTTCCGTGGCCAGGGCCATCGCTTGGGCCACGTCATTGATCGGTCCGCAGGGGACACCCACCTCCGTAAGTCGACGCTGCCAATCATCCGCACCGGCCGATGCGAGCAACTCCTCCATCCGGGCATTGAGTTGGGTCCGATGGGTCACCCGGGCCGGATTCGTGGCGAAATCAGGATCCCGGGCAAGACCCGGGTCTTCCAATGCCGCAGCCAGTGCGGAGAACTGAGCGTCATTGCCGACCGCGATCACCATGGGTCGATCAGCTGTCGCGTAGACCTCATAGGGCGCTATCGACGGGTGCGCGTTGCCCATGATGCTTGGAACGACGCCCCCGGCGACATAGCCGGATGCCTGATTGACGAGGGCGGACAGCAGCGATGACAGCAGATTCACCTCGACACGCTGCCCCTCACCCGTGGCATCTCGGTGACGCAGGGCGGCGAGGATGCCCACGGTCGCATGCAATCCCGTGATCACATCGACGAGAGCCACACCCGCCTTGGTGGGCTCATTGGGTCCCGGTCCCGTGACACTCATGAGTCCACCCATGGCCTGCACGAGCAGGTCATAGCCTGGCAGGTCCCGTCCCGCACCCGCCCCGAACCCTGTGATCGAACAGTAGATGAGCCCCGGGCGCTCAGCAGCGAGCTCCGCATAGCCCAGACCCAGCCGTTCCAACGTCCCTGGCTTGAAGTTCTCCACGAGCACATCGGCGCTCAGAGCGAGTTCACGGGCCTGGCGCTTGCCCTCCGCGCTCCCCAGATCGATGGCACGGCTCGACTTGTTGCGGTTGACGCTGGCAAAGTACGTCGACATACCCGTGTGGGTGTAGGGCGGTCCCCACGCGCGCGTGTCGTCACCGTGACCTGGACGCTCCACCTTGATGACCTCGGCTCCCAGGTCACCCAGGAGCATCGTGGCGTAGGGCCCGGCCAGCACACGACTGAAGTCCGCGACAATCAGGCCCTCCAGCGACCCTGCGCCCGTCATGGGTCCGTCCGCAACAGCGGAGCAAGATCTTCCAGCACCCGTGGATCCTCGATCGTCGACGGCACGGGCTCGTCACGCCCCTCGGCAATGGCCCGCATGGAGCGACGCAGAATCTTGCCCGATCGGGTCTTGGGCAACCCCGGGACGACTCGCACGTCACGCAGCGCAGCAACCGGGCCCACCATGTGGCGTACGAGATCAATCACCTCGGCTTCGATGACCTCTGGGCTGGTGGTGGCACCGGAGGAGAGCACAACGAAGGCACGGGGCACCTGCCCCTTGATCTCATCCTGCACACCAATCACGGCGCATTCGGCAACGTCAGGATGTGTCGCGACTGCCGCCTCGAGGGAGCCGGTCGTGAGTCGATGGCCGGCCACATTGATCACATCGTCGGTGCGCCCCATGACATAGACATAGCCGTCGGAGTCAATGTGGCCACCGTCACCGGTTGCATAGAAGCCGGGGAATGCCGAGAGGTAGGACTCGACGTACCTTGCGTCATCCCTCCACAGCGTGGGGAGTGCACCGGGGGGCAGGGGCAGGCGGATCGCGATGTTGCCCTCCGTGCCCACCGGCACCTCAACGCCGTGCTCATCCAGAATGCGCACGTCATATCCCGGCACCGGCTGCGACGGTGATCCCGGCTTCAACGGTGGCGGATCATCGCCGTGGAGTCGTGCGGCAATCGGCCACCCCGTCTCGGTCTGCCACCAGTTGTCGATCACGGGGACGCCCACGTGCTGAGTGGCCCACGTGTAGGTGTCGGGATCAAGTCGCTCCCCCGCGAGAAAGAGCGCGCGCAGGCTAGACAGGTCACTGTCGGCGAGACGGTGCCCCTCGGGATCCTCCTTCTTGATGGCGCGGATCGCGGTCGGCGCCGTGAAGAGTCCCTTCACGCCGTGTTGACCGATCACGCGCCAGAAGGCTCCGGCGTCCGGTGTCCCCACCGGCTTGCCCTCAAACATCACCGTGGCACATCCGGTGATCAGGGGCGCATAAACGATGTAGGAGTGACCCACAACCCAGCCGACGTCGGATGCGGCCCACCAGACATCTTCCGGGCCCATGCCAAAGATATGCGGCATGCTCCACGCCATGGCCACCGCGTGGCCCCCGTTATCTCGAACGATCCCCTTGGGCTTGCCCGTCGTGCCTGATGTGTAAAGGATGTAGAGGGGGTCCGTCGCGGCCACCACCACGGGCGCCACGGGTGCGGCAGCACTCATGGCCTGCCTCCACTCCACGTCATCCTCTCCCATGCCGGCGGTGAGTTGAGGTCGCTGCAGGACCAGGCAGGCGTGCACGCGATGGTCAGCGAGGTCTCGGGCTTCATCGACAAGCGGTTTGTACGCGACCACGCGACCTGCCTCGATACCGCAGGAAGCAGTGATGATGACGCGAGGTTGAGCATCGTCGATGCGCGCCGCAAGTTCAGCCGAGGCGAAGCCGCCAAAAACGACGGAGTGGACCGCACCCAGACGTGCACAGGCGAGCATCGCAATGACTGCCTCGGGCACCATCGGGAGGTAGATGATGACGCGGTCCCCTTTGCCGACCCCGAGTTGGCGCAGTGCTCCCGCAGCGACCGCCACTGCCTGGAGCAATTCGGAGTACGTGAACGTCGTCACCTGACCGGTATAGGCACTGTCGTGGATCAAGGCCGTGGACTCTCCTCGGCCCCGAGCCACATGCCGGTCAAGGGCGTTGGCGCAGGTGTTGAGTTGCCCATCCGGGAACCATCGAGTGAAGGGAGCCCGGGTGGAATCCATCACGCGTGACGGTGGCGTCTCCCAGTCGATCAGGGCGGCCGCCTCAGCCCAAAAACTCTCAGGATCCGCCAGGCTCCGCAGATGCGGCCCGAGGCCTCCGGTCGTCATGTTGGCGACGCTAGCGCACGTCGGAGTCTTCTGCGGCCAGCTGGCCGCATGCTCCATCGATCTCCCGGCCTCGAGTGTCGCGCACCGTCACGGGCACTCGCGCCCGCTCCAGGGCCGCGACGAATGCGCGCTCATCCCGGGGATCTGACGCGGTCCACGCGGACCCGGGGGTGGGATTGAGTGGGATCAAGTTCACGTGCACCCGATGGCCCCGCAGCAGGAGCCCCAGCCTTTCCGCTCGCCATTCCTGATCGTTAATGCCTCGGATGAGTGCGTACTCAATACTCACTCGCCGACCCGTCTCGCGCTCGTATTCCCACGCGGCATCCAGGACCTCTGAGATCGGGTAGCGCGTGTTGATCGGCACGAGGGTGTCGCGGAGTTCATCGTCGGGTGCGTGCAGGGATATGGCCAGACGCAGGGGTAGCCCCTCATGGGCGAGGTCGCGGATGCGTGGGACGAGGCCCACGGTGGAGACGGTGATGGCTCGCGCCGACATGCCGAGGCCCGCGGGCACGGGATCCACCAGGCGCCGGATGGCCCCCATAACCGCGCGGTAATTGGCCAGGGGCTCCCCCATCCCCATGAAGACAACATTGCTCACTCGATCGCGCCGTCCGGGGAAGTCCCCGTGACGGACGATCCGTGATCCTGCGACGACCTGTTCAACAATCTCAGCCGTGGACATGTTGCGGGTGAGCCCCGCCTGCCCCGTGGCACAAAAGGGACAGTTCATTCCGCATCCGGCCTGAGAGGAGACACACAGGGTCACGCGATCGCGATAGCCCATGAGCACGGATTCCACGCGCGACCCGTCATGGAGGCGCCACAGCGTCTTGATCGTGGCGCCATCGTCGCACGCCAATTCCCGCATCGGGGTGAGCAAATGCGGCAGCAGTGCCTCCGCGATGAGGTCACGATCGGTGCTCGTCAGATCCGTCCACGAATCCGGATCAGCATCAAGACGACCAAACCAATGTCGGGATACCTGATCAGCACGGAAGGCTGGCAGACCCAGTCCGACGACGGCCTCACGGCGCTGGGCGACATCAAGATCCGCCAGGTGCACGGGGGGACGACCTCGGCGGGGTGCCTCAAGGATCAACTCACCGGGTGCAGGCATGGACCCAGTGTCTCATCAGCCCGGGTGCATCCGGACCTGGCTAACTCAGGCCTGGCCCAGGAAAAGCGCAAAGAGGGCCCATGCCGCGAAGGCGTTGACCACCAGGGAGTCGAGGCGGTCCATGATGCCGCCGTGTCCTGGGAGGAGGGATCCCATGTCCTTAACACCCAGGTCCCGTTTGATGGCACTCTCGGCAAAGTCGCCGGCCGTCGCGGTCACGGTGAGGACGGCACCCATGATCAGGCCCTGCCACCAGGGCGCCTCGAAGATCCAGATGAAGGCGCCGACCCCGATGAGACATTGGACAACGAGTGATCCCGCGAGTCCCTCCCAGGACTTCTTCGGGCTGATCTGCGGGGCGATCGGATGCTTACCGAAGAGCACACCGGTGGCATAGCCACCGATGTCATTGCCGATCGTGAGCAGAATGAAAACGATGATGCGCCAGGGGCCGTCCGGGGCAGCCAGCATGAGCATGGTGAAGCCCGCCATAAGCGCGACATAGCCAAGGAGGAAGATGCTGGCACTGACATCTTGGAGGTACCCCTCCGAACCACGGCGGATCCGCCACAGCAGCACCGCCACGACACCGGCACCCATGACGGCCAGCAAGGCCTCCGCACCCGCGATGTACGCCGCTGCCATGGCAACGACCGTGGTGACGTAGACGGGTGTTCGGGCGACGTGAATGCCCGCACCCGCAAAGGCGGTGATGAGTTCGTGCAGGGCGATGACGAGCACGATCGCCGCCAGAACACCAAAAAGCCACGGCACCCAGGCGAGGCTCATGACCACGAGGGCCGCGAGGACAACGCCAGAAGCGATCGCAGCCGGGAGGTTGCGTCCGGCGCGGCTGGGAGTGGGCTCGGCTGAGCCAGGCGTCGCTGTCATCCCTTAGACCTCGAGCAGCTCGGATTCCTTATGTTTGAGAATCTCGTCAATCTGGGCACCTGTCTTGTGCGTGATGTCCTCGAGATGCTTCTCGGCCCGCTTGACCTCATCCTCGCCGACCTCATGATCTTTCACCATGCGTTCGAGGACGTCCTTGGCATGGCGTCTGATGTTGCGCACGGAGATTCGTGCATCTTCAGCCTTGACCCTGGCCGTCTTGATGTACTCCTTGCGTCGCTCCTCGGTCAGGGAGGGCAGAGAGACTCGAATGATAATGCCGTCGCTCGTCGGATTGACTCCCAGATCTGAATCACGAATGGCCTTCTCGATGGCCGCGAGCGAACCCTTGTCATAGGGCGTCACGATCATCATGCGTGCTTCCGGTGAGGCAAAGGACGCAAGTTGATTGACCGGAGTCAGCGTGCCGTAGTAGTCAACGGTGATTTTGGCGAACATGGCGGGGTTAGCACGCCCGGTGCGGATTGTTGAGAAGTCGTCACGCGCGACCTCCACCGCCTTGTCCATCTTTTCCTCGGCCTCGAGGAGGACCTCATCAACTTTATCGCTCACCGCTGCACCTCCGGAGACCTTTCGCCGTCACCACGCGTGACCAGCGTTCCGATCTTCTCACCTCGGATAGCGCGCGCCATGTTGCCCTCGGTGAGTAGGTCGAATACGAGCAGGGGCATATCGTTGTCGCGGCACAGACTGATCGCTGTGGCATCCGCGACTTTGAGATCGCGTGCCAGGACTTCGTCGTACGACAGCCGCTCAAATTTCCGCGCGTCCGGATGTGTGCGCGGATCGGCGTCATAGATTCCATCCACGGCTTTTGCCATGAGCACGATGCGCGCTCCCACCTCAAGGGCCCGTTGAGCCGCCGTGGAATCAGTGGAGAAGAAGGGTGCCCCCAGCCCAGCGCCGAAGATAACCACTCGGCCTTTTTCGAGGTGGCGGATGGCTCGGCGCGGTATGTAGGCCTCCGCGACCTGCCCCATAGTGATCGCTGTTTGCACCCGTGTCTCGACGTCTTGCTTCTCGAGGAAGTCTTGGAGGGCAAGGCAATTCATCACCGTGCCCAGCATGCCCATGTAGTCAGCACGAGCGCGATCCATACCCCGTTGGGAGAGTTGGGCACCCCTGAAGTAGTTGCCCCCGCCGATGACCACGGCGACCTCGGTCCCCGAGCGGACGATTCCTGCGATCTGCCGAGCAATGGACTGCACAACATCGGGATCAACCCCGAGATCACCCTCTCCGGCGAATGCCTCACCGGACAGTTTGAGGAGCACCCGATCCCAGCCACCCTCCGGGGCCTCAGGCCACGTGAGGATGGTGCCGTCCAGGGACGGCTGGACAACCGCGTGCTCTGACACCGGTCCTCCCATGGCCCCGACCGTAGCGTCCCGATGTACCCGTGGTCAGACCCCCCTCGGGCCTAGGCCTGACCCACCTCGAATCGCGCGAAGGCGGTGACCGTGGTGCCCGCATCCGCAAGTACCTGGCCAACGGACTTCTTGTTGTCCATCACCGACGGCTGCTCGAGCAGCACGGAGTCCTTGAAGAAACCCTGGACGCGACCCTCAACGATCTTCGGGAGCGCAGCCTCTGGCTTGCCCTCCTCCTTGGCCGTCGCTTCGGCGATCCGTCGCTCACTGGCGACGACATCGGCAGGCACGTCGTCGCGCGAGACATAACGGGGACGCATCGCGGCCACCTGCATGGCAGCGTTGCGCGCGTCCTCTTCATTGCCGGAATAGGACACCATGACGCCCACCTGGGGTGGGAGGTCCGAAGCCCGCTTGTGCAGGTACAGCGCGACCGGAGCCTGCAGGAGCGCGAGGCGCCCGAGTTCGATCTTTTCGCCGATGATGCCGGCCATCTCACCGATCGCCTGAGCAACCGTGCGTCCATCGGTCAGCATCGTCGCTGACAACGTCGCAACGTCACCAATCTGCAGGTCGGATGCTGTCCCCACGATCGTGCCGGCCAGCGCTTGGAAGTCTGCGTTCTTGGCCACGAAGTCCGTCTCGCACAGCATTTCGAGCAGAACGTTGTCCTGAGCGACGACGAGTCCATTGCTCGCCGTGCGCTCGGCACCACGCTGGGCCGCCTTGGCTGCCCCTGAAATACGTAATGCCTCAATTGCCTTGTCAAGGTCACCGTCGGTTTCCTCAAGAGCCCTCTTGCACTCCATCATTCCCGCGCCGGTGAGGTCGCGAAGCTTCTTGACTTCGACTGCCGTGATTGTGGCCATTATCCGTCCCTTACGTCGTTGCCGGCGCGCGGATGCGCGCCGAAGGTGCTGCGGATGACTGCGTATACATCGGGTCGCCGTGGTTGCCCCGGCGTGACAGCAAGGCCTCAGGCGGTTGGCTCGACGACCTCGACGACCTCGACGACCTCGACGACCTCGCCAGGCAGAGTCTCAACA
Organism: Candidatus Nanopelagicales bacterium; assembly: GCA_030726915.1. Lineage (GTDB taxonomy): Bacteria > Actinomycetota > Actinomycetes > S36-B12 > S36-B12 > Mxb001. Next base: position 11,963 of record JANRCR010000007.1, read on the forward strand.
ACCTCGGCGGGCGTCGCCTCATCACTGCCGGCGAGGAGTTCGCGCTCCCACTCGGCGAGCGGCTCGCCCACGACCACGGCGGCCACGTCGCCATCGGCGGCACCGGTCGCTCGGCCCGCGCGGATGATGAGCCCCTCGGCGACCGCATCAGCGATGACTCGCGTGAGCAGTGTGACGCTGCGGATCGCATCGTCGTTGCCGGGTATGGGGAAGTCGATGTCATCGGGGTCGCAGTTGGTGTCCAGGATGGAGATGACGGGAATACCGAGTTTGCGTGCCTCGCCGACAGCGATGTGTTCCTTGTTGGAGTCGATGACCCACACCGCGCTCGGCAGTTTGACCATGTCGCGGATCCCACCCAGGGTGCGGGCGAGTTTGACGCGCTCACGATCCAAGACGAGGAGTTCCTTCTTCGTCTTGCCCGCGGCGGACGGATCGGTTTCAAGCCCCTCGAGATCCTTAAGCCGCTGGAGCCTCTTGTGCACGGTAGAGAAGTTGGTGAGCATGCCGCCGAGCCAGCGCTGATTGACGTAGGGCATGCCCACGCGTGTCGCCTGCTGAGCTACGGGCTCCTGGGCCTGCTTCTTCGTGCCGACAAACATGACGCTTCCGCCACGCGCGACAGTCTCCTTGACGAATTCGTAGGCGCGGTCGATGTAGGACAGCGACTGCTGCAGATCAATAATGTAGATCCCGTTGCGCTCAGTGAAGATGAAGCGCTTCATCTTGGGATTCCAGCGTCGCGTCTGGTGGCCGAAGTGGACACCGCTCTCGAGCAGCTGGCGCATCGTGACGACGGCCATGGGGTACTCCTTCAGTCGGTGAGCGAGGCTCACCAGTCGGTTGACAACACACGTCGGTCGACGTCTGTCCCTGGCGATCCGTTGGCCATCCCGGCTAGCCGGGACCGACGGCCGTCCCCGTGGGGCGGATCGCGCGATGTATTCGGGCAAGCCCGAACCAACAGCGAAGTCTACGGGGTCCGCGAACGTGATCTGTCCACAGGGCCGCACCATCCCTGGTGTGGGACCCTCACGGCCCCCACCCTGGCCTGATGATCTCTCCCGCCCTCCTCGTCCCCCTTCTGTTGCTGGGGCCCCTTCTCTTACTGGGGTCAGCCACCCCACCGAGCCTTGCCTCCCCTGCGGCGGCTCCGGGGCGCACCTGGCAGAGCCCCCTCCATCCCCTCATCGTCGAACGGCCCTTCCTGGTCCCTTCCGGTCCTTACGCCCCCGGCCATCGCGGGGTCGATTTGGCCGCCAGCCCGGGCGCGATCGTCCGAGCACCCGCACCGGGTGTCGTGAGGGTGGCGGGACGCGTCGCGCTCAAGGCCATCATCAGCATTGAGCACCCTCACGTGATCTCGGGTCGGACCGGCTGGCGGACGACGTACGAAGGCGTGCTTGCGGGCGTCGCTGTCGGTGACCGAGTCCACACCGGAGACCCCATCGGTGTCGTGATCCTTCATGCTCACAGCGGAGGCATCCACTGGGGACTCAAGAATGGCCGTGCTTACGCCGACCCGCTCCTGCTCCTACGCCGACCCGTCGTGCTCAAGCCCCTGCACAAGCCGCTGGCCTTGAGAGCCGGTACCCGAGTAGCCGCCGCCCCACCTGCTTCTCACTCCGGTCCGTCGGCAGGGATCCCGGCGGTTGCGCAGGTAGACCACCTCACGCTCGCGGATGCGCTTGATCAAATGTCTTGCGCAACCTCTCAACCGAGACGTGCGTGTAGATCTGCGTCGTGGCTAGGCTCGCGTGACCGAGGATTTCTTGCACAGCACGAAGGTCCGCTCCACCTTCGAGGACGTGAGTAGCCGCGGTGTGTCGCCACCCGTGGGGACTGAGATCCGGGGTGCCCTCGACAACAGCCGCGGCACGGTGCACGATCTCGCGCACCGTGCGGGGGTCAAGTCGCCCACCGCGCACCCCGACAAAAACAGCCGTCCCGCGTCGCTCGCCGGTCAGCGCAGGACGCCCCTCCTCCAACCAGGCACGCAGGGCCGACGCGGCTGGCACTCCAAAGGGGACCATCCGCTCCCGATCCCCCTTGCCCACCACCCGCAGGGTGCGGCGGATCATGTCGACGTCACCGACGTTGAGGCCGGTCAACTCCCCCACCCGGATGCCCGTGGCATACAGGACTTCAAGAATCGCCACATCCCGAAGCCCCAGGGGCGACTCAGCCCCCTCCGCAGCAGCATCCAACACCGCAGCGGCCTGCTCCGTCGTGAGCACCGTGGGCAGGTGACGTGATCTTTTCGGTGACGCCAAACGCGCCCCAACATCGGCACTGAGCAATCCGCGCTGGACGCCCCATTCGGTCAGAACGCGGGCACTGGCAGCACGGCGAGCAAGGGTGCTCCGCGAGAGGCCACGCCGCTCCTGCTGCGCCAGCCACGCCCGCAGTGTCGAGAGGGTGAGCTCGCCCAGGGATGCCTCACCCCGTGTCTGGGCGCAGTCAGCAAGGTCGGTGACATCACCGAGGTACGCGCGGACGGTATGAACGCTACGACCCTGCTCCCAGCGAAGATGCTCACCGAATCGCTCGATGGCATCACGCCACGCGGCGCTGAGCGAGGCCTGGTTCGTCACTCCACCGCTCACCACCCCATGGTGACCCCACGGGGATCACATCGCGTGCAGCGACTCACTGCGAGGCCGAGGCACGGACCCACCCCTGCCCCTCACGCCGAATGAGGCCGAGCGCATCCAAAGTGCCGAGCGCCACCATCGCCTCGGTTGTCCCGATGCCGGCAACCCGTGCCAGATTCGCCAGGGGGGCCGAACGTCGGACCGGCACCGCATCCAGGATGCGCTTCTCCCGCCAGCCGAGGGCATCAGCCCCTGACCCGGCATGGGGGTCGGATTCGGCCTCCATGCTGATCTGCCCCGTCATCAGGGCAGTCACCTCACGCGGAGAGCAGGTGATCAGGGCATCACCCTCGCGGATGAGTCGATGACATCCGGCGGACATCGGTGACGTGACCGGACCCGGCACCGCCATGACGACGCGGCGTAGATCGCGTGCCCGGCGGGCGGTGGTCAGCCCACCGGACCGGACCGCCGCCTCGACCACGACCGTGCCTCGGCTGAGGGCGGCGATGATGCGATTGCGGGTCAGGAAGCGATGGCGCATGGCCGCTCCACCGAGGGGTGTCTCGCTGATCAACACACCGCGCTCGCGGATGACAGCTAAAAGTTCGACATGTGAGCGGGGATAGGGGACGTCGACACCTCCCGCTAGGACGCAAGCGGTGGCCCCACCCGCAGCGAGAGCGCCCCTATGCGCTGCGGCATCGATGCCGAATGCTCCACCCGACACCGTGAGCCAACCCCCGTCGGAGAGGTGCGCTCCCAACTCCCGCGCCACTGACTCGCCGTAGGCGGTAGCCGCACGGGCCCCGACGATCGCGACCGACCTCAGCGCAAGTAGCCGCATGTCACCCGCTCCGCACACCCATAGCCCTAGGGGGGCTTCCAGGCCAAGGTCATCGAGTTGACGTGGCCACTCACTGCCTCCGGGTACGACAAAGCGCGCCCCGACGCGCTCAGCTGCCGTCCACACCTTCGTGAGGTGCTCCTCCACGTTGGGCTGGGCCTGCATACGCGGTCGGGCGGCCTCGGCGAGAGGTGATCGACCGGCGAGGATCTCCTCGACGACGGTGATCGCCGTGTGCGTGGCCACGCGGCTTCCGAGTGCGCGGTCCCCCGCCTCAAACCACAGACCGAGAAGGACTCGGGCCTGGCTGTCATCCATCACGCCGCCCATGTCGACTCCCCGCCCCGCAGCGCCATGGCTGTCGCGACCTGCGCTGCACCCGGTCGATCAGTGCCATCGAGGTCGGCCAGCGTCCAGGCGACTCGCACCACCCGATCGGCACCCCTCATGCTCAGCGCACCACGGGAAAAGGCCGATCGCAGCAGTCGACTGCCCGCCTCATCCGGTGGGTGACTCACCCGGAGCGCACCCGCGGGTGCGTCGGCGTTGAGGCGCCAGGGAACACCCGCCCTGTGCCACCGCGCGGCAGCCCGATCGCGTGCGACCAGCACCCGGCCAGCGATGGATGCACTGGCCTCGCCCGGATCACCCAACTCCGCCAGCGTGGGCCTTTCGAGGGCCACCCGCAGGTCAATGCGGTCCATGATGGGGCCGGAGAGTTTGGTCGAGTAGCGCCGACGCTGCAGGGCGGTGCACCTGCACGCGGAGTCCATGCCCATGCCCATGCCACACGGACAGGGATTCGCCGCGATGAGGAGGGTGAATCGCGCGGGGAGTGTCGCTGCTACATCAGCGCGCGCGATGCGCACCACTCCGCTCTCCAGCGGCTGCCGCAGCGAATCAAGCACCGAGCGCGCAAACTCGGGGGCCTCGTCGAGAAACAGCACGCCCCTGTGAGCGAGGGTGACCGCGCCTATGCGCACCCGACCCGCCTGACCACCGCCGATGATGGCGGCCGACGAAGCCGAGTGATGCGGTGCCTCGAAGGGCGCCCGCCGGGCCAACCCCTGAGCGTCGATCCCCGCCGCCGAGTGGATCGCAGTGACCTCAAGTGCGGTGTCATCATCAAGCACCGGCAGGACACCCGGTAGGCGTTCGGCCAGCAGGGTTTTGCCCACTCCTGGCAATCCGATCATCGCCGCGTGATGACCTCCCGCGGCCGAGACTTCCAGTGCCCGACGCGCCTCGGCCTGACCGTGCACATCAGCGAGATCCGGGATATCGATACGAGGAGCCGCAACGACGTTGCCTGCGGCGTCGGGTGATCTCGTGCCCCGCAGGACGGCGACAAGATGCAGGAGGTCCGTGATGCCACCGGACGTCAGATCCGGCACCAGGCCTGCCTGGTCCACGGCGTCGGAGGGCACCAGCAGCCGCACGGGGCTGCCTCGCAACGACAGTGCCGTCGCGATGACCCCGGGCACACGATGGATCCGACCATCCAGTCCTAATTCACCGAGGACACATGTGGACGCTGCAGCCTCGAGGGGGACCTGCCCTGACGCAGCGAGGATCGCCACGGCGATGGCGGCGTCGAGTGAGGATCCTCGCTTGGGCATGGAGGCGGGTAGAAGTGCCACCGTGATACGGGTGCGGGGCCATGCGAGACCGCAGTGCTCGACAGCGGCCCTGACCCGATCTCGGGATTCGCTCACGGCGGTGTCGGCAAGCCCCACCAATGTCAGACCGGGAAGCCCGGAGCCGACGTTGGCCTCGACCTCGACATGGTGCGCTTGGACGCCCACGATGATGGATGTCTGGCATCGAGCGACCATCAGCCAACTCCGCGCAGGTGCTCCAGCGTGGGTGCGCTCGGTGGATTGTGGAGGATTCCGATCACATCGATGCGCACCTCGCGCGCATGCTGGTCCTCCATGTGAAGCCACTCACGTGCAAGAGCGCGCAGACGACGAAGTTTGCGGGGTGTCACCGCTGCGAGGGGTGAGCCGAAATCCTCCGTGCGCCGGGTCTTCACCTCGCACACGACCACCGCGTCGTCGTCCATGGCCACGATGTCAATCTCGCCGATGCGGCAACGCCAATTCCTGGATACGACGGTGAGGCCCATCCGCTCCAGATGCCATACGGCGAGGTCCTCCCCGTAGCGACCACGCTCAAGATTCTGCCTACCCATGGCACTCCCTCCTGGGCCCGCGGCCCTCCGAAGCAGCGTGGGCGCCAGGGGATCACCACACCCGTGGCGGCCTAGGTCTGGGGATAAGCGGCCTCGTTGCGCCCTGGGGATGATCCGGCCGGCGATGTGACGCCGGGCAGTCGCCAACTCAACCGATGCACGGGAGTCGGCCCCAGATGGGCGAGGGACGTCAGATGCTCCGGCGCGGCGTAGCCCTTGTTGGACTCCCAGGCGAACTGCGGGTAGTCCTTCGCCAGGTCGACCATGTGGGCATCGCGGGCAACCTTCGCGAGAATGCTGGCCGCCGCCACTGCCGCACAGGACGTATCAGCGCGCACACGAGCCACGACCCTGCTCGATGGACACGTGCGAGACATCCAGTCATGACCTCCATCGAGGAGCACCACATCCGGGCGCACACCGGTCGCATTGAGTGCGCGTGCCGCAGCAAGAGCAAGTGCACGGATGATGCCGAACTCATCAATCTCAGCGGACGAGGCCATCCCGACACTGCTGTACGTCGCCCACGCACGAATGCGCGGGGCCAGTCGCTCCCGCTCAGCTGCGGGGCAGTCCTTGCTGTCACGTGTGCCAGCAGGTGCCGTCGGTGTGCGGGCGTCAATGATGACAACGCCAACGGCCACCGGTCCGGCGAGAGCCCCTCGACCCACCTCATCGATCGCCGCCAGCAGCGCGTGCGGGGATGCCGCCCGCAGCAGGGATCGCTCCACACGCAGATGTGTCGACATGGGGAATCAGTGTGAAGGAGACTCAGACCGGCACACGCGGGGGCCACGCCACGGCGAGTACGCGCGCGGTGACGTCGTCGAGGTCGATGGTGCCGCTCTCCGTGTCCAGGGTGAGCCGGCCGTCACGGGCCGCCTCACGGCGATCAACGAGGACGAAGGCCCGGCCCTCAGGAACCACGATGTCAAAGGTGACCTGGTCCGTCGGGCCAACGACGTAGGGCTCGTTCAGGGGCTGACCGTCGACCATGATGCGCCCTTGCGCATCGCAGCAGGAGACCCGCTGACCCGGCAGCCCAATGATGCGAGCGACGAGGTCCTCACCATCCGTTCCCCATGGTCCGCGGCCGCGCACGATGACGACATCACCGTTGCTCGGTGCCCCCCATGACGTGACGAGGACGCGCTCTCCCGCGGAAAGAGTCGGCTCCATCGCGTCATCGCTCACGTGCACCGGACGCACAAAAAAACTCACGACGACGACGGCAGCGATGGCGACTCCCGCGACGATGAGGACCTCACACCCCGCGCGTAGCAGCCGTGCGCGGTAGACGGGATGGCGAGAGGGGGCAGCGTGTCGGCCCCGGGCGGGGGATGAAATAACCGGGACGGGCTGGGTGTCCGTCACATCACGTCCCGCCGGCGCTGATGTCACGGCGTCGGCGGGGAATCGACCAGGGCGGGCTGCTCGAAGGTGGAGGGAATCTCCAGGATTTGAGCATTGCCGAGGGGCCACACCACAGCGAAGGCCCGGCCAATCACTCGCTCCACGGGCACAAAACCGCCGCCGGGATCACCCAGGTGGGCCCGGGAGTCCGCGGAGGCCGATCGGTGATCACCCATGACCCACAGTGCATTCTCAGGAACGAGGACGTCAAAGGGCTGCTTGCTCGGGAGATTTTTGCCATAGAGGTACGCCGACTCGTCAATGACGACGCCATTGACCGTGATGAATCCATCCGCATCACAACAGACCACCCGGTCGCCGCCGACTCCGATGACTCGCTTGATGAAGTCGGTGTCACGAGGAGGCGCCAGGCCGACGACCTCGCCCAACACCCGCCCCACGATCTCCAGGGGTGACTGCTCCGGGTCGATAGCGCTGGCGGCCATGAAGGACCCGGTCCCATCGAAGACGACCACGTCACCGCGCTCAATCGATCGCAGGTGGTAGACAACCTTGTTGACGAGGACCCGATCCCCCACCTGAAGGGTGTTTTCCATAGATCCGGAGGGGATGTAGAAGGCCTGGACCAGGAATGTCTTCACGACGAAGGCCACCAGGAACGCTCCGAGGATCAGGAGCGGGAATTCAATCCAGGCGGGGATGCGCGCACGACGCTTCTCAACCGACACGTGCTCAGACGACATCGACGCTGCCGGGGTTCCCCCCGGGCCCACCCCACCGGGGGGTGCCTCACCGGGGCCCATGGAGCTGGGGCCCGTCTCCCTCATGGCTGCTCGCAACTACCCGTGCAGGACGGACTCACTCCGCAGCGGAGGAAGGCCGGTCGCGCAGTTCCTTGATCTTGGCGGCCTTGCCGCGGAGGTTGCGCAGGTAGTACAGCTTGGCTCGTCGGATATCGCCACGCGAGACGACCTCGATGTGGTCCACGATCGGAGTGTGGAGGGGGAAGGTGCGCTCCACGCCAACGCCGTAGGACACCTTGCGCACCGTGAATGTCTCGCGGACACCGTCACCTGCGCGACCAATGACCACACCCTGGAAGACCTGGACGCGAGTCTTGCTGCCTTCGACAACCTTCACGTGCACCTTGACGGTGTCGCCGGGCCGGAAGGCGGGAATATCGGATTTCAGGGAGAGGGAGTCAAGATCATCAAGAGTCTGCACGGTGTTTTCGCCTTCTGCCAGCGCCACAGGTCGCCTGCATGTGATCCAACCCCGAAGAGCCGGCATGACTTCCACCCGGGTTCGGGAGGAAGGGCTACGCCCAACGGCGGGTCCCCTGTGGCGGACAAGCCCCCGTGAGGGCGGGCGTAGCGCCCAAAGTCTGCCACACCGGAGCCCCGGAAGGACACGGGCCCCACGGCGCCGAGCCGACGGAACGGCCCGGACAGGACCGGACGGGACAGGTCAGAATCACAATTCTGGGCGCATCACGCGCGTGCGTTCTATGGCCTGATCCCGACGCCAGGTGGCAATCCGCCCATGATCTCCCGACAGGAGGACGTCCGGCACAGCGTGGCCCCGCCATTCGGGTGGGCGCGTGTACACGGGTCCTTCGAGGAGGGACTCCATTGCCCCGGGAGCGAAGGAGTCGTCCTGGACGCTCTCGTCATTGCCGAGGACGCCAGGCAGCAGACGCACGACCGCCTCGATCATCGCGAGTGCGGCCACCTCGCCTCCGGCAAGCACGTAATCCCCCAACGACACCGGGAGGACTTCTGCCCTTCCGGCATACTCCTGCGCAACCCGCGCATCGATGCCTTCGTAGCGCCCGCAGGCAAAGACCATGCCGGGGCGCAACGACCACTGCTGAGCGAGGTGCTGTGTGAAGGGCCGACCCGATGGCGTCGGAATGATCACCAGCGGGGCCTGGTGATCAGGAAGAATTGAGTCCAGGGCCTCCCCCCATGGCTCGGGGCGCATCACCATGCCTGGCCCACCGCCGTAGGGCACATCATCGACAGTTCGGTGACGATCATGCGCATAGTCCCGCAAATCATGCACCCGGACGTCAATGAGTTGTCGCGCGCGCGCCCGGCCGACAAGCGACAACTCCAGCGGTGCGAGGTAGTCAGGAAAAATCGAGATGATGTCCAGTCGCATCCGGGCCCCCGCTACTCCGCGTCAGGAGGCGGATCAGTCTCGAATCCATCCTCGAGCAGTCCCGGTGGCGGATCGATCATGATGCGTCGACGTTCCAGATCGATATCCGGAACAATCTCAGCAACAAAAGGGATCAGCACCTCTCGGGCATCGTCAAGACGCACCGCGAGGAGATCCTGCGCCGGCAGATGGACAACCTCGACAACCGTACCGATGCGCCCATCAACGGATGCTGGCTGCTGGTCGACAAGGGCCACGGACATGCCCAGGAGGTCGTCGTCGTAGAACTCCTCGGGGTCATCCGGGCGCTCGGCTGGGTCTCGTTCCACCTCAAGCAGGCTCCCGGTCAACCCTTCGGCCGCGGTGCGGTCGTCCACACCTTCGAAGTGCAGCGCTAGGCGGTTGCTGTGGGCTCGCGAACTCGCAATCACCAGCGACCCGTCGCCCCGCAAGACCGTGCAGCCCGCACTGAGGCGCCGTTCCGGATCGTCGGTCAGGACATCCACGAGAACGTCGCCGTGGATGCCGAGAGCGCGACCCACGCGAGCCACGACAACCCGCAAGATGCTCAGCGCTCGTCGACGTCGAGGAAGTCGATGCGTACGTGGCCATCCGTCGACAGCGTGGACACCACCGTGCGCAGGGCTGTGGCGGTCCGACCCGATCGGCCGATCACGCGACCCATGTCCTCGGGGTGCACGCGCACCTCGAGGGACCTGCCCCGGCGTCCGCTGCGCTCACGCACGGCAACGTCGTCCGGATGGTCCACGATTCCGCGGACGAGATGGCCCAGGGCGTCTTCGAGCATGTCAGGACTCGGCCGGCTCAGCCGCGGCATCGACGGCTTCGGCAACGGCCTGATCGGCGACGGCTGCGGCAGCGTCGGCGACAACATCGGCCTCAGCAGCAGCGTCGACGGCAGCCTCAGCCTCGGCGACACTCACCTCTCCCGCATTGGCCTCGGCAATTTCTACGATGGCCTCGGCCTCAGCAAGGATCGCAGCGTCAGCGGCGACGACGGCGACGCCTTCCGCGAGTGCCGCATCGGCAACCTTCAGGGCCACCTTGCGAGTGGTAGACGGCTTAGGTTCATCCGCTGCCTCCTTGACCGCTGCCTCATAGGCCGTGAGCCTGGACTCTTTGGCCGGAGCGACGCGCAGGGTGCCTTCCTGACCAGGAAGTCCCTTGAACTTCTGCCAGTCACCCGTGATCTTCAGCAGCACCAGAACCGCATCGGTCGGCTGTGCACCGACGGACAACCAGTGCTGGGCGCGAGCGGAGTCGATCTCAATGAGACTCGGATCCTGCATCGGCTGGTAGACGCCGATCTCCTCGATCGCCCGGCCATCTCGCTTTGTGCGAGAGTCGGCGATGATCACTCTGTACTGGGGGGCGTGGATCTTGCCCACGCGCTTCAACTTGATCTTGACGGCCACGGCCGGTCCAGCTCCATTCGATTAGGCCACTCGAGAGTGGTCAGGGTGGGTCCTGGGCGTCGCGTGGGGATGCGCCGCCGCCGGTCCCGGCGGGTACGCCGCCCGGGGTTGAGAGGGACCCTGGGTTGCATACAACGATCAGAGTCTGCCAGAGACCCCGTGGCTTGAGATACCGGCTCCCTCGCCTCAGCCTCCGAGGAGCCGCTTGACATCGTCGGGGAGTTCGAAATCACTGGCCTGGGGCGGGGTCTCCTCCTGAGCCGGCCGCAGCGCCGCCGCACGCTCCTCGTGGGCCCGTTTGGCCGGATTGCCGCTGCGGCCCTGCTTGGGCTTGGCCGGGGCCTTGCCCGAGCGCCCCTTCGACTTCTTGCCACCGCCGCCACCGAATCCCGGCATACCCGGCATTCCCGGGACCCCCGGCATACCCTTCCCACCGCGCATCTGGCGCATCATCTTCTGCGCCTCGCCGAATCGCTCGATGAGTCCATTGACATCGCTCACCTGGGTGCCAGAGCCGCGAGCGATCCGGGCGCGGCGTGAGCCATTGAGAATTTTGGGGTCCTGGCGCTCCTGCGGAGTCATCGACTGAATGATCGCCGCAACCCGATCGATGTCGCGTTCATCCACCTGGTCAAGCTGGGCCTTCATCTCGCCCATCCCAGGCAGCATCCCCAGGATCTTGCCGAGCGAGCCCATCTTCTTGACCGCCTGCATCTGATCCAGGAAATCCTCGAGGGTGAAGTCTTCGCCCTGGGCGACCTTCTGCGCCATGCGCTCGGTCTGCTCGGTGTCAAAGGCACGTTCCGCCTGCTCGATCAGGGTGAGCACGTCCCCCATATCGAGGATGCGCGAGGCCATGCGATCAGGATGGAAGGCTTCAAAGTCCTCGAGGCCCTCCCCCGTTGACGCAAAGAGAATGGGCCGACCCGTCACGGAGACGATCGACAGTGCCGCGCCACCTCGTGCATCACCGTCGAGTTTGGTCAGGACAACACCGTCAAAGCCGACGACGGCACCAAACTCCTCGGCCGTGCGGACGGCATCCTGTCCGATCATGGCGTCGACAACAAGGAGCACCTCGTCGGGCTCTACGGCGTCACGGACCCGCGCGAGTTGGTCCATGAGTTCAGCATCAATGGCCAATCGGCCGGCGGTGTCGACGATGACAATGTCATTGAGGTGGACACGAGCGTGCTCAACCGCATCCCGAGCGACGCGCACGGGATCCCCGATGCCATTGCCCGGCTCCGGGGCAAAGACCGGCACTCCGGCGCGTTCCCCGACGATGCGCAGCTGATCGACGGCATTGGGTCGCTGGAGGTCAGCGGCCACGAGAAGTGGTGTGTGGGATTGCTCTCTCAGGTGAGCCGCCAACTTGCCCGCAAGGGTCGTCTTCCCTGCTCCCTGGAGCCCGGCAAGCACAATCACGGTGGGTGGATGCTTGGCGTACCGCAGGCGCCGTGTCTCTCCACCGAGGATTCCCACAAGTTGTTCGTGGACGATCTTGACGACCTGCTGCGCCGGATTCAGCGCCCCCGAGACCTCCGAGGAGAGCGCACGCTCCTTGACTCTGGCACAGAATTCACGCACAACGGGGAGCGCGACATCGGCATCAAGGAGCGCGATCCTGATCTCGCGTACCGTCTCATCGATGTCGTCCTCGGACAGGCGACCCTTGCCCCGCAAATTGCGGAACGTGGCCGACAGCCGATCCGACAATGACGCGAACATGCCCATCCTCACGTAGGGCGCCGGAGCTCCCGAGCGCCTGCCCAGACTAGGCGGTGAGGGCTCCCTGCAGCACGGCGAGGGCGTGCTCGCGCGCCTCTGGCGTCAGCCGCTCCCCGTTGGGCGCTTGGACATAGAAGGCATCGACAACCTCTGAGCCCAGGGTCGACACACGCGCCGCAATAATGGAGACCCCGGCCTGGGCTAGGCCCGCCCCGAGTCGGTGCAGAAGCCCCGGTTCGTCATGCATACGGACCTCAAGCACGTCGGCCTCGGATGCGGCTCCGGACACCCACGCGATGACGGGCGGGGCACCGGACCGATGAACGTCACGACGCGCGGCCATGCGCGCGGATAGGTCCAGGGACCCATCCAGGCCGCGGGCGATATCAGCGCGCAACAGATCGAGGCGGGGCAACTCGCCGAAGTGCGGGACAACGGTCCAGACCATCACCGCGCGCTCCCCGAGAGTTCGGGTCTCTGCAGACTTCACCTCGACGCGGTGCAGGGCCAGCACTCCGGCTATGGTCCCGAGCAGTCCGGGACGATCCGCTACGGCAACGACGACGTGCGATGCACCCGAGGCTGACTCGAGGAGGACATCGAGATCGGTCGATGTGAGCAGATGAGCGTGGCGATCCGCCACGGGAGGAACCTCCGGGGGGACTTCACCCGACATCCATGCACGCGCAACCTCGACCAGCCGGCGGATGAGCGCCGCCTTCCATTCACTCCAGGCCGCAGGGCCCGTCGCCTGTGCATCGGCACGACACAGCGCGTGAAGTGCATCGAGGACAGATGGAGTCCCAACGGCGTCCACCACGGCCAAGGCAGTGACGGGATCCTCGACGTCTCTGCGCGTGGCGAGATCCGGCAGCACAAGGTGGTGACGCACCAGCGCAACGATGATCTCGATATCCGGCTGGGCAAACCCCATGCGAGCCGAGATGCGGCGGGCCAAGTCGGCCCCGACGATGCTGTGATCCCCGTCGTGCCCCTTGCCGATGTCATGGAGAAGCGCCCCGACCAGCAGCAGGTCCGGACGTGCTACCTCACGGACGTACTCCCCCGCATAGGCAGTTGCCTGCACGAGGTGGCGATCCACTCGGTAGACATGCAAAGCGTTGCGCTGTGGCGCGGATCTCACGGTTGACCACTCGGGGATCCACCTCTCGATGATGCGGTGACGGTCCAGCGCCTCCCACACGGGAAGCAGCCCGGGACCGGCTCCGAGCAGGGAGACAAAGGCGTCGCGTGCCTCGGGGGGCCAGGGCACCGGAAGGGGACCTGACTCACGGGCCAGCCGGGCGACGGTGGGAGGTGAGAGCGGATAGCCCGCTTGGGCCGCGGCTGCGGCAACCCGCAGGATGAGTGTGGGATCCCGGTCAGGGCGCCCATCGGTGGCCAGCACCACTTCCTCGTCGTGGAGGACAACACCGTCGGCCAAGGGGACGCGCTCGGGACCCGGGCGCCTCAGGCGGCGTCGCAGTGGTGTCGATCGCCGCTGGCGCGTCAGGCGAGCAACTCGGTGCCAGGTGATCTCATGCGCGTAGGCGATCTCACGTGCCGCCTCCCCTACGTCGCGCATCAACACATCCGCGTCGGGCAATCCACATCGCTCGGCCACGTCGTCCTGATCCTGCATCCGGAGCACGTCGCTCGGTCTCCGCGCGGCGGCAAGGCCCGTCTCGTGGAGGGCATCTCGGATGTCGAGCAACGTCTCGGCTGCGGGGTCGAGTCCCTCATGGGGGACATCGGCCACCCAGGAGGTCGCTATTGCGCGCAGGACGGTGGCATCACGGAGCCCGCCGTATGCCTCCTTGAGATCCGGCTCGAGCATGTGCGCCACCTCTCCGACGCGTGATCGACGCTCATCGGATGCCAGCCGTAGATCGCCCAGTCGGGTGCGGGCAAGCGCCCGCCAGTCGGCGAGAACAGCCTTAAGCAGGCGGTCCGCCACGTGCGCATCGCCAGCGATGAGTCGCACGTCAAGGAGACCGGCAAGGACGCGGATATCGCGCGAGGCTATGCGCCGGGCCTCGGCTGTCGTGCGCACACTGTGATCCAGCGAGATACCCGTATCCCAGATGGGGTACCACATGTGATCCGCCATCGCACGCACCGTTGGCATGTCGCGATCCGAATCAAGGTGATCCGGGATCAGCAATAGGACGTCCAGGTCACTGCCCGCACACAACTGCTCTCGTCCGTATCCGCCGAGGGCGACGAGCGCGCAGCCCGCGTCCACAGCGCCACTGGACGAAGCGAGCGCGCCGAGCCATTCATCGGTGAGCGCTGTGAGGGAACGACGACGAGGCCCCCGGGGACCGACGACCGGCCGCGCGAGCAGCTCGGCGCGGGCCGTCATGTAGTCCCCGGGGGTCATCAGGCAAGGCTCAGAGGGCGTCGGGTCCGCGCTCGGCCGTCCGGACCCGGACAACCTCCTCTACGGGAACAACCCACACCTTGCCGTCGCCAATCTTGCCCGTCTGGGCCGCCGCAACGATCGCGTCAACCACCCCGGTCGCAGCATCGTCCTCAACGACAACCTCGACTCGGACCTTTGGTACGAGGTCGACGGTGTACTCCGCGCCGCGGTATACCTCGGTGTGACCACGCTGACGACCGAAGCCACTCGCCTCGCTCACCGTCATTCCGTGGATTCCACGCCCCTCCAGGGCCACCTTGACGTCCTCCAATTTGAAGGGCTTAATGATCGCGGTAATGAGTTTCATCTACTGCTCCCCTCCGTGCGACCGGTGTCCAATGCCCGCAAAGACACCGCCACCTCCGGAATCTCCCAGTTCGTATGCAGACTCTGCATGCTCCTCAAGATCAACACCTGACACCTCGACATCCTCGCTCACACGGAAACCGATCGTGTACTTGATCAGGGCCCCGATGATGAAGGTAAGCACGAGCGAATAGCCCAAGACAGCGAAGGCCCCGATAGCCTGCTTACCCAGTTGATCGGCACCTCCACCGTAGAAGAGCCCATTGACACCGGCGGGGGCGGCCTCGGTAGCGAGGAAGCCGATGAGAAGTGTCCCCACGAGCCCGCCGACGAGGTGCACGCCGACGACATCGAGGGAATCGTCGTACTTCAACTTGTACTTCAGTCCCACCGCCAAGGCACACAGCACACCGGCCGCAAGACCAATCACCATGGCTCCGATGGGGCTCACGGAACTGCATGCCGGCGTGATGGCCACGAGGCCGGCAACGATGCCGGATGCAGCTCCCAGCGATGTTGCATGACCATCGCGGATCTTCTCCGTTATCAGCCAGCCGATACCCGCAGCACAGGTGGCCACGAAGGTATTGAGGAAGACCACCGCGGCGGTATTGTCTGCCGCAACCTGCGAGCCAGCGTTGAAGCCAAACCAGCCGAACCACAGTAGGGCTGCCCCGATCATGACCAGCGTGAGGTTGTGCGGCTTCATCGGAGTGCGCGGCCAGCCCAGTCGGGCTCCTATGAGGATCACCAGGGCCAGGGCTGCAATACCCGCATTGATATGGACTGCTGTCCCGCCGGCAAAATCGATGACGCCGAGTTTGGCTATCCAGCCACCCGTCTCCGGGTCGAGGTTGAAGACCCAGTGAGCGACCGGGAAGTACACGAGCGTTGCCCACAGCGCGGCAAAGACCAGCCACGCGCTGAACTTCGTGCGGTCGGCTATGGCACCGGCGATGAGACCCACGGTGAGACAGGCGAACATCGCTTGGAAGGCCACGAAGATCATGGCCGGGACACTGGCTTCCGGGTCATCCACCATGAGTCCCTCGAGAGCAAAGAACTCTGTGACGTTGCCCAGGAGACCCGAGGAGCCGTACGACGCTCCAAAGACCATCGAGTAGCCGAAGAAGACCCACAGGATGCCCACGATAAAGAGGGCACCCATGATCATCATCATCATGTTGAGAACGGACTTGACTCGGACCATGCCCCCGTAAAAGAAGGCCAGTCCGGGGATCATGAGCAGGACGAGCGCGGATGCCATGAGCATCCAGGCTGTATCTCCTGTATTGAGCGCTGAATCCATGAGCGTCACACTCCTTGAAAGGGTCACCGACAGGCGCAGCCAACCCCACGCGTGTTGCCGTGGGCGCACCACCACGTTAAGGACCCGTGACATCGGGACCGATCATGTTTCGGGCGTGTGACGCGCCGATCCTGTCGTCACCCTCGTGGGACTAGGACATTCCCTCATCCGCAAGCAACGCGTCAACGAAGGCCTCAGGTTCAAAGGGGGCCAGGTCGTCCGGACCCTCTCCCAGGCCGACGAGTTTGACCGGGACGCCCAGGGCCCGCTGGACCGCCACGACGATGCCGCCCTTGGCGGTCCCGTCCAACTTCGTGAGGACGATGCCCGTGACCTGGACCACGTCGGAGAACACCGTGGCCTGAGTGAGCCCGTTTTGCCCCGTCGTTGCATCGAGGACAAGGAGGACCTCATCAACCGGGGCCTGCTTCTCGATTACGCGCTTGACCTTGCCGAGTTCGTCCATCAGTCCCACCTTGGTGTGCAGGCGACCCGCGGTATCGATCACCACCGTGTCGACATCGGCCTCGGTGCCGATGCGCACCGCGTCGAATGCAACGGCCGCAGGATCGCCTCCCTCGGGACCTCGGACAACAGCAGCACCGACCCGGTCACCCCACGTCTGCAACTGTTCCGCGGCCGCTGCTCGGAACGTGTCTGCGGCACCGAGGACGACCGTGCGGCCCTCCGCGACCAGGAGACGTCCGAGCTTGCCCGTGGTGGTGGTCTTGCCGGTGCCGTTCACTCCGACGATCAAAACGACGGCCGGACCGTCACCCTCGCGTTCAGTACGCAGTGTCCTGTCCATCGTTGGATCGACCAGGGCCAGGAGTTCTTCGCGTAGGAGACTGCGCACCGCATCCGGGGTGGCGGGGCCCTCCGAACGCACCCGGGTGCGCAAACCCGCCATCAATTCCGCTGACGCCGCAACCCCCACATCAGCACCAATCAGGGTCTCCTCGATCTCATCCCAGGTGGCGGCATCGATGGTGTCCCGAGACAGCAGAGTGAGCAATCCCCGCCCCAGACTGGACTGAGATCGAGCGAGACGGCGTCGCAGGCGCGTGAGACGTCCGGCGGCCGACTCGGGAATCTCAATCTCCCAGACCGACTCACGATCGTCCCCGGCCACGTCATCGGAGACCACCAGGGGCGGCTCCGTGCCTTCCAGAAGAGACACATCGATCGTTTGCTCAACCGAACGACGAGGGGTATCACGAGGAACCGTGTCGTCGTCACCGACACCGGGTGCGTAGTCGATCCCCGGTCGAGGCAGGGCCTTGGATTCGCCCCTCCTGCCGAGCAGGACGACCGCAAGCACAGCCAGGATGGCGAGGAGGGCAACCGCGAGGGCGACGTAGACGAACACCGAGTCCATGGGTGGATCCTCTCAGGGGGCAGCCGAGGATCTGCAGTGCATGCCCGCGGACGTCCTAGGCCGAGACGGTGTCGCGCTCGCGGATACGCTGCCCAACAACCTGCGTAACTCCGTCACCCCGCATCGATACACCGTAGAGCGCATCAGCAATCTCCATCGTGCGCTTCTGATGCGTCACCACGATCAGTTGTGAACTCGTGCGCAGCTCATCAATGGCGTCGATCAGGCGCCCGAGGTTGATGTCGTCGAGTGCCGCTTCGACCTCGTCGAGGACATAGAAGGGACTGGGGCGGGCCTTGAACAGCGCAATCAGGAAGGCCACCGCGGTGAGGGAACGTTCACCACCCGACAGCAGTGAGAGTCGCTTCACCTTTTTGCCCGGGGGTCGCGCCTCCACATCCACCCCGGTCGTCAGCATGTTGGACGGATCCGACAGGACGAGTCGGCCTTCGCCGCCGGGAAAAAGTCGCGCAAAAACGCGTTCAAACTCACGTGCGGTGTCCTCATATGCTTCCGTGAAAACGCGTTCGACTCTCTCGTCTACTTCCTTGACGATGGCCATGAGGTCATCACGCGAGCGCTTCAGGTCATCGACCTGCTCCGTGAGGAATCTCAGGCGCTCCTCGAGAGCGGTGAACTCCTCCAACGCCAGCGGATTGACTTTGCCCAGGAGTGCTAGGCCTCGTTCGGCTACCTTCAGCCGTCGCTCTTGCTGCGCACGGTCATAGGCGTAGGCCTCCGGAGCGGGGGCCGCGGGGTCGATCTCATCCCCGGGGGATGCGGGAGTGGGGGGCACGGGTTGATCGGGACCGTACTCCTCCAGGAGATCATCGGGCTCAATTCCGAACTCCTCAATGACTCGCGACTCCACCTGCTCAATTCGCAGTCGCTGCTCAGCGCGAGCGACCTCGTCGCGGTGCACCGAGTCGGTGAGTCGTTCCATTTCCGACGTGAATTCCCGCAGCGACTGGCGCACCTTCTGCATGGTCGCGTCCCGAGTCGATTGCAGTTCTTCACGCTCACGCCTTTGGGCATCGGCAAGCGCAATGGATGCGTCAAGTGACCGCATGACCACGTCGACACCGCGCGCAACCGCTGCGGCCACGCTGGCCTCACGGGCACGCTGCTCCCGCCTCTCGATCGCCCGGCGACGGGTCGCTCGCTCATTGGCTGCTGCGCGCTCGAGGGTTTCGGCCCGCGCGGTCAGGGAAGCGAGCCGCTCCTCACCCGTACGGACCACAAGCCGAGCCTCAACCTCGTGGGCCCGGGCGACTTCCGCCAAACCTGCTAGTTCGGATCGCCTATCGAGGATCTCCACGTCTGTGCCATCGGTCTCCACCGAGTGGAGGCGCTGCTCAAGCTCGAGCAGGGTCGCCTCATCCGCCGCTAGGGCCTCAAGCGCGGCATGCTCCGCGGCCGCGAGTCGATCCGCCTCTGCCGTAGCCGCTCGAGCCGCCTGGCCCAGGAGGCCGAGTTGCTCAGCAACCGCGGCTAGTCGTGCATCGGACTCGTGCAATCGGGACAGGGCTGCTTCGGCCGTTGCCGTCGCCTCGCGCTGTGACTCAAGCGCACTGGACAATTCAAAACGCGTGCGTTCGAGCTGATGCTGGACCGCTTCCAGCGCTGCAGCCGCCTCGTCCACCGCAGCCTGCACCTCGATCATCGTGGGAGCTTCTCCCGCTCCGCCGAAGGCGATGTGGGGGCCCACAATGTCGCCCTCTCGCGTGGCAGCAATGAGTCCCCTGCGCGCGACGTCGGAGGCCTGGTCGAGACTGTCCACGAGGACGATTCCCCGCATGCGATCGTGCAAGGCCGTCAGGAGTTCAGCCGGGCCGGAGACGACGCTCACCAGCCAACGTCCTCCGGCCGGGGGCGCCTCAGAACTGGGGGCTGCGGCCAGGCTGTCACCGAGGACGACGACGTGGGCGCGACCTGCAGCATCGCGGTGCAGGAGGAGAAGTCCATCAATGGCAGACCGGGCGTCCTTGACAACGACGGCATCGGCCAGGGATCCGAGTGCGGCAGCGACTCCTCGTTCGAATCCGGGCTGAACCGTCAGCAGTGAGGCAACGGTGCCCACAACACCAACATTCTCACCAGCCTGCAGGAGGGCACCGACACCGTCACCGCGCGTGATGGCGATCTGGAGAGCCTCCAGGCGGGCCGTCAGGGCCGCACGCTCCCGCTCACTTTCGCGCTCCTGATGGCGCAGTTGCTCGACCGCCGAATCAGATGCCGCCAGAAGTGCCTGGGTGTTCTCGTACTGGGTATCCAGGCCGAGTTCCCCTGCATCGAGGCCCGCCACCTGCGCCTCGAGGCTGGCGAACTCGCGCTGAGCCGTAGCCGCGCGTGACCTGGCATCCTCGCGCTGTCCGGCCACCCGCTCAATCTCGGCTACCCGCGCATCACGACGGGATGTCGCCGCCGCCACTCGGCCGGACAGTTGCGCCAGACCCTCTCGCCGATCCGACAGCGCCTGCGTTTCCTGAGCAACCCTGCGGTCCTCGGCGGCGTGGGCGCGCTCGGCATCGAGCCGAGTGTTGGTGGCATCAGACAGCGTCGATCTGTCACCCTCAACCTGGCGACCGAGACCGAACTCTTCCTCGCGCAGATCGGATGCTTCCGCCTCCAGGGCGTCCGGATCCCGCCCGGTCTCCATGTCATCAGCCATCTCGGGACTAATGAGTCGCAGCCGCTCAGCTGCCAGGGAAGCGGTGCCCAGGAAGCGCTCGCGCAGCGCCGACAGGCCGAACCACGTCTGCTGCGCAGCGGCCAGGAGTGGCGCAGCGAGTTGCGCATCCGACTCCAACGTTGACTCCTGGGAGGTCAGCGACGCCAGGTGGCCCTCCACATCAAGGCGCCGTTCGCGCAGGGCAGACTCATCCGCGACTTCAGCCGCGAGCGTGTTTCGGAATTGCGCCAAATCATCAGCCATGAGACGCAGTCGGGCATCGCGCGCTTCCGATTGGATGACCACTGCCCGCCTCGCCACCTCAGCCTGT
The DNA here is from genome assembly GCA_030726915.1 of Candidatus Nanopelagicales bacterium. GTDB lineage: Bacteria > Actinomycetota > Actinomycetes > S36-B12 > S36-B12 > Mxb001. Next base: position 32,722 of record JANRCR010000007.1, read on the forward strand.
CGGCCCAGCGGCTTGAGCTGGCGTCGAAGTTCGGTCGTCAGGTCGGTCAGCCGGGTGAGATTGCCCTGCATGGCCTCCAGCTTGCGGAGCGCCTTTTCTTTGCGCTTGCGATGCTTGAGGACTCCGGCTGCCTCCTCGATGAAACCCCGACGATCCTCGGGCGAGGCGTGCAGGATCGCATCGAGTTGACCCTGGCCCACGATGACGTGCATTTCCCTGCCGATGCCCGAATCCGACAGGAGTTCCTGAACATCAAGCAATCGGCAGGGCGTGCCATTAATGGCGTACTCGGATCCACCATTGCGAAAGAGCGTCCTGGAGATCGTGACCTCGGTGTAATCGATGGGGAGCGCACCATCGGTGTTGTCAATGGTGAGAGCCACTTCAGCCCGACCCAGGGGTGCTCGACCCGCCGTGCCGGCGAAGATCACGTCCGCCATGTTGCCGCCTCGCAAGGACTTGGCCCCCTGCTCGCCCATGACCCAGGCGAGCGCATCCACGATGTTGGACTTGCCCGAGCCGTTGGGACCTACGACGCACGTAACGCCGGGCTCAAAGGCCAACGACGTCGCGGAGGCAAATGACTTGAAGCCCTTGAGGGTCAGGCTCTTGAGGTACACGTCCCCGACCCTACCTGCGGGCGGCGCTTCCACGGGATCGGGCACGACCCCGGCGCCCAGCAGGGCCGCGCGGGTACGTCACCTCGTGGCTCGGGGACGTCTCTGGCATCGGGGACATCTAAAGGACGACCGATTCATGAAGTGCTCACGGACCACAGCCGTGCCACAACGGGCGCAGAGCATACCTTCTTGCCCATAGGCATTGAGGGAACGATCAAACCATCCGCTTTCCCCGTTGACATTGACATACAGGGCATCGAATGACGTGCCTCCCTCGGCGAGGGCCTCGGCCATCACGTCCCTGATGTGCTGGAGAAGATCAACCCCCTGGGCACGGGACAGGGCCCTTCCCGGTCGGTCATAGTGCAGCCGGGCACGCCACAGGGCCTCGTCCGCGTAGATGTTGCCGATACCGGAAATGAGCGTCTGATCCAACAGGCATCGCTTCACACCGGAACCACGCTGCCGCATTCGTCGAAGGAAGAGATCCTCGTCAAGGTCAGGATCGAGGGGGTCACGCGCAATATGGGCGACGGATGACGGCACTCGGCCGCCGGCACCGTCATCAATCACATCATCGACGTGCATGCCGCCAAACATGCGTTGGTCGACGAAGTGCATCTGCCGGTCGGCGCCCTCCAGGGTCAATCGCACGCGGAGGTGCTTGCCATCAGGGCTTTGAGGTGCAGGCAGGAGCACCTGCCCACTCATCCCGAGGTGTACGACCAAGGCCGATCCATCGTCCAGTGGCATCCACAGGAACTTGCCCCTCCGGCTGACGCGGGTGATCTGCCGGCCCCGCAGCGCATCCTCAAAATCCGGGATTCCCTGCTCGTGGCGGCGCACAGATCTGGCGTTGAGGACCTGCACCGACCCGAGGATTCGACCTGTCACATAGGGATCGAGGCCTCGCCGTACAACTTCAACCTCGGGGAGTTCAGGCACCGGGGTGGCGAGCGCTGACGGCGCGGTAGGCAGCCTCCGCCGCTTGCTGCTCCGCCTCCTTCTTCGACCGACCTTCCCCATCCCCAAACACCTGCTGGCCGAGGAGGACCTCAGCACGAAATGCCTTGGCATGATCGGGACCGGACTCCGCCACCGAGTATTCGGGGGCGCCGAGATCAAGGGCCGAGGTGAGTTCCTGCAGGGACGTTTTCCAGTCCAGGCCCGCTCCGAGACCGGCCGCGAGTTCGATCACGGGATCGAAGAGGCGGTGGATGAGAGCCTCGGCCACCCCGAGGCCGTGTTCGAGGTAGACGGCCCCGATAACGGCTTCGAGCGTGTCAGCGAGGATCGATGACTTATCCCGGCCCCCGGTGATCTCCTCACCTCGGCCGAGGCGCAGATGTGACCCCAGGTCCAACTGACGGGCCACATCGGCCAGGGCTCGAGCATTGACGACGGCAGCACGCATTTTTGCGAGGTGGCCCTCGGCAAGGTCTGGGTGCAGCCGATACAGGGATTCCGTGACCACGAGACCGAGGACAGCATCCCCGAGGAATTCGAGTCGCTCATTCGTCGGGAGCCCACCGTTTTCGTAGGCAAATGATCGGTGGGTAAGCGACAACGACAGCCAGTCCGGAGACAGTGCCGCTCCGACCTCGTCGAGGACCGACTGAACGTCCATCATGTCGCTGCTCCGAATGTGGCCGCCCCGATCAGGTCTCCCACCGTGGCTGCGGGAACGCCCGGCGGCACGCTCACCACGACGCCCGACTTGGCGAGAAGATCGGCCAGGCACACACGTGCAAGCGCATCCCAGCCGAGGAGTGCCAGCGGCGTGTCATCTCGGATGCCGGCGGGGTCCACGCCGAGCACCCGCCCGAGCGACGCCACGACGACCTGGCGCAGAGATCCCAACCCTGTGGACTGCGCCGTGGACATGGGGCCCTCAGACGTCGAGGACGCGTCGCTTGGCGTAGGTCCCACACGTGGGGCACACCGTGTGTGCCAGCTTGGGCTCGCGACACCGGGTGCAGGTCACCAGCGTAGGCGCGGTGGTCTTCCACTGGGAACGGCGATGCCGAGTGTTGGAGCGGGATGTCTTCCGCTTGGGTACAGCCACGTCAGTTGTCCTTGTCCTCGTCGTGCTTCTCGTCGGCGAGCAACGCGGTCAGCGCTGCCCATCGTGGATCGTGCTCCTCGTGATGGTGCTCGGGATCGTCCGCCAGCGGTGCGCCACATTGCGCGCAGAGCCCTGGGCAGTCGATCCGACACAGCGGTGCGATCGGCAGTCCTAGGACTACTGCGTCGCGCACCGTCGCCTCGAGGTCAATCAGATCATCCTCAATGCTGGGAGAGGAATCCTCGGAGCCGTCACCCTCGTCGGTCACCCGGTGTCCTCGGGTGTCCTGCGGAGGATAGACGAACAGTTCCTGGATATCCGAATGCTCCTCCCAGGAGACCGGCTCGAGGCAGCGCGCGCACTCGGCGACGATCTGCGTCCGGGCCGTCCCGGAGACGAACACCCCCTCCACCACCGACTCAAGCCTCACAGTGAGGTCGAGATCGCCTGCTTCAGGGACCCAAGCCGTGCCCGCACCCCAACCCTCGGCAACCACCACCCTGAGGTGGAGATCCTTCATCGCCCCGGCCCGCCGACCTAGATCGCGGATATCCACGACAAAGGGCGCACGCGGGTCGAGGGCGTTCACGGATCCTCCGACTGCTCTGGGCCGACACGAACCGGCCGGAGCCAGGATACCCAATCACCTGTCACCGGCACCCGACGGTCGGACTAGGACGGTATGGGGCCGTCCTCATCCTCGAAATCCTCAGCCTGCTCGACCTGGCCGCGGAGCTTGTCTCGCCCACGCTCGACCGCCGCCAAGGTCTTGTGAAGCGTGATCTCAAAGGTAGCCAGCCGGGCGTCGATGTAATCATCCGTCTCGTGCCGCATCCGGGTGACGTCATCCTCGGTCTCGATCCGGATAGCCTCAGACTCCGCCACAGCGACGAGGTAGACCTCATGCTGAGACAGCATGCGCACCTGCTCCTCACGGGCTTCCGCGATGAGTTGATCGGCCTCGACGCGCCCCTCCGCGACCAAAGCCTCACGCTCGGCGAGCAACTGATCGGCGTCGGATAGTGAGCTCGGCAGGGCTTCACGAATATCCTCGATGAGATCGAGCACAGCCGCGCGGTTCACCATGCAGGACGACGACAGTGGGACAGCCTTGGCTCCTTCGATCATCACCGCAAGTTCTTCAAGCTTTTGATCGACGTCCACTGTCATCCTCCCGTCAAGGGGCGTTTCGCCCTTATAGAACACACGGCAGTGCCTACCTCACGCCACGACCCTAGTCCGAACGCCCAGGCTCCAGTTTGGCCCTCAGTCGCCCGAGCACGGCATCCGGGACTAGCCCCTCGACACTGCCCCCGTGCGTGGCTACTTCTTTGACGAGGCTGGACGAGAGATAACTGTAGAGGGGGTTGGTGGAGATAAAGAGTGTCTCCACGCCGCCAAGTCGGTAATTCATCTGGGCCATCTGAAGTTCGTAGTCAAAGTCGCTCACCGCACGCAGACCCTTAACGATGGCGGGCACATCTCGCTCTCGGCAGTAGTCCACGAGCAACCCGTAGAAGGAGTCCACCTCGACATTGGGCAGGTCGGCTACCACCTCCCGGAGGATCTCGATGCGCTCTTCAACGGTAAAGAGACTGGATTTGGTCTTGTTGATGAGCACCGCGACGATCACGCGATCAGCCAGCACCGATGCCCTGCGGAAAACATCAAGATGGCCATTCGTCACGGGGTCAAAGGATCCCGGGCATACCGCAACGCGCATCGCCTCACCCTTCCACGTCGGACACTGCTGACGCATGTGTCATCAGGCGCCTTCGCGCCGACCGTACCAAAGGGACGTCTCTCCGTAGTCTCGTCGCCGTAGCTCCTCCCAGCCTTCTTCGGGCCACGGAGATGCTGAGCGCGCTGCACGCTCAACGACCACGAGCGCTCCCGGGGCAAGATGTGCACCCGATATCAGGTTGACCAGGATCTGCCGAACGTCCTCATCCGACATGGCATAGGGCGGATCGACGTAGACCACGTCGAAGGTCCTGCCCCCGGGGTTCCACGTGCGGGCATCCGCGATCACCACATCCGCGTCTACGCCGACCGCCGAGACATTTCGGCGCAGGACATCCAGGCAGCGACGGTCCTCTTCCACGAGCGTTGCCTGGGCGGCACCTCGGCTGAGGGCCTCCAGGCCCACCGCACCGGATCCGGCGCAGACATCGAGGAAGTGCACCGCGGTCCACTCACCCACGAGCCCATCCAGGCTGGAGAACAGGGCTTCCCGGACTCGGTCCGAGGTCGGTCTCGTGCCGGCGGGTGGCGAGTACAAGCGGCGTCCGCGCGCTGTGCCGGCGATGATGCGCACGTCACCCCTTGTCCAGGTAGTCGGATCGATGGTCGTCCGATAGCGCGAGAATCTGGTCGCGCAGCAGCGGATGATCGCGCAGATCGGGGTCCGCGGCAATCAAGACCGTGGCGGCCTCGCGCGCTTCCTCCACGATCGCTTCGTCGCGGATGACCTCCAGGAGCCGCAGGGAGGACCTGCGACCCGACTGAGCGGTGCCGAGAATGTCGCCCTCGCGGCGGGCCTGAAGGTCCACGCGAGCCAAAGCGAAGCCATCGGTGGTCGCAGCAACGGCCTGGAGTCGCTCACGCGCAGGAGATTCCGGGCCGGCCTGGGTCACCAGCAGGCAGAGACCATCACCTCCGCCGCGAGCAATTCGACCACGCAGCTGATGCAACTGGGAGATCCCGAAGCGGTCGGCATCCAGGATCACCATCATCGAGGCGCTCGGCACGTCGACACCAACTTCGATGACCGTGGTGGCCACGAGCACGTCCAGCGCCTCGCGCGACCCGGCCGGGAGAGTAAACCGGCGCATGGCCTCGTCCTTGGCCTCCGCCGACATGCGCCCGTGCAGGACGCCGATGCGCAATCCCTCGAGCCATCGGGCGTTCAACTCCGACGCGACATCGATGACGCTGGAAAGTTCGGGATCATCACCCCCGCTGGACACCATCGCCAACTCATCAGAACTCACCGACGTGTCATCGTCGCCAATCCGTGGACAGACGATGAAGACCCGCCCACCCTCGGCCACCTCCTCGCGCACACGCTGCCACGCGCGGGCGAGGTGCGCTGGCTGTTCACGCGGGGCAACCACATGGGTGGTGATGCTTCCCCTGCCCGTCGGATACTCATCAATGACGCTGATGTCAAGATCGCCGAAGACCGTCATAGCCACCGTGCGTGGGATCGGTGTCGCCGTCATGACCAACACATGGGGGCGCATGCCCTCACCCGATCGATCCACCAGTGCAGCGCGCTGTTCGACTCCGAATCGATGCTGCTCGTCGACGACCACGAGTCCCAGATCGGCAAACTGGACGGTCTCCTGCAGCACCGCATGTGTTCCCACGACGATTCCTGCTTCACCACTGGCGACGGCGAGCAACTCCTCGCGACGCTGACGGGCTCCCTGGGATCCGGAGAGATAAGCGATGCGGGTGGCTCGATCAGCCCCTCCCAGGACTCCCTTCCCCGCCAACGGCCCGAGGAATTCACGCAGGGTGCGCACATGCTGCACCGCCAGCACCTCGGTTGGCGCGAGCAGCACCGCCTGGCCCCCCGCATCCACAACCTGCAGCATCGCGCGCAGGGCCACCATGGTCTTGCCACTGCCCACATCGCCCTGGAGGAGTCGCTGCATGGGATGTTCACCCATGAGGTCATTCGCGATGTCGACTCCGACACGTTCCTGCGCACCGGTCAGCGCAAAGGGCCGCTGAGCGTCGAAGGTCGCCAGGATCCCGTCATCGCTCGGCGGACGTGGCAGGGCGGCCTGGGCAAGCCTGTGGTGACGCCGCTGGGCAAGGACGACCTGCAGATCAAAGGCCTCCTCGAAGCGCAGTCGATGCTGGCCCAACTCAACGGCATTCCGATCCGGTGGGCGATGCACCGCGCGCAGCGCATCGGCGAGGCTCATGAGCCCCTTGTCCTGGCGCAAACCATCCGGCAGTGGATCATCGATCTCGGCAAGGGCATCCAGTGCCAGCCTCATCGTCTGCTGGATCTTCCAGCTCGGCAGGCCCGCGGTCGCTGGGTAGATGGGAATGAGGAGGTCAGCGAAAGCGGCCTCCGCCTCACGATCGCGCTCCTCCTCGGATGCCTCCGCAGAGTCGGATCCGCCCATCTGCGATCGATCCGGGAGCATGACGTAGCGGGGATGCGCCAACTGGCGGGTACCCCCGAAGGCCGACACCGTGCCGGCAAAGAGCCCCCGCCGCCCCACGCGAAACTCCCGCTCCACGCGCCAGGGCTGGTTGAAGAACACCAGGCTGATGCGGCCGACTCCGTCGGAGACGACAACCTCGGTCACCGTGCCGCGCCGCTGTTGCATGCGTCGGTTGACGGCTGAGACGACCTCGGCAAACACCGTCACGTGCTCGCCCACCTGGAGCACATCAAGGTCGGTCAACTCCCCCGGATCGATGTACCGACGCGGGTAGTGGCGGAGCAGATCGTCAATCGTCTCGATTCCCAGGCCGTCGCTCAACGCCTTTGCCGTCTTGCCCCCGGCGATCGTCGAGACTGGCGCAGCCAAACTCACGCGCGCCATCGTCACTCCACGCCGATAATCAATGGCCACAGCGGCTGGCCGCCATCCACGGTGATGACGTCAATTCCCGCATGGCTTCGCTGCAGTACGTCGGCCAAGTCATCAGCCCAGGGCAGATCCGCATCCGATCCGAGAACCAACGTCACCAGCTCGCCTCCCATGGAGAGGAGTCGGTCAGCCACCGAGATTGCGACGGATGTCTGATCCGGCCCGATGTCGACGATGTCACCATCGGTGAGACCGAGGACATCACCCACCCGGCAGGGGCCGGCGCTCGTGAGCGCTGCCTTGGACGCAACGGTCACGGCGCCATACCGCGTCGCGCCCGCGGCGCGAGTCATGGCGACAGCATCCTCATCGAATCGTGCACCAGGATCGTGCACAGCCAGCGCGGCCAAACTTTGAACAATCGAGCGCGTCGGGATGACGGCGACCCGACATCCTTCGATACGGGCTTGTTCAGCCGCCGCCTCGGCCACGGCTAGGGAATCCGAATCACTGGGCATCAGGAGCACCTCCAGCGCTCCTGCACGGTGGATCCCGTCGAGAAGTTCAGCGGTCGAAGGTCGGCGTCGCGGCTTAGCGGGGACGACAAGCGCACCCTGCTCGACCACGAGGGCAGCGGTCCCGGGCCCATGGGTCACGATGACAACGCGGCGCCCCTCGGGCAGTTGGGCGGGCGCTGCGTGGGCCAGGTACGTCACACGGATGCGCTCGACCCGCCCGATGGCAAGACCGGCTTCAATGGCCGCACCGGCATCGTGGACGTGCACATGCACATTCCACAGGGTTTCGTCCCCCGTGATCATGACCGAGTCCCCGAGGCCTTCGAGATCGCTGCGCAGGGCGACAACACCCGCAGTATCGGCCCTGAGCAGATACATCACCTCGTACGACGGATCCGCTGCATTGCCGGGGGCCAAGGCAGGGCCTCGCGTCGGTGCCGGCAGTTTGGCTCGCAGCGCACGGCCCGGCCGTCGCCTCCTGACCCCGGTGACAACGTCAAGAAGGGCGTCGTACACGACCACGAGGCCCTGACCGCCCGCATCCACCACACCGGCATCACGTAGGACGGCCAGTTGCTCCGTTGTGAGCGCCAAGGCATCGTGGGATGCATCTACCGCTTGCTCGATGACCGCGACAATGTCCTCACCAGCGGACTCGGCTGCTTCCGCAGCCTCGGCGGCGGCGCGCGCCACCGACAGGATCGTTCCTTCCACGGGGCGCGACACGGCGACGTAGGCCTCATCGCTCGCACTGCGCATGGCCGCGCGGATGAGCGCCGGGGTCAACTCGGCTCCCTCGGGAACGCCCGCGAGCACCGAGGCCACCCCGCGGATGATTTGGGCGAGGATCACCCCCGAGTTGCCACGTGCCCCGAGCAGTGCGCCGCGTGACATTGCTCCCGTGATCGCCTCGACACTGGGGCGCCCGCCCAATGCTTCAACCTCGTCACAGACCGAATCGATGGCCGCACATGCCGACTCCACGGTGAGGAACATGTTGGTCCCCGTATCGCCGTCGGGCACGGGGAAAACGTTGAGTGCGTCGATGGTGGTGCGTTCCTCGCCGAGGGCCGCCAGGGACGCCTCGGCCCAGGCGCGCACCGCCGCACCGTGCAGGCGCGCCAGGCGGGGCTGCCGTGCCGGTGGGGACGGGGCCACGCTCACCTCCTCTGACGTCCGGCCGATGTGACCTGAGCCACCGTATCTCCCGGACCGGGCGCCCGGTTTGGGATGCGGGCCCGGTGTCGGCTAATGTCATGGGGCTGTCGCCCAATGGCGGCGGAAGCGACCCCGGCTAGCGCCGAGCACATGAGGAGATCACCGTGGCTGCCAACTGCGACGTCTGCGGCAAGGGCCCCAGCTTCGGCAACAGCATCTCGCACTCGCATCGTCGGACCTCGCGCCGGTGGAACCCCAACATCCAGACGGTACGCGCGCTCATCGGGCGCACCCCCAAGCGACTCAACGTCTGCACCTCCTGCCTCAAGGCAGGCAAGGTCACCCGCGCCTGACCGGTAGGGGCGCACCCATCCCCACCCCGCTTAACTCCGGAAGTGCTCAAACCCCGTCAGGTGATCGCGCTTCTTGCCGTCGACTGTGACGGTGGGACCTTGTGATCCGGCCTCACTCACCGATCCGATCACCGTGAATCCCTCGGGCACATCCCGCCCGCTCGCAAAGGTCGCGAGCAACGCATGGTCATCGCCCCCACCCAGCACCCACTGGAGGGGATCTAGGTTGTATGCCGCAGCGGTTGATGCCAGCACGTCATCCACCGGCAGGTCCGCTGCTGTGATGTCTATGTCCACACCCGAAGCCTGCGCTAGTCGACGGGCATCAATGAGGAGACCATCGCTGACATCCATCATCGCGTGCACACCAGCGTCATTAGCTCGCAAGCCGGCGGTGTAGTCCGGGCGCGGGCGTCGATGCGCATCGACCAGGGCACGCGGAGAACGAAATCCGCGAGACAGCACCGCCAGTCCCGCTGCCGCGCAGCCGAGGGATCCGCACACGGCCACCACATCGCCCGCGCAGGCGCTCGAACGCAGCACGGGACGTCGCCCTCCCAGGTCACCAAATGCCGTTACCCCGATGGTGATGGAATCAGCCGCGACCAGGTCTCCTCCGAGCAACGTCGTACCCGCTCGAGCCGCTTCCTCGAGCAGCCCCTCAAGGAATCCGTCAACCCACGCCACGTCCGTCTCCGGGGGCAGGGCCAGCGCCACGACCAGTCCCGTGGCCCTGGCACCCATCGCCGCAATGTCGGCGAGGTTTTCGGCCGCAGCCTTGCAGCCGATGTCCTCAGCACGTGACCAGTCACGACGGAAGTGGCGTCCCTCGACGAGCATGTCCGTCGTGATGACCACCCTGCCGTCCGGGGCCGCGACGACCGCGGCATCATCCCCGGGACCCACGGTCACGCGGCCTGAGTCGGCACGGGACTCCTCGGTCCCCGGATCCGCGTGCGCGTGGGTCGAGGCCGTCATGGCGAGAATCCGCTCCACGACGGCAATCTCGCCCATCTCCCCCACGGTTCGCTCCGTCATGCGCCCTCCAGCCGCCTTGCCCGCGTCATGGCACCCCGCGGACGCTAGGGTCCATCAGGCATCCGCTTGTCGATCGAAGGAGCCCCTGATGACCGTACAGGCCTACGTACTCGTACAAACCGAGGTGGGCACCAGCGCTGGAGTTCGCGCGGCCATCGCTGCCCTCTCCGGTGTCACCTCAGCCGAGGATGTCACCGGCCCCTACGACATCATCGTTCGCGCGGAAGCTCCCGGGATGGATGAACTCGGCCGCGACATTCTTAGCGCGATTCAGCAGGTCCCCGGCATCACCCGTACGCTCACGTGCCCCGTCGTTCGTCTGTGATTCACCGCGTCGGCCGAAGAGCCTCCGCCGTCCTACTGGTCCCCGGTGTTGTGCTGCTCGCGGCGTGCGGCCGGCAGGTAGCCGTCCCCGCACCCGACGTCGACTCGCCCGCGTGCCAGACCGTGATGCTGCCCGATGTCGTCTCCGGTGCGGGGGCAAGGCCGACCCTCCTGCCGGGGACAGCCGCGTGGGGCGAACCCCCCATCACCTGGCGATGTGGAGTTAGCCGACCTGGGGGTCTCACGCCGACATCTCAACTGGTGGAGGTCAATGGCATCGGCTGGCTGCCGGTGGAGGGTGCGGGAGGCACCGGCTTCTATGCGACCACCTGGCCCTCATCCGAATCTCCCGTGTACATCGAGGTCCTCGTGCCGGAGGCCTACACCGCACCGGCCGACGTCCTCGCGGACCTCTCTCCCGCTCTCATGTCCGATATCGCGCCCTGACACCAACCCTCGACCGTGATCAGCGCAGACCCGTGCCCCTGCGCAGAGCATCGGCAATGAGCAGGTCAATGACCTGCGCGTAGTCCATGCCACTCGCCGCACACATACGCGGGAAGAGGGAGATCGGCGTGAAGCCCGGCATCGTGTTGACCTCGTTGACGATCACGCCTTCTGGGACCACGAAGAAGTCAACGCGGGCCAAACCCTCGCATCCCAAAGCCTCGAAGGCGGCGATGGCAAGACGACGAATCTCCTCCTCGACTTCCAGGGGCAGGTCCGCAGGAACGATGAGTTCCGCCGCATCATCGATGTACTTCGCGTCGAAATCATAAAACTCGTGATCGCCGCGCACCACAATCTCCGCGCATCGGGTCGCGCGTGGCACTCCTGACTCATCCACGATGACGCCACACTCAATCTCTCGGGCACCGAGGATGGCTGCCTCAACGATGAGGCGTGGATCCCAAACCTGAGCCCGCTCAATGGCTCCATCCAGGTCATCCGGAGCAGACACCTTCGAGATTCCCACCGAGGAACCCGCCCTCGCGGGTTTTACGAACACCGGGTAGCTCAGACCTGCGACGCGTCTGCGCACCTCATCCGGATCGCTCTCCCACTGTGCTGACGTCACCACGGTGCATGGGCCCGTCGGGAGACCCGCACCGGCAAGCATCGCCTTCATGTGGCCCTTATCCATGGCTGCTGATGAGGCAAACACGCCGGATCCGACGTACGGAGTGCCGGCCATTTCCAGCAGGCCCTGGAGGGTGCCGTCTTCACCCCAGGGTCCGTGCAGGACCGGGAACACCACGTCGATGTCGCGGATAGCACCGGATGTCGCGACCGCCCCCATGGGCTCGGGCACCAACACGACCGACTCCCCCGTGTCGATCACGGTCGGCAGCTCGCCCGCCGCGGTCGACGTCATGGCATCGGGGTTTGCCGGCACTCGCACCCACCGGCCATCCGGGAGCACTCCGACCGCCATCACGTCATAGCGTTCGGGATCCAGCGCACGGATGACGCCCCCAGCGCTGAGGCATGAGATGGAATGCTCGCTGCTGCGCCCGCCAAAGAGCACGAGGACGCGCACCCGCTCCACTTCTGCCACGCACGAGACGTTAGTCCCAGGCTTGCGGCTATGGTCGGCGCCATGCCGGAAACCCACACCTGGTCCACCGAAAGCCTCTTGGTCCACGCCGGTCGCCCCAGGGTCGTGCCGGGTGACCCCGTCAATGTGCCCATCGAACTCTCGTCCACCTTCTACGCCGGGGGCGATCCCGAATACGCGCGCGACGGGACACGCAGCATGCGTGCTCTCGAGGAGGCCATCGAATCGATCGAGGGTGGTAGCGCTGTCGCCTTTGCCTCCGGCATGGCAGCCGCCAATGCCATCCTCGACCTCCTCCGCCCCGGGGCCATCGTCGTGGCTGCCGAATTCACCTACACGGGCGTCGCACTCCGCCTGCGCGAACTCCACGAGCGTGGCGCCATCGAATTGCGCCTCGTGGATATCGCGGACACCACATCGGTCGTCGCCGCGCTCACCGGCGCCGACGCGGTGTGGATCGAATCGCCAACGAACCCGATGATGGAGATCGCGGACATCCCTGCCATCAGTGCTACTGCACACACTGTCGGTGCACTCGTCGTTTGTGACAGCACGTTTGCAACACCGCTCGGCCAACGATCACTGAGCCTCGGTGCCGATGTCGTCCTTCACAGCGCCACCAAGGCCATCGGTGGACACTCCGACTGCCTCATGGGTCTTGCTGTCTCCGCGGACAGCGACATGGGCGAGGCAATCCGACACCGACGTACGCTGCTCGGCGCAGCACCGGGGGCGCTGGAATGCTTCCTCGTCCTCCGCGGACTGCGGACCCTGGGCGTGCGTTACGCACGTTCCCAGGCCAGCGCTGAGATCATCGCCGCCCGGCTGCAGGACCACCCGGTGGTCAGCCGCGTGCGCTACCCCGGCCTGGCCGGTGATCCAGGACATGCGCTCAGCCGCAGGGACATGACCGGTCCGGGCTTCATGATCGCCCTTGAGGTGGATGGTGACGCACGGGCGGCACAGCGCGTCGCGGAGTCCACCCAGTTGTGGATCCACGCCACAAGCCTGGGTGGAGTTGAGTCACTCATCGAACGACGTCGTCGCTGGGCCGGAGAGAATGTCCGAGTCCCCGACACCCTGCTGCGACTATCGGTGGGCATCGAGAACGCGGATGACCTGTGGCTGGATCTGGACCAGGCCCTGAATACGGTTCGCGTCTGACTAGGTTAAAGATGTCTCCGACTTAGGTGCCCGGGACATGAATGCAGCGAGCATGTCTCGTGGCTTCATCCCGTGGTGAACCACCTGGACGACCTGCTCGGTGATGGGCATCTCCACGCCGTGGCGCGCGGCGAGTTCCAGGATCGACTGACAACTCTTCACGCCCTCGCACGTCTGTTGCGTCGCAGACACGGTCTCCTCCACCGTGAGCCCCGAACCGAGGTTGACCCCGAAGGTCCGATTGCGAGACAGCGGAGACTGGCACGTCGCGATGAGATCCCCAACACCCGCTAGTCCCATAAACGTCAGCGGATCAGCCCCCATCGACACTCCCAACCGGGTCATCTCCGCCAGTCCCCGCGTGATGAGGGCCGCCTGCGAGTTTTCTCCGAAGCCGAGCCCGGCTGCCATCCCGTTGGCGAGGGCAATGACGTTTTTGACGGAACCTCCCACCTCAACACCGACAACATCGGTCGTCCAGTAGGCACGGAAGTAGTCGGTCGAGCAGGCATCCTGAAGTTGCTGCGCGCTGACCTGGTCGGTGCAGGCAACGGTCGTTGCCGCTGGCTGCCGCAGCGCGATCTCACGCGCGAGATTGGGCCCTGAGACCACGGCGACGCGCGAAGCAGGGACGCCCGCAACGCCTTCAATGACCTGACTCATGCGCAGGGCCGTGCCGTTCTCAATGCCCTTCATGAGGCTGACCAGGACGCTATCGACGGCTAGGTGTTCGCGCCAATTCCCCAGATTCTCACGGAGCGACTGCGCGGGTATGGCGAGCACGACGAGGGGGGAATCACCCAGTGCCTGCACCGCATCGGTGGTGGCTCGGATGCCCTGCGGCAGAGTGATGCCGGAGTGGTAGCGCTCATTCATGTGGCGGGCGTTGATGGACTCCGCGGTGTCAGCATCACGGCTCCACATCACCACATCGCCACCAGCATCGGCTAGCACCATGGCAAACGCGGTCCCCCAGGATCCAGATCCCATGACGGTGACACGGCTCATGATTCCTCCTCACGAACTCTGCGCAACAGGTCGCTCATGTCCGGCAGTCTTTCAGGCAGCAGGGGCGCCTGTCAGCGGCTCCCGAGCAGACCCGTGGCATGCTCCACCCGTGGACCCCCGATGGAGCATCGTGGTCCCCATTCGTCTCCAGACGGCAAAGACACGGTTATCCACCCGCCCGGCCCCTCTGCGCGAAACCCTCATGGTCGCGATGGCCCTTGATGTCATCGCAGCGGTGCGCGCGTGCCCGCACATCAGCGACATCCGCATCATTGGAGACGACCGGGCGCACGAACTTCTCATCGACACTGCGGATCGCTTTGATGCCGTCACCTTCCTCAAGGACCCCGGAGATGGCCTGAACGGCGCCCTGACGGCTGGCTCGCGCGGGATATCCGGCCCGGTGGCGGCGCTGCTGGCGGACCTGCCCTGCCTCACTGCTGACCTGCTGACGCGCGTACTCACCGCCTGGCCTGATCAGCGAGCGATAGTCAGTGATACGGAAGGTATCGGCACGACGATGCTCATGGCATCAAGCGGGCAGTTGCTCCGGCCGCACTTCGGACCTCGATCGCGGGCAGCCCACATCAGCGATGGAGCAGTCGACATCGCTGATCGCTTTCCGGGTGAGTTCGCGGGGCTCCGACGCGACGTCGACAGTGAGGTAGGACTTTGGGATGCCCAGCGCATCGGCCTTGGGCCTCACACCACGTCCCTGCTCGCCTCGTCATCTCGGTAGGACATCCGCCCCTCGGCGCCATTGGATACATGAATGCGGGGCCGGTCTCCCGGCCCCGCATTCATCAACTAGCCATCGTTCATGGTGGGTTTTAGCGCTTCTTGGCCGCAACCTTCTTGGCAGGAGCCTTCTTGGCAACCGTCTTCTTGGCCGGAGCCTTCTTGGCCGGAGCCTTCTTGGCCGGAGCCTTCTTGGCC
>JANRCR010000008.1 GCA_030726915.1 Candidatus Nanopelagicales bacterium
AGCTGTTGAAGTTGGTGACGTAGACGGTGTCATCCCCCTCATTCACCGCCACACCAGAGGGATTGAACCCGACGGTGATCGTGTCATCTGTCCGCACGCCGAGGCGGCCGTTGATCACCGACACGGTGCCGCTGAAGTAGTTGGTGACGTAGACGGTGTCATCCCCCTGATCCACCGCCACACCTTGGGGACCGTCTCCGACGGTGATCGTGTCATCTGTTAGCACGCCGAGGCGGCCGTTGATCACCGACACGTTGTCGCTGCCTCGGTTG
This sequence comes from Candidatus Nanopelagicales bacterium, assembly GCA_030726915.1. GTDB lineage: Bacteria > Actinomycetota > Actinomycetes > S36-B12 > S36-B12 > Mxb001. The sequence goes on from JANRCR010000008.1 coordinate 273, forward strand.
GTGACGTAGACGGTGTCATCCACGTCATCCACCGCCACACCAATGGGATTGCTCCCGACGCCGATCGTTGTGATCACCGCCAGGGTGCTCGCGGCTGCCACCGACTGGGCCTGCACAGGTGGCGCCGCTGACCCGGAAGGCGTGGGCACCATGGCGACGACCGCGATCAGACAACTGGCAGTGACGATGACGCGGAGTCGCTTCACCACACTCCTTCTCGTGCGTTAGGCCGCGCTCGTTCTACGCATGAAACGCGAGGCAGAAAGCAGAGACTACATAATCCGGCTGAGTCGCGCACCCATGGCGACAATCGGCGAATAGCCAGTCGAGCTCGTCTCTCGCATCCGGTGCCATTTCCTTGCTGACTACGTTGGCACCGCGAGAAGCAATGTCATTGTGCCCACAGTCGATGGATGTGGGATGTCCCAGCACATTTGATGTAAATGGAAAGTGCGGGGCCTGACCAACCGGCCACGCCGTGCGTGGGAGTCCTCGGTCAAATGGTCGAGTGCACATGCCTGCGGTCATGGCTTGTCTCGGTCGCGGTACATCCGCTTGACGTCCATGCTCCGTTGTCTCCAGAGCGCCTTGTTGGCTGCGGCAGCGACGGGATCATCGCGTCGACGTACGTAGTCCAAGTCCTTCAGGAGCCGCTGATAGCTCATCAGACGCTCGGGGGAGAGGTCATTGGTCGCAACAGCCTGCAGCACCGCGCAGCCCGGTTCGTGCTCATGCGTGCAGTCACGGAACTTGCAGTCATCAGCAAACGAGGCAACGTCGGGGTAGGTCGCCAAGACGGCGTCCTCATCAACCGCCAGCGACAGACTACGTAGACCCGGTGTGTCGATGAGATATCCACCGGATGGGACCACATGCAATTCCCGAGATGTCGTAGTGTGCCGGCCCCGGTGGTCGCCGCCGCGGACCTCGCCCGTTTCCGCGGCCTCGCGCTCCAGCAGGGCGTTCACCAGAGTGGACTTGCCGGCACCGCTGGGACCCAGGAGGACGGCGGTGTGCTCGGGCTGGAGAAGCGCACGCACGTCATCCAGGCCATCGGAGTCTGGGGCGCTGACGGAGAGAATCCGCACGCCTAGGAGCCGTTCGCGCAGGCCGGTGATGTGGCTGCCGTCGTCAAGGTCGGCCTTGGTCAAAAGGACAACCGGCTCGGCGCCGCTATCCCATCCGATTGCGATCTCCCGCTCCACCCGAGCAAGGCTCATCCGATCGGCCGGGGCGGTCACCAGGACGAGATCTACATTGGCGGCCAGCACCTGAACTCGACCCTCAGGGTCCCGGCGCGTGACCTGAGTGCGCCGTTCCGCGATGTGTTCGACGTTAGGCTCGCCGTCAGCACTGATGTGGACCCAGTCGCCCACGGCGGTGGGCTCTTTCGAGCGTGCGAAGATGCTGCCCTGATCAGTGGCAACCATGCAGCCGGCATAGTCCACGCGCACGACTCGCAGCCATGGAGCGTTAGGGCTCGGGCGCTCGGTCATTCCTTGTTTGTACCGCATCGCGCGCGTGAGCGTGACAGGGTGTCAGTGCGAATCAATCCCTACTTCGCGAATCAATCCCTACTTCTTGAGCTCCGCACCGATGCCCAGTAGACCTCATTGGAACGAATCTCCAGGTGGGCCAGGAACGCCGTGAGGCCCTTGTTCGTGCGGATCTTGCGCGACCACGTGAAGGTGCCGTCTGCCTTGACCTTGATGGTCGGCGACGGTCTTGCCGTTGAGGCGGACCCGGACACGCTCAAGGTCGGCGGTCACGTCGACCAGTCGGCCGATCGCATGCGGGTCGACCGAGTAGTCCGAAGTGTCCACGCGGACGTAGTAGTCCCGACCCAGGCGGATCCGGTTGCGCCAGCCCAGATGCAAAGGGACCGGGGGCAGCGGCAGCATCGCCGCGAGATCCGCGCCCAGCCGATCGACTGGGGCAGCCTTGACCGTGCGGACGGTGCGAGTGTTCGCGGTCGCCAGCCGCTCGATAGGGTGAGCATCTGTCCAATAACTTTGCCCGATTTAGCTTTGTGGCCGCCGGTGTCTTGTTGGCCGGATTTCTCGGGACGGCCGTGTCTACGG
>JANRCR010000009.1 GCA_030726915.1 Candidatus Nanopelagicales bacterium
AGCTCGGTAGGAACTCGCTTTCGCGGCGTTCACGCGATCGCGCCACCCAGGGTGGCGTATTCCCTCCAGCCGAGCACGCGAACACCGGATCGCACGGTGTCGCCGTCCCCGCCGAAGACCACGGTCGAGTGCACCTCCAGATCGTGAGTCCGCTCGCGCCAGAGGCGGAAGCCGCGGCCCCAGTCGGATGCGAACGTTGAGCCGGCCTTGAACTCGACGGCTTCTAGCCCGTCCGGGGTCGGGGCCACGAGGTCGATTTCTGTGCCCCGCTTGTCGCGCAGGAAGTAGGGCTGCCTCGCGCTGCCAGCATTGCGCCACGCCTTGATCTGCTCCGTGATCCCCCACGTCTCGAAGATCGCGCCCCTGAGCGGATGCGTGGCAATCTGGGCGGAGTCGCTGATGCCGATGAGGTAGGCCATGAGCCCGACATCCTGCAGGACCAGCTTGGGCGTCTTGACGAGCCGAGTGGTCACATTGAGGGAATGGGGCTGGATGACGTCGACGATGTACGTCGCGCGGAGGATCGATAGCCAATCCCTGACCGCGGTCACTGATACGCCTGCGTCGTTGCCGAGCGAAGCAAGGTTGAGGAGTTGGCCGGAACGCGCCGCGCACAGCCTCACAAATCGCGTGAAGGTATCGAGATCCCGCACGGCCGTCAGCATGCGCACGTCACGTTCGACGTACGTCGCGACGTAGTTGCCCAGCCAATCGTGCACGGACACGTCTCGATCGAAGAGTGCGGGAAATCCACCCGTGAAGAGAAGCGTGTCCAACGATGTGGGCAGAGATCCCGCACGTGCGAGCTCTCGACCTGAAAGGGGAAGCAACTCCACCCGCCCTACGCGCCCCGCCAGGGATTGGCTCACGCCCTGGGCGATCGCAGGCTGTTGTGACCCGGTCAGCAGCCACCGCCCCATCTGGCGCCGGACATCGACGTCGGCCTGCAACCACGACGCAAGGTCAGGGACATGCTGGACCTCGTCGAGGATGGCGCCGTGCGGATAAGTGGCGAGGAATCCCCGTGGGTCCTCCTGTGCGAAGGCGCGCTCGTCGGGGCGCTCAAGGTTCACGTAGGCAAGGTCGGGGCGGGTGGCCCGGGCCAGAGTGGTCTTGCCGGATTGGCGTGGGCCGGTGAGCCAGACAATGGGGAAGCCGCGCCCCAGGCGCTCAACTGTCTCTTGCGCGTCCCGGTGAAGCATGGACATATCGTACTTATAAAATCTGATGTGTCCATGGTCGTGTCGGTTGCGGCTGGCCTGCCAGTCGGCGCGGAATGGGCTCCTGGACATGCACCGGTGCATGACAAGATGTAACCTTGCACCATGAGTAAGACGATCCAGATTCGGGACGTGCCCGACGAGACCTACCAGCGCCTGGTCCAGCGCGCTGCCGAGATCGGCGTTTCCGTGCCCGACCTGCTGCGCAAGGAGGTCGAGAAGTTGGCCTCACGACTGTCCACGCGCGAGTGGCTGGACCGCGCTCAGCGGATGGGTGGACCGCCCCGATCATCCGACGCCGTGACGCTGTTGGACGAGGCACGAGGCCCGTGGCCGGACTGATCGTGGTGGACGCCTCCGTGCTCTATGAGGTCATCACGGCCGGACCCCTCGCCCGCGAAGCGGCAGCCGCACTCGCAGAAGCCGAGGATCACGTGGCACCCGAGGTCGTCGATGTGGAGGTCACCGGCCTGATCCGAAGGGATGCCCAGCGCCAGGTGCTGGACGCTACGCGGAGTCAGTGGGCGCTCGATCAACTCCGTGATTGGCCGGCGGATCGTCTTCCGCATCGACCCTTCATTGGACGGGTGTGGCAGTTGCGGGAAAACGTTCGTACGACAGATGCCTTCTACGTGGCCCTGGCCGAGGCCCTCGACGTACCCCTCCTGACACTGGACAGTCGGCTCGCTCGGGCGAGCGGAGTCACCTGCGAAGTGCTCGTCCCGGGAGCGTGAGCGTCACGCTCCGCTGAGCCTGGTCCACTCCGGCGGTATGAGTCCATCGACGGTCGGTCCAGACGCGAACCACGGATCCGGGGCGACGACGGGTGTGCCCTTGGCGGCCATCCAGGCACCCCACCAGCTGAAGGTGGAGTTCGCGATCACATTGCCCGCGGCGTAGCTCATGGCGAGCATCTCGGTCGCGGGGCCGTCGGGGGACGTGATCGCCTCGGCTTCGCTGGCGTACCGGCCGAGTGCTGTGCGCGCGATGTCGGGCTCGTCAGAGAACAGCCAGATCGGACCGTCGATGCCTTCGTCGCGCAGACGCTGGATCGCTGGCTCGTAGTACGCGGGCCCGAGGAGCCCGAACTCACTCACCTTCGCGTAGTCACCCCGCCGGACGTGCACGGCCAGGGGTCGCTCGTGTCGAGCTCGGGGGGCGATTGACTCCAGCCATGCGCTGGGCTCCTTCAACCGCGGGCGGTGCGGATAGCCACTGTCGACGGCGTTCTGCACGGTGCGCCACGACTGGAAGTAGCCGCGCAGCCGTGTGCCCGCTGGCTGAGCAAACAGTGTTGGGTCGTGACCGACCCCGGGTGCCTCGTGGATGCGCAGCGGCGTGCGCAACGCGGGGATGTCGCGCAGTGCCTTGGCGACAGCGCGGCCCGGGATGGTGCCGGGTGCGGAGAGTTTGGCTTTGAGGCTGTTGTTGGGGAGCCACTCACCCGGCAGGTCGAAGCGCAGGATCTCGATGCCGTGATCGGTGATGCCATGACGCGTCCACGACGTATCGAGTCGCAACTGTGTGTGATGGTGCGCGGCGAGGGCGGCGCCGGCGTAGTAGCCGAAGAGTTGATTGCCCAGTCCACCGATGAGTCGCGCGGTGATCGGCCGGGTCATGTGCTGAGGGTATTGCCTGTGGACAGAGGCGGTCGGATTGTCGGTGCTTGGCGTATCGATGACCCCCCAAAGTACTACCGACTTCGGTGCCCCTGCGGGAGGCACACCCGGTGGCTGCACCTCACTCCGAGCAACCCGCGCTACGGGCAAGAAGCATTACAGTGGGCCAAGCGCGCATGTCCGACGTGGGAGGAGAGACGATGACAATCTCGTGCGAGTGGGAATTCCATGTCACCGGACCAGACCCGTCCATTGCGCTCCAGGCCAAGGGCGATCGCGTGATGTCCTGCCTGCTTGACCTTGAGTCAGCTGATCCCCGGCTGGCCGATAGCGCTGTGAGTCTCGATGCGGGAACCAAGGTCATGACGGTGGGGCTTGTCGTCGCCGGAACCGACTACGAAGAGACGGTCGCTCACGCGCTGAACTCCATCAGGACCGCCATTCACGCTGCAGGAGGGGCGACTCAGGACTGGGACGCAGCTGGGACCGGGCTGGAGCCCCAAGGATTCAGAGTGGCGGCCATGTGATGCGCACTCTCAAGACAGCAGAGCGCGAGGTTGCCGCGTACTACCGGCTCCGGGATGGCTACTGGGGTGCTGAGTGCCCGCAGGTGCCCGAACTTGTTGCCGGCGATGTCTCCCTTGCTGAGCTCATTCCCCTGGTGCACGCGGCCTTGCGCGACTTCACCGGGATTGAGGACCTGAAGATCACGGATGTCATTGAGGAGTCCGCCGGTATCGGCTGACGGCCTGTGCTCCTGTAGAGCATGGCACGCTTGACCCCGTGAAGGTCCTCCACGTGATCGCCCGGGTCAACCTGGGCGGCACCGCACGCTGGCTGGAGACCCTCACCGCCGAGCAGATGGCCGCGGGCCAGGAGGTCGTCGTCGCCACCGGTCACGTGCAGGGTGATGAGGTCGAGGACCCGGGCGCCGACACGATGCCGCTCGTCCGACTGGACCGTCTCGGGCGGGCCGTGTCACCACTGGACGACGTCATGGCCCTGCGCGAGCTACGCGATCTCATCGGTGACCTGCAACCTGATGTCGTCAACACCCACACGGCCAAGGCGGGGCTCGTCGGGCGCGCTGCGGCGCTATCACTGGGGCGCCGTCGACCCGCGCTCGTGCACACCGTCCACGGCCATCTACTCAAGGGCTACTTCTCCGCCACGACGGTACGCGGTATCTCCATGACCGAAAAACTCATGGCCTCCGCATCGGACCTCGTGCTCGCCGCGGGGCAGAAGGTGCGTGATGACCTCGTGGCCGCGCGGATCGTGTCGGCGGACAAGGTCGTCGTCGTGCGGCCCGGCGTACGCGACTTCACTCGGATCGATCCTGGGCTCGCGCGCGCCGAGTTAGGCATCGCCGATCTTGGTGGGGACCGGCCCGTGGCGGGCTGGCTTGCCCGGGTGGTGCGGGTGAAGCGGCCGGACCGACTCGTCGCGGTGGCGAAGGTGACCCCGGGCGTGGACTTCATCGCTGGCGGTGACGGGGCCCTGCGCCCCGGGCTTGATGAGCACGCGCCGGGCAATCTGCGCACCCTCGGCTGGGCCGAGCCGGCGACCTTTTGGTCTGCGTGTGACCTCGCGGTGCTGACCTCGGACAACGAGGCCATGCCCTACTCCCTCGTCGAGGCCGCGCTCGCCGGATTGGCGACCGTGACGACGAATGCCGGATCGGCATCGGAGGTCGTCGTCGACGGTGTCACCGGACTCGTTGTCCCGCTATCGCCCATGGCGGTGGCGCGTGGGGTGCAGCAACTCGTCGCGGATCCTGCAGCCATGGCCGCGATGGGTGCGGCCGCTCGGGAGCGAGCGCTGGTGGAGTTTTCGCCGGCGCGGATGCTCATTGAGCACACCGCTGCGTACGAAAGGGCTGTGGCGAGCCGCTAGGGCAACGCAACGGGCACACCGCGTTCGCGTGCCGCTGCCGCGAGACGGATATCGAAGGTGGCGAGGACACTGTGGGACTCAACGGCAACGTCTAAGACACAGCAGTCGGGCAGGGGAAGCCGCGTGCTGGCGCGCAGGTCGGCCAGGCGCCACGGCTGATCAGGATCACCCGGGGCCGTCGCCAGACCGAGCCCGGCAAAGGCGTCGCGCACCTGCTGGAGTCGACCGTGCTCGGCAGCACCCACCGCCGACTCCGCGATCGTGATCGGATGGGCGATCAAGGCACCGGTGATTGCTGCGCGCCGCACCAGGGTGACGGCATCACGATGGTGGGCATCGCCGGCATTCATGAGTGCGATGAGGACACTGGCATCGAGAGTGGTCGACGCGGTCACGGGGTGACTCGATCCCAATCTGCGCGAAGACGATTGAGGTACCCGGGCGGGTAGCAGTCGGCGAGGCCCGCCAAACTCTGCAGTGCCGTTTCGATGGCCAGGGTCCGCTCGATGGGGCTCTGCGCGAGCGCTTGAGCACCGGTGAGGATGAGGCGTCGCATCAAATCGCTCCGGGCCTCATCAGGCCAGCGTTGTGCCGCGAGGTCCAGGGCCGCGCCGACGTCCTCGGTCTCGGTAATCTGGTGACGGGGACGGGTGGTGGGCATCACCGGAGTGTACCACTGTGATGATTAGTGGTACACCTTGGAACGCAGGCATGGCAATCGTTCCCCGTCGTTGGACAGCTGATGTATCCAGCCCTCAGGCGCCCAGCCTGGCCCGGTCGGCGTCAACCATGATCTTGACCAGCTCGGGCGTGAAGGTCTGCGCCTGCCAGCCCAGCACATCCTTGGCCTTGGTGGCGTCACCGATGAGGTCGTCAACCTCGGTGGGGCGCAGATAGCGCGGATCGAACTTCACGTGCTTCTCCCAGTCGAGGTCCGCGTGCTCGAACGCCATGCGGACGAAGTCCCCGACCGAATAGCTCGTGCCGGTGGCGACGACGTAGTCCGCCGGCTCATCCGCCTGGAGCATCCGCCACATCGCATCGGCGTACTCGGGGGCATATCCCCAGTCGCGGCGGGCGTCGAGATTGCCGAGGTAGAGCACGTCCTGGAGGCCCGCGGCGATGCGCGCAATCGCCATCGTGATCTTGCGCGTCACGAAGGTCTCACCGCGGCGCGGTGACTCGTGGTTGAAGAGGATGCCATTGCAGGCAAACAGGCCGTAGGCCTCGCGGTAGTTGCGCACCATCCAGTAGGAGTAGACCTTCGCCGCGGCGTAGGGGCTGCGGGGATAGAAGAAGGCATTCTCGTTTTGCGGGGGTGGTGTCGCACCGAACATTTCCGAGCTCGACGCCTGATAAAAGCGCGCCGGGACCTTGGAGACACGCAACGCCTCGAGCAGTCGCGTCGTGCCCAGACCGGTGACATCACCGGTGAACTCTGGCTCATCAAAACTCACGCGCACATGTGACTGTGCGCCCAGGTGATACACCTCGGTCGGCTCCACGCGCTCCAACAACGTCACCAGGCGCGAGCCATCGGTCAGGTCGCCGTAGTGCAGGAAGAGTCGCGCATCCGGATCATGCGGATCCAGATAGAGGTGATCGATGCGCGCGGTGTTGAAGGTCGACGAGCGCCGGATCAGGCCGTGGACGACGTAGCCCTTGTCGAGCAACTGCTCGGCCAGATAGGAGCCGTCCTGGCCGGTGATACCCGTGATGAGCGCGACCTGCTGTGACATGGGGGCGAGCCTAGGGGGCGGCCCATCCTCCCGAGGGACAGCAGATCGAGACGCATCATGATGTTATGATGAGGTGATGCGTACGACCCTCGATATCGACAACACGGTGCTCGACCAGGCGCGGGCGATCGCGCAGGAGCGTCGCATCTCCCTCGGTGCGGCCGTGTCCCTGCTCGCCGTGCGCGGCATGCAGGCTCCGATCCTCGCCGGGGATGACAGCACCGGCCTGCCCGCATTCGACGTACCGATGGGCGCACCCATCCTCACGCCCGAGATGGTGCGTGCCGCGCTGGATGATGAGTGAGCACCCTCCTCCTCGACGTCAATGTCCTGGTGGCCCTCGCCTGGCCCCCACATATCCATCACCGCACCGCCCGTGAGTGGTTTGCCGCTGAGCCCCGACGCAGGTGGGCGACCACCCCGGTGACCGAATCCGGATTCATCCGCGTGTCCAGCAACGCACATGTCATCGCGGACGCGCGCACACCCGCGGAGAGTGCTGACTTCCTGGTGGCTCTGCAGGGTCACGGCGCGTGGGAATTCTGGACCGACACCGTCCCTGTCGCGCGGTCCATGCAGGGGGTGATGGGCTACCGCCAGGTCACGGACGCTCATCTGCTCCAGCTCGCGCACGACCAGGGCGGATCCGTCGCAACATTCGACGCCGGTCTCGCCCAACTGGCTCAGGAGCGCGGTCAATCCGCCGTGCTCATCCCCTCCGGGCTCTAAGCCCCTCCACTACGGTGGAGCCGTGGGCATGCTCTCTCCCGATGCGCGGGTCTATGTCGCCGGCCATCGCGGCATGGTCGGCTCCGCTGTGTGGCGGGCCCTGGAGTCTGCGGGCTTCACCGATCTCATCGGCTGGTCCTCCGCCGAGGTGGACCTCACCGATCGGGATTCTGCGATGGATGCGGTGCTCTCTGCTCGGCCCGATGTCGTCGTGGTCGCCGCGGCCAAAGTCGGTGGCATCATGGCCAACGCGACGTACCCGGTCGAATTCCTCACCGACAACCTGCGCATCCAGACCAATCTTTTTGAGGCCGCGCATGCCGCTGATGTCGACCGCCTGCTCTTCCTCGGCTCGTCGTGCATCTATCCCCGGATGGCGCCGCAGCCGATCCCGGAGTCGGCGCTGCTCACCGGGCCGCTGGAGTCGACCAACGATGCCTACGCCATCGCCAAGATCGCCGGGATCATCGGCGTACAGTCCTATCGGCGCGAGTACGGTCGCCGCTGGATCTCTGCCATGCCGACCAACCTCTACGGTCCAGGTGACACCTTCGACCTTGAGACCGCCCACGTGCTGCCCGCTCTCATCCGCCGCTTCCACGAGGCGTCGCTTGCGGGTGCACCGTCGGTGACGCTGTGGGGGACGGGCTCCCCGCGACGGGAATTCCTCCACGTCGATGATCTCGCTGCCGCCTGCCTGCGTCTGCTCGACGTCTATGACGAGGATGAGCACATCAACGTGGGTGTCGGTGACGACGTGACCATCGCGGAGCTCGCCGCCCTGGTGGCCGATGTCGTGGGCTACTCCGGTGAGGTCGAGTGGGATGCAGCCAAGCCCGATGGGACACCGCGCAAATTGCTCGACGTCTCGCGGATCTCGGCCCTGGGCTGGGAGCCGCAGATCGGCCTGGCCGAGGGCATCGGGTCGACGTATGAGACGTATCGGACCGCTTAGGGCCGCACTCCGTGCGAGTCCGGCAGGGCAACCACCGCACACCCCTGCGCCCGAGCCACCTGCGCCAGGGCGGGGTCGGCTGTGGCGAGAGGGATGCCCAACTCCAGGCTCGTTGCCAGGGCACAGCAATCCGCAAGGCTCACGGCGCAGGATGTGCGCGCATAGTGCACGGCACGCAGAGCACCGGCACGGGCGGCGATCCGATCATCGACGGGTATCACCTGAGTCCCCGTCTCGATGAGCAGGCGCATGTGCACCTCGGCCTCGTCAGCATCCAGACCGCCGTGGCGCATCATGTGATCCACAACCTCGGCGTAGTTGGCCGCGCTCAGCGCGGTGGGGCCCTCGAGCAGCCCGGCGACGTCTCCGGCTGCCGGCTCGTCGCGTAGAAGTGCGAGGACGGCGTAGGCATCGAGGGTGACTATCGGGACTCCTCACGTTGCGCGTCGGCAGCGCGCTCATCCGCGCGGATGTCCTCCAGGCTTTGGCCTGATGCTGACACCGAGCCGCGCAGGAAGGCAACGACGTCGTCGGGCATCGGGCGCACGAGGGCGTAATCGCCCCGGTCGACGATGAGCACCCGCGTGACACCCCATCGACGGCGCAGCGTGGCTGGGAGGGAGATTTGACCACTGCTGGTCACCTTTGCCTGGGCTCCGGCTGTCATAATACGAAATCTACATTCATATGGTGTCTTGGTCAAGTATATGGAGCACTCGTCCTACCCGGATCGTCTGGACGGTCCCGGGCCGAACTTCGGGCAGATCCGGCCGCCCAGGGGCACTTTTGGCCCAAAGTTCGGTCGCGCCGCCGGGGAAATACCCAGGCTCGCCAACTCCCTGTGTGGGGGACGCACCGTTGCCAGCCCCTAGGGTGTCTCCATGCGCGTGCTGATCACCGGGGGAGCAGGGTTTGTCGGGTCGCACCTCACCGATGCCCTGCTAGCTCGGGGCGACCAGGTCGTGGTCCTCGATGACCTCTCCACCGGCCGCCACGACAACATCCGCGACCACATTGGTGACCACAACTTCGAATTCATCATGGGATCGATCCTCAACGAGGCCCTCGTCGATGATGCTGTCCGGCGCGTCGATGTCGTGCTGCACCTCGCCGCGGCCGTCGGGGTCGAACTCATCGTCGGCCGACCGTTGGAATCCCTTGCCACCAATATCCGCGGCTCCGAGATCGTGCTCGAGAAGTGTCACAAGTACGGCCGCAAGGTGCTCGTCACCTCGACGTCGGAGATCTACGGCAAGAACGACTCCGACCTGCTGAGTGAAGAAGACGACCGCATCCTCGGCTCGCCACTCAAGACCCGCTGGTCCTACAGCGAAGCCAAGGCGATCGAGGAGGTGCTGGCCTACTCCTACTGGAAGGAAAAGGGCCTCCCCGCTGTCATCGTGCGACTCTTCAACACCGTCGGACCGCGCCAGGTCGGCCACTACGGCATGGTGATCCCGCGCTTTGTCGAGCAGGGACTCAAGGGTCAACCCATCACGGTCTACGGCGACGGCACGCAGCGACGCTGCTTCTGTCACGTCGCCGACGTTGTGCAGGCACTGCTCGGACTCATGGATTCACGCGAGGCCGAGGGTCAGGTCTTCAACGTTGGCTCGCAGGAGGAGATCTCCATCGCCGACCTCGCCGTGCGCGTCACCGAACGGCTGGGCTCGGGCAGCCCCATCGTCAAGGTGTCCTACGACGACGCCTACGAGGAAGGCTTCGAGGACATGCCTCGGCGCGTGCCCAACACCGCTCGCGTGAAGGACCTGATCGGTTGGGCGCCGACGCGCAACCTCAATCAGATCATCGCCGACGTCGCGGCTGATATCTCCACACGATGAGCCTCTGGCTCTACGTCGGTGCCTTCGTCGGCTCCGGCATTCTCTCCGCGGTGTTTGTGCAGGTGTCCATTTGGCTCGCGCACTGGTCGGGACTGACCGACGGCCCTGACGGCGGACGCAAGATCCAGGATCGGCCCATTCCCAAGCTCGGCGGCATTGCCGTCGCCATCGCCTTCACCCTCGTCTTCCTCACCGCCGTCGGCGTCAGCGGTGAGATCACGGCGTTCCAACTGCTCGCCTCCGTCCTGCTGCCCGCGCTCATCGTGGCGGGCCTGGGCTTCATCGACGACGTACGCGCACTCAACCCGTGGGTGCGACTCATCGCGCAGAGTCTGCTGGCGCTGCTGGTGTGGTTCACCGGCACCCAGGTCGGCTTCTTCCAGATCGACTGGCTCGACGCAGCCGTCACCGTGCTGTGGATCGTCGGCCTCACCAATGCGATGAATCTGCTTGACAACTCCGATGGCCTCGCCGCCTCCACCACGCTCGTGGCCGCGCTCGGGACGGGCCTCGTGGCCGTGATCTACGGGCAGTTCTTCGTGGGAGCCCTGTCCTTCGCCCTGGCCGGCACCGCTGCTGGATTCCTGTGGCACAACTGGCATCCGGCGACGGTCTATCTCGGTGACGCGGGGGCCTACTTCCTGGGCTTCCTGCTCGCCATCGTCACGCTGCGGCTGCGCCCGGTGGGGATCGCCCTGCCGTGGAGTGCGCTCATCCCGGTGCTACTCATGCTCGTGCCGATCCTGGACACGACCTTCGTCGTCATCCGGCGGCTGATCAGTGGCCGCCATCCATTTACGCCCGGCCGAGACCACCTATCGCATGTGCTGATGGGTCGGGGGCTATCGGTGCGCCAGTCGGTCACGGTCTTGCAGATCGTGCTGGTGCTCAGCGTCGCCGGAGCAGTCGCACTCGCCTGGTCCTTCCGCTAAGCACGCATCGACCGGGTGCTTTCCAACAGGGCGTTGACCTCCGTCGCTCGATAGCGACGATGCCCACCGAGGGTGCGGATGCTGGAGAGGCGTCCCTCATCGGCCCAGCGGGTGACGGTCTTGGGGTCGACCCGGAAGAGGGCCGCCACCTCACGCGGGGTGAGCAAATGATCATCCATGTCGCATCTGCCTCTCACTAACGACAAGCAGGTGGGCCCGGAGCCGAAGCCCCGGGCCCACCCGTCATTGCCTGTTGCCTAGCGTTGACGTCCTAGGACGTCTGGATGGTGACGCGGTTGGACCTGACGTCGCCATCATC
>JANRCR010000010.1 GCA_030726915.1 Candidatus Nanopelagicales bacterium
GTCCATGTCTGCTCGTCCCGGCAGGCCTCGACGATGTCGTCGCGGTCCGCGCGCGTGTGAGGACGCAGGGTGACGGGCCCCGCGGTGAGAGTCGGCGGGGTCTGCACGGCTACTCCGGGACGATGTTGACGAGCTTGGGAGGCCGCACAATGACCGTGCGAACACCAGCTCCATCGAGTGCCTTCACCACCGCGGGCGACGTCAGCGCCAACTCCCGCAAGGCGTCCTCGGCGATGTCGGGGGGAACCTCGAGGCGGTCACGTACCTTGCCCGCCACCTGAACGACACAGGTGACCGACTCTTCGACGAGGAGTGCCGGATCCACCTCGGGCCATCCGGCCAGGGCAACCGATGGCGAATGACCCAGCAGACGCCACATATCCTCCGCCGTGTAGGGCGCCGTGAGGCTCAGCAGAATTGCCACGGTCTCGGCTGCCTCGCGCACGGCTGGATCGGCAGGGCCGCAACCGGAATCGATGGCCTTGCGGGTGGCGTTGACCAACTCCATCGCCTTGGCCACCGCCACGTTGAAGCGGTAGGTCTCCACCGCATGAGCGGCATCATGCAATGTTCGATGCGTCACCCTACGGAGGTCGAGATCACCCGCCGTCACGTCGACATCGGTGGGACTCGTCACGTCCTGGGCGACGCGCCAGGCGCGGGCGAGGAACTTCTTGGCACCTGCAGGAGAGACGTCCGCCCAGTCAACGTCATCCTCGGGCGGACCGGCAAAGACCATGGTGAGGCGTACGGAATCAACACCGTGCGCATTGAGCTCATCCGACAGTTTGACAACATTTCCTCGGGACTTGCTCATAGCCGACCCATTCATCACAACCATGCCCTGGTTCAGCAGGCGGGTGAATGGCTCGGTGAAGTCGACCATGCCCATGTCAAAGAGCACCTTGGTAAAGAAGCGGCTGTAGAGCAGGTGCAGGATCGCGTGCGTGACGCCACCGACGTACTGATCGACGGGCATCCACTTCTTGGCCGCATCCACATCAAAGGGACCGTCTGACTTGTGTGGGTCGAGATAGCGAAGGTAGTACCACGAGGAGTCCACGAAGGTGTCCATCGTGTCGGCATCACGCTGGGCATCGGTGCGTCCGCACCGCGGGCAGGCCACTGTCGCCCACTCGGTCGCCGCCCCCAGCGGCGATGTGCCCTTGGGCTTGAGGTCCAGGCCCTGCGCGGGCGGCAGCGTGACAGGCAGTTGGTCCATCGGCACCGGCACTTCACCGCAGTCCGGACAGTGAATGATCGGGATCGGCGTACCCCAGTAGCGCTGACGCGAGATCAGCCAGTCACGTAGGCGGTAGTTGACCGATGGTTCGCCGGTCCCTCTTTCGCGGAGGATCTCGATGATCTTGGCGATGGCATCGGACTTATCGAGTCCATCAAGGGGACCGGAATTCACATGCGGCCCGTCATCGGCTGTCGCGGTGCCCGTCTGCAACGGGTCCTCCCCCGCCTCGACGACGACACGCACGGGCAGATCAAAGGTGCGAGCGAAGTCAAGGTCACGCTGATCATGTGCGGGCACCGCCATGATCGCGCCCGTGCCGTAGTCGGCGAGCACATAATCGGACGCCCACACCGGGATCCGTTCGCCATTGACCGGGTTGATGGCGTAACGCTGCAGGAAGACACCGGTCTTGTCGCGATCATTGCTCAGGCGGTCCAACTCCGACGTCTGCTTAACCCTCTCGAGGTACGCCGTGAACTCCGCCTCGGCCGCCGTGCCCGCAGCGAGCTCGGCAGCCAGGTCGGAGTCAGCGGCGACGACAAAGAACGTCGCGCCGTAGAGGGTGTCGGGACGCGTGGTGTAGACGGTGACGGGCTCGTCGCGTCCCTCAATGACGAACTGGACCTCGGCGCCGGTCGATCGGCCGATCCAATTGCGCTGCATGAGCAGCACCTTCTCCGGCCAGGCACCTTCGAGCTGAGCCATGTCATCCAGGAGACGATCGGCATAGTCGGTGATTTTGAAGTACCACTGGGTGAGCTTCTTTTTGGTGACGGCAGTGTCACAGCGCTCGCACAGACCCTGCACGACCTGCTCATTGGCGAGCACCGTCTGGCAGTTGGGGCACCAATTGACATTGGAGGCCTTGCGATAGGCCAGACCTCGCTCATACATCTGCAGGAAGAACCACTGGTTCCAGTGGTAGTACTCCGGGTCGCAGGTGTTGAGCACGCGATCCCAGTCAAAGGAGCAGGCATAGCGCCGCATGGAGGCCTTCTGCTGGGCGATGTTCTCGTAGGTCCACAGACCCGGATCCTCGCCCCGGCGGATCGCGGCATTCTCGGCCGGCAGACCGAAGGCATCCCAGCCGATGGGGTGCATGACATTGAATCCGCGCTGCACCCAGTAGCGGGCGATCACGTCACCGAGTGCGTAGGCCTCCGCGTGACCCATATGGAGGTCACCGGAGGGGTAGGGAAACATGTCAAGGACATACTTGGTGGGACGAGTGTCTCCCTCGTTGCCGGACCGGAAGGGCTGCAGCTCGTCCCAGACAGGCAGCCAGCGGTCCTGGATCTGCTCAAAGTCGTACGTCTCGATATCCTCATTCATGGCGGAGGCAAGCCTACCGACCGCCCCAGCGCACGTGTGATGCCACGGGCACCTGCCCATCCTGAGCGGTGGAGAGAATGGCGGAGACAGCGAGTCAACGCAAGGTCGTCGGCACCGTGTGGGTCCTTGCAGCAATCGTCGGCATCGGTCTGGCGTTCGTCTTGCGACCCATCGGCGACTGGGCCAATGGGACGGCCGTCGACACGATTGCCATCGCCCTGTGGGTCGCCGTTGGCACGACCTTCCTCGAAGGCGTCATCGCCACACGCCAGCCGGCTTCGCGGTCCGCTCGCTAGATGCTCACCGGGGTGAAGTCCCCGCGCGCGGAGATGTCGCGGAATCGCGATGCGCCGCCCGTGAAGTCCGTCTCCTTGAGGTCGATCACGTAGACGGTCGGGTCGTCGAGTGCGCGGTAGGAGTAGCGCAGGTCGCTGAGATTACAGATGGTGTCGGCGTAGGTCACCTCATCGACCTCGACGCCTCCCGGCCCCGGCTCCTCCACGACTCCAGCGGGCACATCGAAGGTGTTGAGGATGTGCAGGGTGAGCATTTCTGCCTCGCGGCTGTCCTTCGGGGTTGCGGCGAGGCTGTTGAACATCACGGCCCTGACGAAGCGTGATGGGCCGGTGAAGTCCCCGGGCAGTCCGCGCAGGCCCCAGCCCACCCCGAGCGCCCGGATGTCCATGCCGCCGACCCGGGGCCGGAGGCGCTGGGCGAGATCCGGCAGATAATCGGATAGGCCGATCGCCCGGTCGTCCATGGCGCCGACCCGGGGCCGGAGGCGCTGCCGATCGGGGTTGTGCGCCGTCATGCCGACGTAGTTGTTGAGGTTGGTCAGGTGCCAGTCAAGGTACGGCGAGTTCGTGACGACTCCGGTCGGGTTATCCACGATGACCAGCCCCTCGGGGCGGAATTCAAGGACCACCGACTCCTCGCGATCGTACACTGCGACGTGCACGGGCGGGGTGAAGGGCAGGCCAGCGCGCCAGCCCCACACGTTGATCTGCGGCAGCACCTCGCGCACTTCCGCCACGCTCGCGCACGTGGTGAGCAGGTAGCAGGCCAACTCGATCTGGCTGACGTCAGATCCATCCCCGCGATATTCCGCCGGGTGGAAGAAACCTCCGACCATGTAGAGCAGATGTGCGGAGAGTCCTGCGGTGTTCATCCCATCGAGGATCACAGCCTCCACACCTGCCACGGAGATGCCGACGACGCCATGCTGGGTGGTCCAGGCTTTGCCCCCGGGAGACTCCGGGTCGGCAAGGGCGGTCCGCTCCAGATCGCGCGGGATCACGCAGATCTGGAAGCCCATGAGCGCCGGGTAGTCCAGCCCACGGCCGACGACGACGGTGCCGTCCTCGGCGATCGGTGCCTTGAAGTTGGTGCACATAGCGTCTCCTCAGTTGCCGATAAGACTAGATGACCAGCGTGGGGATTGCGAGCACGAAGCCCGCCTGGGCGAGCTGGTAGGTCACCATCACCGTCACACGACCGCCCGGAGCCGAGCCGACGAATCGAGCCCATGCCAGCAGCGTGTCGGAGGCCATGAAGAGCAATGCAGCGATGCCGGCAACCGTCGACCAGGATCCGACGGCAAGGACCACGACGGCGCCGATCGTGACCATGTAGGCGGCGACGATGCTGCCCAGGAGGGGTGATTGACGCCATGCTCCGCGCACGATGCACCGGCCGAGGCTGATGGCGAAGGCACCGACGATGACGAGGCCGAAGACGACGGCGGGCATCGGGTGCTCTATCGGCACGAGCGCGACGATGTAGGCGACATGCCCGACGAGGAACGCCGCGGCGCCGGGGATGAAGCGGTCCTGGAAGAGCAGGACATCGCCGATGAGACCGAATGCCAGGCCGATGACGATCCACCATCGGATCCAGTCGGACTCCGCCGGGATGAGCGCGGCCGCCGCGATGAGGAAGACCATCACCCCCGGCTTGGCCCAGCGCTCGATATCCCGACGGTCGGCGCCCACCGCCCACCAGTCGAGCAGAGCGATGACGCCGGCGACAGCCATCGGCACCATCCAGATCACAGCGCCACACCCCGGAATGATTCCGCAACCGCCTCACCCACGAGGGAATGCACCTCCCACGACCAGTGCATGCCGTCGGGATTGATTGTCGTCAAGCGAGGGCCGACGATCGGTTCGACATCGACGTACGCCACGTCCATCCGTGAGGCGAGGGCTCGCGCCGCGGAGACTGCCGGGGCGTGTGCACGCGTCGAGGGGTAATAGTCACCCCTCCATGGGGGCGGTCCGAGCAGAGCGATCGGCAGGCCGGGGCGCATCATGCGCACCCCCTCGACGATGCGCGTGAGGTAGCGGTCGGTCGCCGCCTGCGGCAGTGCGCGGAAGGGACCACCGACCGCGCGCACCATCGGGGGCGTCACCTTGAGCAGGACCTCTCGCGCAGTACGGCGTACCCGCCTCTGGCGGACATAGGGGATCGACTCGCGCAGCCAGGTCGGCACGGGGGTCGGTAGTTGATCCATCCCACCGACGCCGATGAGCAACGCATCGGCGCGAGGGAGGTAATCGCCCCACACGACCGGATCCTTGGTGAGCGCCCACCACGCATCGCGCGCGGTCCAGCCCTGTCGCGCGACGAGATCGACGTCGGCGTTGAGAATCCGGCCGGCAACCTGCGGATAGAGCCTCCCGTCCGACGGTCGCTCGGCCGCTTCGGGGCCGTGGAAGGCGAGCGAATCACCAATGACGAGAAGATGCGGCACCGCCACAGGATGTCAGTGCGCACGCGCAGGGAGTACGCAGCCAGGTCCTCACCAACTGAACTCTGGGTGGATTCGGCCCTGGCAGGGCTCAATCCACCCGAAGTTCGCATCCTTGACCGGCCCCTGTTGGCCGACGTGCAAACGGCGCACCCTGTCGGATGCGCCGTGCGTGGAGCTGAGGGGACTCGAACCCCTGACCCCCTGCATGCCATGCAGGTGCGCTACCAGCTGCGCCACAGCCCCGTTCAAGCCTGGAGCCCGAACAAGCCCCGCAAGCATACCCGGGGCTAACGGTCATCCGCGGGCCACACCCCATCGAACGGGACCGACTCTGGCAGTGAGCCCGCGTTGTACTCCTGCAGGCGCCAGGCGGGGCCGGAGGGAGAGTTCTCCAGCAGCACGCTCCACGAGCAGTTGGTGAGGACGCCCAGTGCTGCCCAGTGCTCAGGTGGCAGACCGAGGAGGCGCCCGATCCCTGCACGGGCCGCACCACCATGCGTTACGACGACCAGCACACCATCGGCCGGCAGATCGGGGAGAGCCCGATCCACCGCAGCGACGAAGCGGTCCGCGACCTCGAGCCGTGTCTCGCCCGTCGCCCCAGCACGCATGTGCGGATCAAACGACCAGCGGCTCAGGTCATCTCCATAATCCGCTAGGAGAACAGATCGCGTCTTGCCCTCCCACTCCCCCGCGAAGGTTTCGCGCAACCCCTCGTCGACGTGGGGCGTAATGCCCGTGAGTTCAATCAACGGCTCGGCTGTCTGCCTGGTGCGCATGAGGTCCGAGCAGATGATGGATGTGGGTGGCAGGCTCGCCAGCATGGCGGCCGCGCGACGGGCCTGGAACACCCCCACATCATCGAGAGGGATATCGGTCTGTCCTTGGAATCGCTGCTCGGCGTTCCACGACGTGCGGCCATGCCGCCACACCGCGATCCTGCGCATCAGCGCGCGGTATCCACGTCGAGGGGAATCGACGGGCAGTCCTTCCACAGACGCTCAAGGGCGTAGTGGATGCGCTCTTCGGCAATCTGGACGTGGATGACGATGTCGCCGTAATCGAGAAGGACCCAACGACTTTCCTTCTCACCTTCACGTCGCAGCGGCTTCTCCCCGTCCTGATGCAGGCGCTCCTGAATAGCATCGACGACGGCGCGGACCTGTCGGTCATTGGCCGCTGTGCACAGTAGGAAGACATCGGTGATGACGAGGTACTGACTCACATCTATGGCCACGATGTCGGTTGCCAATTTGTCCGCGGCGGCCTGAGCGGCAGCCTGAGCGAGAGCGATGGCATCGGTGGTGGCTGGCATGATCGATACTTCCTGTCATTGTGGATTCGACTCGGATCAAGACAGCCAGCCTGTCATCCCCCACTACCGGTCGTCATGCGGGCATCAGCGAAGAGCGACTGCACCAGGGTGGGCGCTTCCGGACCGGCGACGGAGGCAGGTCTCAGACCGCCTCGAATGACGGTGACGGGGAGCGTCTGCGACTGGGTACGTTCGGACACGACGTCGGCGCGCACCTGCATGAAAAAGGGCACGAGATCCTCGGTGGGGACCGTGGTCTGGGCCAGCGAACCCAGGCTGGTGAGTAGTTGACGCATCTGTTCGGAGGTACGCGGGAGTCGAGCCAGGGTCTCCTCCAGGATGCCGAGGAATCGATCGATGCGCGCCTGCTCCGTTTCGCCGGGCAGCCGCATGACCGCGTAGTCAGCTGCGGCGATGCCATCCATCTTGACCAGACCCGGGCCCAGCGTGCGCCACTGCCCATCGCCCACGGTAGGCAGCAACACCGGGCGATCAAGGTCGACCCAAAGACCATCGACAGCATCCACGAGCCCGGCGAAGGCTAGGCGCTCGAGGATGATGCCGGCATCGATACGGACACCCACGCCGTCCTGAACCGCATTGACCGCAGCAAGGGTGTCCGCGGACGAGGAGGTGTTCCCCAGCGTGATGCTGTCATCACCGGCCGGCACAAGCAGACTGGAAGGCAACGCCAAAAACACCGTCTCAGGGCGGGCATCAGGCGGCTCGATGCCCAGCACCACGTTGCCGAGCGCATATCCCTCACCATCGAGGACCTGGAGCAGAAGTGTCTCCTCAACAAGCTCGGAAGGTGTCGACGGCTCCGGACCAGGCACGCCCTCGGAGCGCAGCAGGGCGATGAGACCAAGGCCAATGACGATGGCCATGGCGCCCACGGCCACCAGCACCACGCGACGGGCCACGCTCATGCGTCGTACAACCCCACCTTGGCGATGTACGCCTCGACACCGGGTGTGACGAGATAACGGATGGGAGCGCCCCGGGCAACGCGGGATCGAATATCACTTGACGAGATGGCCAGGGCCGGGATCTCGAGCAGCGTGATGCGACCGGGAGCGAAGCCGGGGTCTTCCAGAACATGCCCGGGTCGGGTGACACCGATGAGATGGGCAAGTCGCAGGGCTTCCTCCGGCTCGCGCCAGGACAGGATGTCCGCCAGGGCATCCGCACCCGTGATGAAGTGGTAGTCGTGGTCCTCGCCCCACAGGGACCGAATATCGCGCAGAGTGTCGACGGTGTACGTCGGGCCGGATCGATCGATGTCGACGCGCGACACGACAAAGCGCTCGTCAGCCGCCGTGGCAATCACGGTCATGAGGTAGCGGTCTTCTGCGGGTGAAACGAGTCGATCAGACTTTTGCCAGGGCTGGCCGGTGGGCACGAACACCACCCGGTCGAGCTCAAACCGATAGGCCACCTCGGATGCCGCCACCAGGTGTCCCGCGTGGATGGGGTCGAAGGTGCCACCCATCACTCCGATGCGCATATCACTCCATCGCGCCCAGAAAGGGTGACTTAACGATCGACGTTGATCATCATGGTGATGATGAGCAGGAGCACGAGCAATGCCAAGGCCACACCGCCGAAGACATAGGGCGAGACGAGCGAGTCACCAGCCTCTGCTGAGGCCACAACGGCGGCGTTGACCTGGCTCATGACTGCCCTCCTCTGACCGAGCGACACCCGGATCCGAACTCGTTCTAGCCTAGCGTTGACTCGTCACTCCACGGCGCACTAGCCCCGGATGTGACCATTGCCCGTGACGACGAAGGTGGTGGTGGTGAGCTCGGCGAGCCCCATGGGCCCTCGCGCGTGCAACTTCTGCGTTGATATCCCAATCTCGGCGCCAAAACCAAACTCTGCCCCGTCGGTGAAGCGCGTTGAGGCATTGATCATGACCGCTGCCGAGTCAACGCCGGCGACAAACGCCGCGGCAGCGGACTGGGAGTCTGTGATGATCGCCTCCGTGTGACCCGAGGACCAGCGGCGTATGTGCGCCAGTGCATCATCGAGACTGTCGACGACTCCGGCAGCCAGATCGAGGGAGTAGTACTCCGCCGCCCAATCATCATCCGTCACGGGCACCGTGGCTGTTCCCGCAGCCTGGGCGTACACCGCCACCGCCTCATCCGCATGAAGGGTCACACCTGCCTGGCGCAAAGCTGTCACCGCCGCCGGGAGGAACTTCTCGGCGATGCCTTGATGCACGAGCAGGGTCTCCGCGGCATTGCACACACTGACGCGCTGGGCCTTGGCGTTGACGAGGATGCGCACGGCCATGTCGACATCGGCGTACTCATCGACGTAGACATGGCAATTGCCCACTCCGGTCTCGATGACCGGCACGGTCGATCCTTCGACCACACTCCTGATGAGTCCCTCTCCCCCGCGCGGGATGAGGACATCCACGAGGCCACGCGCGGTCATGAGATGTTTCACCGACTCATGCGAGGTCCCGGGCACGAGTTGCACGGCATTCGCCGGGAGTCCCGTGTCGACAAGTGCTTCGCGAAGGACCTCCACGAGCACCTCGTTGGTGGACTGGGCGGACGACGACCCGCGCAGGAGTACGGCATTGCCGCTCTTCAGGCACAATCCTGCTGCATCGACGGTCACGTTGGGTCGGGCCTCGTAAATGATCCCCACAACACCGAGTGGCACGCGCACCTGTCGGACCTGAAGCCCATTGGACAGGGTGTAGCCGCGTACGACATCACCCACCGGGTCCGGCAGGCCAGCAAGTTCTTCCAGCGCGACCGCCATCGCCTCAAGACGCCCACTATCGAGCGTCAATCGATCGATCAGGGCCACGGATGTGCCACTCGTGCGCGCGCGATCGACGTCCAGCTGGTTGATGCCGATGATGCGATCCGTGTGGAATCGCAGGGCCCTCGCACATGCCCGCAGGCCGCTGTCCTTGGCCTCACGAGTCTGGGTCCGCAATTGCGTTGCGGCTTCGCGCGCACGTTGGGCGCATTCCATGGTCTGCGACCGATCGTCTGACATGGGCCAAGGCTACGCGTGTCAGAGCGGTGTCACGCCTCCGGCGGCGATAAGTCCCGGGCCCAGACCGACGTGTCGACCGCGACGATGGAAGGTTTCGCGGTCGAGCACTTCCACTCCCACAACCTCCCAGTCGGGCAAACCGGAGGACTCGCGGTGCTCCCCCCACAGCCCGATGGCGAGATCAGCCACAGCCTGGGCGTCGCGGGCCTCCTCCCAATAGCGCACCTCGGCACGATCCGATGCATACCGACCCGACAGGAGGAAGGGGTGCTCATGGGACAGACACTCCAGGCCCGAGCGAATCACCGAAGCCTCGACAGGATCACCGGCGACCGTCACTGTCACGAACCAGAGCGACGTGGCCACCCCGATATCGGGCACTGCCATGAGACCTCCCTCGCGATCAGTCGCGCGGAACTCCGGTGAGGATCACGAGGTCGTCACGGTGGACGACCTCCCGCTCATACTCGGGTCCCCGCTCCCGGGCTAGATCCCTGGTGGATCTGCCGAGGAGCTCAGGGAGTTCCGCTGAGTCGTAGTTGACCAGTCCTCGGGCTATCGT
The DNA here is from genome assembly GCA_030726915.1 of Candidatus Nanopelagicales bacterium. Lineage (GTDB taxonomy): Bacteria > Actinomycetota > Actinomycetes > S36-B12 > S36-B12 > Mxb001. Next base: position 10,235 of record JANRCR010000010.1, read on the forward strand.
GTGGCCGTTTTCGTCCAGAAGGTCCACCGGGTCACCCGCTGTGAACTCTCCGTCCACCTGGGTGACACCCGCGGGAAGGAGTGAGGCGCGACGGACCGTCACCGCCTGGACAGCTCCAGCGTCAAGGTGGAGGCGTCCCTGGGGAGTGCTCGCATGGCCAAGCCACAGGAGTCGTGTCGGCGTACGGCGTCCCGTTGGCACAAAGATCGTCCCTGTGTCCCCACCCGCCACTGCAGTCACGGCGGCGCGCGCGTGCGCGAGCACGACGGGGATGCCTGCGGCCGTGGCTATGCGGGCAGCCTCGACCTTCGTTGCCATGCCACCCAAACCCAGACCGGATCCCACACCGCCGATGGACACGTCGGACAGATCCGTCACGTCACGGATCTCGGGGACAAGACGGGCACCCTCACTGCCCGGAGGGCCGTCGTAGAGGCCGTCCACGTCGGAGAGCAGGACGAGGGCATCAGCGCGGACCAGGTGGGCGACGAGGGCGGCCAGTCGATCGTTATCGCCCAGTCGGATCTCATCCGTGGCCACCGTGTCGTTTTCGTTGACGATGGGGACAACACCCATCTCCAGGAGGCGTTCGAAGGTGCGCTGGGCATTGCGATAGTGCGTGCGACGCGTCATGTCATCCGCGGTGAGAAGCACCTGACCGACCGTAAGCCCCTGATCGGAAAACGCTCGGGAATACTGCGCCAACAAAACACCCTGGCCCACGCTGGCGGAGGCTTGTTGCGTGGCGAGGTCCCGGGGACGACCCGTGAGTCCCAGGAGCGGGAATCCCGTGGCGATCGCGCCGCTGGATACGAGCACCACGTGACTTCCCGAGGCAACCCGATCACTCACCACCTTCACGAGTGCCTCGACGCGACCCACGTCAAGGCCACCGTCGGTGCGAGTCAGGGATGATGAGCCGACCTTGACGACAATGCGATGGGCTTCGCCCACCGAACGACGCGCATCACGGGGAGTCAGGCTCACCAGTCCTCCAGGCGGCGGTCCGTCCCACGAGGGCCTCGGGCCGCGGCCTCGCCCGCGGCGATCGTCGGCTCCCAGTCGAAGATAACGCCGTCATCCCCGGGACCCACGACAACCGTGCTCCCGGGCAGTGCTCCCTCTGCGATGAGCCTCGCTTCGACACCGAGTCGAGCAAGTCGATCCGCGAGGTACCCGACAGCTTCCTCGTTGCTGAAGTCTGTCTGACGCACCCAACGCTCCGGCCGGGTGCCCGTGATGCGGAAATAGGGCTCACCCGTCTCTGAGTGCGTCGCACGCGTCACCTCGAAGCCTGTGTCATCCACCGCAGGCGGGGTGATGATGATGCGCTTTGTCACGACCTGCGCGGTGGCGGCACGATGCGCAGCCACCGCAGCAGCCATGGCGAAGGACAGGGCACGCAGACCCTCGTGGGTGATGGCGGAGACCTCGAAGGACGGGAGGCCCCGCTCAGCAAGCAGTGAGCCGACCATGTCGGCCACCAGCCGTCCATCCGGCAGGTCAACCTTGTTGAGTGCCACCAGGCGCGGACGCTCCTCCAACCCGCCGTAGGCGGTGAGTTCGGCTTCGATGGTGTCCAGGTCGGAGAGCGGCTCGCGGTCAGACTCCAGGGATGCGCAGTCAATGACGTGGACGATGACGGAGCAGCGCTCGATGTGTCGGAGGAATTCCAAACCTAATCCGCGCCCTTCACTGGCACCCGGGATAAGACCGGGCACATCCGCGATCGTGTACGTCACGTCACCAGCGGTCACCACCCCCAGATTGGGCACGAGAGTGGTGAACGGGTAGTCAGCGATCTTGGGGCGCGCCTCGGAAAGCGCTGCAATGAGACTGGACTTGCCCGCACTGGGGTAGCCCACGAGCGCCACATCCGCCACCGACTTAAGCTCAAGAGTGACGTCACATTGATCACCCGGCTCGCCGTACAGCGCGAAGCCGGGTGCCTTGCGCCGCTGGGAGGCGAGCGCCGCGTTGCCGAGTCCACCGCGACCACCTCGAGCGATGACAAAAGTGACACCGGCGCCGGTGAGATCAGCGAGGACCTCGCCATCCGCCGCGATGACGACGGTGCCATCGGGAACGGCGAGCTCGATGTCGGCGCCGTGGGCACCGTTGCGGTGTGATCCCTGACCCGGCTTTCCGTTTGCGGCCCGATGGTGGGGGCGGTGATGGAAGGCCAGGAGTGTGGTGACACTGGGGTTCACGGTGAGGATGACATCCCCGCCACGGCCACCATTGCCGCCATCCGGTCCCCCGAGCGGCTTGAACTTCTCACGATGGACCGAAGCGCAACCGTGTCCACCATCACCGGCTACGGCGTGGAGTTGGACCTGATCGACAAATGTGGTCATCTCACGCGTCTTTCACTGCGGCCTGTCGACCGCTCCGAGTCAGGCGTCGACGACGACGTTGATAACACGGCGACCGCGGGCGGTGCCAAATTCGACGCGACCCTTACTCAGGGCAAAAAGCGTGTCATCTTTGCCGCGGCCAACATTGGCGCCGGGGTGGAAATGAGTGCCCCGTTGGCGAATGATGATCTCACCTGCGCCGACCAGCTGGCCCCCGAAGCGCTTCACGCCAAGGCGCTGAGCGTTGGAGTCGCGACCGTTCCTGGTGCTCGATGCACCCTTCTTATGCGCCATGACTCACGCCTTCGTCTCGATAGCGGTCACCTTGACGCGGGTGAGGTCCTGACGGTGCCCCTGACGGCGACGGTAACCGGTCTTGTTCTTGTATCGCAGGATGCGGATCTTGGGACCACGCTCGTGGCCCACGACCTCGGCCGTGACCGCGACTCCGGCCAACGTGGCGGGGTCGGCAGTGACGGCACCATCATCGACGAGCATGAGGGCGGGCAGCTTCACGGACGAGCCGGGCTCAGCCTGGACACGATCCATAACGACGACGTCGCCGACGGCGACCTTCTCCTGCCGGCCTCCGGCTCGAACAATGGCGTACACGTGGTGCTCCCTGTGGCTATCCGACCTGGGGTCGGGCGATTCAGACGCTTCAGCGCCGGAGGGTAAGGCTACCTGACCGTGCCCTGCTCGGGCTCATCCGGGCCTCTTCCTCAGGCAGGGGCCGGTTCGGCTGCCTCAACGTCGATGACCTCAGCCGCCTCGGATACCTCCGCGGCCCCATTCGCGCGCGCGATGACATCGGCGGGGTCGACCCCGTTGCCCTTGCGCTTGCCGGCCTTGGCAATGACGGGTTTGGCCTCGTCTTCGGGCAGGTGCAGGGAAACATGGTGACCGCGGCCGCCACATGAATCGCACGTCGTAGAGAAGACTTCGAGGAGGCCTTGGCCGACGCGCTTGCGCGTCATTTGGACCAGACCCAGCGACGTGACCTCAGCGACCTGGTGCTTGGTGCGATCGCGTCCCAGACACTCGATGAGGCGTCGGAGCACGAGATCACGATTGGCCTCCAGGACCATATCGATGAAGTCGACGACAATGATGCCCCCGACGTCGCGCAGTCTCAACTGGCGAACGATCTCCTCAGCAGCCTCGAGATTGTTTTTGGTGACGGTCTCTTCGAGGTTGCCACCCTGTCCGACGAATTTGCCGGTGTTGACATCGACCACGGTCATGGCCTCGGTGCGGTCGATAACCAGCGACCCACCAGAGGGTAGCCACACCTTGCGGTCGAGCGCCTTGGTCAGCTGCTCCTCCACGCGGTACACCGCGAAGACATCTTTGGCATCCGCCCAGTTCTCGACGCGTTGGGCAAGGTCAGGCGCATCCGCGTCGATGTATGCACGCACATCCGTCGCGACCTTGGCACCGGACACCACCAGTTTTGTGAAGTCCTCGTTGAAGACATCGCGAATGACCTTGACTGCCAGGTCCGGCTCGACACTGAGTTGATCCGGTGGTTGCGCCTTGGCCGCAGCCACCTCGATCGCCTGCCACTGCTCCTGCAGCCGGGTCACATCACGGGTGAGTTCCTCTTCACTGGCTCCCTCGGCTGCCGTGCGCACAATGACGCCCGCACCCTCCGGCATGACCTTCTTGAGAATCGACTTCAGTCGACTGCGCTCGGTGTCGGGGAGTTTGCGGGAGATCCCCGTCATGGAGCCATCCGGCACGTAGACGAGGTATCGCCCGGGCAACGACACCTGACTGGTCAGACGCGCCCCCTTCTGTCCCATGGGGTCCTTGGTGACCTGCACGAGCACGGGATCACCGGACTTCAACGCCATCTCGATGCGGCGCGGCTGACCCTCAAGGCCAGCAGCATCCCAGTTGACTTCACCGGCGTACAGCACGGCATTGCGACCGCGACCGATATCGACGAACGCTGCCTCCATGGATGGCAGGACGTTTTGTACGCGACCGAGGTAGACGTTGCCCACCATCGAGTTGGATGAGGTGCCGCGATCGACGTAGTGCTCGACGAGCACTCCGTCCTCGAGCACGGCGATTTGCGTGCGCCCTTCGGCCTGCCGCACCACCATGACTCGGTCGACAGCCTCGCGACGCGCGAGGAATTCCGCCTCGGTGAGGATCGGAGCACGCCGGCGTCCTGCGTCTCGACCGTCACGGCGGCGCTGACGCTTAGCCTCAAGACGGACGGAACCCTTGAGCCCGGTGGCCTCTTCACTTCGAGACCGCGGTTCGCGCACATGCACGGTCGTGCGCTCGGGATCATCCGGATCGAGCCCAGCGTCCTGACCGCGGCGGCGACGGCGGCGACGCCGACGGGTCGACGAACTCCGATCGTCATCGTCGTCTGAGTCATCATCGGGACCGCTCGCCTCTGGCTCCGCGGTGGCAGCTGCCTCCGTCGTTGACTCCTCGCCGGCGGCGGCACCGCGTCGCCCACGCCCACCACGGCGGCGGCGGCGGCGCGAGGACGTCTCGCCCGACGCTGCCTCCGCATCCTCACCGCGAGCTTCGGTGGACGGTGCCTCAACGACCGGGGCCTGGAAGATCGGTTCGACCGCAGCGGCCTTACGACCGCGCTTGGGCTTGTCGTCCCCGCTCGCCTCCGTCGGTGCCGGAGCGGCCTTGGCTGCTGTCTTGCGGACGCGCTTGGGCTTGTCGTCCCCGGTCGCCTCCGTCGGTGCCGGAGCGGCCTTGGCTGCCGTCTTGCGGACGCGCTTGGGCTTGTCGTCCCCGGTCGCCGCCGTCGGTGCCGGCTCGGCCTTGGCGGCGGCCTTGCGGACGCGCTTGGGCTTCTCCTCCGACGCAGGCGTTGCCGGAGCGGCCTTGGCGGCGGCCTTGCGGACGCGCTTGGGCTTGTCGTCCCCGGTGACGGTCGCCGTCGGGGTGGCGACCGGAGTTGGTGGTCCCGCTGGGCGGGTCGCGGACTTGCGGGGCGTCGTGCGGCTCTTCGTGGGACCCGATGGGTCCTTCGTGCTATCGACCATGCGGTCGTGTCCTCTCACGGTCCCGGGCACGTGGCCGTCTCGGGACCTGCTCTCACCGGCCTGGGGCCGGCCGATCCAGCCGGAGCCGGATCGTTAAGTCTGGTCGGCCTCACGATCTGCGGCGAGGGGATCTCCGAGGGCGAACCCATCGGCAGACCCAGTCTCGGCGAGCGGTCCCTGCATCTCCCGCGTCACGAGGGGTGGCGGTGTGTGCCACCCGGTCAGAACCGGAGAGGGGGCCACGCTGCGCAGAGCCGCGAGGACGTCGTCTGGTCTCACAGCCGGGGTTGCCTGCCGTAGGACCACTGTCAGTATGGCACACGCAGCCCCTCCATCCGCTGTGGGCATCACGCGCGCCGCACATAGGGCACCTCGCACGTCAAAGGTGCGCAGGCCATTCTTCGTCATCCGCTCAACAATGACCTCCTCAGCCGCCAGCAGGGCCGCCACCGCCACCTCAGCCTCCGCAGGGGTGAGCCCCGGCAGTTCGATTCGCCAGCGACTCGCCTGGAGTCGCTCCGCAAAATCGGAGGTGCGGGCAATCACCACGTCAACGATGTCAAGGCCTGGAGGAAGGGCCGCATCCAGGCGCAGACGGACATCGTCGGGATCGCACATCTGGGCGAGTCCGATTTCAAAAAACTCCGCTTCGCTTGCCGTGCCCGTGGGAGCAGCATTGGCGTAGGAGATTTTGGGGTGGGGGCTGAAGCCTGCGCTGTACGCCATCGGCACATCAGCACGGCGCAGGGCACGCTCCAGGGCCCGCTGGAAGTCACGGTGACTGGCGAAGCGCAGCCGGCCGCGCTTGGCATAGCGCAGACGCATTCGTTGGACCGGCGCGACGTGATCACGCGGTGGGCGCGGGGTCACCCCGGGGAGCCCACCCGCACCTCGGGATGACCGACATCGGGCAACCCCAGGTCGGTCGGACCGACCTGGATGCTCGTGCCGAGTTGATCGCACACGCCGCAGTCAAAGCATGGTGTCCAACGGCAGTCCTCGACACCATGCTCACCCACCGAGTCCTGCCAGTCTTCCCAGAGCCACTCTCGATCAAGACCCGAATCAAGGTGATCCCACGGGAGCACCTCAGCATGGTCGCGCTCACGGGTGGTGTACCAGTCAAGGTCGACAGGCTCATCCGCCAGTGCGGTGTGCACTGCCATCGACCACCGGTCAAAGTCGAAGTGCTCACTCCAGCCATCGAAGCGGGCTCCGTCCCGCCACGCTTGCAGGATCACTCGGCCAACTCGGCGATCGCCCCGGGAGAGTAAGCCTTCGATCGTCCCAGGCTTGCCATCGTGGTAGCGGAAGCCAATGGATTTGCCGTACTCACGATTCGACCGGATGGCGTCGCGCAGTTTGGCCAGCCGAGCATCCGTGGTCTCGTGATCCAGTTGTGCAGCCCATTGGAAGGGCGTGTGCGGCTTGGGGACGAAGCCGCCAATGGACACGGTGCAGCGGATGTCACGGCGGCCACTAACTTCACGACCGACGCGAATCACCTCGGCAGCCATGCGCGCGATCTGAAGCACGTCCTCATCTGTCTCTGTCGGAAGCCCACACATGAAGTAGAGCTTCACCTGCCGCCAGCCGGCTGCATAAGCGGTCGCCACGGTGCGGATGAGGTCCTCCTCCGTCACCTGCTTGTTGATGACTCGGCGCATACGCTCGCTGCCCCCCTCGGGAGCAAAGGTGAGCCCACTCCGGCGACCGTTGCGAGACAACTCGTTGGCAAGGTCAATGTTGAACGCATCAACCCGCGTGCTGGGCAGCGACAGGGACGTCTGCGACCCCTCGTAGCAGTCGGCGAGATAGGTCGTCACCTCGGCGATCTCAGAATGGTCCGCGCTGGAGAGCGAGAGTAGGCCAACCTCTTCATATCCCGTGGCTTGCAGGCCGTTTGCCACCATGGCGGCGATACCTGCCTTGCTGCGCTCTCGAACAGGCCGCGTGATCATGCCCGCCTGACAGAACCGACAGCCACGCGTGCAGCCGCGAAAAATCTCTACACTCATGCGCTCATGGACTGTCTCCGCGAGAGGCACCAGCGGCGCCTTGGGATAGGGCCACTCATCCAGATCCATGAGGGTGTGCTTGGCCACCCGCCAGGGGATGCCCGACTGACGCGGCACAACTCGCCGGATACGCCCATCCTCGAGGTACTCCACGTCATAGAGCGACGGGACGTACGCCACCCCCGACGCTGCGATCAGCTGCAGGAGACCGGCCCGTCCACCCGGGCGCCCTTCGCGCTTCCAATCCCGCACGATGTCGGTGAGCCGAAGAACGGCCTCCTCCCCGTCTCCCAGGACCGCCGCGTCAATGAAGTCAGCGATCGGCTCCGGGTTGAAGGCAGCGTGGCCCCCCGCCACGACGATGGGATCGGACTCGCCGCGTTCCACGGCGAGTATGCCGATACCCGCGAGGTCGAGTGCGGTAAGCATGTTGGTGTAGCCGAGCTCGGTAGAAAAGGAAATCCCGAAGAGATCAAAGGCCCCGACCGGTCGGTGGGCATCCACGGTGAACTGGGGGACGGCGTGCTCACGCATGAGCGCCTCGAGGTCGGGCCACACCGCATAGGTGCGCTCACACAGCACACCCGGCTGCTCATTGAGCACCTCATAGAGAATCTGCACGCCCTGATTGGGGGCACCCACCTCGTAGGCATCGGGATACATCAGCGCCCAGCGCACCTCGGCGGCATCCCAGTCGCCGACGACGGCATTGACTTCGCCTCCGACGTACTGGATCGGCTTCTGAATGCGCGGGAGCAGGGCTTCGAGCGCGGGGAAGACGGAGGCAGCAGACATGGCGTCAGGATACCCGCGGGGCATATCCATCAGGACTGCTGTTGGTGGATCCGGACGTTTTCGAGCAGGCCGAGGGCTATCCACGACGCAAACATGGATGTACCCCCGTACGACACGAAGGGGAGAGGGACACCCGTGATCGGCATGATTCCGAGATTCATGCCGATGTTTTCAAAGGACTGGAAGGCGAGCCACGCCACCACGCCGGATGCCACGAGGCGCCCATAGAGTTCCGTGGCTCCGAGGGCGATCCGCATGCCTCGCCACAGCAGGATGCTGAGGAGCAGGATCGTGATGGCAGCTCCGACGAAACCTGCCTCCTCTCCGATGACCGTGAAGATGAAGTCACTCTCGTTGACAGGGACAAAGTTGCCCTGGGTTTGTGGTCCCTCAAAGAGACCCCGGCCCCACAGTCCTCCACCGCCAATCGCGATCCGCGCCTGATTGGCATTGTAGGCCGCTGTGCTGGCCACCTCCTCCGGATTGACGAAGGATGTGAGCCGGGCAATCTGATAGTCCTTGACGAATCCGAGTTGCCAGGCAACAACCGCTGCTGTGATGCCTCCGACGAGCAGTCCGGTGACCCACCGAGTGCGAGCACCGGACACGGCGACCATGGTCACCACGATGGTGCACATGATGAAGACGGTGCCCGTGTCATTTTGCAGCAGCACCAATCCGATCGGGATCGCCGCCAAACCCAGGGCTAAAGCCACATCGCGATCGCGGGGCTCGGCTTCGGCGTCACGCTTCTCGGCCAAAACAACGGCCAGGATGAGAATGATGGCGACCTTGGCAAACTCCGACGGCTGGATTGTGAACCCGCCCGGCAATTGGATCCAGGCGCGCGCACCCGCGATCGTCGCGCCCAGCGGGGTGTACACCAGCAGGATGCCAATGATCGCCAGGGCGTAGAAGATCGGTGCGTAGGCCCGCAGGAGGCGATAGTCCAACCGAGACACGATGAAGGCAAGGATCAGGGCGATCGCGATGTTGACCAGATGGCGGTTTAGGAAGTACTGAGGGTCGTCGCCGGCAAGATCCGACCTACTCGCGGACCAGACGAAGACGGAACTACCCACGCTAAGAATGAGTGCTGCCGCAAGCAGCCACCAGTCAAGTCTGTGCAGGTATGACTGCCGCCCCGTTTGCCGGGCACCTAGGAAGCGCCTTTGTGCGGCGGACTCGGGAGCGCTCACGGGGAGGGTCCCCGGATGGTCGATGACACCGATGTGGGCCTCTGCGCGAGTGGGCCGTCGGGGACCACCGGCGTCCCATCAGGACGCACCATCGGCAGGGTCTGGGAGGGGGCCCCGCCAATGAAGACGCTCTGCTCCGGGATGACAACGCCGTCGACCACCCCGAAGATTGCGTCATAAATGGTGCGAACGGCGGGTCCCACCGTGACCGAGCCCGTGCCACCGCGCGTCACCATCATCACCACGGCGTACTTCGGGTCATCCGCCGGGGCAAAACTCGCAAACCATGCTGTCGTTGAGTTGTCGCTGAATACCTGGGCGGACCCCGTCTTGGAAGCAATGGGGATCTGGTCGAGCGGGAAGCCTTCGAAGGGAACCCTGCCGGTGCCCTCCGTCGTGACGGTCGCCAACGCCGTACGCAGGAAGTCAAAGGTGCCCTCCGGGGCGGCTACCGTGCTGCGCACGACCGCTGAGAACTCCTGGACTACCTCGCCACGACTGCTCAGTACCGCCTTGGCCACCTGCGGCTGGTAGACGGTTCCTCCGTTGGCAATCGCCGCGTACGTCATGGCGAGTTGGAGGGGTGTAATCGACGTGTCCCCCTGTCCGATGGAGGCATTGATGGCATCCCCGTTGCGCCAACGGAATCCGTCGAGGCAATTCTCCTTGGCAAGGGCGGTGTAGTACAGCGCCAGGGTGAGATTCTCTTTACGCAGATCCGAGAAACCCTCCTTCGCATCGGCACACCAGGTTTCTCGACGCTGTTCCCAAACGAGCAACTTCTCGTCACGACCTGAAACTAGGCCGGCAGCCTCATTGGGCAGGTCGATTCCCGTCTGTTCACCCAGGCGGAAGGAGGCAGCAGTCTCTGCGATCGGATCGGGGGCGCCGACGGGAGCAAACAGCCCACCTCCCTTGAGCCAGATCTCGTCAGCGATGCGATAGAACACCGTGTTGCAGGAGACCTCCAGGGCGCGGGCAAGAGTGATGGGGCCGAAGCCGGAGGACTCGAAGTTGCGGAACAGTTGCGAGCCAACCTGGTAGTCCGCTGGGCATGGGTAGGTGCCGTTGAGGTCGTAACCTTCTCGCGCGGCAGCGACCGTCGTGACGGCCTTGAAGGTTGATCCGGGAGCGTAGGTGCCCTGCGTAACCGTCGACGACAGGGCACGGTCAGCCAGGAGCCGCTCATAGTCCCTGGTCGAGATACCTCCCACCCACAGTTGCGGGTCGTATGTCGGGTAGCTCGCCATGGCGAGCACAGCACCGTTGCTCACATCGATGACGACTGCCGCGCCCGTGTCGGCGATCTCGCCTGCCTCACGCGCTCGTTCCACCGAGTCGGCAATGGCCGCCTCCACGACCGACTGCAAGTGCGCATCAACCGTCGTGACAACAAAATTTCCGGCGACCGCCTCCGACTCCGCCACGGTGCCCGTCACCCGGCCCACCTGATCCACCGCGAGCGTTGTGATCCCCGGGATGCCTCGGAGTTCGCCGTCGTATTGAGCCTCAAGGCCATTGCGTCCCACAAGATCACGGGCACGCAGGCGGGCAGGATCTGTCGAACCTCCCTGTGCATCGATTTTTTCCTGGGTCACGGGTCCGACGTAGCCGAGGACATGGGCGAGATTGGCATCGAATGGTCCGGGATACTCACGCACCGCCTCCAACTGCGCAGTCACGCCCGGGAAGTCAGCACGGCGCTCCATGATTGTGAGCGCGGTTTCGGTGTCTACATCCTTGGCCACGGGCACCGGCTGGTACGGCGAACCGTCCCAGCACACGGGCAGCGGAGGCGCACCTTCTGATCCGCACGGCATGAGCTTCTGTTCGATCGTGCTGCGCGCCACGCCGAGAGCCTCGGCCAATCGGCCTAGGACAGCATCTCCGTCGTCGTCCTCCCTCGCGAGTACCGCGCTGTCAACCGATACAACGAGAGAGGTTCGATTAGCCACGAGAGGACGCCCCCGCTGATCCAGGATGAGTCCACGGACAGCCGGGGTGACCACCTCGCGGGTTGTGTTGCTCGCCGCTTGAGCGGCGTACTCGTCTCCGACCACGAGTTGCAGATAAAACAATCGCGCGGAGAGCGTGGCGACAAGGGAGACGATGAGGACCCCGAGCACGACGAGGCGCAGATGGGACCTGTCGCTCATCGCTGATCTGTCGCTCATCGCACCTCCCCACCTCACCGGCAGCCCTGGCGCCATCGATGGCGGCCAAACCACCACGGTACGGCGCACCAGGGGATGAGTCGCTTCGGGCGTGGTCGAGTGCGTCCGTTAGTCGGACGTTCGTCAGCGGGTGTAGGCCTCGGGCACGATCCGGCGACTCAGCCACGCGATGGGCAGAAGAAGGACAAGAGCCAGGATCGCGGCGTACAACGACGATGACAGCATCAATCCGAGAACCTCATCCCAACGCACCCGCGGATCACCGAGCAGGCCTCCGATGACCGCACCACCGAGGGTGGTGAAGCCAGCAGCCACCGCGGCGAGGACAACGAAAGAGGGCCAGGGCCGATCATCAGACTCCGCAAAACGTCCCACCACATACCCCACCACGGTGAGGAGCAGCGCGGTCACACCGATGGTGCCGGCTGCCGGCGGCGCGATATCGACCAATAGTCCCCCGGTGAACCCGCACACCGCTCCTGTGCTCGCTCCAAACTGCGCCGACAGCGCGACCACAACAACAAGGACAAGCGTCGGTGTCGCTCCGGGGAACGGCAGCGGTGCCAGAATTGTCACCTCAACCAAAACCGCCAGGATGAGGACAACGGAACACAGCAGACCACGTCGCAATGTCATCATCCACCGCCGGAATTCGGGGTGAGCACTTCACGCGGGGGTGACTCGGGCGCGCGCAGGACAACCCCGACGATATCGAGTCGCGAGATATCGACGTAGGGGGTGAGAAGTGCAGATCGAGTCAATTGACCCTGGGTACCGCGCATTTCGGCGACCACCCCGATAGGGATACCCGGTGCATAGGGACGACCTCCCTCGGATCCGAAGGAGACAACAACATCACCAATATCCACCACGGCCAAGGGGTCCAGCAACTGCATCTGCAGGGAGTCCTGGCGTCCCGTCCCGGCGATGATCCCGATTTGCGAAGTCCCCGAGAGACGGCCCCCCACCGACGAGGTTGCATCGACGATCAGCAGGACAGTCGACGTGGTCGGACCGACTTCGATGGTCCGACCCACGAGCCCGGCGCCGCGGATGACCGACATGTCCTTCTCAACGCCGTCACGGGACCCTGAATCAATGGTCACGGTCCAGGCAAAACCTTGCGCGGGTCCCACGCCGATCACCTGGGCCGGCACAGTGACGTAATCGTTGGCGTCGACGAGTCCGATGAGCGCATCCACGTCCGCGACACGGGCCCGATCGATGTCAACGGTGTCGAGCTCAGCCCGAAGGCGGGCGTTCTCGGCCTCGAGTTCGGTGAGACGCTGTTGCGTCTCACCGAGACTGGATAGCGACTCGACACCATCACGTAGTGGAATGACAACGACGGCCATCGCACGTTCAGCAGAGCCGAGAACGGTCTCACCAACGACACGCAATGGACGGGTGATGCCCCCATCGCCACCGCGTAGATCAAACACGATGAGCGTGATGGATGTCAGGACGAGGATGGCAAGAATGATCCGCGAACGCCGCGTGTCCCTCATGACGGCCGGGCCGCGAACCCTAGTGGCGTGGCTCGGAGATGAGCACCTGCTGAAGAGCCTCAAACTCCTCGACGCACTTGCCCGAGCCCATGGCGACGCATTCCAGGGGGTTTTCGGCGACCACGATGGGCATACCCGTCTCATGGCGCAGTCGTTCATCGAGGCCCGTCAGGAGCGCTCCACCCCCGGTGAGGACGATTCCCCGGTCCATGATGTCGCCAGACAGTTCGGGGGGCGTGCGGTCCAGCGTGGTTTTCACCACATCAACGATGGAATTGACCGGCTCGTCAATGGCTCGTCGGATCTCCTCGGCCGTCACCACAACCGTGCGCGGCAATCCACTCACGAGGTCACGACCCCGGATCTCTGCATGAGGCTCATCCGGCATGGGGAATGCCGAACCGATGGCAACTTTGATCTCTTCTGCTGTCCGCTCTCCCAGCAGGAGCGAGTACTCCTTCTTGACGTACTGAATGATCGCGTTGTCGAGCTCGTCACCGCCGACACGAATAGAAATTGATGTCACGATGCCACCCAGGGAGATGACCGCGACCTCGGTGGTGCCACCACCGATGTCAACGACCATGTTGCCCGTCGGTTCATGCACCGGCATGTTCGCGCCGATAGCCGCCGCCATAGGTTCTTCGATGATGTAGACCTTGCGTGCTCCGGCGGCATAGCCCGCATCCTTGACCGCACGTTGTTCCACCCCGGTGATGCCCGACGGGACGCAAATCACAAGGCGTGGCTTAGCCAGGTGACGACGGCGATGCACCTTCTGGATGAAGTAGCGAAGCATTCGTTCGGTCGTGTCAAAGTCAGCGATGACACCGTCCTTGAGCGGGCGGATGGCCACGATGTTGCCCGGGGTGCGACCGATCATCTTCTTGGCCTCGGACCCCACCGCCAGGATGCCACCCGTATTTTGATTGATGGCGACGACGGAAGGCTCGTTGAGGACGATCCCGCGGCCGCGCACATAGACGAGGGTGTTGGCCGTGCCGAGATCGACGGCCATATCGCGACCGACGAACGACATCGTGTTAGACACTCACCCTCCCCTTAACGGGACCCGCGCGGCGCCGGGCGGGATCTATCGTACGCGGAATAGCATGACCGCCCCAATGCCCGTCCAAGAAGGCCGTCCACGGAGTCCGGGCACGGGGTATGGAGATCCAGCCACCTATGCCTCATCGACGCGCTGTGCCCGGGTAACCTCGAGTTGCCGCAGGGCTGATTCCAGTCGTTGCGTCGTCGCGGAATCGATCGCGAAACCAAAGGCGGCGGGGACGATGCCACCAAGATCCGCTCGATAGTCATGGCCCCGGCTCTCAAAGTTGCCCGGGACGATGTGGGTGGCGAAGAGAGTGTCGACCAGGACCTGTGCCCAGGTGATCCCCGGCGCCCAGACCATCCCCTGCGGAACGTTGCGTCCCCGCGGGGGTACTCCCAGCCAGAAGGGGCGGCGATACATGACCGTCGGCTCAAAGCGCACGACCGGGTCACCGTCGTGCTCAAGGAACCACACCCGCGGTCGGGGTACCGGGAGCGTGGCCGGGACCTGGTCGGGGCGATCCACGGTGATGGACTCCGCCGCCACAGCCGCGTGGAAGTCCACTGACTCCGACCCGCCCGGCGTGCCGACCCAGAGAGCTGCGTGGACGCCGAGACGATCAAGATCAACCGTCCCTGCAGGAAGGGCACGCTGCTGAACTCGAGCGCCCAGGCTCTCACCGTAAAGAACGAGGCGAGGACGGTGCGCGCGTCCGATGAGGTCGGTTGCAATGGCTTCGAGTAGCAGTGACTGCGTGTGGCCGGCTAGACCGACCCGGTCAAGTGAGAGGAAGGATGGCAGCAACCCATAACCGACAGCGACGGATGCGCAGTCGCCCAGCGTCAATATCTCCACTACGTCAACCGGAGTGGGATTCGCATAGCCACTGCCCGCGGGTGAACCGATGAGCAGAACGGAGCGGTCGTAGGCAGCTGTCCGGCGTAACTCCTCCAGGGCGAGCGCGACCCTCTCCTCCGCCGTCGCAGCGGAATCCACACCCACGAAGACGCGGATGGCCTCCATGCGCGGCATTGACCCCGTGACCTGCTCGACAACGTCGGCGGGCACAGTCGAGCCCACGAATCGAGCTCCCTCTCGGCCCACCGTGGCAAAGTCGACGTGCGAGCCGGGGCCTCCCGACACCGTATGCAGGGTCGGCGGGATGGAGAATCCCGGCTCAATCTCGCGGCCGGCTCCCTCGAGGCGTGCACCGGCCTGGTGCTTGGCAATGCGGTAGGTGCCCAGCAGCCCCGCACCTGCCGCTGATGCAACAACTGCGCGCCGCGCGCGCTGACCCAGCGAAGGAAGACCACCGCCACGGATCCCGAGGGATCCTGCCGCGACGTAGGCGACGGTTGCGCTCACCAGGGTCGTGACGGCAATGAAGGCAGGACGCACCCGCGCTGGCCACGGCACCAGTGTCGGCCTGGAGGCAACCCGCGCACCGGCGACGGCCACGGCCACGGCCAGACCGACTCGCACACCTCCGCGTCGGCTGATCGTGACCATGTCAGGGAAGGCCGGGGAAGAAGAGTTCTATCTCACGGGCTGCCGACTCGGGCGAATCCGAACCATGTGTGACGTTGTACTGAGTTTCCGTCGCGAGGTCGCCGCGGATTGTTCCCGGGGCCGCAGTCGCTGGATTCGTCGCGCCCATCATGGAGCGCCAGGCGCTGATGGCCGCGGGGCCTTCAATGACGGCGGCCACGAGGGGGCCGGACGTGATGAATTCGACGAGATCGGGGAAGAATGGCTTCTCCGCGTGCTCCGCATAGTGCGCCTTCGCCACCTCAGCGGGGATGGTGCGCAACTGCACCGCGATGAGACGGAATCCCTTGTGCTCGATACGCGCAAGAACCTCGCCCACGAGGCCGCGGGCGACACCGTCGGGCTTGATCAGGACGAGAGTGCGTTCGGACACGTGTGCTCCTTAGCCGAGGGTGCGTGACAGTGCGGACCTATGGAGGTCGCTGCTGAAGGGGGCAGCCTATCCCGCAGCCTCATCCACCTGGCGAGCCAGGCGGATGGCCAAGCCCCAGAGCAGTGCAAAGATTCCGCCGACGATGAACATGGGGGGTGCAAGCAGGCCCGTGAGGACGACCAAGCCCTGCAGCACCCAACCCACGGGCACGGCCCAGGGTCGGGTGACGTAACGCGCGAGGACCACCAGTGCCAGTGCGAGGGTGACCCCGCCCGTGATGCCCAGCCATGGGGGCACCGGAACGGTGCCCACGACGACGACGACGGGAATGGCCAGGAGGACCACGATCGCTTCGAAGGCGAGAACCGCCGCGCCAAGAACCCTCACCGATCACGCCGGGCGAGCAAGGACCGAGCCTCCCCGGCGGTCACGACGGACCCGGTGACGATCACCCCCGAGGCGGCATAGGTGTCAGCCTCCTCGGCCAGTCGAACACCGGCATCCAGCGCATCCTCTAGTCGTCGGGAGACCGTGACCCTGTCCTCGCCGAAGATCTCGCTAGCCAGCGCGGCGAGGTCATCAGCAGGCAGTCGCCGCGGGGAGTCGTTCTGGGTCACAACGATCTCGTCAAGGACCGATTCCAGCGCAATGAGGATCCCGCGCGCATCCTTGTCAGCAAGGACGGCGACCACTCCGACAAGATGCGTGAAGGCGAAGGCCTCCCCCAGAGCATCCGCGAGGGAGGCTGCACCGGCCGGATTGTGGGCTGCGTCGATGATCACCGTGGGTCCTCTGCGCACGATCTCCAATCGTCCCGGCGACGTCACCGCGGCGAAACCCTCACGGACGGCATCAATGTCCAAACTCAGCGCCCCGCCGCCTATGAATGCTTCCGTGGCGGCGAGAGCCACCACAGCATTGCGGGATTGATGCCTGCCAAAGAGCGGCAGGAACACATCGTCGTAGATGCCCGTGAGCCCCCGCAAGGTGAGCATCTGACCGCCAACGGCCACCGATCGATCCATAACCTCGAATGCGCGGCCCTCCCACGCTGAGGCCACACCCATCTCGTCAATGCGCGACTGCAAGACGTCCGCTGCCTCAGGGTCCTGCTCAGCAATAACGGCGTAGGAGCCACTTTTGATGATGCCGGACTTCTCGGTGGCGATGAGGGAGATGCGATCACCGAGGACCTCAGCATGATCCATGGCCACGCGCGTCACCACCGAGACCTGGGGATGACAGACCGATGTCGCATCCCAGGTGCCACCCATGCCGACTTCGACCACAGCGACGTCGACGGGGGCATCGGCAAATGCGGCATAGGCAATGGCGGTCATGGTCTCGAAGAAGGTGATGGGCGGCTCCCCCTGCTGCTCGGCCCGGGTGTCAACCGTCGCGATGAAGGGGGCGATATCCCCCACGACACCGACAAAATGGTCAGCGGCGATGGGATCGCCATCAATCTCGATCCGTTCACGCATGTCGGTGAGGTGCGGGCTGGTGTAGAGCCCCGTGCGCAACCCCAGGGCACGAAGCAGACTGGCGATCATGCGGGCTGTAGAGGACTTGCCGTTGGTGCCCGTCACCTGGATGACGGGATAGGCACCCTGCGGCTGACCCATCAGGTCCATGAGCGAACTCATATGGCTCAAACTTGGTGAAATAGCGCTCTCCGGCCAGCGACTGAGCAGCTCAGCTTGGATCGCTGCGTAGCGCTCTTCGTGCGGGGTGCTCTCCTGCAGCTCGGTCACGTGTTCCAGCCTAGTCCCCGCCTCCTAGGATGTGCAGCCATGAGCAGTCGACTCCCGGAGAAGCCCACGATCGACGGCATCGAGCAGAAGTGGGTCGATGCGTGGGAGCGCGACGGCATCTACCACTTCGATCGCACCCGTGATCGCGATGGGGTGTACTCCATTGACACTCCCCCACCCACGGTGAGTGGCTCACTCCATGTGGGACATGTCTTTTCCTACACGCACACGGACTGCATCGCTCGTTACAAGCGGATGCGTGGCTATTCCGTCTTCTACCCGATGGGATGGGATGACAACGGCCTACCCACGGAACGCCGAGTTCAAAACTTCTACGGTGTGCGCTGTGACCCTTCCCTCCCGTACGACCCATCCTTTGAGCCACCGGTCGAGCCCGATGCCAAGGTGCAGATCCCGATCTCCAGACGCAACTTCGTCGAACTGTGTGAGCGTTTAACCGTCGAGGATGAAAAGGTCTTCGAGGAGTTGTGGAGGCGCCTGGGCCTCTCGATTGACTGGTCGCAGAATTACCAAACCATTGATGACAACGCGCGAGCCGTCAGCCAACGTGCATTCCTCAACAACCTGGCCCGGGGCGAGGCGTACCAGGCCGAGGCACCCACCCTGTGGGACGTGACCTTCCGCACAGCGGTTGCCCAGGCCGAACTCGAGGATCGTGAGCGACCAGGCGCCTACCATCTCATCGGCTTCGCCCGCTCGGACGGTGGCGAGCCCATCTACATCGAGACCACGCGTCCTGAACTCATTCCAGCCTGCGTCGCTCTTGTCGCCCACCCCGACGATGAGCGCTACCAGTCGCTTTTTGGATCTATGGTGTCCACGCCCATCTTCGGGGTGGAGGTCCCGGTGGTCGCGCATACCCTGGCGGATCCCGACAAGGGTTCGGGTATCGCCATGATCTGCACCTTCGGTGATCTCACGGACGTCATCTGGTGGCGGGAACTGCAATTGCCGACCCGACCCGTCATCGGTTGGGACGGTCGCTTCCTGCCTGACACTCCCGCATGGATCGCGGGTGAGGAGGCGGGCGCAGCGTATGCCGAACTCGCGGGGGCAACCTCACATACCGCACGTGAGCGCATCGTGGAGCGTCTGCGCATCTCAGGCGATCTCGTCGGTGAACCACGTGAGATCACCCATGCAGTGAAGTTCTTCGAAAAGGGTGACAAGCCCCTCGAGATTGTCACGACACGTCAGTGGTACTTCACCAACGGCGGCCGCGGGCCTGAACTGCGCGCCGAGCTTCTCGCCCGCGGACGCGAATTGCGCTGGCACCCAGCTCATATGCAGGTGCGCTACGAAAACTGGGTGGAGGGACTCAACGGCGACTGGCTCGTCTCTCGTCAGCGGTTCTTCGGCGTCCCACTGCCCGTGTGGTATCCGCTGGATGCTGACGGCAATCCCGATTACGACACCCCGATGATCCCCGCCGATGACGACCTCCCGATCGACCCGTCCAGCGATGCTCCCGCCGGCTACACCGAGGACCAGCGTGGCAAGGCCGGTGGCTTTATCGGCGATCCGGATGTCATGGACACCTGGGCAACCTCGTCGCTCACACCACAGATCGCAGGGGGGTGGAGTCGTGACGAGGATTTGTGGGCCCGGATCTTCCCCATGGATTTGCGTCCGCAGGCGCACGAAATCATCCGCACGTGGCTCTTTTCGACGGTCGTGCGTAGCCATCTGGAGTTTGATCAACTGCCCTGGACGGATGCATCCATCAGTGGATGGATCCTTGATCCGGACCGCAAGAAGATGAGCAAGTCCAAGGGCAATGTCGTAACGCCCATGGGCCTGCTCGATGAGCACGGCTCTGATGCCGTGCGTTACTGGGCTGCTTCCGGACGCCCCGGCACCGACACCGCCTTTGATGTCGGGCAGATGAAGATCGGTCGACGCCTGGCGATCAAGATTCTCAATGCGTCGAAGTTTGTGCTGGCGCTCGAGCCGACAGCCAACCCCGCTGCCGTCACCGCACCCCTCGATCGTGCGATGCTCGCCGACCTCGCCGAGACGGTGCGTCAGGCGACCGAGGCATTCGAGGACTACAACTACACCCGCGCGCTCGAGACGGCCGAGTCCTTCTTTTGGACTTTTACCGACGACTACGTCGAACTCATCAAGGACCGCGCGTACGGCGGGCAGGGTGAGCAGGGAGCCCTCTCCGCGAAGGCCGCGCTGGCGATCGCCCTGGACGCGCAATTGCGCCTCTTCGCCCCATTCCTCCCCTTCGTGACAGAGGATGTCTGGTCCTGGTGGCACGACGGATCCATCCACTCGATGTCCTGGCCATCGACGGATGAGGTGTCAGCAATCGCCGACGATGGTGATCGCGCTGTCGTGTCGGACACTGCCGTAGCGCTCACTGCCATTCGCAAGGCCAAGAGCGAAGCGAAGGTTTCCATGCGCGCTGACGTCACTCGCGTCGTCATCCACGGGCCCGCGGATGCACTGAATCGGCTCGCCTTGATCGCGGGTGACCTCAAGGCAGCCGGCTCCATCGCTGACCTCGTCTTCGAGGAGTCGGGAGACGCGATCAGGGTCGACGTGACCCTGGCCGGTGAGCCTGCCTAAGCCTTGCGGGCGTTGTGGCGGACGCCCCACTCGGCGGCTGCGGCGGCATAGTCGCCTTCGGCTCCGGACCACTCCCATACCCGGGCGAATCCCGGCAGCGGGTCCTCGACGGTCATCTCGACGACACGTGGCCGACCGGCCGTGAAGGCCTTGACGTTGGCGGTCACCGTGTCGACGTAGGTGGCTGCCACCTCGGCCCACTCGGCATCCGAGTAGGGATCGCGACGCGAGATGATGCCCATGCCGAAGGCGCGCAGGATCGAGATGCGACCACGGCGGCGCTCACGGAAGCTATCGATGACGGCGTCGCGATCGCGAGTGAGGTGCACGTACACAGGATCGTCTCCGAAGCGCTGCCCCAGTGGCCCGAGGATCCACGTGAGGCGATTATCGGCCTCCGCATGCCAGTCGGGATAGGCGAGCCTGTCATCTCCAAGCAATGCGGCCCGCGACTCGTGGCCGGAGGTGTAGTTGGTGGCGTTCTCGAAGGCACGGGTGAACGTCGTCGTGCCCGATCGTCCAGTGCCGAGGCAGAAGACGCGCATGAAGGCTAGGCAGATTCCTTGCGGACCCGGCGTTTGGGCGTCTCAACTTCGCGCGGCACCAGGGTGGGCAGCACGTTGTCGCGCACTGTCTCCTGAGTGACCACGACGCGGGCCACATCGGAACGGCTCGGGACGTCGTACATGACGTTGAGCAGGACTTCCTCCAGGATTGCGCGCAGGCCACGTGCGCCTGTGCCCCTCTTCAGCGCTTGATCAGCAACCTCGCCGAGTGCCTCATCCGTGAACTCGAGCTCGACGTTATCAAGGTCGAAAAGCCGTTGGTACTGCTTTACGAGAGCGTTGCGCGGCTCGGTGAGGACCTTCATCAGAGCATCTCTATCGAGTTTGGCCACCGAGGTGAAGACGGGCAGGCGGCCGATGAACTCGGGGATCATGCCAAATTTGAGCATGTCTTCCGGCATGACGTACCCGAAGATGTCGTCCATGTTGGGGTCGCTGACCGACTCGCCATCCTCGGACACGATGTCGAAGGTGAAGCCGACGCGCTTCTTGCCGATGCGCTGCTCGATGAGTGTGTCCAGACCGGAGAAAGCCCCTCCAACGATGAAGAGGACGTTGGTGGTGTCGATCTGAATGAACTCCTGATGGGGATGCTTGCGACCACCCTGCGGCGGGACGGATGCTGTGGTGCCTTCGAGGATCTTCAGGAGTGCCTGTTGGACCCCCTCCCCCGACACATCACGGGTGATCGACGGATTCTCGCTCTTGCGGGCGATCTTGTCGATCTCATCGATGTAGATGATCCCGGTCTCGGCTCGCTTCACGTCGTAGTCTGCGGCCTGAATCAACTTCAGCAGGATGTTCTCGACGTCTTCGCCGACATACCCGGCCTCGGTGAGTGCGGTGGCATCCGCGATGGCGAAGGGGACGTTGAGCATGCGAGCCAGCGTCTGCGCTAGGAGCGTCTTGCCTGATCCGGTCGGACCGAGCAGCAGGATGTTGGACTTCGCTAGCTCGACGGCATCATCACGACCACGCACATTGGCGCCCGCCTGCACGCGCTTGTAGTGGTTGTAGACGGCGACCGAGAGGGCCTTCTTGGCGACATCCTGGCCGATGACGTAGTTGTCGAGAAATTCATAGATCTCGCGAGGCTTGGGCAACTCTTCGAAGGGTGTGTCGGCGGAATCACTGAGTTCTTCCTCAATGATCTCGTTGCACAGATCGATGCACTCATCACAAATGTAGACACCGGGGCCCGCAATGAGCTTCTTGACCTGCTTTTGGCTCTTCCCACAAAAAGAGCACTTGAGGAGGTCACCCCCATCACCAATCCGCGCCACGGCTGCTCCCTTGAACGTGGGCAGGCGAATGCCCTTCGAGGATCCGACGGTACAGCCCCGGCCCATCAGGAGGGGCGGATTGCGGCTCCGGCGCGTTCAGCCATCAGCGGACGGCCCCTCGCGACGGCGCTATAACGCCCCGGGGACCTTGCGGGACGAGATCACCTGATCGATGATTCCGTAGTCCTTGGCCGCGTCAGCGGTGAGAATGCGATCACGCTCGATCTCCTTCTCGATCTGCTCCTTGGTGCGACCGGTGTGCAGAGACAGGATCGTCTCCATCTCCTCCCGCATCCGCAGGATTTCGTTGGCCTGAATCTCAACATCCGACGCCTGGCCACCGCCCTCGGTGTAGGGCTGATGAATGAGGATGCGCGAGTGCGGCAGCGCAAAACGCTTACCTGGCGTGCCGGCAGCCAACAGGATGGCGGCAGCGGACGCTGCCTGCCCCAGGCACACCGTCTGGACCTGGGGCTTGACGAACTGCATCGTGTCGTAGATCGCCGTCATCGCGGTGTAGGAGCCACCCGGTGAGTTGATGTAGATCTGAATGTCACGGTCGGGGTCCATGGACTCCAGGCACAGCAATTGAGCCATCACATCGTCCGCTGATGCGTCATCAATCTGCACGCCGAGGAAGATGATGCGCTCTTCGAAGAGTTTGGTGTAGGGGTTGTGCACGCGCTCCCCGTTGGCCGTCCTCTCCCGGAACTCAGGCAGGATGTAGCGGGCCGTGGGTGGGGTGACCCCGGAGTGGATGCGCATGAAGTCTCCTTGGGTGCGAGCAGCGGACGTGCGGGGATCAGTAGTCACGATGAGGCTCCAGGCGCGTCAGCCGCTGAGGAGTACACATGATCGATGAGGCGATAATCTCGTGCAGCCTCGGCGGTGAACCATCGATCCCGATCTGAGTCTGCCTCAATCTCGTCCACGGAATGCCCGCTGTGCTCGGCGATGAGTTCAGCCATGCGCTTCTTGATGAAGAGCATCTGCTCGGCCTGAATCTTGATATCCGATGCGGTGCCTCCGATGCCACCCAGTGGCTGGTGCATCATGATGCGCGTATTGGGTGTGGCGTAGCGCTTGCCAGGCGCCCCCGCCGTCAGCAGGAACTGCCCCATCGATGCGGCCAGACCCATGGCGATCGTCGTGACGTGGTTTGGGATCAACTGCATGGTGTCGTAAATGACCATGCCGGCCGTGATGGATCCACCCGGTGAGTTGATGTAGAGGGTGATGTCCTTCTCGGGGTCTTCGGCGGCGAGGACCTGAAGCTGCTTGGCGATGCGGTTGGAGTTTTCGTCACGCACCTCACCTTCCAACCAGACGATCCGCTCACGCAGGAGTCGCTCATCAAGCATGTCTCCGAAGCCGGTCATGCTCGGTGCTCCACCACGCAGGTTGATGCTCACGCGAATCTCCTCTCGATCGGTCGGGTTTCCGACCGCCTTCCGACCTTAACGCCGAGGGCCCCGCGTCTAGTCCCGGGCTCGGCGGTGTTCGCCGTGGGCGTAGGGCTCAGGAGAGCGCGTCGTCGCCCTCGGCTGCTCGGAGCTCCTCATCGAGGCTCTCCAGATCCACCGTCCGCCCCGAGGCATCCACCACCCGAGCCTTCTGGGTGACGACGGCCAGGGCCTTGGCCCGGCGAATATCACCGATGGCCATGGGCAACTGACCGGCCTGCACGAGGGCCTGGGCGAAGGCATCCGGGGCCATGCCATAGCGGGGTGCGTTTTGCAGGAGCCAGGAGGACAACTCCGACTCCCCGACCGAGACCTCCTCAGCCTCAGCGATGCGATCCAGCAGGAGTCGGCTGCGCAGCCCATCGCTGGCGCCCTGCTCCACCTCGGCCCGATGTGCATCGTCACCCGCGTGCCCATCTGCGAAGTGCTCATCCACCTCCTGGCGGATGACCCCCTCCGGCAGAGGAAAGTCAACGGATGCCAGCAGTGCCTCGTGCACCTTGCCGCGGGCCTGCATCCCCTGCTCAAGGACGCGCACACGACCCAGGCGGGTGCGGATGTCCTCACGAAGCTCATCTACGGTGTCAAACTCGGATGCCAACTGGGCAAAGTCATCATTGGCCTCGGGCAGGACGCGTTCCCGTACGGCGGCGACGGTCGCATTCACCGTCAGGAGTCGATCGACGTACTCCCCACCCTCCGGTGTGAAGTCAAATGTGCGGGTCTCACCGGCAGAGGCTCCACGCACGGCATCGTCAAAGCCGGGCAGCATGCCATCCGTGCCGAGTTCATAGGACAGGGCCTGTCCCGACAGGTCTTCGACCGCCGAGCCATCGGCCTCGGCTCCCATGATGTCAACGAGGAGCACATCACCATCGGCGGCCGCTCGCTCAACCGGTGACAGCGAGGCGAAGCGACCTCGAAGGGCGAGGAGTTGCTCGTCCACATTCTCGTCGGTGACCTCTGCATCATCGACCTCGACAACGATTCCGGCGTAGTCCGGCAGATCGAACTCCGGTCGCACATCGACCTCGGCAACAAAAGTGAGCGACTCACCATCGTTGAGTTCGGTCACCTCAATCTCAGGTCGGCCGAGCGGACTCACTGAGTTCTCGCGAAGAGCATCCTCGTAGGCCATGGGCAAAATCTCGTTGACCGCTTCTTCGAGCACGGCCGCGCGGCCCACGCGCTGATCAATGACGCGGGAGGGCACCTTGCCTTTGCGGAAGCCCGGGATGGAGATCTGCTTGGCGATGGTCTTATAGGCGGTATCGAGGCTGGGAGCCAACTCCTCAAAGGGGACCTCCACGGTGAGCTTGACCCGGGTGGGCGACAGGGTCTCAGCAGTGCTCTTCACGGGGTTCTCCTACGGCAGACGGGTGGCCAAAGACTACTTGGCGCGCACACAGGACACACATCGCGGTGGTGCCCGTCGATCCGCCCACATCTGGATCACATCGTGCGTCGGGGTACCCGGATTCGAACCGGGGGCCTCCTGCTCCCAAAGCAGGCGCGCTACCAAGCTGCGCCACACCCCGTTGCCCGCTCAGCGACGTAACCCGCTCAGCGACCTCGACAGTCTAGGGGCGCGTCGCCACGGATCCCGGTGACCCCATGACGCGGCGCGTGACGCCGGTCCTCTCACGACCGGGGTCCGACCTACGGGTATCCTGGCAGGGCTTTGCACTGCGCGGGTGTAGCTCAATGGTAGAGCCCCAGCCTTCCAAGCTGGCCATGCCGGTTCGATCCCGGTCACCCGCTCGTCACGAGGAATCCAGCGACTCGTTTGCTCGACATCTCATACGGCGTACCGTGACCGGCATGGCTGAAGACGCTCCCGGCATCATCGATCTCCAACGCCGCGGCATCGACCACCGCATCATCCATCCGGGACACGTGACGTCTGTCGAGGAAGCAGCACAGGCATGCGGCGTGCGACCGGAGCAGGTGGTCAAGACCCTCGTCGTACGCCGCGGTGACGATGATTACGTGCTGGTGCTTGTGCCGGGAGACCGCTCACTTGCGTGGCCCAAGTTGCGCGCCCTACTCGGCGTCAGCCGGATCTCGCTACCCGATGCCGAAGAGGCCCTGGCGGCCACCGGCTATGCCCGCGGCACCATCACCCCACTCGGACTCGACCTTCCGGTGGTGGCTGACGAACGCATTCTCGGCGGGGAGA
The DNA here is from genome assembly GCA_030726915.1 of Candidatus Nanopelagicales bacterium. Classification (GTDB taxonomy): domain Bacteria; phylum Actinomycetota; class Actinomycetes; order S36-B12; family S36-B12; genus Mxb001. Next base: position 36,130 of record JANRCR010000010.1, read on the forward strand.
TCACCCTGGGCACGGGTCAGCGCAATACCGTCGTCGCTGTCGAGGCCGACTCGGTGATCGACTCCTACGCCGCGATCGTGGCCGACGTCACGTCGGATGCTTCGACCCGATGACGAGCGGAGCCCGCAGACTCCAGTCGTAGATGACGATCGTGCGCAGCACGACGTCTTGCACAGAGCGATTGCGCTTACTGATCAGCGCCCAGGCAAGGCCGATGGGGAAACCCACAGAGAAGGCGGCGCGTGCCAGCGCCACCGGCCAGCGCACGCGCTCCCCCTTGCGGTTGACCACACGCACGCCCATGAACCGGGCACCCAGCGACCGACCGCTCGTGGCCCAGGCCACCGTCCAGTAGAAGGCCGTGAAGAGGTAGCCCCACAGCACGAGCGTCGCCGCGCGCGGCGGATCGACCTCCACGCCCGGAGTGAAAATGAGCTGGAGGATCTCGATGCCGAACCAGGTGCCCATCATGAGCAGCGCCACGAGGGCTACGTCGATGACGCTGGCCACGAAGCGCGTCGCGAAGCCCGCGCGCTCCCCCTGGAAATCGCGCGCATCCTCAGGGATCGAGTAGTCCTCGGCGCTCTCCCTGCCATCGCCACGTTGCCACTCGCTGAACGTGGTCATGACTCATCTCCGGTGAGGGATTCGGGCTCGCCGGGAGCATCGAGTTTGCGGCCCCGACGCGGCAGGAGCCGATCGACAATGCGAGCGGTCGCGACATCAGTGGCATATGAACGCAGGCGGAGTCCGTCGATGGCGTCGGTGGCAACACCACCGGTGGACTGTCGGATGATTGCCGGGAGATCCGTCTGCTCAATGACGTACTCGGCAATCTCCACGATGGGCAGGCGGTCGATCACCGATTCGAGATCGACCGTGTCGACGAGCGCATCGATGTCCACCCGCTCGCGTACGAGCGCGGTCAGATCCAACTGATCAAGCGCTGCATCGATGACGGTGACGAGTTGGACCCTCTGCAGCACAATCTCCGTCAGATCAATGGAATCCAGCGCCGTCTCGACGATGCTGCGCAGATCCACCCGCTGGAGGACGATCTGCGTCAAATCGAGTTGATCCAATGCCGCGTTGACGATGCTGCGAAGGTCCACGCGATCAAGTACCAGCGACGTGATGTCAATGCGCTGGACAACAGCATCCGTAATGGTAGGCACCACCCGGTCGAGCACCGCGGACGTTGGGGGGCCCGCCACCGCCGTCACCGCTCCAAGAGCAGTGACGGCTGCTGATTCCATGACCGCACCCATGGCACCCAGGAATCCCCGAAAGACGTCGTCGCCATCCGCATCCACGGGCCGAGCGACGACGATGACCTCACGAGTCACGAACCGATCCACGGTCTGATCCTCCCAGACTTCTCCCGATGCCAACGCTCAATAGCGCGGAGCACCTGAGCGCGGTAGCGCGGCGAGGTCCGCAAGATCCGCCGTCGTGAGCACGATGTCGGCTGCGGCCACGTTGTCTTCGAGCCAACGGCGACGCTTCGTGCCCGGGATGGGTACGACGTGTGCCCCCTGCTCCAGGACCCAGGCGAGGGCCACCTGCGCCGCGGTCGCCCCATGGCGGGAGGCGACCGCGCGGATACCGGCGACTATGGACTCGTTGGCGGTGAGTGCCTCCGCCGTGAAGCGCGGATTGGCTGACCGGAAGTCCCCCTCCCCGATGACGTCAGCCGTCACCGTGCCGGTCAGATATCCGCGCCCCAGCGGACAGTAGGCGAGGAATCCGATGCCACGTTCCTCGCAGAGATTGAGCACACCATTGACGACGTTCTCATCCGTCCACAGGGACAACTCGCTCTGGACGCTGGTCACCGGATGGATGGAATCGGCCACGAGAATCTCCTCGACACTCGCCTCTGATAGACCCAGATACGACACCTTGCCGGTCGCGACGAGGTCCGCCATCGCACCCCAGGTCTCCTCCACGGGAACGTCCGGATCAATGCGATGCAATTGGTACAGGTCGATCATGTCGACACCCAGCCGCTCGAGGGACGCATCGCAGGCGGCGCGGATGTCATCAGGTCGGCCGTTGCGCCCATAGTTCGTGGCATCGATGGGCACCAAGCCGCCCTTGGTGGCAATGGTCACCTGATCGCGCAGGCCCGCGTCCACGACGTACTCGCGAATCAACATCTCGTTGGTGAAGGGTCCGTAGACATCTGCCGTGTCCAACAGGGTCACGCCGAGCTCGACAGCCCTCCGCAGCGTCGCAGCCACTTCCTCCGGATCGACGTCGGCGACGGCGTAGGCCCAGGACATGGGCATACAACCGAGTCCGATCTCACTCACGGTGAGGTCACGCAGGCTTCGCTGCTTCATGAGGGCTCCCTCTGAGGACACCGGGGTGTGGGAGCGCTGACCCTAGCCGGGTGACACAGTTCGCACCTGGGATCAGGTCGATTCGCAGTCGTCGGAACATGTGGAAAGCGAGGACAGCATGCCCACGGATGCATATGCACGGACCATGCTCATCGAGAGAGTCAGCGTGGGCCTCGCGGCGGGGATCGCCCCCGGCGCCCTCCTCAGGGCATTCGGCATAGATGCGAGCGAGGATTCCCCCACCCTGCGCTACTTCGCGCGCCTCTTCGCCGTGCGCAACGTCGTCCTCGGGCTGCTCGTCTGGGATGCGCGCCACGATTCACGACGCCTCGAGCGCGTCGCCTGGATCAACGCGGCGACCGAAATCGTTGATGCCGCAGCAGGGGCAGCACCGATGCTGACCGGGCGCACACGCCCATCCGCGGCGGCCGGTGCCATCGCGGCATCCCTTGCCGTGTCTGCCGGATTCGTCGGGTTGGCGCTTCGAGCCCGACGCGATCTGGGGCGTTGACGGCCATCTGCGGATCGTGACGTCTTCGACTAGGACTCGCAGTACTTTTTTAAACCCTTGGTCGCACCCTTGAGTGTGTCCCCCAACGCCTTCTTCAGGAGGAATCCGGGCAGCGGTATGGCCGGATCGATGGACAGGGTGAGCGTCGCCTCCGTGGCACCTGCCCTATCGGTCAGTGACCACGATCCACTCGCATCCTTTTGGGCCTTGCTCGGCGCCACGAGACGCCAGGCCATGGACGTGTCGGTGTGGGTGTAGTCGAGGTCGAATTCATCCTTGGCGACCTTGACGTCGTTGACTTGGCGGGCCCGGGCGGGCAGGCCGTCATCGTTCGTCGCCACAACTTCGGAGGAGATGCATCCGGGAAACCACGTGACCTGGGCCGGTAGGTCCCGCAGGGCCGCGAGGACATCGGAGACCGGCGCATGAATGGTGACGGATTCAGACCCGGTGACGGCACCCATGGAGGCACGGTAGGCCCGCGCGGCAGGGTGGCGCGGCGATTCGCCCGAATCCGCGAGACGGTAACGTCCACGCTCGTGACCGCTGCCGAGCATCCCTCCCGAGCCAGAGTCGTCGTCATTGGTGGCGGCATCATCGGTGCCTCCGTGGCCTATCACCTCGGGCACCTCGGCTGGGGCGCAGACACCCTCCTCCTCGAACGTGACCGGCTCACCTCCGGCACCACCTGGCATGCGGCCGGGCTCATGGTGGCCTTCGGATCCTTCTCCGAGACGTCCACTCGGATGCGGCTCTACACCCGCGACCTCTACAGCCGCCTCGAGGCGGAGACCGGGCAATCCACCGGCTTTGCTCCCATCGGCTTCATCGAAGCCGCTGCGGATGAGGGACGACTTGAGGAATACCGACGCGTCTCAGCCTTGAATCGACACTGCGGCGTCGACATTCACGAGATCACCCCGCGCGAGATTGCCGATCTCTTTCCGATCGCACGCACCGATGACCTGCTCGCGGGGTTCTACGTCCCACAGGATGGTCGGGTCAACCCCGTCGATGCGACGATGGCGCTGGCCAAGGGTGCGCGCATGCAGGGTGTGACGATTCTGGAGCAGACTCCAGTCCTTGATGTCCTGACCAGGGACGGTCGCGTCGTCGGGGTCCGCACCGAGCAGGGCGACATCGAGTGCGAGTACGTCGTGAACTGCGCTGGCATGTGGGCCCGGCAATTGGCCGAGAGGTCCGGCGTGACGGTGCCCAATCAGGCCGCGGAGCACTACTACCTCATCACCGACACCATCCCCGGGCTCGACCCGGACCTCCCGGTCTTTGAGGATCCGGGCTCCTATGGCTACTACCGGCCCGAGGGCGATGGCCTGATGATCGGGCTCTTCGAGCCGGTTTGCGCCCCCTGGCACGTGGACGCGATCCCTGAGGATGCGTCCTTCCTCACCCTGCCACCGGACTGGGATCGCATGGGTCCCTACGTCGAGCGCGCCATGGAGCGCGTCCCGATATCCATGGAGGTCGGCGTCAAGACCTTCTTCTGCGGACCCGAATCCTTCACCCCGGACCTGGCTCCGGTCGTGGGTGAGTCACCCGAGCTGCACGGCTACTTCGTCGCGGCCGGCATGAACTCCATCGGGATTTTGACCGCTGGTGGCATCGGACGCGCCGTTGCCACGTGGATCGTCGACGGACTCCCCGATGTCGACGTCACGGGATTCCATATTGACCGTCTGCATCCGTATCAGACGAGCCCCGACTACCGAGCCTCGCGCACGGTGGAGTCACTGGGCATGGTCTATCAAACCCACTTCCCCGGGCGATCGATGACGACCGCGCGCGGCATCAAGCGCTCTCCCCTGCACAACCAACTCGCCGCTCAGGGTGCGTACTTCCGCGATGTCTCCGGTTGGGAAGGCGCTGACTGGTACGCCGGTCCCGGTGTCGAGCCCACGGTCGGTGAGTTGAGTTGGGGTCGCCAAGACTGGTTTGGCCAATGGGAGCGCGAGCATCGGGCGGTCCGGGAAGGCGTGGGCCTCATGGACATGTCCTTCATGGCGAAATTCCTCGTGGAGGGCCGCGACGCCGGTGCGGTGATGGAGCGCATCTCCGCCAACCGCGTCGATGGAGACGCCGGAGTCATCACCTACACCCCCTGGCTCAATGCGGCCGGCCTGCTGGAAGCAGACCTCACCGTGACCAAACTTGACGACGGGCGCTTCTGGGTCGTCGCATCGGATACGGCCCATCGCCATGTCGAGTCGTGGATGCGTCGCCATGCGGGTGAGAGCGTGGTGGCCATCACGGACATGACCTCGGCGTACGCCCAGATCAACATCCAAGGGCCCAGGTCGCGCGAGGTGCTGCAGTCGCTCACCTCCGTCGACCTCTCCAACGCAGCATTCCCCTTCCGCACCGCGCGCGAGATCGACCTCGGCTTCGCGCGGGCCCTCTGTGTGCGCATCACCTATCTTGGCGAGCTTGGCTATGAGCTCTACGTCCCCGCCGAGCAGGCCGTCCACGTCTATGAGCGCTGTGTCGATGCGGGGGCGGCGTACGGACTGGTGCACACCGGGCTCAAGGCCCTGTCGAGCCTGCGGATGGAAAAGGGCTACCGCGACTACGGCCATGACATCGACAACACCGACTCGGTGCTGGAGGCCGGCCTCGGATTTGCCGTCGACTGGGACACCGACTTCATCGGTCGTGAGGCCGCGCTACGCGTCAAGGAGCAGGGGCCACTGGAGCGGCGCCTGGTCCAGGTGCGGGTCCTGGATCCCGACCCCTTGATGTTCCACGGCGAGATCGTCTACCGCGACGGTCGGCCTGTCGGATACGTCCGCGCGGCGAGCTATGGCCACACCCTGGGTGGCGCCGTGGGTCTGGCCATGGTCGAGCCCGGTGGTCCCGTCACACCCGATGTGATCACCAGTGGCACCTGGGAGGTGGACATCGCCAACACGCGATACCCCGCCGTCGCTTCCCTGCGCCCGATGTATGACCCCGACAGCGCTCGCGTCAAGGCGTAGGGGCCCCGCGCTCGACTAGATCGAGCCGAGCCAGTAGTCCTGCCAGCGCACGAAGATAAGGCCAAGGACAACGACGAACCAAGCGGCGAGAATGAGACCGCGCAGGCCGACGAGCGCCGACACCGCACTGCTCCATGACGCTGGTGTGGGCAGGCGGCCCGAGAGGAGGTTGGCCGAGGTCACCCACACGAAGATCGGGGCGGTGACGGTCCAGACCACCATGCACCAGGGGCACAGGGAGCCTATGGAATAGAGGCTCTGCCACACGAGCCACTGCACGAAGCCAAAGCCGAGCAGGGCGCCCGCGTTGAGCCCCAGCCACACCCAGCGAGGCATGGCAACCCCACCGGCAAGGAGCACGCCCAGGGTGATGACGACGGCGAAGCCCGTGAGACCAAGGACAGGGTTGGGGAAGCCGAAGACCTCAGCCTGCGGCGTGATGATCACTGAGCCGCAGGAAAGCACGGGATTCAGGTCGCAGGCGGGGACATACGTCGGGTCGGCGAGGACGCGCACCTTCTCGACCGTGAGCTCGAAGGCCGCAATGAGACCGAGGATGCCTCCGGCAATCAGGATCCAGGCCGTCGTGCGGTCCAGGCGCCGGACCCTGCCCGCTCGCCACTCATCCAGGGGATCGGCGTCGGCCATCGGCTCTGAGGTCGCACTGCTCATGGACTAAAGGTACGACGAGCCTTGCCGCAAGGCGCGTCCACGCGTCATACCTGCGACGGGATGATGTCGCCCGGGATGGCGTAGACCACGCTTGTGATCTTCTTCTTGCTTCCCGATTCCAGGGCGAGCGAGTTGCCCTTTCCGGCCTTGACGGTGACCGTCACGTCGACCGTCGTGCCGCAACCGGGGTCCTCTGTGAGGTCGAAGTCCGGCACGTAGATGGACATGACGGCGTGGTGCTGCTGCCAGGTGATCCGGTATAGGCCCGCACCGTTGGCTCGCGTCGCCACCGCGGTCGCGCACCGAGTGCCCGGGGTGAGGACCTCCTGCTTGAGTGCGAGCGAGAGCGTCGCCAGCGCAGTGCCGCGAATCTTGGTGGCGCCCGCGGACTTGCAGACGGTGGGATACGCCTTCTCGATGCAGTTGGTGATCGAGAAGATCCCACCGATGCGCACGGGGCCAGACGATCCACCGACATCCAGGGAACCCGTCATGTCGAACGACGTATTGGGCTTGATGATGCGATCCCCTGTCGTCGGCACCCTCAGGGTGTTCGCCCACGACGGCAGCGCGGGGCTGATGTAGAGGACGGAGTAGTTCCTGGGGTTCATGGACTGCGTCACAATGCGCACCGTGCCCTTACCCGTCGGGGACGCGCAATTGCCCGGATTGCACATCATCACGGTCGCCGCGCACCTATGGAGGCCTGCCACGTCCGTGACGAAGGTGAAGCCCACCGGGATCATGAACGACGAACCCGCGGGCCAGACATTGCGTCCAGCCTCCGCGGACGTCACGCGCCCCGAAGGGCTCGTGCAGGAGAGGGTGACCCCGAGGAAGAGCTCGCTGGGAGAGGTGCCCTTGGCGTCCAGGACGACAAGCTCGGTACCGACGAAGCGCGTCTCCCCCGCCTCAGCGTTAAAGGAGGCGACGAAGAAGTTGGTGTGCCTCTTCTTGGCGTTGAGGGTCGCCGTCGTCGGCTTCACATCGATCACGGCGCCGTCTGAGGACCGCGGCTCCGAAGCCCGCGGGGCGGCGACGGCACTGCTGGCCGGGATTGCGATCGCAGCCACGAGAAGCGTGACAGCCGAAAGAGCAGTGAACACGCGGGTCGTCATGGCTACACAGTACGGCCCGGGGGGAGGGTGAGTCTCGACGGCCCGGGGGGAGGGTGAGTCTCGGCGATAGTCTGGGCGCGTGAGCGAGGCACCTCAGGAGAGCCGCCCGGACGCCGACCCCATCGACGACCGCCACCCCCTGCGTGTCCTCCTCGGCGGCCCCTGGGGGGCCGTGGAGTCGATGGCCCCCACCGTCCTCTTCGTCCTCGCGTACTTCGCTTCGGGCAGCAGCCTGGCCGCCGCCGTCGGTGTCGCGCTGGCGGCCGCTCTCGTCCTTGCGGGTATCAAGCTCTCCCGCCGCGAGAAGCCCGTCCGGGTGCTCTCCGGGTTGCTCGGGGTGGCCGTGGCGGCGCTCTTCGCGGCGTACCAGGACGACCCCCTCGGCTTCTTCGAGATCCGCGTCCTGGCCAACATCCTGAGCGCCCTCGCCTTCGCCGGGTCCATCCTGATCAAGCGCCCGCTCATGGGCGTCATCATCGGACCGGTCATGGGCACGGGGATGCGCTGGCGTCAGGACCCCGACCTGCTCAAGGCCTACTCGCGCGTGACGTGGCTCTGGGCGATCCTCAGCCTGGTGCGCGCGGCGATTCAGATCCCGCTCATCCAGGCGGGCCAACTCGCCTGGCTCGGTGCGACGCCATTCCTCTTCTACGGCCTTGTCGCATTGACCATCGCCGCGTCATGGTGGGTCATCAAGCGCACGCTGCCTGCCGATCACCCAGGGATCCGTCATCCGCAGATCCCCTCAAGCGCCTGACGCGCCGTCTCTCCCGTCGAGTGTGCACTTGCGTGCACCTTTGGGACCGATTTCACGCCCGCAACTGCACACTCGCGCAATCAGGCGGGGTGCGGCGGGTAACTCCGGGGCGCCTAGTGGGACTGGCAAGTTGGGCACCAGTAGAGGTTGCGACCGGCCATATCTGACCAGGCGACCTCGTCCTCGCACACCAGGCAGGGCTGACCCTCACGCCGGTAGACGTAGACCTCGCCACCATGTCGATCTCGACGTCGCGCTCGGCCCATGGCGCGGGGTGAATGATCCTCGCGGACCGTGTCGATGCGGCCACGGCGTACGCCGTCACGCATGAGTTCGACAAGGTCATCCCACATGACATCAAACTCCGCGCGACTCACGTCGCAGCCGGGACGATAGGGGTCGATGCCCGCTCGGTAGAGAGCCTCCGCGCGGTAGATGTTGCCTACTCCGGCGAAGACGGACTGATCCATGAGCAGGGTGCCGATGGCCGCGCGACTGCGCGAGACCCGCCGCCAGGCACGCTCGGGGTCGGCATCCTTGCGAATCGGATCAGGACCGATGCGATCCGTAAGCACCCTCACCTGATCTGGATTCAGGACCTCACAGGCGGTCGGCCCCCGCAGATCGGCGTAGGTGCCACCACCCTCGAGTCGCAGGCGCACCTGACCCACGGGCGGTGGAGCCTCACCCTTGGCGAACGTCCACTTGCCGTAGAGCCCGAGGTGGACATGCAGTGTCCTCTCCTCATCGAAGTCCACGAGAAGATGCTTGCCCAGGGCATCGGCGCGATGAAGTGTCGAGCCATCCAGGAGCGCCGCACCTTCATCAAAGCGCCCCTGCGGACTCGACACCACCGTGGGCTCACCACCGAAGGCGCGTTGGATCCGACGAGCCTGGCGGTGTACGACGTGACCCTCAGGCATGCGCTGGAGTGTGCCAGGCTGGTCATGTGGTCGCTGTCGTAGGTGTGGATGGTCGCCGTGGCGGTTGGGTAGTGGCACGGGTGGAGACCGAGCCGTCACCGGTACTGATCTCTTTGGACTACGTCGCTCCCCTGGCTCCCACTCTCGCCGACCCCGCGCTGCACGTGATCGCGATCGACATGCCGATCGGGCTCGCCGATGCTGGCCCACGCGCGTGCGATGTGGCGGCCCGCAAACTGCTGCGACCTCACGGATCACGAGTTTTCCCGGCGCCCGTCCGCGCCGTCCTGGCTCATCCCGACGACTACGCAGCCGCGTGCCAGGCGTCTATCGAGGCGTCGGGCACTTCCCTCTCTCGACAGACCTGGAACATCGTGCGCGCCATCAACGAGGTCGACGCCCTCGCGGGCGACCCCCGCCTGGTCGAATGCCATCCGGAGATCGCCTTCGCGCTGATGCACGGCCATCCCGTAGACGAGCGGAAGAAGACTCCTGACGGTCGCCACCTCCGGCTGGAGCTCCTTCGCCGGTGGCTCCCCGACCTTGGCGATCCCGCGTACGGCGATGACGGGCTCGATGCCCTCGCGTGCGCCTGGTCAGCCGCACGCATCGCCAGCGGGGCAGCCATCACCGTGCCCCACGGTGTCCTGCCCACAGACAGACGTGGCTATCCCATGCGCATCTCGGCCTGAATCCTCACCCCACCCCCGACCCCGCCCGCCCCCGACCCGTGACTGGCGGCTAG
>JANRCR010000011.1 GCA_030726915.1 Candidatus Nanopelagicales bacterium
GACCTAGGCTGCTCACGTGACCGATGCGATCCTGCCCCCGAGCCCCCTGACCTGGGCCTACGCCGATGACTGGACAGAAGAGGCGCCTGAGGTGGCTGCCGGGCGCCGTCGCGCCCTCGGGATGCCCACCGCTGTCCCGAGCCGCGCGGTGGGTTCCCTGCTGCGCACCATCGTTGCCGCCACGGGAGCACGGGCCGTGGTGGAGGTGGGTTCCGGCACCGGCGTCAGCGGAGGCTGGATCCTCGAGGGCCTACCGGAGGGGGGCACCCTCACGACGGTCGATCCGGATTCTGAACTGCAAACAGCCGCCAGCGACACCTTCACGAGCCTGGGGGTGAGTCACACCCGCGTTCGCGCCATCGCAGGTGCACCGCTCGACGTCCTCCCCCGGCTCAGCGACGGCGCCTACGACCTCCTCGTCGTGGGAGCTGATATCGAGACGGAAGGGGCCCACGGCCACGCCCTCCTCGATCAAGCGCGACGGCTTCTGCGCCCCGGAGGCACGGTCATCATCACGCCTCTCTTCGGAGATGACGGCGTCTGTTCGTCCCGGCGGGATCTAGCCCATCATCTCCGGGAGGATCCCGAGTGGGTCGCCAGCGCCCTGACGGTGGGTGAGGGCGTCCTCATCGCCGTGCATCGCCCCGCCGGCTGAGCGGCGCACCACCCCAACGCCCATGCAAACGGCCCCGACTCCACAGGGAGTGGGGGCCGGCTAACCAGCTGTCAGGGGATAGCAGCGATGAGTTTGTCCCCGAGTTCTTTGACCTCCGTGGCATTCAACTCCACGACGAGGCGGCCACCGCCTTCCAGAGGGACCCGCATGACGTAGCCGCGACCCTCCTTGGTGACCTCCATAGGACCGTCGCCGGTCCGCGGCTTCATCGCAGCCATGGTGTTCCCTTCCGTGGGCGCGCAGGCTCCACATCGACCCTCGGAGCGCGAGGCTCCAGTATCCCCCACCGCGCCCCTGGCGGTGCGGCCGGGTCACCCGGCCCCGCGGGCGTGGCAATCCACGAGGTGGTCGTCCACCACGCCCATGGCCTGGAGGGTCGCATAGGCGGTCGTGGGGCCAATGAAGCGCCAGCCGCGCCTCCTCAAGCCGGTGGCGAGGTCAACCGCCGCCGGAACGGTGGTGGGGACGTCAGCCATCGTCTGAGGTGCCTGTGCCTGGCTCAGCGCGGTTGTGGCGCAGAGCCACACCTCGTGATCGAGTACGCCAACCCCATCCTCCGCTTGCCAGTCACGCAAGATACGCGCGTTGGATACCACCGCCTCGATCTTGCCGACGTGGCGAATGAGGCGGACATCGGCGGCGAGTGAGGCGATCATGGCGGCATCGAAGGCTGCCACGGCATGGATATCAAAATCTGCAAAGGCTCGGCGCAGATCGGCGCGACGGCGCAAGACCGTCAGCCAGGACAGTCCACACTGAAATGCCTCAAGTGACAATCGCTCAAAGATGGCGGTGTCTCCGTGGACAGTGCGTCCCCATTCATCGTCGTGATAGGCGCGATAGTCATCCGGCGCATCACCCCATGGGCAGCGCAGGCGCCCGTCGTCCCCCCGCACCGCACCGCTCAACGACGGTGTCACGCAGGGTCGAGGGGTGCGTCGCCTGCTGCACCCGGGGGTGGGTTGCCCCGCAGCCTGCGAAGTTCCTCATCACGAGCGGCGATCTCCTGGTCACGCACGGCGATCTCCTCACCGAGACGGTCGATGAGTCCATCGACCTCGTCCATCCGATAGCCGCGCACGGCTTGGTCCAACATGATCTCGTCCAGCGCCTGGCTGCCCACCCGTCCCACGGGGACCTGAGCCAAGGGGGCCGCAGGTGCATCGCGCGGTGCCTCGGGCAGCCCATCGCGCCATCGCCCGGAGATGAGGAGCGCAGCACCACCGATCACGGCAACACCCACGAGCAGGAACAGGATGCCCATCACGCCTCCGGTCATGTGCCCATGGTGGCATGCCGGCTCCCCACCCGTACAGGACCCGAACGTTGCCCGCATGGTCATCGCATGTACGCGACAGACGATGGATGTGGTCGACCGGGGATACCCGATTGACATCAGCCCAACGAAGGAGTGGATATGAAGACATCACGGATTGTCGGCAGCATGATGGCAGCGTCCGTTGCCGTAGCCGCACTCACCGGAGGCGCAGTCGCACTTGCTGACCAGGACGACGCGGGGACAACATCGCAGGAATCCCGTCAGGGACCCGGCCCGGGTGGACACGGCCCAGGTGGACACGGCCCGGGTGGACACGGCCCGGGTGGACACGGCCCGAACAAACTGGGGCAGATGGTCCATGGGGAGAGCGTCGTGGAAATGGAAGATGGCACCTATGTCACCCAGCGCATGCAGGTGGGTGACGTCACATCCGTGTCGGAGACATCCCTGACTGTGCGCAGCGAGGACGGCTTCACCGAGACCTACGTTGTCGGCGATGAGACAACCCTGGTCCGCGACCAGGTGACCGGCACCGCTGCGTCCGTGGGTGATGTTGCCCATGTCCGCGCCATCGTGACGGGCACCACGATCACCGCCGACGTCGTCATGGCACTGTCCCCCGCGCAGGCCGCGCTGCGAGACGAGCGCCACGATGGTGACGAGAAGATGCACGGCCGGAGCCTCAGCCGGGCCTAGACGGTCGCCAGGGTGACTGATATGATTGAGCCTTCAACAATCCGTCGCCCTGGCGGCCCCACTTCTGGAGGATTCGCGAGCACCAGCCTTGACGCAACAACAGGAACGTGGGAAGTCGATCCCACCCACTCAACGATCGGCTTCGTCGCCCGCCACGCCATGGTGGCCAAGGTTCGCGGAGGTTTCACCGAGTTCACGGGGTCACTCAGCCTCGATGGATCTGACCCGTCGACATCCTCCGCTCAGCTCACCATCATGTCCGCGAGTTTTGAGAGTAAGAATGCCGAGCGCGACGCCCACGTCAAGAGCCCCGATTTCCTGGATGCCGAGCAGTTCCCGACGCTCACCTTCACGAGCACGTCCGTGAAGCAAAAGTCCGATGACACCTTCATCGTTTCCGGGAACCTCACCATTCACGGTGTCACCAAGCCTGTCGATGTGACCTTCGAATTGCTCGGCACCAGCCAGGATCCCTGGGGCAACACCCGCATCGGATTCGAAGGTAAGGCGGAGATTAGCCGCAAGGAATTCGGTCTGGTCTGGAATGTCGCCCTGGAGACCGGGGGCGTCTTGGTGGGCGACACCGTCAAACTCGAACTTGATATCGAGGCCATCAAGCAGTAGGGCACGTAGGCCGTAGGCCCGCGGACGTCTGTCGGGGACCGATGAGCCACCCTCGGGGTGGTCAGACGGTCCCCGACATCGTTTCCGATAGCGTCCCGGCATGAACGAGATGTCGCCCCCTCCGACCTCGGCCTCCGCTGTAGGCCTCGCAACGAGTGGATCCGGCGGGATCCTTGATGTCTGGTTCCCCCAGCCGGCTTTGGGCGTCGACCCTGTACATGTCCCGGGACTCGATGCAGCCGCCCGCAGCGATGCCATCCGCGGCGTGGATGTGCGCCCGATCCGCACGGTCATAGATGACCTCCAGTCGCCCCCGGTCGACGTCCCCGACGCCTATCTACGCCTGCACCTGCTGTCCCACCGTCTGGTCCGACCACGCACCATCAACCTCGATGGAATCTTCGCCATCTTGTCGAACGTCGCCTGGACGACGCGTGGTCCCGTGCCCCTCGACCAGGTGGCGGATGCACGACTGCGGGCTCGCACACACGGTGAGCACCTGGTCGTCCTGGGGATCGACCGCTTCCCCCGCATGATCGACTACGTCGTACCCAGCGGCGTGCGCATCGCGGATGCGGATCGGGTGCGACTTGGCGCACATCTGGCCGAAGGCACCGTGGTCATGCATGAGGGTTTCGTCAACTTCAACGCGGGGACCCTGGGCACATCCATGGTCGAGGGCCGCATCTCCGCGGGTGTCGTCGTCGGTGATGGCACCGACATCGGTGGCGGTGCCTCGATCATGGGCACGCTGTCCGGCGGTGGCCAGGAGGTCATCAGCGTCGGGTCCGGCTGCCTCATCGGCGCCAATGCCGGGATCGGCATCAGCCTGGGGGACGGCTGCATCGTCGAAGCGGGTACCTACGTGACCGGAGGTGCTCGCATCACGCTGCCGGACGGGGCGACAGTCAAGGCCCGCGAACTCTCCGGTGCGCCCGGGCTGCTCTTCCGCCGCAATTCCCTCACGGGAGCCCTGGAGGCGCTGCCACGATCTGGCTCCTGGAGCGGACTCAACGCCGCTCTCCATGCCAACGACTAAGGATCCGCCAACAGCAGGTCACCTACGGATGGCGTCGGGTCGACCTCAGGACGTCCGGTCGACAATAGGGACATAGTCGCGGAAGGGATCCCCGATGTAGACCTGCCGGGGGCGACCAATCTTGGTGTTCGGATCACTGATCATCTCGCGCCACTGCGCGATCCACCCGGGCAGGCGCCCCAGGGCAAACAGCACCGTGAACATACGCGTGGGGAAGCCCATCGCCTTGTAGATCAGGCCCGTGTAGAAGTCGACGTTGGGATAGAGACGCCGGGACACGAAGAAATCATCCGCGAGGGCAACCTCCTCCAGTCGCAAGGCAATATCCAGGAGGGGATCCTTCACGTCCATCGCCGCAAAGACCTCATACGCCGCCTTTTTGACGATCGCCGCGCGCGGATCGTAGTTCTTGTAGACGCGATGACCGAAGCCCATGAGCTTGACGCCATCCTTGCGGTCTTTGACCTGGCGGATGAAGGTGTTGACGCCTCCCCCGGACGCATGGATCGTCTCCAGCATCTCCAGAACCGACTGGTTGGCCCCGCCGTGGAGTGGTCCGAAGAGGGCGTTGATCCCCGCGGACACCGACGCAAAGAGGTTGGCGTGGGACGAGCCGACCAGGCGCACGGTCGATGTCGAGCAATTCTGCTCATGATCCGCGTGGAGAAGCAGCAGCATATTGAGCGTGCGCGATACGACGGGATCCACCTCGTAGGGCTCCGCGGGCACACCGAATGTCATCCGCAGGAAGTTGTCAATGAATCCCAGGGAGTTGTCCGGGTACATGTAGGGCTGCCCGACGGACTTCTTGTAGGCGTACGCCGCCAGCGTCGGCACCTTGGCCATGAGCCGGATGGTGCTGATCTCCACCTGCTCAGGATCAAAGGGATCCAGGGAATCCTGGTAAAACGTCGACAGGGCCGATACGGCCGACGACAGGACCGGCATGGGATGGGCGTCACGGGGGAAACCGTCGAAGAAGAGTCGAAGCTCCTCATGGAGCATGGTGTGGCGGCGAATCCGCAACTTGAACTCCGACAACTCATCCCCGATCGGCAGGTAGCCGTAGATGAGCAGGTAGGCAACCTCAAGGTAGGACGAATGCTCGGCCAACTGCTCAATGGGATAACCGCGGTAGCGCAGGATGCCCTTGTCCCCATCGATGTACGTAATCGCCGATGTGCACGAGGCAGTGTTGACGAAGCCGTGGTCCAGGGTGACATCACCTGTCGTCGCCAGCAGCGACGAGATATCCAGCCCTGCTTCGCCGATCGACGATGGCGTGCGATCAAGTGGGAGCTCGCCTCCGGGGTAGCGCAAGACGGCGTCGGACATTGACGAACCTCCCGTGCCTGCGGATCCCTCGTGGGGAAGCGTCTCCGGTGCTATTGGTGGAGTCACCGTATCCCGATGACAACCGACCTGACCGAGCGGGGCTGTCAGGCGGATAGTCGCTCTGCAGCCGAGGCAATAACCCCATCGGGAGCGGTCAACGCGAGTCGAATATGACGCCGGCCCGCCTCACCGTAGAAATCCCCCGGTGCCACAAGAATCCCCTGATCGGCCAGGGCTTCTGCGGTGGCCCAGCAGTCCTCGCCACGGGTGGCCCAGAGGTAGAGACCCGCCTCACTGTCGTCAATTCGGAAGCCCGCCGACTCAAGGGCAGGCCGCAGCATGTCCCGACGGCGCATATATCGGTCACGCTGCACGAGGACGTGAGCCTCATCGGACCACGCCGTCTCTGCCGCGTGCTGGACCGGCAGGGGGACCATGAGCCCCAGGTGCTTGCGGATCTCCAGCAGGCCGGCGATGACTGTCGCATCTCCCGCCGCGGCGCCGAAGCGATAGCCCGCCATATTGGAGCGTTTCGATAGGGCGTGCAGAGCGATGACACCGGTGGCATCCGTCCCGATGACCTCATCAGATAGCAGTGATACCGGCTCCGCGTCCCAGCCGAACTCCAGATAGCACTCATCGGAGGCGACCAGGGCGCCATGGGCTCGAGAGCTCGCGACCGCAGCCCTTAACTCACCCGCCGCCATGACTCGACCGGTGGGATTGCCGGGAGTGTTGAGCCAGACCAGTCGTGCGCCGCGCGCGGCTTCGGGATCATCGGAGACCACCACGTCGCACCCTGCGACGAGGGCCCCCACGATGTACGTCGGATAGGCCACGGTCGGCACCACCACACGATCGCCGGGACCCAAACGCAGCAGTGTCGGCAGCAATGCCACGAGTTCTTTGGAGCCGATGGAGGGAATAACTCCCACGTCGGCCGTCACACTGGCTCGGCGTCCCAGCCAGGCACGAAAGGCCGCCATCGTCTGGGGCCGCCCCGCAACGGTGGGATAGCCCGGAGCATCGGCCGCCCGCGCGAGGGATGCCTGCACGACGTCGGGGGTGGGGTCGACCGGACTCCCGATCGACAAATCAGCCGGATCCGGATGAGCCCGGACCCTGTCGGCCAGGGGAGCGAGTCGATCCCAGGGGAAGTCGGGGAGGTTCAGCTCTCCGGCTCCTTGCGCGGCACGGAAGCAAGCAGGGGGGCGTCGTACTCCTGAGCACCCAACTTGGCTGCTCCACCCGGAGATCCAAGCTCACTGAAGAACTCCGCATTCGCAGCGGTGTAGTCCGACCATTGCTCGGGGACGTCATCCTCGTAATAGATCGCTTCCACGGGGCACACCGGCTCGCACGCGCCGCAGTCGACACACTCGTCCGGCTGGATGTAGAGCATCCGGTCGCCTTCGTAGATGCAGTCGACGGGACATTCCTCGATACAGGACCTGTCCTTGATGTCCACGCAGGCAAAGGTGATGACGTAGGTCACCGCACACCCTCTCGTGCTTGGGCGACGCCCAAGCGCCGCACATCAGGGACCGGACGGGCGCCCAGTCCCAACGAAGCCCATCGGCTTCGATGCGCCCACCGTATCGCCCGGGCCGGGCATCCCCCCGCGCGACGTCCCGCAGAAAGGCATGGCCCACCGTCAGGCAGCGCCATCCTCAGGCACCTCGGGCTCCGTCGTGGGAGACACCGTGGGCGACGGCGACGGCGACGGCGACGGCGACGGATCCCCGCCGTTGTCCTCCTCCTCCTTCTCCGGCTTGGGCTTCTTGCCACAGATCACCTGGGGGGCCGACCGATAGGTCGTCGTGAAGGTTTCGCGCAAAACTTCGGCATCCCCCTCGTAGAACACCCGGTCCACGTCAATGGTGAATCCGGGCCCACCTGCCTGGGCGCTGCACTCAGCGGAGTCGTTGTAGATCGTCTTATTGCTTGTCACACCAAATCGCTCGCCGACCTCAGCGTCAATCAGGGTGTACATCTTCGTGCTGTACATCCGCACCGTCATGGATGTGCCGTCCGACTCTGCGGTCATGAACACGCCGAAGGGGGTGTTATTGCGGAACTTCATGTCGAAGGCATCCCACGCGACGGTCGCTTCCAGCCCCGGGACGTAGCGCGAGATGTATACCGAATGAGCCTGCACTTCGACCGGCTCAAGGCCAGCGTAGAACGCCGCTGACCAGACCGTCGTCGTCGCGGCCGAGAGCCCCCCGCCCAAGGCCTGGCGGAAGACACCCCCCGGCCCAATAACCCAGCCCTGCATGTAGCCGTTCTCAGGGTCCCTGTTTTCGGTCGTCTTATTCATGGAAAAAACGTCGCCTGGCAGAAGCAGCGTGCCATCGATGTACTCGGAGGCCAGCGCCAGGTTATGCGCCATGTACTCGGCGTAGTTGACCTGCTGGGTGAAACTCGAGATCTCCTCAATGACCCCCAGTTCCATGGCCTTATCCGTGGTGAGCCACGGATCGCGCACGGTGATGGGTGCCGATGTGACGCGTGCATCGCCCTCGGCGAACATGGCATTGCTGACCGCAGCCGCGAGGACCTCATCGGACACACCCCGGCCCACCCGTGAGGGCACAACCACCGGGATGTTGTCGGCATTGATCTCGAAGGTCGCGTTGTTGCCCGGCTCCTCCACCTCGGCCAACCGGCCCTCGATGGACTCGTGCAGGAGCGCACCATCGATCTGTGGGCTGAGCATTGAGTCTTCGACGAGATAGTGGGTTGCCTCGGCGATCACCTCGGGTGCGATCTCCGGCGTGATGTCCTCCACCTCCACAACGACGGGCGCCGACACGGCAATGGTCGCCGGGCCATCACGGAAGGACTCAGCATCCTCGGTCGATACGGCGGGCTCGAGGATGACCTCGGGAAGTTGGACGGGTTCGGTGCTGACCAGGTAGGCGGCGACAACCGCATTCACCGCACCGGGTAGATCCACATCTCGCCCATCCTCCGCGGGGGTGAGCACCGGATCCATGCCCTCGTAAAAGATCGTGGGCTCCACGCTGGAGGTTTGCACCAGGACAGCGAAGTTCGCGAGGCGTTCGGTCAAGACCTCGTCGTCCACCGTGACGACAGGATCTACGCGGGTCGGTCCAAAGAGTCTCATGACCAGGGCGACGGGATTCAACACCCGGCCCTCCGCGGAGTCCACCGTGGCAACGGGATCAAAACTCATCCCTGACTCAGCCGGATAGATCTCCTCTGATGTCGCGAACGCCGTGATCGAGACAGGAGCTTGCGAGACGGGAGTGATGCGCTCATCCAGGGTCGCCACGGCCTGGGACCTCGACATTCCCCCGATGTTGACCCCGAGCACGGTGGTGTTGGCCGGGATATCACTGGAAGACCCGAACATCATGCCGAGATAGAACACAAGGGCACCGGCGACAACTCCCATGGCCACCAGCGCAGCACGGCGCCCGGACATGACGCTGCCCTGCGGCGCCTGGTCCTCCACTGCCACCCGTCTTCTCCGATGCTCGACACCCCCACAGGACCCTTCGGTGCCGTCATCCAGCACCGACCGATCGCGTGGGCGTCCTGCCATCGTAGGCAAACACCACCCCCGGATGCCTCACCAGCCTCATGGCCGTGTCGGTCATCACATAGGCAGGATTCCCGGATGCTCCGGAGTCAGGGTCGCCGGAGTCGAGCCAGAGGCGGGACGGTGGCAGCAGCAGCCCCCACGATGACCCCTCCGAGGAGATAGGCCATCTGCCGGTCTCCTGCCGAGATCACGAGCGCACCCGAGGGACGTTCAGCCGTAAAAGCGATCGTCACCGCCACCCACGCACCGAAGACGCACCAACCCCCCCAGCGCGTATCGGTGAATTCGACGCCGAGCCGCACGGCGACCAACAGGAACGTGACCATGAGGATCAACCCCCAGGGCACGGTCACTCCCCCGATGAGGAAGCGGGCCGCCTGCACGAAGGCACCCACGATCCCCACGATGACCCCGAGCAGGATGCAGGCGGTGAGTCCCAGTGCACGCACGTCGGCTCAGAGACCTGCGAAGAGATCGGTCTCTCGACCGTGTGAGTCAAAGGGGCCACCCACACGGCCCCGGACCAGCCGGAAGTACTCCGTGCTGAACGCCTCGGCCCCCACATTGTCGGCCAGGGCAAAGAATCCACCGTCCACGGTCACCTGCGTGGCATGCGCCCGCAGAGCATCAAGTTTGCGCTCGAGGTAGTCCGGTGCGGCGATCGCCGTCGTAATGAGCGCGTCATCAATGGCAAAGGGAAGGTCATCCGGATCCAACTCGGCAAAACCTGTGGTTTCACCGGCCGCACGCAACTTCTCGACGCCCTCCCGCACGATGCTGCGGGGAAAGGCGGTCCAGTAGATCTTGTCAATGTCCCACGGAGCGCCCAACTCGGGGCGGAAGGTGGCCGCTCCGGCGAGGACAGCGGCGTACATCGCCACGCGATGGGCCTGGATGTGGTCGGGATGGCCGTAGCCGCCGAAGTCGTCGTACGTCACCAGCACCTGCGGACGCACCTCCCGAATCACCGAGACCAGATCCACTGTCGGCGGAAGCAGGTCACCGCGCCAAAAGGCATCGGGACGATCATTGGCGGGCGTGCCCACCATGCCGGAGTCGCGATAGCGACCGGCACCCCCCAGGAGTCGCCAATCCTGCACTCCCAGGATGCCCATCGCGGCCGCCAACTCACCCTGGCGATGGTGGCCCAAGGCATCCTCCCGATCGGACGCCAGGTGCTCC
>JANRCR010000012.1 GCA_030726915.1 Candidatus Nanopelagicales bacterium
ACTTGGACCGGGGGGCCTCCCGCTAGCCTCCACCTTGTTGACCTCAGGCCTGGCCTCCGGCCTGACCCCCCCCGGCGCACCCCCGACACGACTGACCCGTCGCTCGATGATCGGCTACTCCCTCGGCGCGGCGGGCACCGCCGGCTTTGGCACGGTGCCCGGCCTGCTGCTGGCGATCTACCTCACCAACACCCTCGGCGTGGGTGCCGGCATCGCGTCGCTCGTCGTCTTGATCCCCAAACTTTGGGACGTCTTCTTCCTCCCCTTCGTCGGCACGCTGTCTGATCGCTACGTTGCCCGCCACGGCCATCGTGCCCGCTATCTCATCTACGGCGCGCTCGGCATGCTCATCTGCTTCCCGCTGATGTTTGCCGTGCCCGCCGGCACCGGATCCACCGTCGCCGCCTGGTGGGTGCTCCTGATCTTCCTGCTCGCGGCCTCGGCGTACGCCTTTTTCCAAGTGCCCTACATCGCTCTCGCCGCGGAGATCACCGACTCACCCCCGGAGCGCACGACGCTCATGTCGTGGCGTGTCGGCATCCAGGTCCTGGCCATCCTGGTCTTCGGCATCGGTGCACCCGTCATCGTGAACGCATTCCCGCAGGCCAACACCGGCTACCTGGTCATGGGCCTTATCGTCGGTGCGCTCATCGCCCTCGGAATGCTCGGCTGCTGGGCGAGCGTACGCCGACTGCATCGCTACGTTGCCACCGCGACGGCCGGCACGCATTCCATCGTGCAGCAGTTCCGCACGGCGTGGCAGGCACGACCCTTCCGACTCTTGCTGAGCGCCTTTATCCTCCAGGCACTCGGGGCGGGTGCGGTGCTGGCGGCCGCGCCGTACTTCTCCCAGCAGGTCCTCGGCGTGGACAACTTTGGCATTGTCTTTGGCGTCCTGCTGGTGCCCGCCGTACTGGTCATGCCGCTGTGGGCCTACCTCGGTCACCGGATCGGCAAGCGGCGTGGCTACCTCCTCGCCAGCATCTGCTTCATCATCGGACTCATCTGCTCACTGGCCGCGCAGGTGCTCCCCCTCGCCGTCGCGCTCGCCCTCATCACCATCACATCGATCGGCTACGCGGGGATGCAGATGTTCCCCCTCGCGATGCTGCCCGACACCATCTCCGAGCAGGCAGAGGAGACCGGCGTGCAGCGCGCCGGTGCATTCACCGGTGTGTGGACCGCGGGTGAAACCGCCGCATTCGCCATCGGGCCGGCCATCGTCCTACTGCTGCTCGCCGTCACCGGCTACATCTCGACAACGGCGGGGCAGACGGTCATCCAGCCCGCATCCGCGGTCACCGGCGTGATACTTGCCTTCTCCGTGCTGCCCGTCGTCCTCGTCGCACTCAGCCTGCCGCTGATCCTGCGCTACCCATTGCGCGAGGAGATTCCGGCCTAGACGACCGGGAGGTACGCCGACAGATCGCTGCGTTCACCGCTCGCGTGCAGGCGTCCGCTCGCGCTGGCATCGCTCCAGGTGACGGCGCCCGATGCCAGCTTCAGCCAGGTGGGCGCATCGCATTCCACGACCGCCGCTGGGGTGCCGCGACGATGGCTGACCCCCTCGACCGCCTGCACTGCGGCGTAGGGGGGCACCCGGACCTCGACCGAACGACCCGGCGCCGCCACGGTGAGCAGATCCAAGGTGGCCTTGACGGCGGCTCGCTCCACTGCGGGATCGGGGGTGCGCTCCATCGCATAGGCCGTGAGACAGGACTCGAGGTGCTGGGCAAGTGCGGAATCGCTCACGCGGTCATTCTCCCGTCGGATGCCACGAACTTCGGGACGTTTGTGCAGCTGGGCGACGCTTTCGTCCCTAAGTTCGCCCGTCAGCAGCGCTCGTCGATCCAATCGAGGACGACACTGAGCGGCTTCTCCCAGCCACCATCAAGCATGAGGTCGTGGCCGATGCCGGGCAGCCACACCGGATCGACCCCGTAGGCGCGGGCCGTCTCGGTCACCGCACGCTCATCGACCACGCGATCATCCGGAGTCCCCACGACGAGCACCGGACAGCGCACGGGACCGATCCGATGCGGCAGCATCAGTTCATACTGCGCCCACGGCGATTCACGGCCGAGGCGGTCGACGTACATCGCGGCCGTGGTCTCATCAAGATTGCAGAACAGTTGCTCCGGACCCAGCGGCAATGTGCCACCCACCAGCACCTTGGCTGCGGCAGCGGGACGCCGCTGAATCAACCTCGGCAGCGTGTACGCCGCTCCCTGGATCGGCGCGGGGGTGAGCAGGGCGAGGCCGCGCGGTTGATAGCGATCCGCGACCAGTTGCGCGATGATCGCCCCCATCGAGTGGCCCACAATCACCGGCTGCTGCGGGATCTCCGTGATCGTCTGCATCACGTCGTGGACGTAGTGGCGCATGAGCGTGCGGCCGAGACGCTTGCGGCCACCCGAATCACCATGGCCGCGCAGCGATACGGCGTACACGGGGAACCCGAGCTCCGCCGCGGCGGGCATCCAGCGCTCCGCCCAGCACCAGGCACCGTGCGCGAGACCGTGGATGAAGAGGATCGGGGGCTTGCGCGATGCTCGGGGCTGGTCAATCCAGCCCTCCGGCACGATGGACAGCACCTCGCGGTGCGTGCTGACCGGTGGGACCGACCAGTCCCACATCCGCATGACCGTGGACGACTTGCGGCGCGATGTCATCGAGCAGACACCAGAGCACCAGACATCGACTCCAGGCGCTGCAGGTCGCGCTCAATCGCGCGCAGATACTCCTGGTGCGCGATTTCGTAGTAGTGGCGGCTGGAATCCTTGTATTCGGCACCGCCGGTGAAGCGCACGTCAGTCTCGCGCACCATCGCGTCGTAGAAGCGTCGCGCCGCCCGCGGATCCTGTGCGAGCAGGGCGGCGTACGTCGCGACGAGCATGCCCTGCCAGTGCGCGATCGTCCACTGACCGCTGTCCGGCTGAATGAGTCCGGAGACGGCGAGCGTCGGTGATGAAGGGGTGAAAATTTGTCGCGCCAACACCGGATGATCACCCACCATGTTGAGGTAGGTGTCGTCGAGGAAGGGGAAGTGCGCGAGATAACCGGTGCAGAAGACAACCACGTCGATCTCCGCGCTGGTGCCATCGTCGAAGTGCACGGTTGAGCCCTCGAAGCGTGCGATATCCGGCCTGGGCTGGATGTCGCCGTGACCGACGTAGTAGACGAGTTGCTGGTTGACGATCGGATGGGTCTCAAAGAACTCATGGTCAGGCTTGCGTAGCCCGAACTTCTCGAAGTCACCGACGGTGAGGCGCAGCACCGACTTGAACATCACCCGGCGCAGGCCGAGCGGCAAGCGCAGAGCGAGGAGCAGATCCGCTGTCTGATCCGACGGGCGACCGAGGGCATATTTGGGGTTGTAGTAGTAGCCGCGGCGCGTGGAATGGAAGGTCTCCCGAGCATTTTGCGCACTCTCGACCGCGACATCGCAGCCGGTGTTGCCGGCGCCAACGACAAGGACGCGCTTGCCGCGCACAACCTCGGCACTCTTATAGTCGGCGGAATGCTTGAGCTCACCGGTGAAGGTGTCCTGGCCGGGGTACTGCGGGATCTTGGGCCACCAGTTGTGGCCGTTGGCGATGACGACACCGGCGTACTGACGTGTCGTCTCCACACCGCTATCTCGATCACGCACGGTGACGTTCCAGCGATCACCGTCAGCGGGTGCGACGGCGACGACCTCGGTGTTGAAGGACAGATGGTCGAGCAGACCGAAGTGCTCGGCGTAGGAGCGGAAGTAGCGGTGGACCTGCCAGTGAGACGGATAGTCGGGATAGGAATCCGGCATCGGGAAGTCGGGGAACTGCGTAAAGGGCTTGGTCGAGATGAGATGCGTCGACTCATAGACGCGGGAGTTCTCCGCGTGGAAGTTCCAGTTGCCGCCGAGGTCGGTGGCGCGCTCATAGCCGTCGGCATCCAGGCCCACCTGGAGGAGGTTCTTCAGCGCCGAGAGCCCGTGGGGTCCTGCACCCACAACAGCCCATGCGCCCCCGCGGTCGATAATCATGCCCACAGCATCCTGGGCGGGCAGGGGGTGCGCAAGCGCAGGGTCCCCGCGACGGACCGGGAACACCTCGGGGACCTCACGGGGCGGAATCCAACATTTCTCGGGCAATTCGGGCGAATCCCGCTAGTGTGGCGAGCAGGAATTCATCGATCGGGGGACCTGATGGCCACGTACAACGAAGCGGAACGACTGCTCACGCCCGCGGAGGTCGCACAACTCTTCCGCGTCCATCCCAAGACCGTCTCGAGATGGGTGCAGTCGGGCAAGCTGTCCGCCGTACGCACCCTCGGCGGCCATCGCCGCTATCGCGCCAATGAGGTCTACGCCCTGCTCGAGGAGACCGGTATCCAGACCGTCGAGCCCCTCGCTCCCTAGTTCGAGTACGCCGGCCCGATCGTCACGGGTTGATCCGTCACGCGCCGAAGAGTGCCGGGAACGTCGCGTCATGGGCCTCGCGGATCTGCGCGAGCGTGACGACGACATCGCCCATCTGCAGCACCTGCTGATCCGCATACCCCGTGTCGGCGCCGAGCCCCGAGTCCACCGCACCGATGCGATGGGCGGGCAGGCCACGTGCGGCGCACATCGCCGTGAAGCGCATCTCCTCCGAGCGAGGCACAACGACGACCGCACGACCGGGTGATTCCGACCACAGGAAGGTGGCCATGTCGGTGACCTGATCCGGTGCCCACACGCGCGCACCAACACCACTGCGCAGCGCCATCTCCACGATCGCCTGCGCGACACCCCCGTCGGCGACATCGTGCGCCGCGGTCAGCATCCCGTCACGCGACCCGGCGATGGCGATATCGGCCAGCAGCCGCTCACGCGCCAGGTCAGCACGGGGGGGCACGCCACCGAGGTGACCGTGCATGACATGGGCCCATTCACTGCCGGCGAAGTCCTCGCGGGTGTCACCGAGCAGATAGATGATCTCGCCATCGGGACCCCAGGCCATCGGGGAACGACGTTCGACATCGTCGATCACGCCGAGCACACCCACGACCGGAGTCGGCAGGATTGCCGTGTCAGCCGTGGAGTTGTAGAAGCTGACATTGCCACCGGTCACCGGGATGCCGAGTTCCAGGCACCCGTCGGCGAGGCCGCGCACCACCTCGGCGAAAGTCCACATCACCTCGGGGTCCTCGGGTGAGCCGAAGTTGAGGCAGTTCGTCACCGCGAGTGGCCGCGCACCCGTGACGGCGACGTTGCGGTAGGACTCGGCGAGGGCGAGTTTGGCACCCTCATAGGGATCCAGTCGCACGAAGCGAGCGTTGCAGTCCGTGGACACCGCGACGCCCAGGCCGGACTCCTCGTCGATGCGGACCATGCCGGCATCCTCGGGCTGTGCCAGCACGGTGTTGCCCAACACGTAGCGGTCGTACTGGCTGGTGACCCACGATTTGGACGCCAGGTTGGGGCTGGCGACCATCCGCAGCAGCGTCGCGCGAATGTCCTCGGCGGTGTGCGGTCGCGCCAGGGCGTTGGCATCGTCGGCCGCGAGCGCATCAAGATCACGCGGACGATGCATCGGCCGGTCATAGACGGGACCCTCATGTGCGACGGTGCGCGGTGGAACGTCGACGATGCGATCACCGTGCCAGTCGATCGTGAGGCGACCGGAGTCGGTCACCTCGCCGATGACGACAGCCTCCACCTCCCACATGCGGCAGATATCCATGAAGGCGTCGATGTGATCGGGCGTCACCACGGCGCACATGCGCTCCTGGGACTCACTCATGAGGATTTCCTCCGGCGAGAGGGTGGGATCGCGCAGCAGCACCCGATCGAGGTGCACATGCATGCCACCCTCGCCATTGGACGCGAGCTCACTTGTCGCGCAGGAGATGCCGGCGCCCCCGAGATCCTGGATGCCCTCGACCAGGCCGGCGTGCAGTACGTCGAGCGTGCACTCAATCAGCAACTTCTCCATGAAGGGATCCCCGACCTGGACACTGGGGCGCTTGGCTGGACCATCAGCGTCGAAGGTCTCACTCGCCAACACCGAGACGCCACCGATGCCATCGCCACCGGTGCGCGCGCCGTACAGCACGACGAGGTTGCCGACACCCTTAGCGGAGGCCAGATGAATATCCTCGTGCCGCATCGCGCCGATGCACAGGGCGTTGACCAGTGGATTGCCGGCGTACGTCGCGTCGAAGACGATCTCGCCACCGATGTTGGGCAGCCCCAGACAATTGCCATAGCCACCGATGCCCGCGACAACACCGGGCAGGACGCGACGGGTGTCGGGAGCGTCCGCGGGACCGAAGCGCAGCGGGTCCATCACCGCCAGCGGGCGCGCACCCATCGAGAGGATGTCGCGGACGATGCCGCCGATCCCCGTGGCCGCGCCCTGATAGGGCTCGACGTACGACGGATGATTGTGCGACTCGACCTTGAAGGTGACCGCCCAACCATCACCGACGTCGACGACTCCGGCGTTTTCACCGATGCCGACGAGCAATTGCGGCCAGCCACCCTCGGGCTGCTTGTCACCGAACTGGCGCAGGTGCACCTTGGACGACTTGTAGGAGCAGTGCTCACTCCACATGACCGAATACATCGCGAGTTCACTCGACGTCGGCCGGCGACCGAGGATTTCGCAGATGCGCGCATATTCGTCGGGCTTGAGGCCGAGCTCAGCGTAGGGCTGCGCGACCTCGGGGGTGGACTCCGCGCGGTCGACGGTATCGAGGCAGCCCGACAGGGGCGGCGTGGCCGACCCGCCGGGCCTCACGAGCCGATCCCGACGAGTGAGCGTATGGTGGAGGAGAAGAAGCCGAGGCCGTCGGTCGATGGTCCGGTGAGTGACTCCACCGCATGCTCCGGATGCGGCATGAGGCCGACGATGGTGCCGCTCGGATTGGATATGCCGGCGATATCGCGGCGACTTCCATTGGGATTGACGTCCAGATAGCGAGCTACGACGAGTCCATCACCCTCGAGTCGATCGAGTGTTGCATCATCAGCGACGTAGCCGCCCTCGCCGTTCTTCAGTGGGATGACGATCTCCTCGCCCACGGCGAAGGAGTTGGTCCAGTCCGTGTCGACGCGCTCCATGCGCAGGCGCTGATCGCGGCAGACGAAGTGCAGGTGGTCATTGCGGGTCAGCGCACCGGGGAGTAGATGGGCCTCGCACAGGATCTGGAAGCCATTGCAGATGCCGAGCACGGGCAGGCCTTGACCCGCGCGCTCCACGATGGTGCGCATCACCGGGGCGAAGCGTGCGATGGCGCCGCAGCGCAGGTAGTCGCCGTAGGAAAATCCACCGGGCAGGACCACGGCGTCCACACCCTTGAGGTCGTCATCGCCATGCCACAGGGAGACCGCATCTCCTCCGGCGAGGCCCACCGCGCGCGCTGCATCGCGGTCATCGAGGGATCCGGGGAAGGTAACGACGCCGATCTTCACTGCGCGTCCTCGACCCGGAGCGTGTAACTCTCGATGACGGGGTTGCTCAGCAACTCCTCCGCCATGCGGTGCAGCCCGGCGAGCACCTCATCCGTGGGCTCGCCCTCGAGGGTGATCTCGAATCTCTTCCCCTGACGCACATCGGCGACACCGTGCACGTCGAGGCGGGCAAAGGCTCCCATCACGGCTCGGCCCTGGGGGTCGAGGATCTCCGGCTTGAGCATGACGTCGACAACGACGCGGGGCATCGGATCTCCTCTGGCTCGGCAGCGGCGCCAGTCTATGGGGCCGGGTGCCGAAGGCCGGGCTGTGGTGCCGGGCGCCGCGGCGAGGGCCGGCGCCGGGCGAGGCGGGTCAGCGCCAGAATCGCGCGGACTTCTTCCAGAGCCCGCTCGGCATCTCCTCAGATGAGACCTGGCCCGCAGCGCCGCCGTAGTCACCGGAGCCGCCGACGATGGGGCGCAGCGCCGCGGTGCCGGTCGCGACGGAGATGCCGGTGACGATCATCGTGCCCGTCGCGAACTCCTGCTCCAGCATCGTCACGACGGGGGTCACCCCATCGATCACGTCGTACGTCGTCTCGCTAGCTAAGTATTTGCCCAGTCTCTTCTTGCGAGCCGGATCGGCAAACATCTCGCCCTGGGCCGCGCGGAAGGTGCCACCCGGGATGGCGACGGACGTCACGGGGCCGAGCGTCTCAATCCAGTTCAGCGGCTTGGATGACCCACCCGGCGCCGCGAGTTTGGCGGTGATGGAGCGGCCGTTGGCGCTGAGGGTGAGCTCACCGCGGTGGCCGGCGTACGAACCCGTGCCACCGAGCACAGCAAAGACCTGATTCCTGGCGGCCCCACCCTTGGAGCGAGCGATCGTGCGGGCAAAGAGTGATCCCGTGGCCGTGTAGATCTGCAGGTCGATGGCATCCGTCACTGCCCCACGGGTGGAACCCGCCCGGGTCGCCACGGACACATAGGAGTTGGCGCCTCGTGTCGCTCGGGTGAGCGCGACATTGCCGATGCCCTGGGCCGCGGTGCCGGCGGCAGTGGCGGTGACGATGTTGCTGAAGGTCAGCGGCGTCGTCTTGAGGTCCTTGTCGATGAAGAGGTCGTAGGCCATGAGGTACCTGTTGCCCACCTTGCGTATCAGCAGGGTGCCGCGCGCGGATGCGTAGGCTCCCGTGCCGCCCGTGACGGGCATGATGTGCAAACTCACCGGCGGCTTGCCCTTGGGATCCTCATTGACCGCCTGCGCGAAGATTTGACCGTCCTTGAGCTGAATCTGCGATTGGGTGTCCCGCAACTCCGCATCCTTCTTGGGCGACGGTGCGACGACGCGCATGACAGTCGTCAAGGTGCCGACCTTGGCGTCAGCGCCATCGGTGATGGTGCCCTCGGTAATCGTCAGGTTGCCGATGCCCTTGGGATTGCCGTACGACACGACCTGGCGGCTGGTGAATGTCGCAAAGTAGGAGAACGACTTTTTGACGGGGGCCTGGGCCGCGGGCGCGGGGGCTTGCGGCGCGACAGTGGGGGGCGCGGGCGTTGTCGGCGCGGGCGCTGTCGGCGCGGCGGTGGCCACGGGGCCGATGAGCGTCGTCGCCATGAGCGCGGCGACGGCGGTCGCCGAGGTGATAGCCAGTTTCACAGGACCTCCAGGTGATCCCTCCGAGAGTACGACGCGGCGGGTGCGTCACGGAAATCGGCACTACGCAGCGGGCGGCAAATCACTGCGGTAGACGAGGAGGCGGGTCGCCGTACCAACGGCGAGCACATCCGCGCTCAGGAGGTAGGGGATGCTGCCCTGCAGCACGGCCGTCACCGCGGCCTCGACGTTCATGGCGACATCCGGGCACATCATCCGCGTCAATGCCATCGGGCCGATCTGGATCGTGTCGACGGAGACACTCACGCTCGCATGCCCGGTGTTGCATCCGGTGTCGACATGCAGATGGCCATCTGTGATTTCGAAGGTCGACGTAATGCCCGCCGGCACCGCGCGTGGACCGTCTCCGTCTCGCATCTCGGTGAGGATCCAGGTCGTGCCCTCCAGCGGCCACACGACGGACGCGGGATCGGGGTCCGGTGGGGATACGCCGTCGTCGAGCACACTCCAGGGTCCCACGACGACACCGCGGAAGCGAGTGATGCCGCGGAAGCAGGGCGCACAGTCGGGCGCACCCCCGTAGGCTCTCGGTGTGAACAAGCGGCTGTACGACCTCTTCTGGGGCACGTCCCTGCGCACGACGACCGCCCTGCACCGCGTGGTCCACAAGGCCACCGGGGGCCGCGTCTGGCGGCGCTTCCCGGGCGGCGCCCAGGTCGTGTGGATCACCTCGATGGGCCGCAAGTCCGGCCAGTGGCGCACCAATCCCCTGCTCGCTGCGCAGGTCGATGGAGGCTGGTGCGTCGCCGGCTCCAACGCGGGTCAGACCAAGGTGCCGGGCTGGGTCTTCAACGCGCGCGAGCATCCCGAGGGCTACGTGCTCATCAACGATGACGCCTGGCACTGCACCTTCGTCGAGGTTGACGGCGCTGAGCGGGATGCGCTCTTTGAGCGGATGGTCGCGATGTGGAAGTCCTTTGAGATGTACGCCGAGAACGCCGGTCGCTACATCCCGGTGTTCCGCATCGTGCTGGGGGAGCCGATCGCGAAGGACGCCATCCCCGGCTCCTAGCGTGCGGCGGCAGTGATTGTCTCGTTGATGCGATCCCACAGAGCTTGACTGTTCGCCCTACCGAAGGCATGGAGGCCGTCGGATGAGACGTCAAGCCGGAGGTCCTTCACTTTGATGAGGTCAAGGTTCGCGTGACGCTTCGCCGCCGCCTTGAGCTCGAAGTCATGTATGGCTCGACAGGCTGGGCAGCTCCTGTAGTACGGCTTAATCCAATACACCTGACGGTCTGTGCCCACGAGACGCATGAACTTGTCGATGTCTG
>JANRCR010000013.1 GCA_030726915.1 Candidatus Nanopelagicales bacterium
TCCTTGCCCTCGTCGCTGTGGTCTGTGCCGGGGTCCTGGGCGTCGCCGGGGGCGCCCTGGGTCTGGGGATCGCCCTGCGGATCGCGCCCGACGCTGGCCCGACCGGGGCGACGACGTCGCGCACGATACCCCCGACACCGCGACCGCCGGACACCATCGCCGGGGTTGTGAGTGCGGCCCTGCCATCCGTTGTGTCCGTCATCGTTGATGCAGGTTTTGAATCCGGCTCGGGGTCGGGATTCGTCCTTCGAGATGGCGGCTACATCGTCACGAATAACCACGTGATTGACGCGGCGCTTGCCAATGACGGTCGAGTCGAAGCGGTCCTCGCCGATGGTCGGCGCCTTCCGGTGAGCATCGTGGGACGCAATACGAGTTACGACGTTGCCGTCCTCAAGGTGGAGGGTGGGTCCGACGGTGGTGACCTTGTCCCGATTCGATCGGCCGAAAAGCAAGCGCGTGTGGGAGACGCTGTCATCGCTATCGGTGCACCCCTGGGTCTGGACTTCACCGTGACCACGGGGATCGTGAGTGCCCTCGACCGGCCCGTGACGGTGGGGGAGGATGAGGAGACCTCCTACATCAGTGCCATCCAAACCGATGCCGCGATCAACCCCGGCAATTCCGGTGGGCCTCTCCTCGATGGGCGAGGTCGGTTCCTGGGGATGACGTCGTCTATCGCCACCCTGGCCTACGGCAATCGCCCGGGCAGCATCGGCGTGGGATTCGCCATCCCAGCTCGAGCGGTGGAACGCATCGCGGACGAAATCATCGCGACCGGATCCTCACGCACGCCGATCCTGGGCGTCATCATCGATCCCACCTACGCCGGCACCGGAGCGCTCCTGGCATCCGTCACCGCAGAGGGCCCTGCGGCTATCGCCGGACTGCGCGCGGGAGACCTCATCGTCGAGCTGGGTGGCCGCGCGGTGGATGGCGCTGAAGAACTCGTGGTGGCCATCCGCGATCAACTCCCCGGGGAGTCTGTCGTGGTTGAGGCTGTGCGGCAGGGGCGGCCCATCAGCGTCCGGGTGATCCTGGATGGTCGTGAGGATCAGTGAGGTGCCGGCCGGGTGCCAGGAGCACGGTTCTCGGCGTACCCTGAGGCTGTGTTCGACATCGGCATCGGCGAGATCATGGTTCTCGCCGTCCTGGGGCTCCTGATCTTTGGCCCGGAGCGGCTGCCGCGAGCTGCTTCGGACGCTGCCGCCATGATGCGCAATGTGCGCGCGATGGCAACCAATGCGCGCAAGGACCTGGCCGACTCCGCCGGCATGGACATGTCCGAAGCCAAGGATGCGCTCCGCGGATTGCAGGACCTGCATCCCAAAAACATGGTCGCGGGCATCTTTGACGACGGGCCAGAAGCCACGCCGCCTCCCACCAAGGGGAGCTCCGCAGCCGCGCCAACCGCACGCTTTGACCCGGATGCGACCTAGCGCCCCGCGGGGGTGATGTTCAGCGGCACTCCGCTGAGACCGCGCGGCTTGCGCGCGAGCGTCGTCGCCATCTCAATGAGCGCTGCTGCCGCAGGGGATGCAGGGTCGGACAGAACCAGTGGTTGGCCCGAGTCGCCGCCCTCGCGCAGTCGTACGTCAAAGGGAATCCGACCCAGCACGGGCACATCCGTGCTGAGCCCCGCGGAGAGTTCCTCGGCCACCCGAGTCCCACCCCCCATGCCAAAGAGATCGATGGGCTCACCGCAGTGCGGGCAGGGAAAACCGCTCATGTTCTCAATGACGCCCACGACACTTTGGTGCGTCTGGCCCGCGAGCATGCCGGCTCGGACAGCCACGTCGGCCGCAGCCGTCTGCGGAGTTGTGACGACAACAACCTGGGAGCCGGGCAGCAGTTGACCCGTGGAGATCGCAATGTCTCCGGTGCCGGGAGGCAGATCCAGAAGGAGCACGTCCAGGTCCCCCCACCAGACGTCGGCGAGGAATTGCTGGAGGGCCCGATGGAGCATGGGCCCCCGGAACGCCACCGGCTCAGAGCTTCCCCCGGGCTTGAACGGCAGGATCGAGATAGCGCGTACGCCGAAGGCCTCGGGAGGCATGATCATGCCCTCGACAACGGTGGGAGTGGCGGTCAAGCCGAGGAGTCCGGGCACGGAGTGGCCGTAGATGTCCGCGTCGACGATTCCGACGGTGTAGCCCTGGGCGGCCATCGCCACCGCGAGGTTGACGGTCACGGAGGACTTGCCCACGCCCCCCTTGCCGGACGCGATCGCGTACACGTGGGTGCGTGACCCTGGCTGAGCGAAGGGAATCTCCTTGTCCTCTTTGCCGCCGCGCAGAGTGCTTCGCAGCTGAGCGCGCTGCTCATCGTTCATCACGTCGAGGTCGACGTCGACGTGGCGCACCCCCGGCACCGACCCGACCGCGATGGTCACGCGTTGGGTGATGGTGTCGCGCATGGGGCAGCCCGAGACCGTAAGGAAGATCTCCACGCGCACCCGATCACCGTCGATATGGACGGCCTTGACCATGCCGAGTTCGGTAATGGGCCGATGGATCTCGGGATCTTCGACCCGGGCGAGCGCTGCGTCAACAAGGGAACGGTCGATGGTCATGTAGTGATGCTAGGCCCCTCGTCATTATCGAGCGAACGCTGATCCGCGGGGGAGTCATCCGCCGAGGGGGTTTCGGGTCGGAGGCGTTGGGCTATGTCGTCGGCGAGATCGCGCAACTCAGATCGCAGATAGTCGCGAGTCGCCACGTCACCCAGTGCGACACGCAATGCCGCGATCTCACGGGCGAGATACTCGGTATCCGCCACCAGACGATCCGTCATCTCGCGGTCCTCGAGGTACTGCACCTTGTCGCGGTCCGACTGCCGATTCTGGGCGAGCAGGATGAGAGGAGCCGCGTAGGACGCTTGGAGGGAGAGCATCAGTGTCAAGAAGATGAAGGGGTAGGGGTCGGGTTTGAGGTCGTCCGGGGCGAAGATGTTCCATAGCAGCCACGCGATGATGGCCGCGGTCATCCAGGCAATGAACCTCCATGACCCGATGAAGCGCGCAATGCGCTCGCTCATCCGGCCCCACTGCTCCGGGTCGTAGGACGGACCGCGGATCCGCCCGCGGTCGAGGGGTTGATCCATGCGCAGTTCTGGACGGCGACCCGAGGGGCTCATGACGCACTCTCGCTATCGCGCCAGTCCTCGGGAAGCATGTGGTCGATCAGGTCGTCCACGGTGACGGCCCCGAGGAGGTGGTCATCTGCATCGACGACGGGGAGCGAGACGAGGTTGTACGTGGCGAAATAGCGGGCCACGGTGGGCACATCGGTGTCTGGCGATATCGGCTCCAGACTCGTATCGAGGATGCCGGAGACGAGGGATGCGGGTGGCTCACGCAGCAGGCGCTGGAAGTGACAGGCACCGAGGTATCGACCCGTGGGAGTTTCGGTGGGCGAACGCGTGACATAGACCTGTGCCGCGAGGGCGGGCGAGAGCTCAGGACTGCGCACTCGGGCCAGCGCTTCGGCCACGGTGGCATCTGCCGGCAGGATGACCGGCTCGGTCGTCATCATGCCGCCGGCTGTGTATTCGCCATAGGAGAGGAGGCGGCGGATGTCCTCTGCCTCATCAGGCTCCATGCGCTCAAGGAGATCTCTGGCCTGCTCCGGTGGCAATTCCGAGATGAGATCGGCGGCATCGTCAGGGTCCATCTCCTCGAGGACGTCGGCCGCGCGTTCGATCCCGAGTGACTGCATGATTTCGACCTGGTCATCCTCGGGAAGTTCCTCCAAGACATCCGCTAGTCGATCGTCATCGAGTCCGCGTGCGACCTCGATCCGTCGCTTGGCGGGCATCTCTTGAAGTGCGAGGGCGAGATCGGGCGCTCGCATGTCGATCAGTGTGGCGAGGAGATTCTCGGCACCCTGCTCCTGTGGCAGCGTTAGCCCATCAACGGCGGCCCAGTCCACAATGCGCGTCTGTCCCTTGCGCCCGAGTCCACCGCCTTCGCGAATGAACAGTTGGGTGATGTACCAGTCCCTGCTCGGCCGCTGTTCGATGGCTAGGTCGACGATGGTGACCGTCGTGGGCGTCGAGGAGCGTGCCGGATCAATCAGGGTGACGCGACGATCAAGCAACTCTCCCAGAGCCAGAGTCTCGCCACCACGCTGCTGGAAGCGACGGAGGTTGACCACGCCGCTGACAACGACCTGGCCGCTGTCGATCGCGGTGACACGTGACATAGGCACGAAGATGCGACGACGACCGACGACCTCGACGACAAGCCCCACGACTCGAGGGGGCTGGGAGTCGGTGCGCAACATCACGACGACATCGCGGACACGACCCACCTGGTCCGCCTTGGGGTCAAAAACCTCAGCGCGCGCCAGACGGGCGACGAAGACGCGGCTGGGAGAGGTCACGGAGCGTAAGGGTACTCTCACGCCGAGCTCACGTGGTGAGCCACGAGGAGACCACCGGCGGGGAGCCGTCGGACTATTCCAAGGAAGCCGTGTATGAGGATCGTGTCTGTGGCCGCCTACCGGGTGGACCTGCCCTTGCGTGAGGGTCGCTACACCTGGGCCGATGGTCGCTTCGTCGAGGTTTTTGACTCGACCGTGGTGGAGATCCGCACGGATGACGGGCTTGTGGGCTACGGCGAGGTGTGCCCTTTGGGTGCCGCCTATCTCCCGGCCTACGCGGCGGGCGCCCGCGTCGGGGGCCGCATGTCGGCGAGTTCGGCTCCCGGCCTGGGGGTTGTGCCCGACCCCGCTGTCCTCGGTGAGGCAGTCTTCACCGTGCGCTGAGACCTTCTCCCGCCACTGAGACGCCGTCGGCTCACTCCCGGGGCACATGGTGGATAAGGTCAGGCAATGAGCTCACACCCATCGACAGATTCCGGCGGTGCCGCGGTCGCGCCGCGACCCACGCGGTCACGGCGATCCAACCTGGCGGTGCCGGGGTCGAGCCCCAAGATGCTTGATAAGGCGCGAACGCTGCCGGTAGATCAGGTGTTCATGGACATTGAGGATGCCGTCGCACCGCTCGCCAAGCCGGAGGCTCGCAGGAACATCGTCGCCGCGCTGAACGAGGGCGGCTATGACGGCAAGGTGCGCTCCGTGAGAGTGAACGACTGGACCACGCAGTGGACCTACGCCGACGTCGTCGAGGTCGTCGAGGGAGCCGGCCCCAACCTTGACTGCATCATGCTGCCCAAGGTGCAAACGGCTGAGCAGGTCATCGCGCTGGACCTCCTCCTGACGCAGATCGAGCGTTCCAATGGCTTTGAGGTGGGCCGGATCGGCATCGAAGCCCAAATCGAAAATGCCATGGGTCTCATCAACATCGATGCCATCGCTGCCGCCTCGCCCCGCATCGAGACGCTCATCTTCGGACCGGCGGACTTCATGGCGAGCATCAATATGAAGTCGCTCGTTGTCGGGGAGCAGCCACCCGGATACGACGTGGGGGATGCCTATCACTACATACTCATGCGCATCCTCATGGCGGCGCGCGCGTACGACAAGCTCGCCATCGACGGTCCCTACCTGCAGATCAAGGATGTCGACGGCTATCGCAGGGTTGCGGGTCGCAGCGCCGCGCTGGGCTTCGATGGTAAGTGGGTCTTGCACCCGGGCCAGATCGACGCGGCCAACGAGATCTACAGCCCGCGCCAGGACGACTACGACCAGGCAGAACTCATCCTCGACGCCTACGACTATTACACCTCGGCTCAGGGGGGTGCCCGTGGTGCCGTCATGCTGGGTGACGAAATGATCGACGAGGCGTCACGCAAGATGGCAACGGTCATATCGGCCAAGGGGCGAGCGGCCGGAATGGTACGCACCCGGGCCTTTAGCGCTCCGGAGTGACAGACATGGCGTCGTTGCAATCCCTTCACCGTGATGATGCCGCACGCCTCTTGGGTGTCTCGCGTGATGCCGATGCCACGACGGTGCGACGGGCCTTTCGTGCGTGGGCCGCACTGGTGCATCCTGATCACGGGGGTGACCCGCGCGCCTTTCGGGCACTGTGCGCTGCTCGCGACACGCTGCTGGCCCCGATCGCCGAGACACACCCGGGGCCTCAGCCGCGACAGGCGTGGAGCGCCGTACTGATCCGACCGCGCCCCATGGACGCCGCAGGCCTTGTCCTGGGCGGGCTCATCGCGGTGGCGGCGGTGGCCGCAGCCGGCTGGGTCGACGTCGTATGGGGAGTCATCCCCGCTGCTGTCCTGGCGGCGCTGTGGTGCGTCGCCGTGTCGCGCTGCGTGCTCCGTGGCGGCGACCACGGGCACGTCATCGTGACGCGGACGTGGGCGTGGTTGGCGGTGGCCTCCGCCCAGTTCGGCCTGGCGGTGGCGCTCGGTATCGCCGTCATTGAGGTCCTTCCCCTGCTCGCCCTGCCCTTCGTCACCGTCATTGCCGCCGTCAACCCGGGGGCGGGCCTTCGGCGGACGAGCACATCGGGTTAACGTCCGTTAGCCTTCACGAAGACCAGAGGGAGGGATCATGCCGGCACTCGCGCAGACCGAGGGTCTCACCGATATCCAGGTGGAGATCCTCAAGGCGGTACGCGACTTTGTTGACAATGAGATCCTTCCGAACGCCTCCTTTTTGGAGCACAAGGACGAATACCCTGCCGACATCGTCGAAGGCCTCAAGGACCTGGGCGCCTTTGGCTTGATGATTCCGGAGGAGTACGGCGGTCTGGGCGAGTCTCTCCTCACCTACGCCCTCGTGGTCGAGGAGATCGCTCGCGGGTGGATGAGCGTTTCGGGAGTCATCAACACGCACTTCATTGTCGCCTGGATGATCATGCATCACGGCACGGAGGATCAGAAGGCGTACTTCCTACCCCGCATGGCGACAGGCGAGATTCGCGGTGCCTTCTCCATGAGTGAGCCCGGCTGCGGATCCGACGTTGCGGCAATCCAATCCCGCGCTGTTCGTGAAGGCGATGAGTATGTGCTCAACGGCCAAAAGATGTGGCTCACCAACGGTGGCAGCTCAACGGTGGTTGCGGTCCTTGTCCGCACCGATGATGACGCCGCCGAGGGTGCGTCTGTGTACAAGCGCATGTCGGCATTCCTCATTGAGAAGCCCGCTGGTTTTGGCGAGGTGCTGCCCGGCCTCACGATTCCGGGGAAGATCGAGAAGATGGGCTACAAGGGGGTCGATACGACCGAGTTGAACATGGACGGACTGCGTCTGCCGGCGTCAGCGGTCCTCGGTGGTGCACCCGGCCGAGGCTTTTACCAGATGATGGATGGTGTTGAGGTGGGCCGCGTCAATGTCGCTGCCCGCGCCTGTGGACTTGCGCGTAGGGCATTCGAACTCGGCATTGAGTATGCCCAGCAGCGCGAGACGTTTGGCAAGCCAATCGCCGAGCATCAGGCTGTTGCCTTCCGCCTCGCCGACATGGGAACCAAGGTCGAGGCCGCACACCAGATGATGGTGATGGCGGCACGGAAGAAGGACTCGGGTGAACGCAACGATCTTGAATCCGGCATGGCGAAGTTGATTGCCAGCGAGTACTGCAAGGAGGTCGTGGAGGATTCCTTCCGTATCCACGGCGGCTACGGATACTCGAAGGAATACGAGATTGAGCGGCTCTATCGCGAGGCGCCGATGCTGATGATTGGCGAAGGCACCGCAGACATACAGAAGATGATCATCGCGAGGCGGTTACTCGAGGAGTACAAGCTTCGCAGCTGAGGGTGACACACAATCCAACGAGGGATTGGCTTAAGCGCTGGGTGGCGTTGTCCCGCCACGCTTGGTCCGACGCCGACGCCGGGGGGCTCGGGCGGCATCGCTGCCCGCCGTGCCATCCGTCGTGGTCACCGGCTCTGCGCGCTTGGGTTTGTCGCCGCTCGAATGACTAGAGCGCGCCCGTCCTGAGTCGCGCGGAGTTCCACGCGATGACTCGCGGGAGCGATGTGATGAGGAATCCGCGGGCTTCTTGCGGCCTGTCTCTCCAAGATCCTCGACGTCCTCGGCGGCGAGCCCCGCGCGTGTCTGTTGAGACTTCGACAGACGACCGCTGATATCGCGAGGGATTCCCAGGCCCGTGTAGACGTGATCCGAGGTGGAGTAGGTCTCCAGGGGATCCTTGAAGGGCAATCCGAGAATCTTGTCGATCATCTGCCACCGCGCGATGTCCTCCCAGTCGACGAGCGTCACCGCCACACCACTGGCTCCGGCGCGGCCTGTCCGCCCGATGCGATGCAGGTAGGTCTTTTCGTCGTCTGGACATTCGTAGTTGATGACGTGGGTCACGCCGTCGACGTCGATGCCGCGCGCGGCAACATCGGTGGCCACAAGCACATCGACCTTGCCATTGCGGAATGCGCGCAGGGCCTGCTCACGCGCACCCTGACCGAGGTCACCGTGGACGGTAGCCACGGCGAATCCGCGATCTGTCAACTCGTCGGCGATCTTTTGGGCTTTGCGCTTGGTGCGGGTGAAGACCATCGTGAGTCCACGTCCGTCAGCCTGAAGCACGCGCGCGAGGAGCTCGACCTTGTCCATGGGATGAGCCCGCCACACATGCTGCTCAATGGCGTCGACGGTCGCGCGATCATCACCGGGCTCTGCAGCGCGGATGTGCACCGGCTGCTGCATATAGCGCCGAGCCAGGGCGACGATCTGCCCCGGCATCGTGGCGGAGAACAGCATGGTCTGGCGCTGTGCAGGGAGTTCGGCGACGAGTCGCTCAACATCCGGGAGGAAGCCCATATCTAGCATTTCGTCGGCTTCATCGAGCACCAGGACGCGCACGCGTGAGAGGTCAAGGGAGCGGCGTTGCACCAGATCAATAAGGCGTCCCGGCGTGCCGACAACCACCTCGATGCCGGTCGCCAGTGCCGTGACCTGCGGTTCGTAGGCACGCCCGCCGTAGACACTGAGCACGCGGGTATCTCGGCGGGCACTGGCCTGCTGGAGATCACCGGCGACCTGCACGCACAACTCGCGCGTGGGGACAACGACGAGGGCCTGGGGGGAGGCTCCCGGGGTGTTATCGCGCTCGATGCGCTGGATCAGCGGGATCCCAAAGCCCAGCGTCTTGCCGGTGCCCGTCTTTGCCTGCCCGATGAGGTCCTGCCCGTCCAGGGCCAGGGGGAGGGTCATGGACTGGATGGGGAAGGCGCGTTCAATTCCGATATCGGCCAGCGCCTGGGCGATATCGGGCGCAGCACCGAGCTCGAGGAATGTCGGGGGTTCGGCCGGTGCGGCCACGGGGGATTCGGGTGCGGTTGTTTCTGTCATGGACGTGCTCCATCGTGCGACACCGCGGACACCGCACCCGGACTGAGCGGGGGCGCCACACACGGCTGGGCGGATGGGGCTCACGCCCCGCGGAAGCCCGGCCGGGCGCCCACATCGCTCCTGCGATGACTGCACTGTACCTCTCTGCGGCTAATCTGCGGTCATGGCCTCAACTGATGTGGGCGTGGATGATGCCTACCGCGCTGCTGTCGTTGACCTTCTTGGCGTATTGGCGTACGGCGAACTCATGGCTTTTGAGCGGCTGGCCGCTGACGCAGCGCTCGCGCCGACCATTGATGATGAGGCCCAGTTGGCCGGCATGGCGGCGGCGGAGTTTCGCCACTTCACCCGACTACGCGACCGGCTGGTTGAGTTGGGTGCAGATCCCGCCCAGGCCATGGCTCCCTTCCGGGCACCCCTGGAGAGTTTCCATGAAATGACCGCCCCGAGTGACTGGCTCGAGGGGCTCGTCAAGGCGTACGTCGGCGACGGCATTGGTGTGGACTTCTATCGCGAGATCGCCGAATTCCTCGACCCGCAGACGCGGGCATTGGTCCTGGAGGTCTGTGAAGATCTGGGGCAGTCGGCATTTGTTGTCGATCGGGTGCGCGCTGCGATCGTCGCGGATCCGCGAGTCGAGGGGCGGCTTGCACTGTGGGCTCGTCGCCTCGTGGGTGAAGCTCTCTCCCAAGCGCAGCATGTGGCAGCCGAGAGGGAGGCGTTGACCGCTCTCCTCATCGGCGGGGCGGGCGGACACGGTGGCATGGACATGACGGCCATTGGTGATCTGCTCACCCGACTGACCGATGAGCATTCGCGTCGGATGCAGGCGCTCGGCCTGTCATCGTGATGGTGGTCGGCCTGGCGGGGCCCCGCGTCGAGGGGCTAGGAGTTGCCGAAGCCGACGCGCCGAACGCTGAGGGGGCTGATCTCAACGTAGGCAAGGCGATCCGCGGGGATGATGACGCGCCGGCCCTTGTCGTCTTCGAGGGTGAGCAGGCCGCCGTTGGCGATCGCAGCCTCAACAGCGGCCGAAATGTCATCCAGAGCATCAGCGCTCTCTAAAACAATTTCGCGAGCGGTCTGCTGTACGCCGATCCTGATCTCCACTGTGACCTCCTAGGTGTTCCAGGCTAACGCGCGGTTGACGCTAGGCCGTGGGCGGGTGAGACAGCGGGAAGCCTCGGATGCCACGCCAGCCCAGCCCGGCGATGAGATCCACCGCGGCCTGTCGCGGGGTGTGCGAGGTTGCGCGAAGCCACCGTCGTGCGGCGATCTGCGCCATGCCCAGGAGGCCGGATGCCAGGAGTTCTGCCTCGCCGGATGCGAGCCCGGTATCTTCGGCGATGACTCGACTGAGCATGAGTGAGCATGCGAAGTCGGCTGACTCCACCCGCTCTCGCACGGCGGGTTCGTTGGTGAGGTCGCTCTCAAAGACGAGCCGGTAGGCACCGTTGGGGTCATCAACAAAGGCGAAGTAGGCCGACACCGCACCATGGACGCGCTGCTTGTTGTCGTGGGTTGATTCAAGGGCCGTGCGCAGCGTGTCGAGGAGCACCGCGATTCCCTCATCGAGGAGAGCGAGATAAAGATCAAGCTTGCCGGGGAAGTGTTGGTAGAGAACGGGCTTACTGACACCGGCGCAATCAGCAATGTCATCCATGGCCGCTGTGTGATACCCCTGGGCAACGAAGACTTCAAGTG
The DNA here is from genome assembly GCA_030726915.1 of Candidatus Nanopelagicales bacterium. Taxonomy (GTDB): domain Bacteria; phylum Actinomycetota; class Actinomycetes; order S36-B12; family S36-B12; genus Mxb001. The sequence continues at coordinate 10,935 of JANRCR010000013.1, forward strand.
CCGCGCGAAGCACCTGCGCTCGCCGCTCCTCACGCGGTAGCCGAGTCGCGGTATCGGCTCGGCGCGCGTCATCTGCCACGGTCACCCATTCATGCTAGTCCCCGTGCCTCACGCCCGGCCAGGCGCGAGGACCACGCCCGTGGTCTCATGGGGGCATGAGCGACACGGTCGCACGGGTGACTCCGGCGCAGCGATGGACCCTGCCGCGTGGAGAGATTGTGGTGCGTGCGCGACAGGCGGATCCCCGACGAGATGTCGAGGCCGCTGTCTTCGTGCACGGGCTGGGCGGCTCGACGTTGAACTGGGTGTCGCTCGTGGCCGAGCTCGATGACAATCTTGATTGGGTGTCTGTCGACCTGCCGGGGTTCGGCGGCTCGCCCCCACCCCGTGACGGTGACTATTCCCCTCGAGGTCATGCCCGCGCCGTCATCGGCGTCATCGAGGAAGTGCAGCGACGGCGTGGTCTCAGCAGGCCGATCCACCTCGTGGGCAATTCACTGGGAGGGGCGGTTGCATTGCAGGTGACGGCGGCGCGCCCGGACCTGGTGGCCGGTCTGACTCTGGTGTCACCAGCATTGCCGAATCTGACGCTGGGCCGGGGCAATGCCCATCTGCCCGTGGTGGCTCTCCCGGGAGTTGGCGAGTCTCTTGTGGGTCGCTATGCCCGTGTCCCTGCAGCGCAGCGCGTCGCGGCGATCCTGGAGGCCTGCACGGTCGACGATCAACGAGTCCCGGACGACATTCGGCAGGCACTCATCCAGGAGACCGAGTCGCGAGACCTCCTGCCGTATGCCCACGACGCCTTTCTGTCGTCCCTGCGCGGGCTGCTTGCGACGTACGCCGATCGCGGGTCGCGCCGGCCGTGGCGCCTAGCACGGCAGGTGCGCCAGCCCGTTCTGGCGATCTATGGCGAGGACGACGTCCTCGTCGATGCCCGCGGTGCGGCACGAGCGGCACGTGAGTTCCCTGATGCCGAAGTGGTGCTCCTCGACGACTGTGGCCATGTGGCGCAGATGGAGCATCCCGATGTCGTGGCTGATCTGTGGCTAGACAGATTCGCCCGCGTGACCTCGGCCATTTAGCGGATAGCGCCCCGTCCTGTCCCTACCCTGCCCTCAGGGGCAGGGTCCCTTCGCCCTGCAGACCTCGAGGAGGTGCGGTGGACAAGAACATGTCGGTTTCCGGCGTGCAATATACGCACGCGGGAGCGGAGTACTTCGAGAAGCGCGGACTCAAGCGCTACGCCGGAGCCGGAGCGCTCTGGGGATTGGGTGTCGCGGCGGTCATTTCCGGGGATTTCTCCGGCTGGAACTTCGGCATCGGCAACGCTGGCTGGGGCGGCATGCTCATTGCCACTCTCGTCATCGGCCTGATGTACGTGCTCATGATCTACAGCATCGCGGAGATGAGTGCGGCGATGCCGCACACCGGTGGCGCCTATTCGTTCGCCCGTTCCGCCATGGGCCCTTGGGGAGGGTTCATCACCGGATTTGCGGAGACGGTCGAATACGTCATCACGACCGCGGTGGTGGGCACCTTCGCGGCTCTCTACGCCGACGCCATTTTCGTAGAGCTCTTTGACATCTCTTTGCCGATCCTCCTCTGGGTCGTCATCATCTATGTGATTTTCGTGGCTCTCAATACCGCGGGCGCGGCGGCGTCCTTCCGATTCGCCTTTGTCATCGCCATCATCTCCCTGGGGGTCCTGGCGATCTTCTTCGTCTCGGCTCTCTTCTCGGGGAAGTTCAGCGTCGACAACCTTTTCGACATCGTGCCGGAGGCGGGGGGAAGCACCTTCCTGCCCTACGGGTTCCTCGGGATCTTCCTGGCTCTTCCCTTCGCCATCTGGTTCTTCCTGGGCATTGAGGAGCTTCCTCTCGCAGCCGAGGAGACCCACGACCCGGCCAAGGACATCCCACGAGGCTCCATCGCCGGCATGTTCACGCTGCTTGTCACAGCCCTGCTGGTCCTCATTCTCAATCCCGGCGTGCTGGGAGCCGCCGCGATCTCGGAGAGCGGCGAACCGATCCTTGACGGTTTCCGTGCCATATTCCCGAACAGTGATATCGCGGCCCTGCTGTCGCTTATGGCTCTTGCCGGACTCATCGCGTCCTTCCAGGGCATCATGTTCGCCGCAGGGCGCAATGTCTACTCGCTCTCCCGTGCGGGGTACTACCCGAAGTTCCTATCGCTCACGGGTGCGCGCAAGACGCCCTACGTCGCACTCATCGCGAGTGCCGTGGTGGGCGTCGGGCTCATCTTCGGCCTCGGCGCCGTCGCGTACGGCGGGGAAGAGGCACCGTATGTCAATGCGGCGAATGCATTGCTGCTCATCGCGGTGTTCGGTGCGGTGATCGCCTACATCCTCCAGATGGTCGCCTTCCTCATCCTGCGCCGGAAGTTGCCCAATGTGTCGCGTCCCTACCGCAGCCCGGTGGGCATCGTGGGTGCCCTCATCGCGGGGATCATCGCCCTGGTCACGCTCATCCTCATGCCCTTCAACGCGGATTACCGGGCGGTCGTGGTGTGGGTGGCGGTCGTCTACGTGGTCGGACTCCTGCTCTTCGCGATCTTCGGTCGAAAGCGACTGGTGCTTTCGCCGGAGGAGGAGTACGCCGTCTCGGGCGGCGTCCACGGGCATCCTGAGTCGGAGGGCTACGACGTCGTCGAGACCCTTGAGGAGTCAGGCGCGGAGGAGTTTTTCCCACCCAAGGAATGACCCACGGATCCTGAGTAAGGTCCGGGGCGAGGGGTCAACCCTCGCCCCGGACCTTTTCCGTCCGGATTCGTGCTCGATACGGGAGGTCGTCATGGCTCGTCCGGTGCCCCTGGACGTCGACACCCTGCGGCGTGAGGTCGACGAAGGCCTCATCGACACGGTGGTCGTCGGCATCACGGACATGCAGGGCCGGATGCAGGGCAAGCGGATCCACGCGGACCACTTCGTCCATGACACGCTCGCCCATGGCACGGAGGGTTGCAACTACCTCCTCGCGGTGGACATCGACATGAACACCGTCTCGGGCTACGCCATGTCGTCGTGGGATTCAGGCTACGGCGACATGGTGATGCGACCGGATCTGACCACCCTGCATCGCATCCCGTGGCAGGAGGGAGCTGTCGGAGTCCTCTGCGACGTCCTCCGGGAGGACGGCTCAGACGTCGTCGCGTCACCCCGCCAGGTGCTCAAGCGGCAGACGGCGCGACTGGCTGATGCGGGGATGGCGGCGTACGTCGGTACGGAACTCGAGTTCATCGTCTTCCTCGACAGTTACGAGGAGGCGTGGGAGGCCGGCTACCGCGATCTCACGCCCGCCAACCTCTACAACGTTGACTACTCCATCCTCGGTGGCGCTCGAGTCGAGCCGCTGCTGCGGCGTATCCGCCTGGGCATGGCCGGGGCGGGACTCGAGGTGGAAAGCGCCAAGGGCGAGTGCAACTTCGGCCAGCATGAGATCGCCTTCAAGTACAACGAGGCGGTCGTCTCCTGCGATCGCCACACGATCTACAAGACGGGTGCCAAGGAGATCGCGGCGCAGGAGGATGTCTCGCTCACGTTCATGGCCAAGTACAACGAGCGCGAGGGCAACTCCTGCCACATCCACCTTTCCTTCCGCGGGCTCGACGGTTCGATGGTGATGGCCGACGATGCCGCCGCAGACGGCATGTCCGCGCTCGGTCGGTCCTTCATCGCCGGCCAACTTGCCCACATGGAGGAGCTCACGCTGCTCTTCGCCCCCCAGATCAACTCCTACAAGCGCTACGTCGAGGGCTCCTTCGCGCCGACCGCGATCAAATGGGGTCGCGACAATCGCACGTGCGCACTGCGTCTCGTCGGCCATGGTGCCTCGTTGCGCCTGGAGAATCGCGTCCCGGGGGGCGACGTCAACCCCTACCTCGCGACCGCCGGCATCATCGCGGCGGGACTCGACGGCATTGAGCGGGGTCTGGAGCTCGAGCCGGCCTTCGAAGGTAATGCCTATGTCGCCGATGCAACCCGTGTGCCGGACAGCCTCGCCCGGGCGGTGCAGCTCTGGGAGGAGTCGGACTGGGTGCGTCAGACCTTCGGCGAGGAGGTCCAGGCCCACTACGCCAGGATGGGGCGCGTGGAGCTGGAGGCGTTCGGCCGTGACGTGACGGACTGGGAGCGCTACCGGGGGTTCGAGCGACTGTGACTACCGTCATCAGCCCCGTCACCGGGGTGCAGATCGCTGACATCGACCCGACTCCCGTGGAGGAGGTCGACGCACTCATCGCACGCGCGCACGATGCCTTCCCTGCGTGGCGTGCCGTGTCGCCGGGTGACCGGGCCCGATTACTCCGCCGCTTCAGTCAGGTAGTCGAGGACCACATCGAGGAGCTTGCCCAACTAGAGGTCGCCAACTCCGGCCACACCATCGGCAATGCGCGCTGGGAGGCGGGCAACGTCCGCGACGTGCTGGCCTACTACGCCGGCGCTCCGGAGCGCCTCTTCGGCCGCCAGATCCCCGTGGCCGGCGGCGTCGACATGACCTTCCACGAGCCCATCGGCGTCGTGGGCATCATCGTCCCCTGGAACTTCCCCATGCCGATCGCAGTCTGGGGATTCGCACCCGCATTGGCCGCGGGATGCACGGTCGTGCTGAAGCCCGCCGAGGTCACGCCGCTCACGGCGATCCGCCTCGGAGAGCTCGCCCTCGAGGCGGGAATCCCCGAGGGAGTCTTCACCGTTATCCCGGGCAAGGGGTCGGTGGTCGGTGACCGCTTCGTCACTCATGCTCTCGTACGCAAGGTCGTCTTCACCGGATCGACCGAGGTGGGCGAGCAGATCATGGCCGGCTGTGCGCCGCAGATCAAGCGCCTGACGCTCGAACTCGGTGGCAAGAGCGCCAACATCGTCTTCGCTGACGCTGACCTTGAGCGCGCGGCGGCGGCCGCGCCGTACGGCGTCTTCGACAACGCCGGGCAGGACTGCTGCGCGCGCTCGCGCATCCTTGTGGAGCGCTCGGTCTTCGATCGCTTCATGGGCTTGCTCGAGCCGGCCGTGGCGGGAGTGCGCGTGGAGGACCCCGCGCTCGACTCCTCCGAGATGGGGCCGCTCATCACCGCGGCTCACCGCGAGAGTGTCGCGGCGTACATCGACGACTCCCAGGTCGCCTTTCGTGGCAGGTGCCCCGACGGACCGGGTTGGTGGTTCCCGCCCACGGTGATCGTGCCGTCGTCGGAGAGCGATCGCGCGTACCGCGAGGAGATCTTCGGCCCGGTCGTCGCCGTCATGCCCTTCGAGGACGAAGCCGATGCCATCCGTATGGCCAACGACTCTGACTTCGGACTCTCGGGCTCCATCTGGAGCCGCGACATCGGTCGCGCGCTGCGTGTCACGCGCGGCGTGGAGTCTGGCAACCTGTCGGTCAACTCGCACTCCTCGGTGCGCTACTGGACGCCCTTCGGAGGTTTCAAGCGCTCCGGTCTCGGCCGCGAACTCGGCCCGGATGCACCCATGGCATTCACCGAGACCAAGAACGTCTTCATCGCCACCGACTGATCCTTACGGAGGAGTAAGCCATGTCCGATGCTGTCTGCCGTCGCCTTGTCGGCCGAACCGCTCTCATCACCGGGGGAGCCAGCGGTATCGGCTTTGCCTCGGCCCAGCGATTGGCCAGTGAAGGAGCGAATGTCGTCATTGCCGATATGGACGAGTCGGCGGGTGAGGTCGCGGCACGCGAGGTGGGGGGCACGTTCGTACGCGCGGATGTGACGTCTCCGGAGGACAACGAGCGCATGTACAGGGTGGCCGTTGAGATCTACGGGTCCATCGACATCGCTTTCCATAACGCGGGGATCTCACCCCCGGATGATGACTCCATCCTCGACACCGGATTAGAGGCGTGGAAGCGCGTCCAGGATGTCAATCTCACCTCCGTCTACCTCGGATGCAAGGCGGTGCTGCCCTACATGCTGAAGCAGGGCCGCGGATCCATCATCAATGTCGCGTCGTTTGTCGCCACGATGGGCGCGGCGACGTCGCAGATCTCCTACACCGCATCCAAGGGTGGGGTGCTGTCGATGTCGCGTGAGCTCGGTGTGCAATTTGCGCGCCAGGGTGTGCGCGTCAACGCGATCTCACCCGGGCCGGTGAACACCCCCTTGCTCATGGAGTTGTTTGCAAGCGACCCGGAGCGTGCGGCCCGACGCTACGTGCACATCCCCTTCGGCCGCTTCGGTGAGCCCGAGGAGATCGCGGCTGCCGTGGCCTTCCTCGCCTCGGACGACTCATCCTTCATCACCGCGTCGAACTTCCTCGTGGACGGCGGGATCTCCGGCGCCTACGTCACCCCGCTCTAGCAGGACTAGCTGCGACTGAAGGGCAGTACGGCGGTCAGCCAGGTGACCAAGCCGTTGGGGTTGCGCGACTGGGTCCACACGAGCCCCGGACCGGTGATCTCCACGACGATTCCCTCGCCGGACTTCAGGGACTTCATGATCCCGCCCGTGGTGCGGGCCTGCATAGCGATGTAGGCGTCGTAGGCCACGAGATGACCGGAGTCCACCACCAAGCGCTCGCCCTCGTGGAGCGCGTGCTGGTCGAGCGCGCCGTACGACGCCACGACGACCTTGCCCGCGCCGTCGAAGCGCGAGACGAAGCCGCCCTCGCCGCCGAAGAGGTTGTTGGCACCGCCCCACTTCGTGTCCATCGTGAGGCTCTGCTCGTTGGCGAGCCATGCCCCGCGCGTCACGGCCAGTGGTCGCTCGGGTGTGGAGTCGATGACGGTGATGTCACCCGGGAGGATCGCGGCGACATCGACCCAGGCACCGTCGACGGAGCTGGTGTACGACGTGACGAAGAAGGAGTTGCCGCCGAGGGCGCTGCGGCCCAGCGACTTCAGGAATCCTCCTTCCATCTTGGCGTCCAGGGTCATGCCGTCGCTCATCGCGGCCATAGCGCCGGATTCCACCTTGACGTGCTCACCGGCGACGAGCGTGCAGCGGGCGAGGGCGAATGAAGGCCCGTGACGGACATCGATCTGCATGGGGACTCCTTTGCTTGGGCGCGGGTCGCAGCGACGGCCTGCGCGAGGGCTGCTAGTCGGAGGCTGCCGCAATCAGCGCGCGGAAGAGGGGTAATTCGAGGATTCGCCGGTCAGGGTGCTCGGGATGCCACTGCACGCCGACGGCGAAGCGAGACTCCGGAGCCTCGAGCACCTCGACGAGGCCATCTTGAGTCCACCCCGTGGGCACGAGGGAGCCGGGATCGGCGATGCCCTGATGGTGTGACGAGTTCGTGCTCAGGGTCGGCACCCCATAGATGTCGGCGATGCGCGAGCCGGGAGCGAAGCGCACGTCATGCTCGGTGAAGGAGCCCGGCACCTCGCGATGGACAAGCCCGTAGCCCGCGTCGGGCAGGTCTTGAATCAGTGATCCGCCCTGGGCGATCGCCATGACCTGCATCCCGCGGCAGATCCCCAGGAGCGGCAGGTCGCGCGCCCGGGCTCCCCGACAGAGCAGCAGCTCGCTGGCATCGCGCTCCACGCGGGGGGCGTCCACCGTGGGGTGCGGCTCGGCGCCGTAATTCGCCGGGCCTACGTCGGCACCGCCGATGAGGATGAGCCCGTCGATGCGGTCGAGGACGTCGTCGTCGTTGGAGTCCGGGGGCAGCAGGACTGGTCGGCCGCCAGCGTCACGCACGGCATCGACGTACCACTCGTGCAGCAGTGCCGCCGGCACCTCCCAGGCGCCCCAGCGAGCAGGCTCGACGTAGGTCGACAGACCGATGACGGGACGCCCCATGGCCCTAGTCTCCCGGTGCCGGAGGGGAATAGCCGCGTGGGTACCGTTGTTAGGTCAGTTCCATTGCGCTTAAGCATTGATTGCCGTGAACCAAGGAGAAGTATGTCCCTGCCGCCGCTCGTCGAGCCCGCCGCGGAACTCTCGGTCGATGAGGTGCGGCGCTATAGCCGGCACCTCATCATCCCCGACGTGGGAATGACGGGTCAGAAACGTCTGAAGAATGCCCGGGTCCTGTGCGTTGGTGCCGGCGGCCTGGGAAGCCCGGCGCTGATGTACCTCGCAGCAGCCGGTGTGGGCACGCTGGGAATTGTGGAATTCGACGTGGTGGACGAGTCGAATCTGCAGCGCCAGATCATCCACGGGCAGAGTGACATCGGTCGATCCAAGGCGGAGAGCGCTCGTGACTCCGTCAAGGAGATCAATCCCTACGTCGACGTCATCCTGCACGAGGAACGCCTTGACTCCTCCAATGTCATGGAGATCTTTGCGCAATACGACCTCATCGTGGACGGCACCGACAACTTCGCGACCCGCTATCTCGTGAACGATGCATGTGTCCTGCTCGGCAAGCCCTACGTCTGGGGATCCATCTACCGGTTCGACGGTCAGGCGAGTGACTTTTGGGCAGAGCACGGCCCCTGCTATCGCTGCCTCTACCCCGAGCCCCCTCCTCCCGGCATGGTCCCGTCCTGCGCCGAGGGCGGCGTGCTCGGAGTGCTCTGCGCGAGCATCGGCTCGATTCAGGTGACCGAGGCCATCAAACTCATCACCGGAGTAGGCGACTCCCTCATCGGCAGACTCAAGGTCTACGACGCACTCGAAATGGACTACCGCGAGGTGAAGATCCGCAAGGATCCCAACTGCGCGGTATGCGGCCCCAACGCCACCGTGACTGAGCTCATCGACTACGACGCCTTCTGCGGCACCATTTCCACTGAGGCTGCCGAGGCTGCGCGTGATTCGACCATCTCCGTCCACGACCTCAAGGAGATGCTCGATGAGCGCGATCGCGGTGAGCGCGACTTCATGCTGATCGATGTTCGCGAACCCGTCGAATGGGAGATTGTTGCGATCGACGGGGCCGTGCTCATCCCCAAGGGAGAGTTTCTCGACGGTTCCGCACTGGAGAGACTGCCGCATGACAAGCCCATCGTCTTGCACTGCAAGGTCGGCGGCCGGTCGGCGGAAGTTCTGGCGGTGCTCAAAGGAGCAGGCTTCTCCGATGCCGTGCATGTCGGCGGGGGCATCAACGCGTGGACACTCCAGATCGAACCTGACAAGCCCTACTACTGAGCCTCCGCTAGCCTCCGCAGGTGATCGGACTCGGCACCCTCATCAACATGGCAGCGATCATCGTTGGCACGGCCGTGGGTGTCTTGGTGGGCGGCAGGTTGCCGCAGCGCACCCGTGACCTCATCACCCAGGCTCTCGGCCTCGTCGTCCTCGTGGTCGCGGCGCTCAATGTTGTCGCCCTCCTGGATGCCGACTGGATTGCTGACGTCGGCGATGCTGCGCCCCTGTTGATTGTGCTCGGCTCGGTTGTCCTGGGCGGAATCATCGGCTCGCTGCTGCATCTGGAGGACAGGGTGGAGCGCCTGGGTGGTTGGGTCCAGGCTCGCGTGGGCCGGGTGAGTGCGGACGATGCTCGTCGCAGCCGCTTCATCGAGGGATTTGTCGACGCATCATTGCTCTTTTGCATTGGCCCGCTTGCGATCCTCGGGGCGCTCTCGGACGGCCTGGGACGGGGCATCGATCAACTCGCATTGAAGTCCGTGCTGGATGGGTTTGCATCGATTGCCTTCGCTGCCTCCCTGGGCTGGGGCGTTGCCTTCTCGGCCATCGCCGTCGGCATCGTCCAGGGCCTCTTCACAATCCTTGGCGCACTGGTCGGCGCTGTCATGGCTGCCTCAGCCATCGCGGCCATCACCGCCACGGGAGGAGTGCTTCTCCTTGGTGTCGCGCTGCGCCTGCTGCAGGTGTCGCGACTCCCGGTGGCCGATCTGCTGCCAGCACTGGTGATCGCGCCGGCGCTCACCCTCGCTGTCACCGCCTGGCGGTAGACCCCATGCGAGGCAATGGGCCCCGTCAGGCCTCAACCGTGGAGATGAATCCATCCTTCTTGTGGCTGCCATCGCAGTAGGGCTTCTTATGTGAAGCGCCGCAACGGCAGAGATACACGCTGTCGGCCTCGCGGATGTCAGTGCCGTCGGAGGCGTTGATGCGCACCGCACCCTTGACCTCCAGGGGGCCGTCCGTCAGGGGGGTGATCGTCACGCGGTCTTCACTCATGTGGTGACCCTACCGATGAGGTGGCGCTGTGCCTGCCCCAGACCCACCCGAGCGCCGCAGATCTACAGGTAGTCGCGCTTCGTCAGCCACGTGAATGCGAGGTAGCCGGGGACCGTGGGAATCCAGAAGGTGACGAGCCGGAAGAGCAGCACGGAAGACACCGCGATACCGCCGGGGAGCCCCGCGGCCGTCAGTCCCGCCGCGAGGGCAGCCTCAACCGCCCCCAGCCCGCCGGGCGTCGGGGCTGCCTGACCGATGGTTGCTCCCGCGAGGTAGACAACCGCGATGGCGGCGACATTGAGGTCACCATCGAAGGCGCGCACGCAGGCGATGAGACAGACGATGTACGCCAGATTCAGAAGCAGAATTCCGCCGAGTCCCTCCACGAGTTTGAAGGGACGTTGCGCGACGGTCACCAGTCGCGGCACGACCTCACGCAGCAGTGGGCGCACGCGACCGAAGACGTAGCGCCGTAGCCGAGGCACGGCAAAGGCGGAGAGGAAGAGGATGAGGACAACGATGACAACGATGACCGACCAGGCGGGCGGATCAAAGGTGAAGTCGGCCTGGGTCCCGGCGGCGATGCCAAAGACGAGCAAGAGCACGAGATGCATGACGAATGCCGCGACCTGCGAGACGCCGACGCTGGCTCCGGCAAGTGCCGGATGCAGTCCGGCCTTCGTGAGGAACCGCAGGTTGATGGCGATAGCACCGAGGGTGGGGGGCGATACGAGTGTGGCGAAGTCACCGGCGACCTGCGCCAACATCGTGCGAGGCAGGGGGATCCGCTCGGGGACAAAGCCGGTGAGGGACCAGGCTGCACCGACGTAGGTCACGAGCGCGGCAAGGAAGGCAACACCCACCCATTCCAGGCCGGCGGACGTCACGAGCTCGGCGAGATCGACCTGTGCGAGTTGGGAGAGCAGGACGTATGCCGCGACCGTGCCAACGACGATCATGATCAGGGTGCGCGGCTTGATCCGCTCGACATTGATGGGCGCGATGTCGCCATCGGGCCCAATCTCCACGAGGGCGTCGCGCAGTTGCACCATGAGGTCGCGATGCTTACGCATGGCCTTGCGTGTGGGGGGTGACAGTGCGACGGGCTGCAGCGCGGGCAGGGCGCGCGCGAGGTCAGGGACCCCGAGGACGCGTCGTCCGGTGCGAATGGCTCGATCGGGGCCGACGATGAGGGCAAGGGTGCACAGCAACTCGGCGACGTCGATGCGTTGGGCCACATCATTGGAGGCCACCGACCCCGAAGCCTCCCCGACCAGCCAGACCCGGCCCTCCCGATCACGCAGGAGATTCTCTGCAATGAGGCTGCGATGCGAGATCTCCTTGTGGTGCAGGGTGCGCATGGCTCGCCAAGCCTGCTCAAGATCATCATCGCTCAATGACTGCGCGTCGAGATCGCTAAATCGCGTCGCGACGGTGTAGTCGTAGGCGAGCAACGCCGAGTCGGGCCCGACCTCGCTGGTCAGGACCAGGGCGGGGACGGGTGCCTGCGCTGATTGCGCGGCGTACGCCATGAGCGCGGCATGGTCGAGTTCCCTGCGCATGTTGAAGGCACCCCTGCCGGACTCATCCCGCAGGCGCAGTGCCTTCCAGGCAGCGTTGGCGAGCCCAGCCCCCTCCAGGTCTCGGTCCAAAACAACGACCTCGAGTGACTGTCCCGCCTGGGTTGTCGCGACGTAGCGCCGTCCGATGGGTGTTGGGCGGGATGCGCGCAACACCGTGAGCGGATATCCGCCTCTGGTCATGGCCTGGGCCACTTCGGACCCGGATGGTCGGGTGGTCGGGGTGCCCACGACATAGCGGGTTAGGAGGCCGAGGCCCCACCCAACGAAGAAGGAGATGAGCAGGCCGGCGACGGTGGCGGTGCCACTGAGCAGCGCCACGATGAGCAGTGAGCCGACCACAAGGACCGAGAGGACGTCCCAGGGACGGCGACTCATGAGTCGCGCCACCGTGATGAATGCGACCAGGCCACCTATGACGGGTGCCGTGACTGAGGCATCGCTGTTGACTGAGCCTGCGAGAGCGGAAAGGAGTCGGTCGCTCGCGTAGGTTTCGACCAGGTACGACGCCAGGGTGAGGACAATGACCGTAAGAAGCAATCCGACGAGTGCGTCAAAGAGCTGTCGGACACGGCGCCGAATCACCAGGTTGACAGCGGCGGCGACGGGTAGCCCGAGAAGACCGATACCGCCAATGATGTTGAGCGCAAGAATGACGAAGGAGGGGAGCAACTGTGCCCCACCCGTGAGATCTCTCTCAATGCCTTCGGTGGTGCTGGACAAAAAATAAGCGACCAGGACTGTGACCGCGGTCGCTGCCAGCGCGACGAGGAATCTGGCGAGATCCAGGGGGCGCCGCAACCGACGGGGGATCACACCGTCTTCGATCACGACGGTCGGGACGGTGACGGCAGCGGAGCTCTCGGCCACGCGTGGGATCGCGACGGTTTGCCGAGGTTCGGACGCGGCGGGGGAGTCCCCGCTGCGAGCACCCAGGTCCGTCACCCCCTGATCGTCCCATCCGACCCTCATGTCGCCCGGGAGGGCTAAGCCCCGTGGCGGCGTCTGCCTGTCGATGACCCGCCTGCCTATGACCAGATTGTCAGCCCCTCCTGATGGGATGGGGGGCATGCGCGCCCCCGTCCTGCTCCCCTCGGAGCCGCGTGAGCCGCAGGTCATGACCCTGGATGAGGCGCAGGCTCGCGTGGTGGCCTGGCGTGGTCCCGGCATGTGCGTCGTCCTGGGGTCGCCCGGGACGGGTGCAACAACAGCGCTGACCCATGCCGCCGCTGCCCGCCTGGGTGAGGTCGATGCCTCGCAGGTGCTTGTCATCGGCCGTGATCGCGATGGTGTCCGGCGCCTTCGCGCGGGGATTGCCGCGCTCACTCGCGGCGGTGCCCTGCCGACAGCGACGACGTTCCATGGTCTCGCCTATGCCCTCGTCCGACGTTATGTCCAAGGAGATGCTGACGGTGTCCTACCGCGCCTGCTGTCCGGGGCCGAAGAGGATGTCCGCATCCGCGACCTGCTGCGCGGGGCTATCGACGATGGTGATCTCCCGTGGCCGGACGACCTGCTAGCGGCGACCGCCACACTCGGATTCGCTAACGATCTGCGGGCCCTGCTCGCGCGTGCGCGCGAGTTGCAGATGAGTCCCCGGCAGATGGACATGCTGGCAGAGCGCTCGACGATCCCGGCCTGGGCAAGCCTGGGTCGCCTGGCGCAGATGGAGTCAGAGGTGATGGCCCTGGAAGGCGTGGTCGACTACACCCGCCTCCTGGAGATGGCTACGGAGGCGGCGACGTCCTGGCCGGGTGATCTGCGCTACATCTATGTCGACGAGTTCCATGAGGCGGGCCCCCTGCAGCGGCATCTGCTTCAGGCGCTGAGCACCGCGTCGACGGCGACGATGGTTGCCGCGGATCCTGACATCGCCGCATTTGCTTTTCGTGGAGCAGATCGGCAGGGTGCGCTCCACCTCATCGATTCGGCGGGTGCCGATGTCATCGTGCTGGACCGGATCCACTCCGGCGGTGGAGACATCCGACGGGCGTATGAGCGAGCGCGGCGACACCCGGCGATGCCAGGTCTGCGGGCGGAGATCATCCGCGCTTATCGGCACCCGGTGCCCGAGGCAGATCTACCCGTCACGCACGTCGATGTTGTCTCCCATGATTCGTGGAGCGACATGGCGGCGTGGGTGGCCGATGACCTTCGTCGCCGCCATCTGGGTCTGACTGGTGAGAGCGTGCCGTGGGACTCTATGGCGATTATTGCCCGGTCGACGACCCAACTCGACTCCGTACGTCGCGCCCTGGACTCCGTCGGTGTGCCGGTCAGCGTGGACGCTGCTGATATCCCCCTGCAGCGGGAGCCCGCTGTCGCCGTCCTCCTGGCTGCGGTGACGGCGGCGCTTGCACCGCAGGAGATGAGCCCCCGTACAGCCATCGACCTGGTGACCGGGCCACTCATCGGCCTCGACTCCGCCGATGTGCGGGTGCTGGCGCGAGCCCTGCGCGCTCGCAGCCGGAGCCGGCACCCGGGGTCGGCGGTGCCGGCAGGGACGCAGTTGCTGTGCGACGAGTTGGCTGCTGCCGCACTCGGGAGCCCCGTGGATGCGGAGTTTCTCGAATCCCGCGCGCGAGTCGTCCATGACCGGGTCATGTCCGCGGGTGCCCTGCTGCATGCGATCCGCGCGCGTGCGGAGGCGGGAGCACCCCCCGGTGAGGTCGTCTGGGAAGCCTGGTCCGGGGCACGTGGGGATGGGGAGACCGACGCCTGGCCGCAGCGTCTGCGCCGGGCCGCCCTGGCCGGGCACGCGCCGAGCTCCCACGATATTGACGCGGTCATGGCGCTCCTGGCCACGGCGGAGCGACTCAGCGATCGCTACGCCGGCGTGGTCGGGATCCGCGGGCTCCTCGCGGCGCTGCACGGCCAGCGAGTCCCGGCTGAGCGAGTCTCCCACCATCATGTGGGCAGTCCGGCGGTATCGCTGCTGACCGCGCATCGAGCGGTCGGTCGATCCTGGGATCACGTCGTGATCATGGGGGCGCAGGAAGGCGCCTGGCCCCCCGCCCTCGGTGGATCCTCGGTCCTGCGGTTGGTCGAGTGGGAGTCGCTGGCTCAGGGCGCCCACCCCGTGGGTGCTGCTTCTGCGCTGCGTGACGCGGCTGCGGAGCGCCTCGCCCAGGAGCGTCGACTCTTTGCCCTGGCAGTGTCTCGTGCGCGCGTGACGTTGACTGTTGCCACGGTGGATTCCGATGGTGATGATCAACCCAGTCGCTTTGTTGACGACATGGATGTCGCGCTCCAACGCCGTCCCGGTCGGCCGCCACGACCCCTCACGCTGGACGGTCTCGTGGCTCGGCTGCGGTCGACGGCCCAGGACCCCGCGGCCTCGCAGGATTTGCGCACCGCGGCGATTGAACGTCTGGCCGCTCTCGCCGATGCCACCGATGATGCGGGGGCATCGCTGGCTCCCCGGGCCGATCCGGCCACCTGGTGGGGGGTCGCCGACGTGACACCCGGGGTGTCGCCGATCCGCCCGGCAGATCGCCCGGTCACCGTGTCCGGGTCGGGGCTGGCTGCCCTGCGTGGCTGCCCGCTGAGATGGTTTCTCGGCCGTGTCGTCCATGCCGAGGGCCCGCGAGGGAGGGCGATGGCCATCGGCAACATCGTGCACGTCCTGGCCGAGCGGGCAGCGCGGGGCGACATCGCGGCGGAGCCATCATCGCTGTTGACCGAGGTGGATCGCGTGTGGGCCGAGTTGGCCTTTGACACGTCCTGGGAAGCCGACGCTGAGCGCGACGACGTAGCAGCAGCACTGGGTCGACTCTGCGCCTATCTTCAGGGGTCACCGCGTCGGATGCTCGCGGTCGAGCAGGACTTCCTCGTGACCATCCCGCTGCACACCCCCATTGCGGCCACGGGTGACACGGAGTACGTCGCTCGAGGTGCCATTGATCGGATCGAGATCGATGCTGACGGTCGCGTGCACCTCATCGACTTTAAGACGGCACGACGGCCTCCGACGGGCCCTGAGGTATCGATGGATCCACAGTTGGGGCTCTACCAGCAGGCGGTCCGCCACGGGGCACTTGCCGACGTGGACGCCGATGCTGACTGTGCTGGAGCCGCCCTGGTCCAGTTGCGCTGTGACGAACGCGGCAGTGCAGGAGAGCCCAGGGTGCAGGAGCAGGCGGAGTTGGGCATGGGTCCGGTGCCGTGGATGGACGACGACATCGCAGCCGCCATCGTCCGCATCCGATCCGAGGACTTCCCGGCGATCCCCTCGAGCGAATGTCGCAATTGCCCCTACCGTGTCGCGTGCCCGGCCCAGTCCGAGGGACGCGAGGTGTCCCGATGACGTCAGCCAGCACCCGCGAGATCATCGAGGAGGTTCTCGGCCATGGGCTCAGCGATGAACAGTGGGCCGCGGTCAGCAGCCCCGCGGAGCCGGCGGCGATCATCGCCGGTGCGGGTTCGGGCAAAACAACGGTCATGTCTGCCCGTGTCCTGTGGTTGGTTGCCGAGGGATATGCCCTGCCCGATGAGGTCCTCGGGCTGACGTTCACCACCAAGGCCGCCGGTGAGTTGCTGGGCCGCACCCGTCGACTGCTGTCGGAGGCGGAGCGGCGCGGGCTCCTCCCGTCCTCGGTGTCTGAGTCGGGCGCTGTCGAGCCGTCCATCTCGACGTATCACTCATTTGCCAGCCGACTGCTCGGTGATCATGGCGTGCGACTCGGCCTCGAGCCCGGTGCGCCGGTCCTCGCGGATGGGGCGCGCCAGGCATTAGCCGCGCGGGTGGTGCGTGCGACAACCTTGCCGCTCGCCGGTCTCGGGGAGTCACCCGCTGCCCTCATCACGTCGATGCTGCACTGTGACGATGCCCTAGCCGAGGTGGATCTTGAGCCCGACATCGTGTTGGCAGATGCCATCGACCTCAGCACCTGGCTCGAGCACCTCCCATCGTTGCAGTCCACCGGCGCCACGATGCTGTCCACGGCACGGGTGCGAGCGGCCCTGTGCGGACTCGTGACCGAATTCCGCGAGGCCAAGCTCGCCGAGCAGTCGGTGGATTTTGCCGACCAGGTGCGCCTCGGTCTCGCCATTGTCCGCGCGGCCCCGGATGTGGGTGATGAGATGCGTCGACGATTCCCCTTCGTGCTGCTTGATGAATACCAGGACACCTCTACGGCGCAGCGGGTGCTTCTGCAGACGATCTTTGGTGGAGGTCACCCGGTCACCGCCGTGGGTGATCCATGTCAGGCGATCTATGAGTGGCGCGGTGCCAGCGTGGACAACATCGATCGCTTCCCGCAGCATTTCCCGCGCGTCACCCCCGAGGGGCATCGACCTGCCGCCCGTTATCCCCTCGCCGACAACCGGCGCTCAGGACCTCGGATCCTCGATCTGGCCAATGAGATTGCCGCCCCCCTGCGCCAACTCCACCCGGGTGTCGAGCCCCTGCGGGCAGCGGCCACCGACCGCGGCAGTGGTGAGGTGATCGTGGGGCTGCATGAGACCTATGTCGACGAGGTCGACTGGGTCTGCGACCGCATCATGGATCTCGGCCAGCGCGAGGGCTCCTGGTCGGGCATCGCCGTGCTCGCTCGCACCGGGGAGACGCTGGCCCAGATCGATGCCGCACTCGACGCACGAGGCGTGCCCACGCGCTTGATCGGCGTCGCGGGCCTACTCCACGTGCCCGTGGTCGCCGAGGTGCGCGCCATCCTCGATGTCCTCGATGACCCTGCCTCGGATCCCGCGCTCGTGCGTCTCCTGGCAGGTCCGCGCTGGCGCATCGGCCCACGTGATCTGGCGGCGCTCGGTGCGCTGGCCGCGGATCGGTCCCGCGCCGCGGTGGATGACACCCTCGAGGTGCGGCCCGATGTCGATATGGCCCTGCGCATGGCTGTGCTCGGCAGCGATCCCGCGGATCGTCCGAGTCTCGCTGAGGTCATTGAGGCCGTTGTACGACGCGCCGAATCCGCGGACCCACCCGACACCATCTCACCGCAGGCACTGGGACGACTCGGTCGCTTCACCCGGGAGATCCGCCGCCTGCGCCGTCACCTTGATGAGCCCAGTGTTGAGGTGATCGCCCGGGTCATCCGCTCGACCGGTCTCGGTGTCGAGGCGGGCCTGGGACAGTCGGCAGCGGACAATGCTCGGGCGCTGGCTGACTTCCGCGAGCTCGCGGCTCGCATGGCGTCTCGCGATGCATCCGGCATCGGATCATTCCTATCCCGGCTGCGCGAGGCAGAGCGCTTCGACGAATCCCCCAGGCGTGATGAATCCGCCGCGGGAGATGCCGTCGTGCTCATGACCATCCACCGAGCCAAGGGGCTGGAGTTCCCCCATGTTGTCGTTGCGGGCATGTCCGAGGGTGTGTTCCCCAGTGCTCGGGGGCGCGACCGCTGGCCCACGCATGCCGCGGTGGTGCCGTGGTCGCTGCGACCGGATGCGCCCCCGGCGCTGCTGGGATTCCCCGATCGCGGCGGCACGCCGCGACGTGTAGATCACGATGAGTTCATTGCGGCCAGCCGCGAGGTTGCCCTCGCTGAGGAGCGTCGCCTCGCCTATGTGGCCATCACGCGCGCGGAGCGTTCCCTGACGGTGAGCGGCCACTGGTGGGGCCCATCTCAGCGGACCCCACGCGGGCCCGGCAGGTATCTCGCGGACATTCATGCCTGGTGTGAGTCGGGAGGGGGCCACATCGCCACCTGGGCCCGCGCACCTGAGGATGGGGATGCCAACCCCGTCCTCGGTGAGCGGCAATGTGCCTGGCCCGTCCCCCCCGACGAGACGGCCCAACTCGCGCTCCGCGCTGCTGCGCAGTCTGTGGAGGAGGCTCGACGCGTGCGTGAGCCCGCGGGAGCCCTGGATCTATCAGCGGAGGAGGCACGCGTCGTCGCGGATTGGGATGCAGCCGCGGCTGCTTTGCTCCATGAGGCGCGGCAGGCGCGTGAACCGCTGCGACTGCACCTGCCCGATGACCTGTCCACGAGTGCCCTTGTGCAGCTCGCGGAGGACCCGGCCGGCTATGCGCTGGATCTTGCTCGACCGATGCCGCGCCGGCCTCATCCGGCAGCGCGTCGTGGCACGCAGATGCATGCCTGGATCGAAGGTCAGTACGCCGTGCAGACACTTTTTGATCTTGAGGCCCTTGACGCGGTTGATGACCTGGATGAAGATCCGGATCTCACCGCCCTGCGTGAAGCCTTCCGCCGTTCGTCGTATTCCGCGCGCACGCCCATCGCGGTTGAGGAGCCCTTCGCGATCGCACTCGGCGGTCGAGTCATCCGCGGCAGGATCGATGCGGTATTCGTCTCACCGAGTGGCAGGGTGGAGGTCATCGATTGGAAGTCCGGTGGCCGAGACCATCTCAGCGACCTGCAACTGGCGATCTACCGCTGTGCCTGGGCGGATCTCGCGCGCATCCCCATGGAGCAGATCGATGCTGCCTTCCTCATCGTTCGCTCCGGTGAGGTGGTGCGCCCCGAGCATCTGGCCGACCGAGCCGAGATTGAGCAGATCATTAGCGGTCGTTGACATTGCGCGCGTCGGGATCCGCGGTGGTCTCCTCCGGTGCCACGGGCCTGACCCCGACAGCCTTACGCATAAAGCGTCGGCATGGTTCCTCGACGATTCTCCACATCAGCCAGGCGATGCCGAAGGATCCGACGATGGCAATCACGATGGCCACGGCATACAGCGGACCCGACTCGAGCCCGAGGGCGTTGGTGCCGGCGCGCCAGACGCCAAACCACACCAGGTGCGTCATGTAGAGGGAGTAGGAGACAACACCGCCCAGAATCATGGCGTCCGTCCCAAACCAACGAGCCTGTCCTCGACGGGATAGTGCCAATGCTCCGATCCAGATGATGAGGGGTGGCACGAGCCACAGGTGGAAGAAGGGCGGGAGTGGCTCCGCCTCAGGATCAGTCAAGGTGATGGGGGACTGCGCTGTCGTCCAGTTGCCGAGGAAGACGGCCCCCGCGACGACGACGATGGGCATGAGCATGGAGACGACGGTGGCGATGCGCTCGATGCGAGGAGTTGGCTCCGTGGCGCCGGATGGGATGAGGCGGATAACGATGAGATAGGTGATGGCGCCCGCGGTGAACTCCGTCAGGACACGAATCACCGAACCCCACAGGTCGGTGTAGTAGGGGTCGAGGGTGAGGCTTCCACGCCACAGCAGCGGCGTGAGAGCCACGAACCAGGCGAGGACGAGCACCGCTGTGGGCATCCGCTTGTGCAGGGCGAAGAGCACGAGCACGAGAAGGGGGAAGATCAGGTAGGCCAACCACTCCATGGACAGGGACCAGGCGACGACGTTCCAGCCCCGGTCCGGATGTGGCCCCCACTCCTGGATGAGCAGGACGTTGCGCAGATAGTCCCCAACAGTGAGCCAGGGACGATCCTTCGTGACTCCGGTGACCCATGTCTGCGCCACGATGGCGATCCCGGCGACGTTGAGCATGACGAAGTGCACGGGATAAACACGCGCCAAACGCAACCACCAGAACTCCACCGTCGCCCCGACGGCAAGGCGCGGGCCCAACCGCCTGAGATAGGTGTGCGTGATGATGAAGCCCGACAGTGCGAAGAAAAGATCCACGCCCAGGCGCCCGACACGGATGACGTCGCTCAGGACGGGGATATCCATGACGCCGATGCGGTCGAGTGGATCCTGGAGGTGATAGAGCAGGACCCAGAAGGCGGCTACGAATCGGATGCCGGTGAGCTGTCGGATGAAAACCGCCATGCCCCACCTCTCGCCGCACAACCCCTGACACCACATCGTGCCACGCGTACGCCGCGACTACCCTCACCCCATGCCCGACATCGTTCTCCCGAATCTGGCACTGGCGCGGGGACAGGTGGATCGCCAGGCGGAGCGGCGTACGAATGAGGCGTGGATCCAGCAGACCTGGGAGTCCTCTTCCACCCTCGTGCTGCCGGTGAGCGGTGGTCAGGTCCCGGTCGAGATGGGGGATCAGGTGCGGCTGCACTCGATCGCCCCCGCCGAGGTACCTCAGGGCACGGAGCGGATGTTCCTCGGTAGCGACAGCGACGGCCGGTCCTGGTTTGCCGCTCGCATGCCGGTGACGGCATCCGCTGCGGGTTTGCGCGAGATCGGGGCGCAGCTGTCGGCGGACGAGGTGGCCCTCGCCACGACCGCCATCGCTCTCGACAATTGGCATGCGACTCATCCGCGGTGTGCACGCTGCGGTGCACTCACCGTGCTCGCGTCAGCGGGATGGGTGCGACGGTGCCCGGAGCATGGCAGTGAGCACTATCCACGCACCGATCCGGCGGTCATCGTTGTGGTTCTCGACGCTGATGATCGATGTCTTCTGGGCCGTCAGGCACGGTGGCAGCCCACGTGGTTCTCGACCCTCGCCGGCTTCGTCGAGTCGGGTGAGTCCGCTGAGGCCGCTGTGCGCAGGGAGGTGTGGGAGGAGGCGGGTGTGCGTGTGGGGGAGATGACCTACCTCGGCAGTCAGCCGTGGCCGTTCCCCTGCTCGCTCATGCTGGGCTACCACGCCCGGGCCACGTCGACGTCCATCAGAGTCGATGGTGAAGAGATTGTCGAGGCGCGTTGGTTTTCACGCGCCGAGCTTGTCGCGGCCTGTGAATCGGGAGAGGTGGCCCTGCCACCCGCCGTCTCCATCGCGCGGTGGTTGATTGAGGTGTGGTTCGGTGAGCCTCTGCCGGGGGATTGGATCCGGCCCTAGCCGAGGCCGAGGTGGGCCTTCACCTGTCCCAGCGATGGGTTTGTCATCGTTGTCCCGTCAGCGAACACCAGGGTGGGCACCGTCTGATTGCCGCCGTTGACCCCCTCGACAAAAGCAGCCGCCTCGGGGTCAGCCTCGATGTCGACCTCCACGACCTCAACGCCCTCGCGCCCCAATTGGGCTTTGAGTCGATGGCAGAAGCCGCACCAGGCCGTGGTGTACATCGTGATGGGCATGGAGGCCATCCTCCCGCTCCCGGGCTGGCTCGGCAACGCGGGGAGGGGCCACCCGGTCGGCGGGGAGTCCCTCGGTGAGTTCTCGGACGGTGGGGTCTGGGGCAGCGTCGGTCCCGGATGCGACGATGCCCCGGTGGATGACCTCCTGGATGCCCTCGACCCCGAGCAGCGGGCCGTGGCTGAGGCCCTCGAGGGGCCCGTGGTCGTCTGGGCCGGAGCCGGCACGGGCAAGACCCGCGCCGTCACCTACCGCATTGCCCACGCCGCGCGGGTCGGCGCCCATGATCCGCGGCGCGGACTCGCCGTCACCTTCACGACCCGCGCCGCCGGTGAGATGCGTGATCGACTGCTTCGTCTCGGCGTCGAGGGCATGCAGGTGCGCACCTTTCACTCCGCGGCCCTGCGTCAACTCCGGCACTTCTGGCCGCGCGCCATCGGCGGTGAGCCGTACGACGTCGTCTCGCGCATCGCGCCGCTGGTGGCGGAGGCAGCGAGTCGCTGCCGGGTGTCGGCGGATCAGGCGGTTGTCCGTGACCTCATCGGCGAGATCGCCTGGGCCAAACAGGTGGAGGTGGATCCTGACGCCTACGCGGAGCGTGCCAGCCAGCGCACCCCCCCACTGGCTGCGACCGAGGTCGCCCGCATCTACGCCGCCTACGACGACATCAAGACGGAGCGTCGGCTCATTGATTTTGATGACGTGCTGCTCATGACCGTGGGGATTCTCAGCGAACGGCCCGATATCGCCGACGAGGTGCGATCGGCCTACCGGTGGTTCACCGTCGATGAGTTCCAAGATGTCAGCCCGGTGCAGCATCGCCTGCTCCAACGGTGGCTCGGCGATCGTCAGGAGGTTTGTGTCGTGGGTGACGCCGCGCAGACGATCTATTCCTTTGCCGGTGCCACGGATCGCTACCTGCGGGATTTCCCCAGCCTCTATCCCCATGCCACCCAGGTGCGATTGGTCCGCGACTACCGCAACACCGAGCCGATTGTCACCTGGGCCAACGCCGTTCTTGCCGCATCGGGGCGTCCCGAGGGTCGCCTCATCTCCCAATGCGGTCCGGGTCCGCAGCCGAGCGTGCGCTCGTACGACGACGAGGTGGCCGAGGCCACGGCCGTGGCCGCCTACATCCGAGACCTCATAGACGCGGGCACCCCCGCGGAGGAGATCGCGATCCTGGTCCGCATCAACGCGCTCATGCCGGCTTTCGAGGAGTCACTGTCCGAGGTGGGTATCCCCCTCGTACTTCGCGGGGGGGAGCGATTCTTTGAGAGGCCGGTCGTCCGCGAGGCCATCACGCGCATTCGCGGTGCTGCTCGGGCCGGTGCCTCGGGCACGGAGGTGGCCGAGGAGGGGTCCTTGGCCGATCAGGTTTCGTCCATCCTCAGTGTCATGGGATGGACGACCGAAGCCCCACGCGCCACGGGTGCGGTGCGCGAGCGGTGGGAGTCGATGGCATCCCTGGTTGACCTCGCGGCTGTGCACGGTCAGGACGGACGTGGCCTGACGTCCCTGGTCGAGGAGATCGATCGGCGCGCGGCCGCGCAGCATGCCCCGGTGGCGCGAGGGGTCACCCTGGCGACCATTCATGCGGCCAAGGGCCTGGAATGGGATGCCGTCGTGATCGCGGGGTGCGTCGATGGAGCCCTTCCGCATTCGCAGGTGACGTCACCGGAGGGCATCGACGAGGAGCGGAGACTCTTTTACGTCGCGCTGACGAGAGCGCGACGCGAGTTGATCCTCACCTGGTCGCGTTCGCGCCAGCCGGGAGGACGCGGATCGCGTCAGCGCAGTCGTTTCATCGATGAGGTCACCGAGGTGGACTCAGATCCCGCCGGGATTGTGCCGACCTCGTCTGTCCGCCGAGGCCGCACCTCGCGGCGGGTGGCCAGGCAGGGGCCGGCGTCGTGCAGATCCTGTGGTCGCAGTCTGGTGACGGGAGCGGAGCGCGCGCGCCTGCGCTGTCGCACCTGCCCGCCCACGGCCAGCGAAGCAACTGTTGAGCGGCTGCGCGCCTGGCGCCTGGATCAGGCTCGGGAGCGTGATGTGCCCGCCTACGTCATCTTTACCGATGCCACGATGGAGGCCCTCGCGGAGATGCTCCCCAGTGATACCGATGGTCTCCTGGCCATCAGCGGCATTGGTCCGGACAAGGTCGCCCGCTACGGCTCTGACCTGCTGGCCCTGCTCGATGAACAGCGACACGAGGTTTCGTCGGATCCGATGTCGTTGCCCTAGACCCCGGGGGACGTCACCATGACGTCATGAGCGACGCGTGCTGCTGGTGTGGCTGTCAGGAGGCACCACCGACAGCCACTGCGGGTGAATGGCGCGATCCGACCTGGTCCTTTGCCCGAGCCGGGGTGGTTGAGCAGCGGGCGTGCCCCACGTGCGTGCGGGTTCACCTCGTGGAGATCGAAGGCTGAGTTTGCCTGCCCGTGCCGGTGCTGGGCCATGTGCATCCGCACAGGGGATGCATCGGCCGTGCCTCGCGCCGGACGCCTGCACTCGGCAAGGTGATGATCAAGGCGCCCTGCAGTGTGGGTGCATCCACATGGTCGACTCCCGCGTCGATGAGCGCGAGCACCTGCAGGGCGGCCCAGGCACCCGCGACCTGCGCGAGGCCGGCTGCGATAGCCGGATGGCGTGTACGACGATGCGCCCACTGGGCCGCCAGCCTGGGCCACGCGGGATCCGCATCTGCTCGATGCAGATCCCTGCACCGCAGGCAGGATGTGCGACCGGGCACGACCAGGGGACCGATCACGGCCTGCGATCCCAAAGCCGTGACGCTGATGTGCGGCACGTCCAGGGCCATAGCCTCAGGATCGGATGCGGCGTCAGGATGGGATGCATCACAGAGCACCTGGCAGGTGCGCTCCGAGGCCGCGCGCCGATGGCGGCGAGATGAGGAGTGAGCGGAGTCGGCCCGCAGGACGTTGCCGACGCCGCTCGAGGTGAGTGAGAGGCACACCGCATCGGCGAGTGGCCCAGCACCGCGGATGGACACCTCGGATCGTTGCCGGTGATCGATCACGTCACGCGCCCGGGCTGTGCCCCCGTGGATGTGGCGGACTGCTGCGAGATCGCCACTGAGTCGATCTCGCACCTGGATCGATGCTTCGCGCAGGGTCTCGGGGATAGCACCGGCATCGTCGATCAGGCCGGTGCTGATGCCGATGCCGAGCAGATACGTGAGCCGAGTGCGACGCATCCCGCGCTGGATACCGTCCGTCAGGGCATCGGCGAGACACCGATCACCGCGCAGTGACATCAGCCAGGTGATCTCGATGCGATCAACGTGATCGAGTCGTCGGGTGTGTGGCGGATAACCGATATCGACGCTGGTGTCACTGCGCCAGACGAGGGGGACATCGTCGCGCACCCAGGGGCGCGCGGGTGCGTCGAGTGGGAAGGCGGTCACGCGGGGAGCGTCGCATGAATTGCGGCCGCGCCTGAAGCGCCGTCCACAGGTGAGTCAGGAGAGACCGCAGAACCTCACGGCGTACGCCGCCAATGCGCGGGCGCAGTCCACGGTCTCCCGCACATCGACCCATTCATTGGGCGCATGTGCGGCGGCGCTCTCACCCGGGCCGAAGTGCACGGTGGGAATCCCGGCGGCAACAAGCAGACGGAGGTCAGAGCCGTAGGGGCCGCCGTAGACCTGGGGAGTCACGCCGCGGACGTCGGCCACCACCTCGCCGAGGCTGCCGACGAGTGGGTGCTGCGGGTCGGTGCGACCTGATGCAAACTGGCCACCCCACCATTCGATCTCAATCGGGTGCTCGGCCAACCAGGGGTCGTCGGCGCTCAGGCGGGCGAGTGTCTGCTCCAGGTCCTCGCGGGCCTGGGCGGGAGTCTCACCGATGGCCACGCCGAGGCGCCCCTCGGCTGTCAGGAGATCCGGCACGGTTGAGGCCCAGTCACCAGCCTGGATCGTCCCAATCGAGAGTGGATAGGCGATGGGCCACCGTTGCATGAGCGGGTCGACGACGTCATTGCGGCGCGCCTCGAGCCTGTGCAACTCCTCCAGGACGGGCAGGAACTTCTCAATCGCGCTGACCCCCTCGGTCCGGCGCGAGGCGTGGGTTGCTCGACCGCGAATGGTGAGGCGGAAGGTGAGCGCACCGCCGTTCGCTGGGATGAGATCCAAAGATGTCGGTTCGGGGATGATGCAGGCATCCGCGGTGATGCCCTCCTGCAGCAGTGCGTAGGTGCCCAGGCCCCCATCCTCCTCACCGCTTACGGCTGCGAGGACAACATCACCGCGCAGGCGGACACCGCTATCGCGCAGGGCGAGGGCGGCGTACCACAGGGATGCCATGCCAGCCTTCATGTCGCAGGCCCCGCGCCCGAGCAAGCGGTCACCGCGAAGGACTGGCCTGAAGGGATCCTCGGCCCAGGCGGAGCGGTCACCCGCCGGCACGACGTCGGTGTGGCCGAGGAGGAGGAGCGTGGGTCCTTCGCCGGTGCCGGGGAGGCGGGCGATGAGGCCGCGCGCCGCGGTGCGTTCGACCTCCATCCCGGGGAAATCTGGTGCGGCCGCCATGGCGGCAACGTCGATGTCCCAGGTCGTGACATTAAATCCGGCACGGTCCCACTGCCGGGCGAGGTCATCTTGGATGTCCACCTCGGCGTCGGATCCGCCGAGGGACGGCATCGCCACCAAATGTTCGACGGCGCCGACAAGCCCAAGGCTGTCGACGCCGTCGATGACGTGCGCTGTCGTTCGGGGATCATTCGTCATGGGAGACCCAGTACGCCGATCCTGCAGGTTAGGTCAGGCCTTGCCCAGGATGCGGGTCACCTTGGTGCCGCAGACCGGGCAGATGCCCTTGGCAAAACGTCGACCGTTTGTCTCTTCGACGTTGCCGGTGAAGGGGCGCTTCTCCTTGCACTTCACGCAGTACGCCTCACCCGTGTATGACTCGGCCATGGCCGTCCTCCTCGTCTCGTGCTTGTGAGGCGGTGCCTCACGTGGCCCCCCCGGGCGGGGGGCCGGCCCCTAAGGGGCGGCTTCGCCACCCTAGGGCAGCGGGGGCGGCCATGGGGGGATCGCCCCGGTCAGGGCGCCGTGTCGTGGTCAAAAAGGGGCCCGAGTCGCCCGTGGGCAGCCATAACGAGGTTCCGGACGGAAGCATCGGTGCCGTCGGGGAGTGCATCCCAGGGCCACCACCGCAGATCGAGTGATTCCGAGGAGGGAATGGCCACCGCATCTGCGGGGACTCGGGCGAGGAATTGCACGTCCAGGTGCTGCAGCCGTGTCTCGCCACCGGCGCCGTCCCGGCAGCGCACAAGATGACGATCCAGGCGCAGGGGGTCAGGATCGATGGTGACCTCCGTGATGCCTCCCTCCTCGACGGCTTCCCGGCGAGCCGCCGCGGGGAGGTCCAGGTCACTGGGCTCGCAATGGCCCCCTGTCTGCAGCCATCTCCCCACCAGGGGATGAAGTGTCAGCAGCACCACCTGACGCGTCGGATCCACGATGAGTGCGCTGGCCGTGAGGTGCCCAGCGCGCTGCTGACGATGCAGGCCATCGGGGTGCTCAGACAAAAAGTGGAGGTAGTCACGGCGCAGGGTGTCTTGATCGGCGGATGGAGCGGTCCACCCCGTGAGCAGGTGCACCGCTGCAGCGTGGAATGGCTCAGACGTCGTCGGCATCGAAGCCGATCAGGGGATCGGCCGACAGGAATGCCTGGGGGTCGGCGAGGTCGTCTGCTGTGGGGAGGAGGTCCGGATGGGCCCAGAGCCCGTCCCGGGCAGCGATCCCCTTGTCCTCGCGCAGGAGACGCCACAAGGTTGCGGCTTCGCGCAGTGCTCGAGGACGCAATTCCAGGCCGACGAGTGAGGTGAAGGTGAGTTCAGCGGGACCGCCTGCGGCGCGACGGCGTCGCACCGCCTCACCCAGTCGATCAGCGGAGGGCAACGTGGCCGCACACGCCTGCGTGACCACGTCATCGACCCATCCCTCGATGAGCGCCAGGAGGGTCTCCAGTCGGCGCAGGGCGATTTGCTGCTCCTCGGACTCGCCGATGGCGAAGAGATCCGAACCCATGAGCTCACGGAGTCGATCCGGATCCGACAGGGCGGATGGGTCGATCCCACCCATGGCCTCGTTGAGCCGCTCCGGATCCAGGTGGATCCCGCGGGCGTAGGCGTCAACAGCGCCGTCGAGTCGGGCCGCGAGCCAGGGCACCTGGGTGAAGAGCCGCTGGTGCGCGCATTCGCGCAGGGCGAGATATAGGCGTACGTCGCCATCGTCGATGCCGAGACCCTCACCGAACGCAGCGACGTTGCGCGGCAGTAGGGCCGGCTTGCCATCCGTGGTCAGCGGGACACCGACGTCACTCGAGCCGACGACCTCCCCGGCCAGCGCAGCCAGTGCCTGACCCATCTGCATGCCAAACATGGCGGAGCCCATCTGGCGAGCCATGCCCATGAGCGGCCCCATCATGGCGAGGGCCTCCGGTGGTGCTCCCTCGGGCAGGAGGGCAGCCAACTCCGGTGGCAGAGCACCCGCACCGGGAGCACTGGAGGAGATGACGGTCGCGACGTGTTCCGCGATGGGGGCGACGATGCGCTGCCAGGCGGGGAACGTCGCCTCCAACCACTCCGACCTGCTCCAGGCATTGCTCCCACTCGCGGATGCGGGGAAGGTGCAGGCGGGGTCGAGCCACACCTGAGCGAGGCTGATGGCATCACTCACGGCGCGCCGCTCGGCGTCGGACACGGAGGGATCACCCGCCGTCACGATGGCCTGCCGAGCACTGTCGCGGGCGAGGGCCCAGTTGACGGTGCCGTCCCCGCCACTTTCGAGGAGCTTGCCCAGATGCTGAAGCATGGCTCCCAGTTGACTCATGTCAAAGGGGGGCGGGTCAGATCCATCGTCGGGAGCCCCGAAGCCGAAGGGGAGGTTGCCGCTCACACCACCACGGTACGGGCCCGGGCATCCGGGTGCTCGGTCGGTGGCCCCGGCGCCGGGGGCGTACCCTAGGCGGAGCCATCGGCTGCCCCCGCGGTCGATGGGAAACACGACGATCTGAGAGGAGCACCGTGTCCGCGCTGATGTGGTGGCTCATTCCTCTCGGGGCGACCCTGCTGGCCCTGGCGTGGGCGGCTTCTCGCAGCCGGCCTCGTCGCGCCGCTGACACGCATGAGACCGTCGGAGACATGGCCCGCTTTCGTGCGGCGATGGATCGCCCGCTGCCCAGCGAGGGCCCTGATCGCCCGGTCTCGTCCGACCCGGTCGGCCGACCGCCAGCCACGCGTCCCACGCGTTCGCGACGGCCGGTCGAGCGTCGCAATCTCGCGTGAGCGAATCTCGTGGGCAAGCCATGGATGCGCCAGCGCCTGACCCTTCTCCACCCCACATCCCTGGGCGTCGTCGCCCTGGTCGCCGTGCCCGAGTAGCGATCCTCGCGGGACTCGTGCTCGCTGTTTTGCTCGCCATCGCAGCCCTCCTACCCGTGCCCTTTATCGTGCTGTCACCCGGCCCGACCTTTAACACCATCGGTGAGGTCGATGGCGCACCGTTGGTGGAGATCAGTGAGACAACGACATATCCGGTGACGGGCGCTTTGGATATGACCACGATTCGCGAAGAGGGTGAGCCACGGAGTCCGCTCACTGTTTTTGGTGCCCTCGCCGCGTGGGTGGATCCGAATCGGGCGGTCCTGCCGCGAGAGTTGCTCTACAGGGACGACCAAACAACCGATGAGGTGCAGCAGCGCAACGCCGTACTCTTTTCGACATCACAGTCGAATGCGATTGCAGCAGCGCTCAATATCGTGGGCGAGGAGTTGATCGAGGACGTTGTCGTGACGGCCGTCATCGAGGGAACGCCGGCCTTCGGGGTGATCGAGGCTGGTGAGCGCATCCTCGCCATCAATGGGGACGAGGTGCGTTCGCCGACCGATGTTGCGGAGGATGTCCGGGGGGAGCCTGTGGGCTCGACGTTTGTTTTCACCGTGGAGCGCGAGGGGCAGGCCGTGGACGTCGAGGTGGTGTCAGAACCGAAGCCGGATGAGCCCGACGTTGGCTACGTCGGCATCAACGTGGGCATCAACTACCGTGCCGAATTCCCGATCACGTTCACACTGCAAGATATCGGCGGACCGAGCGCGGGCATGATGTTTGCCCTTGCCATCGTGGACAAGCTCACTCCGGAAGATTTGACCGGTGGTGGCCATGTAGCGGGAAGCGGCACCATCGATCCCGCGGGTGCGGTGGGTGCGATCGGGGGGATCCGACAAAAGCTTGCGGGAGCGCGAGGGGCAGGCGCCACGCTCTTCCTGATGCCAGAGGTGCATTGTGCGGAGGCGGCCGGGCACGTGCCGGATGGCCTCACGGTCGTGCCGGTGGCGACATTGGCCGGAGCCCTTGACGCTCTGACCGCGTGGAGGGCCCAAGGGGTCCTTCCCTCCTGCCCCGTCTCCTGACCTGCAGTCGCGTGACGTAAGTTGTTGAGATGACGTCCCCGTCACCCGTCGCTCAGGCACCCCGCAAGGGCAGGGTGCTCCTCCCCACGATCATCGTCCTGGCAGTCATTGTCATCGGTTTCGTGATCTTCACCAGTTTTTACACGGACTGGCTGTGGTTTGAATCCGTTGCCAAAACCGAGGTCTTCACGATCACGCTCACGACCCGGCTGGCGCTCTTCGCCTCCTTTGGTCTGACGATGGCATTCGTCCTGGCGGGGACACTGTGGATTGCCTACCGATTCCGCCCCCGCGTGCCACTCCTCACCCAGGAGCAGGCGAGCCTCGAGCGCTACCGCATGTCCTTGGATCCCTATCGGATCCTCATCACGACAGCGATCGCCGTGTTCATCGGCCTCCTGTCCGGCCTCTCTGCGGCATCGGAGTGGGGCACCTTCCTGCGCTGGCAAAACTCCACGGACTTCGGCATCACGGATCCCCAGTTCGGCCTCGATGTCAGCTTCTACACATTCATCTACCCATTCCTTCGCTTCGTGCTCGGCTTTGCCTTCACCGTCGTGATCCTGGCGATTGGCCTCGCCCTGGCTGCGCACTATCTCTACGGCGGCATTCGCCTGCAGCCACCCGGTGATCGGATGAGTCGCGCGGCCCAGGTGCACCTATCCGGCCTGATCGCCCTGCTGCTCCTGCTCAAGGCGGCTGCCTACTGGCTTGATCGCTTCGGGCTCATGGTCAAGAGTGAGGCGCTCGTCCAGGGCTTCACGGGGATGAAGTACGCCGACGTCAACGCCGTCCTGCCTGCTCTGCAGATCCTCACCTTTGTCGCCCTCATCACCGCGACCCTGTTCATTGTCAACATGGTGATCCAAAACTGGGTTATCCCGCTTCTTGGTCTTGGTCTGCTCGTCCTTACCTCCATCCTCGTGGGTGGTGTCTACCCCGCGATCGTGCAGCAGTTCCAGGTGCGCCCGAGTGAGTTGGTGCGCGAGCAGCCCTACATCGAGCGCAATATCACCGCGACGCGCTCGGCCTATGGCATCGCCGACGCGAATATCGAGGAGTACGCCGGCACGGTTGAGGTGCCCAGTGAGGCGGTCGTCCAGGCAAATCTCGGCACACTCGACAACATCCGACTGTTGGACCCCGCCCTCGCCTCGCCGACCTACAACCAGTTGCAGCAGATCCGCGCCTACTACTCCTTCAACAACAGTCTCGATGTTGACCGGTATGACCTGGAAGGCGGTCAACGCGGGGCTATCGTCGCGGCGCGCGAGATTAACCTCGCTGGCATCCCGGATAACCAGCGCAACTGGGCCAATGATCATGCTGTCTACACACACGGCTTCGGCCTCGTCGCGGCCTACGACAACACGGCGGAGTCCTCGGGTCAGCCGGACTTCTTTGAAAGCGATATCCCACCCGAGGGGCTGCTCGACATCGAGGAGCCGCGCATCTACTTCGGCGAGTTGTCGCCGACGTACTCGGTCGTGGGCGGGCCCGAGGGCACCACGCCCATTGAGCTCGACTACCCCGACGATGCCAGTCCGACAGGCCAGGTCAACAACACCTACGCGGGCAACGGCGGCGCCCCCGTGGGCTCACTCTTCCAACGGCTTGTGTTTGCAACAAAGTTCCAGGAGTCCAACATCTTGCTGACCGACCTGATCAATGAGGAGTCGCGCATCCTCTGGGACCGCGCCCCTCTGGTGCGGGTTGAGAAGATCGCACCCTGGCTGACGTTGGACCAAGACCCTTACCCGGCGGTGATCGACGGTCGCATCGTGTGGATCGTCGACGGCTACACCACGACCAACGACTACCCCTATTCATCTCGGGTGTCACTGGGTGAGGTGACCAGTGATTCGATCACCGTGCGGACCGGCTCTGCAGCCATCGCACCCAGTGATCAGCTCAATTACGCGCGCAACTCCGTCAAGGCAGTTGTTGATGCCTATGAGGGCACGGTAAATCTCTACGCCTGGGACGAGTCCGATCCCATCCTGCAGACGTGGATGAAGGCCTTCCCCGGTGTCGTCGAGGCCCGCAGCGCGATGCCCATGGAGATTGAGGCGCATGTGCGCTACCCGCAGGATCTTTTCAAGGTGCAGCGTGTGGTCCTGTCGCGCTACCACGTCACGGACCCTGCGACCTTCTACAACGGCACGGACTTTTGGATTGTCCCCTTCGATCCCACGCAGTCCATCCAGCAGTTCCAGCCGCCCTACTACCTCACCCTGCAGATGCCCGGCCAGCAGGAGCCGACCTTCTCCCTCACGACGACGTTCGCTCCCCAGCGCAGACCTACCCTGGCAGCCTTCATGGCGGTGGACTCAGCACCGGGTGACGGCTACGGCACCATCAGGGTGCTCCAACTGCCGAGCAACACGACGATCCCCGGGCCGACGCAGGTGCAAAACAACTTCGAGTCCGATCCAGAGATCAGCGCGGAACTGTCTTTGCTGCGCCGCGGTGGATCCGAGGTCAACCTCGGCAATCTGCTATCCCTGCCCTTCAACGGCGGGTTGCTGTACGTCGAGCCGGTGTACCTGCGAGCCACCCAGGATGGGTTCCCGCTTCTGCGCAAGGTCCTCGCGGGCTACGGCGCCAACGTCGCGCTCGAGGACACCCTTGACGGGGCGCTCGCCGCGGTCTTTGAGACCGACCCCCTACCCACCCCGGACCCGACACCGGGGCCCGACCCCGATCCCAACCCGGATCCCACCCCCCAGCCGACGCCCGGCCCGGGCCCTGAGCCCACGGGTGATCCCCTGGTGGATC
>JANRCR010000014.1 GCA_030726915.1 Candidatus Nanopelagicales bacterium
TGGATGGCGGGACCACACGCCCCCCACCCGCGGTGGGCCCGGCCCCCAGGGGGGCCGGGCCAACCGATATACCAACGTGCGACTTACGGGACGGGAACCTCGACGGGTCCGACGACCTCAATGCTCTCGAACTTGGTGTTGGTGAGGTACTGCACCACGTCGATGGTCGCTGCCTTGGGATCGCCGTACTCGTTGAAGTCCAGCGGGCCGGTCACACCGTCGTAGTTGGGCTGTCCGCCCGCCTGGATGATCGCGACGCAGTCGGCGTACGTGCCGCACGCCTCGCCACCAGCATCGGCATTCGCCACCATCGGCATGGCCGCAGCGATCGCGGTGCCGTCGGCGCATCCGGCGTACTCGGCCGCGATCGCAACGAGGATCGTCGCGTCGTAGGCCTGTGCGCCGTAGGCGAAGTCGGTGAGATCAGGATCCTGCCCGAGGAGCTTGGCGTTGAACGCCTCGATGTCGACTGAAGGATCGCCCGTGGGGACGGTACCGATCGTGCCGGTCATCGTGTCCTTGGGGAAGTCCTTGAACGCCGTCGTTGAGAGGTTGCCGTCAGCCAGGTAGATCTGCACATCCTGCGGGCCGATGCCCTGCTTGATCATTTCCTGGAGGAGCTTGACGCTCTCATCGAAGCCGACAACCTGGACGAACTGCGGGTTGCCCGCTGCGATCTCCGCGATCTCAGCATCGAAGGTTGCCGCGGTGGGGTCGTAGGTCAAGGAGGTGGTGATGGTGCCGCCGCCAGCCTCGAAGTCCGCAACGAAGGCATTCTGCAGGCCCTCGCCGTAGGGATCCTTGCGCGCGATGGTTGCGCCGTCGCTGAAGCCGGCGTCAATCGCCAGGGCTGCCTGGACCGCGCCCTGAAGGGAATCGGAAGGAGCCGTGCGGAAGTACAGGCCGTTGTCCGGGTAGTCGGTCAGCGACGGAGCAGTGTTGGCCGGCGAGATCTGGAGGACGCCGTTGCTCGTGATCTTGTCGATGACCGTGAAGGTCACACCGGACGAGGCAGCGCCAATGATCACCTGCACGCCTTTGGAGAGGTGGGAGTCAACGGTCTGCGAGGCGATATCGGTCTCGGTGTCGCCGGAGTCACCGTACTCGTTGACAACGGGCTGGCCGAGCACGCCACCCGCAGCATCGATCTCGCTCACAGCGAGGTCAACACCTGCGTACTCGGGCGGGCCGAGGTAGGCAAGGCTGCCCGTCGCCGGCAGAAGTGTGCCGATCTTCAGTTGGGAGTTCTGGCAGTCAGTCGAGGGCGCGGGCTCTGCGGATGACGATGACGGCGCAGCGGAGGACGAGGCCGGAGCGGCGCTCGACGAATCTCCACTGGTGCTGCCACCGCACGCGGCGAGCACAAGGCTCGCCGCACCCAGAACCACGACTGCCCCAGCAATCGGGCTGCGTCGGGTCATTTATTTCTCCTTAGGGATAGCGCACCGCGGAAGACCGCGGCGTCGCCGTGATGGTGGGATGAAACTACCGTGTCGGCTGGCCCAGCACGAACCCCCCTGGCCATCGTCACCCGATGGTTAGGAAAACGTGACCAGAGGCGTTACCTATTCGTTATCTTCAGGGCTGATCCGCGGCCCATGATCAGTCCCGGAGCCATCGGGCTCCAACAGGTTCCGCGCCAGTTCGGCGAGGGATACGCGTCTGTCCATGGCGGTCTGCCGCAACCACCGGTAGGCCTCGTCCTCGCTGAGCCCCAGATGATCTCGAACCCGACCCTTGGCCCTCTCCACATCTCGCCGGTCGGCAAGTCGCTGCTCGACTCGTGCGGTAGCCGCAGCCGACTCCACCGCCTGCCCTCGAAGGTCCCGCAGGGTCAACCACCCCGACCAGGCCATCTCGATCGCTGGCACCAGATCATCGCGTCCCACAGGCTTGACGAGGTAGGACATGGCACCGGCGTCACGGGCCTGGGTCACGCGCTCCCGCTGAGCGAACGCCGTGACCACCACAACCGCCGTCATGTCGCTCACGCGCCGGGCAATCTCGATGCCGTCCAACCCCGGCATTGCAATGTCCACGAGCGCCACATCAGGGTGCAAATCTGTGATGAGTTCCACCGCCGTCAACCCGTTGCCGGTCTGTCCGATAACGGGATAGCCCTCTTCTCGGAGAGTCTCCACGAGATCCAAACGGATGACAGCCTCATCTTCAGCAACGAGGATCCGCGGAAGTTCCTGTGTCACGTGAGGAGCCTAGGCCGTCGCGGGTACCCTGCATCCTGGCCCCGGTATCCCAACCGGTAGAGGACGCGGTCTCAAACACCGTCCAGTGTGGGTTCGAATCCCACCCGGGGCACCCACTGCCACCTACGGCAGAGCCACCGGGTCCTGCAGATGGAGGGTGCCGACCTTCACCGCTGTCAGGGTGCCGCTGACGCGCGCCGCACCGGGCTGGCCCTTGGCGCATTCCAGCGTGATCTCCCCCTCGGGCTCCACGATGTCCACACTGGACGTGATCGGATAGCCCACGTCTGCGAATGCATTGAGAGCAATGGCATGCAGGCCAATACCGCCGATCCCGCACGACACCGTGTCGAACATCCCACCGCCGCTCTGCAGTTTGAGATAAAGAGTGGCGTCAATAAGGTAGGTGCCCGCGGGGAGCGCAATGCGCGCAACCACGACAGGCGTCTCCTGCACCGTGTCATCGGTCACCGTTGCGGAGTAGCCATCACTCGGCCCTATCGGGCCCTGCGGGCCCTCGGGTCCGGGATTGCCCACACTGCCCGGCACACCCTGCGGCCCGGGGACCCCGGGTGCACCCTGGGGACCCGTCACTCCCGGGGGCCCCTGTCCTCCCGGTGCCCCCGCGGGGCCCTGCTGACCCCGCGGCCCTTCCCTGCCACGGGGACCAGGGAGACCGCGCTGGTTCCACACCAGTCGCTGTTCGCCGGCGGCACAGGTGTCATCCGCCGAAATGATCCGCAGTTCACCCGTTGCGGTCGTCACACACGAGTTGACTCTGGGGACCACCTGGTCTCGCGCCGCGAGGGCGGGTGCCACAAGAGTCGCCCCCACGACACCACCGACGAGGGCTCCGCCGGCCATCGCTAGGGGAATCCACCTCATGGGGACTCCTCACACCTCGAGATCAAGTGTTGCTCGCTGATCAGCGATCCGGGCGAGAAGCCCGTTGACAAAAGCAGGTGAATCGTCGGTGGACAACTCGCGGGCGAGGGTGACGGCCTCATCAATCACCACGGCATCGGGGACCGAACCCCAGAGGAGTTCATACGTCGCTAGGCGCAGGATGGCCCGGTCGACCCCGGGCATTCTCTCCAGTGTCCAACCGAGGGAGTACGTCGACAGGACATCATCAATGCGGCCCTGATGGCCCACGACACCCGAGACAAGTTCGTCCACGTACGGATTGAACTCTGAGTCGCCATCATCGCGACGGAGCCGGCGAGCCTCTGCAAGCACATCGAGTGGATCCGCACTCCGAACATCAGACTGAAAAAGAATGTCAAGAGCACGCTTGCGTGCCTTATGCCGGGCAGCCACGGTTAGTTGACACGACCGAGGTAGGAACCATCACGCGTGTCGACCTTGACCCGAGTGTCCGCCTCAATGAACAACGGGACCTGGATCTCTGTGCCGGTTTCCAACGTCGCGGGCTTCGTCCCCCCCGTGGATCGGTCACCCTGCAGACCTGGCTCCGTGTATGTGATGGTGAGTTCGACGGATGCGGGCAACTCCACATACAGCGCATTGCCCTCGTGCATCGCGACGATGCACTCCTGATTTTCGAGCATCCAGCGCGAACCGTCTCCGACGACCGAGGCAGGAATCATGACCTGGTCATAGGTCGACGTATCCATGAATACCCAGTCGGTGCCATCGCGATAGAGGTACTGCATGTCCCGCTTGTCAACGTTCGCTGTCTCAACCTTGACCCCAGCGTTGAAAGTCTTATCGACAACCTTGCCGGAAAGCACATTCTTCAACTTTGTGCGCACAAAGGCACCGCCCTTGCCCGGCTTGACATGCTGGAACTCCACGACGGCCCACAGTTGCCCATCAAGGTTGAGAACCAGTCCGTTCTTAAGATCATTCGTCGTCGCCACGTAACACCCTCTCTGTCAGCCCGTTCCCTTAACCCAGCACCATGAGGTCACGTCCGGATGACGTCAGCGGCCTGCTGCGCCCCTCACTCACCACGACGATGTCCTCAATGCGCACCCCGCCCCGGCCGGGGAGATAAATCCCCGGCTCAACCGTCACGGTGGAACCGGCCGGGAGCCTACCTTCGGACCGTGGGTTGAGGAACGGCGCCTCGTGAATCTGCAACCCGACACCATGGCCCAGCCCGTGATCGAAGCAGGTGGCAAATCCCGCCTCCGCCACGACGGAACGGGCCGCACCGTCGACCTCAGCGAGAGGTGTCCCCGCCTGGGCGGCGGCACAGCCCGCCCGGTGCGCGTGCGCGACGACCCCGTGGATCTCACGTTGCCAGCCCGTGGGCTCCCCCACGACGAAGGTGCGCGTCATGTCGGCGTGGTAGCCGGAGACAGCGGCCCCGAAGTCCATGAGCAGGAGATCACCCCTCTCGATCGGTCGGTCCGTGGGTTCGTGATGGGGCTTCGCCGAGTGGGGTCCCGCGGCGATGATGGTGGCGAATGACACCTCGTCTGCCCCCCGGTGATACATCGCTGCTTCCAGCCGCCGGGCTATCTGACGCTCACTATCGCCCACATGGACACTGGCAAGAATGTCGTGCAACGCGAGGTCACTAATCGAGCAGGCACGTTCGATCTGCGCAATCTCGTGATCATCCTTGATCGCGCGACACCCCTCCACGACTCCCGACACCTCCAGCGCAACCTCAGCGAGCATCCCCTGGAGACCGCGCAATGCCGCCACGCTCACATGGTCGGACTCAACCGCCAGCGGGCCAACCGCCGTAGCCCCCCACACTCGACACAGCGCCGACGCGCTCGCGCGATCAACAATCAGGCGCAGGTCGGGGCATTGCTCCCCTGCCTGGATGACGTACCGGCCGTCGGTGCACAGAAGTGCCCCCGAGGGCTGAAGCAACAACGCAGCATTGCTGCCCGAGAATCCCGTCAGATAGCGAATGTTGACAAGGGAGGTCACCAGGAAGCCGGCGGCCTCGGGCGCCTGACCTAGAAGAGCCCACCAGACAGCCTGTCGCCGGGTCTCATGCACATCATTCATCCAAACAACTCGCGATGGCGGCAAGGGCCAGTGCATAGGACTGTACGCCAAATCCGCTGATGGAACCCGTGACCACCGAGGCAATCACCGACGTGTGCCTAAAGCTCTCGCGCGATGCTGGATTGGATAGATGCACCTCAATCGTCGGGCGGGGAACCTGAGCGAGTGCATCACGCAGGGCATACGAGTAGTGCGTGAATGCACCCGCATTCACGGCGACAGGTATGCGTGCGTCGGTCGCCTCCTGCAACCACAGGATCAACTCGGCTTCGGAATCCGTCTGCCTCACCTCGACATCAAGGGAAAGTTCCTCCCCCCACTTTTGGCACATCGCCACCAACTCAGCATGTGTTGTATCGCCGTAGATCTCCGGCTCTCGCACACCGAGTCGACCGAGATTGGGACCGTTCAGGACGAGGACGCGTCTCACGGTCATGGGGTCACCTCCGCATAGGCCGCAGCAAGCAGCGTTGGATCGGGACCCTCAAGCAGCCCCGGCCGACCAATCCCATCAAGGACAACGAATCGCAACAGATCTCCGCGCGCCTTCTTGTCGACCTTCATCACGGATAGCAGTGCATCCCACCGACCTGCCGGGTAGGTCGTGGGCAGTCCGAGGGACTCCAGGATGTCCCGATGAACGGCGACGTCATCATCGCTTAACCGCCCACCCAAGCGGGCGAGTTCAGCGACAAAGACCATGCCCACGCTGATGGCAGCCCCGTGTCGCCATCGGTAGTCCTCCACACGTTCTATGGCATGTCCGAACGTGTGCCCGTAGTTGAGTACCTCGCGTCCGAGAGTTCCTCCGATGGCTTCACGCAGGTCCTGGGATACGACGTCGGCCTTGACACGAATAGCTCTCTCGATCACCTCGCGGAGCCGCGCGGAATCCGGATCACGCACACCTTGGGGATCGTCACGTATCAGGTCGAGTATCACCGGATCCCGGACCAAGCCACACTTGACCGCCTCGGCCAATCCAGCCACCAGATCATGCGGGGGCAGCGTCTCCAACGCCGTCAGATCGCACAGGACCCCGACGGGCTCGTGGAAGGCACCGACAAGGTTCTTACCCGTCTCCGTGTTGATTCCCGTCTTGCCCCCGACGGCAGCATCCACCATGCCGAGGACGGTGGTCGGCACCTGAACGAGTTTCACGCCACGAAGCCAGGTCGCCGCAACAAAGCCCGCTAGATCCGTCGTAGCGCCTCCCCCGATGCCCACGATGGCATCGGTCCGGGTAAACCCGGCCTGACCGAGCACCGACCAGCAGAAGGCAGCCACCTCGGGGGACTTGGCCTCCTCACCATTCGGCACTTCCAGCGCAATGGCCTCAAACCCCTCAGCCACCAGATCCTCTCGAACGGCCTCAGCCGTGGTCGACAGGGCGACGGGAGCGACAACAGCGACGCGGCGGCAGGAGGACCCCAGCAGCGGCCCCAGCTCACCGAGGAGACCACGCCCAACGACAACGTCGTACGGCCGCTCCCCATGGACACGAATGCGCGTCGCGTCGTGGGTCGCGTCGTGATCGCTCGTCAAAGGGGTGCTCACGCGACCACCCCGACCTGATCCACGATGTCGTGAACAACGTCATCGATGGACCTACCGTCGGTGTCCACCGTCCAGGTGGCTACTTCTTCATACAGGGGAGTCCGCTGGTCCAGCAGTGAGATCAGCGTGCCTCGAACATTGCCCATGAGCAGGGGCCTACTGGCGTTGAGTCCGACACGTCGGGCAGCCTCTGACACCCCCACCCGCAGCCACACGCACGACTCGTCAGCCAGGCGGACGCGCGTCGCGTCGTTCAGCACAGCGCCACCTCCCAGCGCTAGCACCCCGTCGAGATCGACGAGAGCTTCTTCAATAACGTCACGCTCGTGCTGGCGAAAGACAGATTCACCCTGGTCGATGAAGATCTCGGCCACACTCTGGCCCAGACGCGCTTCAACCAAGCGATCGCTGTCCTGGAAGGGCACGTCCCAGTGGCGCGCTAGGCGTCGACCTACGGATGACTTCCCCGCTCCCGGTGCGCCCACGAGGACAAGGGACCTCACCGGAACACCAGGTTGTCGAGGTAGGACTGAAGATTGCGCCGTGTCTCCCCCAGGGAATCGCCCCCGAACTTTTCCAGAATCGCTTCAGCGAGGACCAGGGCCACCATCGCCTCGGCCACAATCCCCGCCGCGGGGACGGCGCACACATCGGAGCGCTGATTAATCGCCTTAGCCGCCTCCCCCGTGGCGACGTCGACGGTCGCCAGTGCGCGAGGAATGGTTGAGATGGGCTTCATCGCTGCGCGCACGCGCAGGGTCTCCCCGGTTGTCATCCCCCCCTCGGTGCCACCCGACCGGCCCGATGTACGAATGAGCCTTCCGTCCTCGCTGATGATCTCGTCTTGGGATGCCGACCCACGTCGAGCAGCGAGATCAAACCCGTCACCGACCTCCACACCCTTGATGGCTTGGATGCCCATGAGAGCTGCTGCCAACCGCGCATCGATCCGGCGATCCCAGTGCACATGACTGCCGAGTCCTGGTGGCAGTCCGTGCACCACCACCTCCACGACGCCCCCCAGGGTGTCTCCATCACGATGAGCAGCCGTGATCTCGGTTTGCATTCGCTCACTCACGTCAGCGTCACAGGCGCGAACGGGATCGGCGTCGACGCGTGCGCGGTCAGCCTCGGTGGGGATGCGATGGGAGTCGTCCTCCACCGAACCAATTCTGACGACGTGACTGAGGACGTCAATACCGCCCACTTGATGCAAAAACGCGCGGGCGACAGCCCCCAGGGCCACCCGGGCAGCCGTCTCTCTCGCACTCGCTCGTTCCAAGACGGGACGAGCATCGTCAAAGTCGTACTTCTGCATGCCCACAAGATCGGCATGCCCTGGCCGGGGCCGAGTCAGGGGGGCATTGCGAGCCAGGCTGGCTAGCTCTGCGGGATCCACGGGATCCGATGCCATGACGACCTGCCACTTGGGCCATTCGGAGTTGGCGACCTCGATAGCAATGGGGGATCCCATGGTCACACCGTGTCGCACGCCGCCGATGACCTTGATCTCGTCTTGTTCGAAGGCCATGCGTGCCCCGCGCCCGGCACCCAGCCGGCGGCGTCGCAGGTCCTCACCGATCACCTCGGTTGTCACCTCGACTCCCGCGGGAAGGCCTTCAAGAATGGCGACCAGGGCTGCTCCGTGGGACTCCCCTGCCGTGAGCCAGCGCATCATGGGCCTAGTGTCTCAGACCGTCTCGGCCCCGCACGGAGTCAGGCGACCGCGAGACCGATTACTGCACCCAGGAGCAGGAAGGGCCCAAAGGGCAGCGCTCGGTGCAGTGCAGCTCCCATCGACGTCTGGGCAGCGGACCCGCGGGCACGGCCCTGGCGGATCACGACCACGATGCCCACGATGGCTGCCGCCACAAAGCCCGAAAAAACGCCCACGACCAACTCATCCCAGCCGAGGTAGGCAAGATAGAGACCGAGAGCTGGGGCAAGTTTTACGTCTCCCATGCCCAGACCGGTGGGCCCGATGAGCCCGAGGATCAAGAACACCGATGTCAGGGCTAGGGCGCCCAGCCAACCACGTCCGTACGCGGCCATATCCCAGGGCACGAGCAGCAGACCCGCACCCATGAGCAACGACGCCCCGGTCAGGGAATCCGGAATCCGATGGGTCGCGAGATCCGTGCGCACGATGACCGTCCCCACCAGGGCAAGCCCACACCATGCGGGGATGAGGTTGGCCTGCGGGGCCAACACAATCACGAGGGCGCCCGTCAGTCCTGCGAGTACCCCGGTCGCCAGCCCACGCCGTTGCCAGACGTCATCGGCACTGGCAAGTGATCGCCGGGCCATCGCATCGAGGGTGGGACCCAACGCGATTCCCATCAGCAGGACCACACATGCCAACGGCCATGGCGGATTCACGATGTTGGGCACGCGTGTCACTCACCCGGGGCGGGTCAGCGACATGTCTGCATCCCCAGCCATCAGGGCGGCACGCATCTGCGCCAGCGGCGGCTCGCTGCCGGTGAAGATGCGAATCTGATCGGCCGCCTGCCATAGGAGCAGGTCAAGCCCATCCGCGGCGGACCCGCCACGGGACCGCCAGGATTCCACCAACGCGCCGTGTCCACCCGCGTAGGCGACATCCAGGAGTACGCCCGGAACCTCGGGGATATCGCGGACAAACCGGTCGGAGACCCCCGCCGGGACCGTGGACATCACGACATCGGAAGTCAGCGCCTGACCGGGTGAGTCCCAGGTGCGGATGGTGAGGTCCATCTCCAGTGCTGCTGCGATAGCGACCAGATCACGTGCCCGCTCAGGACTGCGCACCACCACGTCGGCGTGCCTCACGCCCATCTGTGCGAGCGCAGCCAGCGCACTGCGGGCAGTCGCTCCTCCGCCGATGATGGCCCCGGACGTGGGTGCCAACACGCGCTGCGAGCATTCCTCCAGCGCATGCACCATGCCCCCGACATCGGTGTTGTGTCCCAAGCGCGTGGTGCCGTCAAACACAACCGTATTGATGGCGCCCACGGTCCGACCCAGATCAGACATTCCATCCACCAGCGGGATGACGTCAGACTTCAGCGGCATGGTGAGCGACAGCCCGACCCATTCAGGGGCCTCACACGTCGCCAGGAAGTCCTCCAGCCCGGCCGGGGTGACCTCGATGGCGTCGTAGGTCCAATCCAAACCCAAGGCCGCGTAGGCAGCCCGATGGAGCAGGGGTGATCGGCTGTGCGCGATGGGGGAACCCACCACGGCCGCTCGGCGCGCACTCATGGCGCGATCGGTGCCGCCGTGGCGGCGTAGGTGTCCCGGAACTTTTGCTTCCAGACAAGGAACTGGGCGTAGTCGGACGTGAATCGTGTCGTCAACGTGTCGGGGTCCACCGTGACGAAGTAGAGCCAATCACCGCCTGCGGGGTCCAGCGCCGCCTCGATGGCCTCCTGGCCCGGGGAGTTGATCGGCGTCGGGGGTAGACCCTCGATCACGAAGGTGTTGTACGGCGACTGCGTGGCCAGCATGTCCGGAGTGAGGAAGAAGGTATCGGTCTTGAGGGCGTAGTTGACCGTTGAGTCAAACTGCAACTTCATCCCCTGCTCGAGCCTGTTGTAGATCACTCGAGCCACCTTGCGGAAGTCGCTCGGGGCGGCTTCGGCCTGCACGAGGCTGGCGATGATCAGCACCTCATACGGCGTACGTCCGATCCGCTTAGCCCCCCGCTCGAGTTTGACCTCGTCCGACGCAATCGTGAATCGTCGCACCATCCCACCCAGAACCTCCTCAGCGTCCCGGCCGGGCAGCACCTCATACGACGCGGGAAACAAAAAGCCCTCGGCTCGCCCATTGCTCCATTCGGGCAACCCCAGTGGGACAGAATCCGCCACCGCGGCTGCCAGATCCGCCAGGGGGATTTGCGTGCGATCGGACGTGATGCGCAAGGTTTCGTCCAGACGCAGTCCCTCGGGGAGCACCAACGGCGCCGCCCGGGATGCCGGGTCGAGCATGGCCACGATGACCGCCGCAGGATCCATGCCCGTCGTGAGGGCATACACACCGGGGCCAATCCGCGT
The DNA here is from genome assembly GCA_030726915.1 of Candidatus Nanopelagicales bacterium. Lineage (GTDB taxonomy): Bacteria > Actinomycetota > Actinomycetes > S36-B12 > S36-B12 > Mxb001. The sequence continues at coordinate 10,793 of JANRCR010000014.1, forward strand.
CGCTCGCTCATCCAACTCCGCAGTGGCGAGAAAGCTCGTCGCGGATCCAACGACGCCCACCTCCGCAAGGTTTGCGGCGAGGGTGCCGAGCGAATCTCCACTGTCCACAACGACCGTGACGGGGAGGCCCGGAACGACAGACACCCCTTGCTCCGGGGCCAGTCCGCGCACGGTGCCGATCACCCACACGGTGGCCACCATCAGCGCGACAACTCCCAAGGCTGCCACCACCCACCGCAGCGGGCTGCGGCCATTGCGCGACGGCGGGAGCGGGTCTTCGGTCAGGAAGGGCACAAGTTGACTCACGGCAACGCGCTCCTTCCTGCGGGACGTCTACTCTTCTGCGACTCCCCTGACGGTAACCTCTCGGCCCGCGGGAGTCCCGGCGGCACGCTCAGCCGCCAGGGCATGCTCCAAGATGGCCACCGCCGCCGCCTGATCGATGACCGATCGCGAAGATCGGGTGGTCCGACCCGCCGCGTGCAGGGCTTGCTGGGCACTGACCGTTGTCAGCCGCTCGTCAATGAGACGCACCGGCACATCGACACGGGCGGCGAGATCCATGGCCACCGCTTCGGCGTCGTCCGCCGCCGGGCCGGCAATCCCCGCGAGGGTCAGGGGCAGCCCCACATAGATGACACGGGCGTCCAGGTCGGAGCAGACTCGTGCCAGAGCATCGGCAAACGCGGCATCTCGGGGCAGAGTCACCTCGGGGACCGCGAGTATCCCCCCCGGATCGCTGCGCGCCACACCGACGCGGACTGAGCCGACATCGATGGCAATGCGCACCCCGGGAGTCAGGACGCAGACCCCCTAGCAAGAGACGCCACATAATCCTGGACGGCACCGAAGGCCTCGTCCAGGCCGTCCGGTCGCGGCCCCCCGCCCTGGGCTATGTCGTCCTTGCCTCCCCCGCGACCATCGATCGCCGGCAGTGCTGCGTCCAGGAGTGCCCGTGCGGTGAGCCCGAGTTCCTGTGCCCGCGGGTTGACGACACTGATGAGCGCGGCCCGACCATCGACGACCGTGGCACCGACCATCCCCACGCCCATGTCGGGACGGGCTGTGGCGCGACCACGCAGAGCCAACTCTCGAAGATCCGCGGCTGAGACACCCTCGGGTGCACGGTAGGTCCACAACCTGAAGGGGCCAATATCGCGGCCCTCGCCGATAACCCCATCCACGCTGGAGGTGAGTTGCGCACTCTTGAATTTCTGCAGGTCGCGCTCGGTCTCCTTCATGCGGGCGAGGAGTGACTCGATGCGATCAGGCAACTCGTCCGGGCGGGCCTTGACAAGCGCGCTGAGTCGATCAATGAGCACATGCTCCCGCGCAAGGTGACGGTAGGCATCCACACCCACCAGAGCCTCAACGCGTCGCACGCCCGCGCCGATGGATCCCTCGGACAAAAATGACACGACACCCAACTGCCCGGAACGTTGCGCATGAGTACCACCGCAGAGTTCATGGGCCCAGTCGCCCACGGAGATCACCCGCACCTCGTTGCCGTACTTCTCACCGAAGAGTGCCGTGGCCCCAAAGGCCCGCGCCTCATCGAGGGTCATGACCTGGGCCATGACCTCAAGATCGGCGGAGAGAATGTCATTGACGCGTGCTTCTACGTCGCTCAGGACGGCATCACCCACGGGTCCGTTGCTGGGGAAGTCGAATCTCAGCCGCCCGGGGGCATTCTCTGACCCCATCTGAGTCGCTGTATCTCCCAGGAACTCCCGAAAGGCACGGTGCACAAGATGTGTGGCCGTGTGGGCTCGCGAGATGGCGCGTCGCCGCTCCACGTCGACGTGGCTGATGACCTCATCACCCGTGGCGAGTTCGCCCGAGGCGACGGTCGCTCGATGAATCACAAGTCCCGGGACCGGGCTTTGGACGTCGTACACATCCACCACACACCCGGAGAGGCCAAGGATCCGGCCGTGATCACCCAGCTGACCACCCGACTCGGCGTAGAACGGCGTCCGATTGAGCACAACGTCGACATGGTCACCCACACGGGCGACGGGCACGACGAGGCCATCGCGCAAGATTCCGGTCACCACACCCTCGGTCGACACATCGACGTACCCCGTGAAGCCGGAGGTCCCCCCGGTCTCCAGAATCTCCCGATACGCGACCACGGGTGTGACGCCAGCCTTGCGGGTCCGTGCATCCGCCTTGGCGCGCTCACGCTGCTCGGACATCAGCCGCCGAAAGCCCGGTTCATCAACCTCAATGCCCTCCTCCCGCGCCATCTCCAGCGTGAGGTCGAAGGGGAAGCCGTAGGTGTCATGGAGCGCGAACGCCTGCTCACCGGGCAGGACTCCCGCACCGTTGCTGCGGACTTCGGCGGCCGCGAGGTCAAAGATCTGCGTACCCGTGCGCAGAGTTTGCAGGAAGGCGCCTTCCTCCTGCTCGGACACCGAGCGGATGCGCCCCGCCTCATCGTTGAGTTCAGGGTATTGCGGCGCCATGGTGAGAATCGTTGTCTCCATGAGATCGCCGATCGACGGAGCCTCGCAACCAAGAATGCGCATATTGCGAATCACTCGCCGCATGAGTCGGCGCAGCACATAGCCGCGCCCCTCATTGCCCGGGATCACACCATCACTGATCAGGAAAGCGCAGGTCCGAGAGTGGTCCGCAATCACGCGGAGGGCAACATCCGACGTGGACGATGATCCGTAGGCCACCTGGGTCAACGCACTCGCTCGATCCAGAATGCGCCGGCTGGTGTCGATCTCGTAGATATTGTCAACACCCTGCAACAGGGCCGCCATGCGCTCAAGACCCATACCCGTGTCGATGTTCTTGGCCGGCAGCGGTCGCACAACGTCGAAATCCTCCTTGGAGCGCACCTTGGAGAGTTCCTCCTGCATGAACACCAGATTCCAGACCTCGAGATAGCGGTCCTCATCGACGACGGGTCCACCCTCACGACCAAAGGCCGCACCCCGGTCGTAGTAGATCTCTGAGCATGGTCCCCCGGGGCCGGGCACACCCATGGACCAATAGTTGTCCATCGCACCACGTCTTTGGATGCGCTCGCGTGGGACGCCCACGACGTCGTGCCAAATATCCGCGGCCTCATCATCACTGTCGTAGACGGTGACCCACAGGCGATCCTCGGCAAATCCGTATCCACCGTCACTCACGCTGCTGGTCAGGAGCTCCCAGGCAAACGGAATCGCACCGGACTTGAAGTAGTCCCCGAAGGAGAAGTTGCCCGCCATCTGGAAGAAGGACGCGTGCCGAGTCGTCTTGCCCACCTCTTCGATGTCCTGGGTGCGCACACATTTTTGGACGCTCGTCGCTCGCGGATACGGCGGTGGCACCTCACCGAGGAAGTACGGCTTGAAGGGCACCATGCCGGCATTGACGAACAACAACGTGGGATCGTCCAGCAGCAGGGACGCTGACGGCAGCACCTGGTGCCCTCGTTCAGCGAAATACCGAAGGAAGCGCGTGCGGATCTCCGCCGACTCCATCAACGGACCGCCTGTGACTCGGCGATCACCCGAGCAGCGGCTGCACCCGTGATGGGGGCGGAACGGATGGGCGGGGACTGCCCCACGCCGGGACCCGAGACGGTCTCCAGGAGGGAGCGCGCGGACGCCGCAAGCCCGGTCGCCGACACCGTCGCGGCCTGCACACTGCCCACAACACCCTTGGCCCGCGCCTCTTCCACGAGTCGCTGGCCCCGCCGATACGCGAATACTCCACCCGCAGCCCCGAGGGCCACCCACACCGTCCTGCGCATACGGGGAACCCTAGTCCTCGGGCCACCCTAGGTGCGGTCGACCGGTGTGCTCGCTGCCTGACCGCGACGCAACAGGGCCAGACGGTCGACCACATCGGCTCGAGACGCCTCGGCCCCGTGACGCGTCGGCTCGTAATAGATCCGCCCGAGCAGGGGGTCGGGCAGATAGTCCTGCGCAGCAACCCCGGTGGCTTCATCATGGGGATATCGATACCCCGATCCATGGCCCAGCCCACGAGCACCCGGGTAATGAGCGTCACGCAGATGGGCCGGAACCGTCCCGATCCGCCCAGCGTTGACATCCGCCTGAGCCGCGTCCATCGCCCGGATCACAGCCGGTGACTTGGGACTCAGGGCCAGGTGGATTGTGGCCTGGGCCAGAGTAAGACGCCCCTCGGGCATGCCCAGGAGCGCCACAGCGTGCGCAGCCGCGACCGCCACCTGCAGGGCCGAGGGATCCGCCAGGCCAATATCTTCACTCGCCAAAATCATGAGTCTGCGCGCGATGAATCGAGGGTCCTCACCGGCCTCAATCATGCGGGCCAAGTAGTGCAGCGCCGCATCCGGATCACTGCCTCGCACGCTCTTGATGAAGGCGCTGATGACGTCGTAGTGCTGATCACCATCTCGGTCATATCGCACCGCGGCTGTGAGGACCGCCGCTTCCACGTCCTCCAGCTCCACCCGGGAGCCGATCCCACGGGTGGACTTCACCAGACCCGCCACCGCATCCAGCGCGGTCAACAACCGCCGGGCGTCGCCACCGGCTATGCGCACGAGGTGGTCGCGAGCCTCCTGACTCATCGTGAGTTCACCCCCGAGACCGCGGGCATCCTCCAGGGCGCGCTCGAGCACCACGGCAAGATCCTCATCATCAAGAGGCGCCAGCGTGAGGATCACGCTGCGGGACAGCAGCGGCGAGACGATGGAAAAACTTGGGTTCTCAGTCGTCGCAGCGATGAGAGTGACCCATCCGTTTTCAACGGCGGGCAGCAGCGCATCCTGCTGGGTCTTGCTGAACCGATGGACCTCGTCAACAAAAAGCACGGTCCCACGGTCCTGCATACCGAGTGCTCCGCGCGCGGAATCAATGACGGCGCGGACATCCTTGACTCCGGCGGTTACAGCGGACAGTTCAACAAACCGGGCTCCCGTCGTTCGCGACACCAGGTGTGCCAACGTCGTCTTTCCTGTGCCGGGTGGGCCCCACAGGATGAGCGAGACCGCCGCCGCGGGATCGCCCTCGAGCAAGCGTCGGAGGGGGCTGCCGGCCCCGATGAGATGGCGTTGGCCGACGAGGTCATTGACGTCGCGCGGCCGCATCCGCACGGCGAGGGGGGCCCCGGGACGCTCGGGCCCGGCAGCCTCGTCAAAAAGCGTCGCTCCCATGCGAGCGCAGACTACGCGTAGCTGCGGATCGGTAGCGGCCCTGCTCCGTGAACCCCGCCGCGCGATACGCCACGGCCGCTGCCGCGTTGTCGGCGTACATCTCCAGCCACACCCGAGGCGCCCCCGCATCCAGCGCAGATCCCACGAGGGCCGTGGTGACAGCCCGGCCCAGTCCACGTCCACGGTGCGCCGGATCAGTGCAGATGCTCACCAGGTGGGCACTGCCGTAGGCCGCCCTAACGCGGGCCCCCACCGCCCGAAGAGCCGACCCCTCGACGATCCCCAGCCACTCCACGACACTGGGATCCCCCGCATGAATGTACGCCGACGATGAATGCTGAAGCAGCACGTCGATACGGGGGTCCCGAGGGTCAAGCCGGACCACCTCCCGCACCGTGTGTGCCGTTGCGGACCCGGAAGGGCCGCTCACGGGGCCCGTACGTGCGCACTCGGCGGGTGGGCGGTCACCGGTGTACTCCCAAAGCGACCAGTGGCCGGGATCGGGACCGCGGATGTCGTCGGGCAGGTGCTCGAAGACGTGATCGTGCACCGTCACTCCATCGAATCTGTGGACGCGCAGGGAGTCGATCAGCGCCAGGATGCGTGCTGGATCATCACCGAGGGCGGTCACCCACATCTCACCCGACGTGCGTCCCGTGCGCAGCAGCACCCCGTGATCACCATCGACGGCGTAGACCTCGAGATCAGGATCCTCACACCGCAGACGCAGGAAAGGATCAGTCGGTCGCGCGCTCCGCAACGGGTGCGGCATCGATGCCAGCCTCCTTGCGCTGCTTCGGTGTGATCGGTGTCGGGGCACCGGTCAGCGGGTCCTGACCACCCCCTGTCTTGGGGAAGGCAATGACGTCGCGAATGCTCGAAGCGCCCGCGAGCAGCATGGCCACTCGATCGATGCCGAAGGCGATGCCGCCGTGCGGCGGCGGGCCGTACTGGAAGGCCTCGAGGAGGAAGCCGAACTTCGACTGCGCCTCCTCGTCGGACATGCCGAGGAGTGCGAACACCCGCTCCTGCACATCGCGCCGATGGATGCGGATCGAGCCCCCACCGATCTCGTTGCCGTTGCACACCATGTCGTAGGCCCAGGCCAGTGCCTGGTCGGGTGCGCACTCGAAGGTATCGAGCCAATCGGAGTTGGGCGATGTGAACGGATGGTGCACGGCGGTCCACCCCTGGCTGCCGTCATCCTCCTCGGTGCGCTCGAACATGGGCGCGTCAATGACCCAGAGGAAGGACCACGCGGACTCGTCGATGAGGCCCAGACGCTGGCCGATCTCGACTCGGGCCGCCCCGAGCAAGGCACGCGCATCGGCGACCGACCCGGCCGCAAAAAAGGCGCAGTCACCCGGCGTGGCACCCACCACGGCCTGCAGACCTGCCCGCTCGGCATCCGACAGATTCTTAGCGACCGGGCCACCGAGCTCGCCATCTGCACCGAAGGTGACATAGGCGAGGCCCCGAGCCCCACGCTGCTTTGCCCACTCCTGCCACGCGTCAAACTGCCGACGCGGCTGATCCGCTCCGCCCGTCATGACCACCGCCCCGACGTAGGGGGCCTGGAAGACGCGGAACGGCGTCTCGCGGAAGTACTCCGTGAGGTCGACGAGTTCGAGACCGAAGCGCAGGTCGGGCTTATCGGTGCCGAAGCGGCGCATCGCTTCGGCATAGGGCATCCGTGGCACCTCGCCGATATCAATTCCAAGAATGTCCTGCCATAGCGCTCGCACCACAGCCTCGCCCACGCCGATGACATCATCTTGATCGACGAACGACATTTCGATGTCGAGCTGGGTGAATTCAGGCTGCCGATCGCCTCGGAAGTCCTCATCGCGATAGCAGCGAGCAATCTGGAAATAGCGCTCCATGCCCGCCACCATGAGGAGTTGCTTGAACAATTGTGGAGATTGCGGAAGGGCGTACCAATTGCCCGGCTGCAGGCGCGCGGGCACGAGGAAGTCGCGCGCACCCTCCGGCGTCGACGCCGTCAGGGTTGGTGTCTCGATCTCAATGAACTCACGGTCGAGGAGCACGTCGCGAACTATGTGATTGAGTCGAGAACGCATGCGCATATTGCCACCCACGGACGAGCGACGAAGGTCAAGGTAGCGGTAGCGCAAGCGCACCTCCTCACCCACGCTGACCCGGTCATCGATGGGGAAGGGAAGGGGGGCAGCGGCGCTCAGCACCTCAACATCGCTGGCCTCGACCTCGAGTCCACCCGTGGGGAGGTCGGGATTCTCATTGCCCTGCGGACGCTGACGCACCCGACCGGTGACCTTGAGGCAGTACTCGTCCCGCAGACCGTGAGCCACGTCCGGGTCATTGATGACGACCTGCACAATGCCACTTGCGTCCCGCAAATCAAGGAAGGCAACCCCACCGTGATCCCGTCTGCGGGCAACCCAGCCGGCAAGAATGACGTCGGTTCCTTCCTCGTTGGAGGTGAGGGTCCCTGCTGCATGCGTGCGGATCACTGATCGTCTCCTCGAGATGCGACGTCCATCGCTTCGGCTAGATGTGCGACGACACCCTCCCACGGCAGGGTCACCTGCTCACCGCTTGCCATGTTCTTCACGACTGCGGTGTCACTGGCTACTTCGTCTTCGCCAACGATGACGACCCACGGTGCTCCGCTGCGGTCAGCGGCCTTGAGTGCCCCCTTGAGTCCACGATCACCAAAAGCCATATCCGTCCGCACTCCGGCCCGTCGCAATCGGGCGCACAGCCCTACCACTGCGGGCTTCGCCGAATCACCCAGGGGCACGACGTAGACATCGATCAGCGATGTGGCCCCCGGCGCGAACCCCTCGGCCTCGCACGCCAAAAGTGTGCGATCGGTGCCGATGCCGAATCCGATGCCGGACATGTCCGGCCCCCCTAGTGCGGACATGAGGCCGTCATACCGGCCACCTCCGCCGATGCCTGACTGGGCACCGAGGAGGTCGTGTTGGAACTCAAAGGTCGTGCGGGTGTAGTAGTCCAACCCGCGCACCAGCCGCGGGGCCTCGTGCCACGTCACCCCTGCCGCGCGCAGGTATCCACGCACGGCGTCATAGTGCGCCTGGCATTCACCGCACAGGTGGTCCACCATCACGGGTGCGTTCACAATCTGGGACTGCACGATCTCCCGCTTGTCATCAAGGACCCGCAAAGGGTTGAGCCGGGCACGCTCACGTGTCGCGTCATCGAGCTCACATGCGTCTAGGAAGGTCAGCAAATGTTCGCGGTACGCCGGGCGACATTGTGCACAGCCCAGCGAGGTGAGCAACAGCCGGAACTGCTGCAGCCCCAGCGACCGGAACGCCTCGTCGGCTAGTGCAATCACCTCGGCGTCAATCGCCGGATCTTCACCGCCTATGGCTTCGATTCCCACCTGCTGCAACTGTCGATATCGACCCAGTTGGGGTCGCTCCGCACGGAAGAACGGTCCGGCGTACCACAGCTTGACCGGCAACGGTCCTCGCTCGAGGCCATGCTCAACCACGAGTCGCATGACTCCCGCTGTGCCCTCGGGTCGAAGTGACAGCATCCGACCGCCACGGTCCTCGAAGGTGTACATCTCCTTGGATACAACGTCCGTTGACTCACCGACACCTCGAATGAAGAGCGCGGTGTCCTCAAAGACGGGCAACTCGACATAGCCGTAGCCCGCCCGAACCGCTGGCGCACTCAGCCCCTCGCGGACAGCGTGAAAGGCGGCACTGCGGGGCGGGTAGTAGTCGGGGACGCCCTTGGGCGCTTGAAGTGACGGCATCACAATCCCCGGGTTGGTGGCGCCCACCCTGGGGTGCCACCCTGAATGTCGAGCAGGAAGGGATTGTGCTCCTTCTCGCTGCCGATTGTGGTGAGCTCCCCGTGGCCCGGCATCACAACCGTGTCGTCATCCATCGGCAGAACCACCCGTCGCAGACTTTCCTGCATGGCCTGGGGATCGCCACCCGGCAGATCCGTCCGACCGATCGACCCGGCAAACAGGAGGTCGCCACTGAGCATGATCGGAGGGCGGTTGCCGTCTCGTGGGGCGATGAACACCGCGGAGCCTTCGGTGTGGCCCGGAGTGTGCGCGATGGCCAGCGACACCCCAGCGATGTCCAACACCGCCCCTTCCTCGAAAGTGCGCACATCCTCCGGCTCAGTGAGTTCGAGCTCGCCCTTGGTCATGGCCAGCAACTGATCCCGGGCCAGCGCAAAACTTGAGCCCGCTGGATCCGCGAGCCGGTAGCGATCATCCGCGTGAATGTAGGCGGGGATATCACGACCTGCCGTCAATGGGGCCACTGACCACACATGATCGATGTGTCCATGCGTGAGCAGGACGGCCACGGGGCGCAATCGATGCTCCGCGAGCACCTCCGCCAGTGGGTCGAGGCTGTCCTGGCCGGGATCCACCACCAGGCAGTCTTGACCCTCGCCGGTTGCGACCACGTAACAATTGGTGCCCCATGACCCCGCAGGGAAGCCGGTTACGAACACGATGACCTCACGGGGTCAACCGACCTCATGCGCTCGTGTGACCTGCAAAGGGGCATACGTGACCTCCGACTGGGAAGGACCCTGGAAGTGCGGCCTGGGATCGCCCATGAGCCTACCGGGCATGGGGCGAGGGCCTAGACTCACGCGTCGGTCCTTGCTCGAGCGCCACGGGGCCGACTGACTGCATAGGACCGGACATGGATCGGGAGGCCGACGGTGACGTCGAGCAAGCGTAAGCGCGAGGTGGCTAGGGCAAAGGCGGAGCGACAAGCCGCCCGACGGGCTGACCAGTCTCACCATCGCCGCACCCGCAACACCATTGTTGCCATTGCTGCCGTGGCTGTCGTCGTCGCCGGGGCCATCGCCTGGGTGGTCCTCAGCCGCCCGGCGACACCCTCGGACGCCGGAACAGCAACGGAGACGACCGGTGCCACGGACACGAGTCAGTCACCCAGCCCTGAACCGACGACACCACCGGACGCTTCTCCCTCCCCCGCGCCCTCGGATTCGGCTGCGCCGACGTCTCAACCGGATATCACCTGCGCCACCCCACCCACCCCGCGACCCGACAACCTCTCCTGGCCCACGGCGCCCAAGGATGCGCTGAAGCCCGACACACCGTATTCGCTCACCCTCATCACCAACTGTGGCGATGTCGTCATAGAGACGGAGCCCGACCAGGCCCCCGAGACGGTCAATTCGATGCTCTTCCTTGCGCAGGAGGGCTACTTCGACCTCACCGCATGCCATCGCCTCACGACGGAGGGCATCTTTGTCCTCCAGTGCGGTGACCCCAAGGGGGATGGCACCGGAGGCCCCGGCTACTCCGTGCCGGACGAGAATCTTCCAGCCGAGGGTGCAAACAACTACCCCGCCGGCAGTGTGGCCATGGCGAATGCCGGGCCTGGCACAGCAGGTTCTCAATTCTTTATCGTCTACGAAGACACGACCCTGCCCTCCGGCTACACGCTCTGGGGCACGGTGGCTTCTGGCCTCGACGTCGTTCGCGGGATTGCCGCTGCCGGCGTTGAGGGGGGTGGTGGGGACGGTCCACCTGCCCAACCAGTGGTGATCGAGACGGCAAAGGTTGCGCCCGCACTCGCGCGGTCGTAGGGCATAACGGCGGTAGGAGCAGACCATGAGCGAGCAGGCACACCATGACCCCGCGGCACCAGCCACGTCACCGATGGAGGCCACTCCCGAGGACAGGCCTGTCGTACCCCCGGAGATCACCATGGAGACGCCGGAGACTCGGACCCCCCTGGGTCAGATATCGCCGAGCCCTGTCCCCGCCGCGCTCACTGCCGCCCCGACAGTCCCCGCGATCAGCGCCTCCGGTGTGCCCACCCCGGCCAAACTGCCCACCCCGGCGAAACTACGTCGTCCAACGGCCTCGTCGCCTACGGTGCGCCGCACCGACCCGGCTCGCTTCGGCTTCATTGACGAAGCTGGCACGGTGTGGCTGCACAGTCCCGACGGCGACATCAGCGTGGGGCAATGGGCAGCCGGCACTCCTGATGAGGGGCTCGCCTTCTTCGGTCGCAAGTATGACGACCTCCTCGTTGAGGTTGAGTTGGCAGCTCGTCGTCTGCGCGAAGGACGCGGCCTCGATACGGCACCCGGTGCGGTGGCTCACGCCCGCGAGGCCCTGACCAGCCCGACATTTCTCGGCGATGTGATCGAGCTCAACCGTGTGTGCGACGACGTCGATGCACTTCTCACCGCTGCTCGAACAGAGAGAGAGGCTGCTCGCGGACGCCAGCGAGAGGCAGCGCTGGCGGCACGAGAGGCCATCGTGGCCGAGGCCGAGGGACTCAGCACGTCCCAACAGTGGAAGGTCACGGGTGAGCGATTTACCACCCTTCTGGAAGAGTGGAAGTCCGCACCGAGGGTTGATCGCACGCGTGAGCAGGCGCTGTGGAAGCGGTTTAGCGCGGCTCGCACCGTTTTTGATCGCCATCGTCGCCAACATTTTGCATCCCGCGACGCTGAACGCAAGGATGCCATTGCCGCGAAGGAATCCCTGATTCGCGAGGCGGAGATGCTGGCGACGACAACAGACTGGGCGGGGACAACCCGCGCCTACCGCACCCTGATGGATCGGTGGAAGTCCGCTGGGCATGCTGGCCGTCAGGACGAGGATCGACTGTGGGCTCGCTTCCGCGCGGCACAGGATGCCTTCTTTGCCGCCCGGGACGCTGTCAATGCCGAACGAGACGTTGAATACAAAGCCAACCTCGATCGCAAGCGAGCACTCGCTGCTGAGGCGGAGGCACTGCTGCCCGTCACCGATGTGGGCGCGGCCAAGAAGGCCCTGCGGGGCATCCAGGAACGCTGGGAGGCCATCGGGCACGTCCCTCGCCAAGACAAGGAGCGCATCGAACGTCGCCTCCGGGTCGTGGAGGACACGATCCGCCAGGCGGACGATCGACGCTCGCAATCAGTCGACCCATCCCGCAGGGCCCGCGCCGAGGACACCGCCGAGCGATTCCGATCGGCCTTGATCCGGGCTGAAAAGGACCTGGATCATGCCCGCGCAACCGCAGACCAGCGACGCATCGATGCCGCTCAAGCCGCTGTGGACTCGACCCGATCACTCCTGGCCGCGGTTGAGGGCACCGTGACAGAGTTCTCGGGTCCTGCCTAGGTGTCCCACCTCACCCGTGGGAGGTTCCTCTGGGGTCGGGCCGCGCGCCATCAGACGCGATAGGCATCAAAAACCCCGTCCACCTGCCGCACGGCCTTGAGCGCCGATCCCAGATGCTTGGGGTCTGCCATCTCGAACGTGAAGCGCGACAGCGCTATGCGCTCACGCGTGGTCGTCACAGAAGCGCTGAGGATATTGACGTGCTGATCAGATAGCGCGCGCGTGACGTCTGACAGCAGCCGAGCACGATCCAACGCCTCGACCTGAATATTGACAAGGAAGACACTGGTCGCCGATGGCGCCCACTCCACGTCGACAAACCGTGAGCCAGCTGTCTGCTGGGCTTCAAGACCCGGCACGTTCACGCAGGCACGTCGGTGCACAGAAACTCCGGCACCACGGGTGACAAAGCCGATGATCTCATCCCCCGGCACCGGGGTGCAGCATCGCGCAAGCTTGACCCACACGTCTGAGGCGCCCTTCACAATCACGCCCGGGTCCCCTCCGGTGATGGCCCTCGAGGTGGACGTGGGGGTAAATGCCTCAGCCACATCGTCTGCGGCACCGTCGACACCGCCGGCCGCAGCCACCAGCCGGCGAACAATGCTTGACGGGGATATACGCCCGTCCCCCACCGCGGCGTACAGGGCCGAGACGTCCTGCTGCTGAAGCTCGGCAGCGATGGCCGACATCGCCTGATTGGACATGAGGCGCTGGAGGGGCAGACCCTCCTTGCGCATGGCCCGGACGATCCCCTCCTTGCCCTGTTCGATCGCCTCCTCGCGGCGTTCCTTGCTGAACCACGCCTTGATCTTGGATCGCGCCCGAGGCGATCTCACAAAGGTCAACCAGTCGCGGCTGGGTCCCGCGCCATCAGCCTTCGATGTGAACACCTCAATGACGTCGCCATTGGACAACTCCGACTCCAGCGGGACGAGTTTGCCGTTGACCCGCGCACCCACGCACCGATGACCCACCTCGGTATGCACGCTGTAGGCAAAATCGACGGAGGTACTCCCCTGCGGTAGGGCGACAACGTCCCCCTTGGGGGTGAAGACGAAGACCTCGGACGACGAGAGGTCATACCGCAGGGAGTCCAGGAACTCGTCAGGGTCCTCGGTCTCTCGCTGCCATTCGAGCAATTGACGCAACCAGCCGTAGTCATCAGGACCCTGCTTGCCACCCACATCGCGTTGCTTGTACCGCCAGTGAGCAGCGACTCCGAACTCTGCGGCGCGATGCATGTCCCAGGTGCGAATTTGCAACTCCACGGGCTTGCCATCAGGACCGATGACGGTCGTATGGAGTGACTGGTACATGTTGAACTTCGGCATGGCGATGAAATCCTTGAAACGCCCCGGGACCGGGCTCCACCGTGCGTGAACGATCCCCAGGACGGCGTAGCAATCACGGATGGACTCGACCAGGATGCGCACCCCGACGAGGTCGTAGATGTCCGTGAAGTCCCGACCGCGCACAACCATCTTTTGATAAACGGAATACAGGTGCTTGGGCCTCCCGGTGACGGAGACCTTGAGCCGAGCCGAGCGAATGTCCGTCTCAAGATCAGAGATGACCCGGGTGAGGTACTGATCGCGCGAGGGCGCCCGTTGGGATACCAGTCGCTCGATCTCCTCGAACACTTTGGGATAGAGGGTGGCGAAGGCCAAGTCCTCCAACTCCCATTTCATCGTGTTCATGCCGAGCCGATGGGCCAGAGGAGCATAAATTTCTAGCGTCTCGCGCGCCTTCTTCTCCTGCTTCTCGGCAGGCATAAAACTCAAGGTGCGCATGTTGTGCAGGCGATCGGCGAGTTTGATGACCAGCACGCGAATGTCGCGCGCCATAGCCACCACCATCTTGCGCACGGTCTCAGCCGCCGAGGCTTCGCCGTAGGTGACCTTGTCCAACTTGGTCACGCCATCGACAAGGTCTGCCACCTCGTCGCCAAAGTCCTCCCTCAACTCGTCCAGGGAGTAGCCGGTGTCCTCGACGGTGTCGTGCAGCAAGGCAGCACAGAGGGTTGGCACCGTCATGCCCAACTCAGCAAGAATGGTGGCCACCGCCAGCGGGTGGGTGATGTAGGGGTCACCGGAGCGACGCTTTTGATCCCGGTGGAGATACGCAGCCGTCTCGTAGGCGCGTTGCAAGGTGCGCACATCAGATTTGGGATGGTACTGACGCAGCGTGCGCAGGAGCGGCTCCACCTCAGGTGGGCCTGACCGCGATCCCGTGAACCGCGCAAGACGCGAGCGCAGACCAGTTGCCCCTGTGTCAGAGGGGACCTCGCGCACCGCCTCTTGTGTCACTCGCACCTCCCACCGTGTGGTTCTAGTGTACGAGCAGAAGCGCGATGTGCAGCCCTGCGCCCATGTCGAGGCACGTTGAGCGTGGGGAGTGCGCCTACTTCCGGCCTCGTTTGGACCGCGGTTGGCGCTTGGGTTGATTGCGCACCGCTGGATCTAGATCCACCCCGCCGACTGCAGCAGCGGCAGCTTCCTGGGAATCGGCTGCGCGTCGGCCCGACCCAGCACGCCGTGCGGCGACCCGAGCATCGAGAGCCTTGATCTCCGACTGACGCGACTTGAGCATGACCGCGAACGGAGTGGCGATGAAGATCGAGGAGTACACCCCGACGGCCATGCCCACCGCGAGAGCAACCGCTAGGTCGAGGAGCGTGCCCGCTCCGAGAAGACCCGCTCCCACCACGATGATGGCGACGACCGGCAAAAGTGACGTGATGGACGTATTGATCGATCTCACGAGCACCTGATTGATCGCCCGGTTTGCGGCCTCACCGTATGTCGTGACGGACTGAGCCGTGATGCCCTTTGTCTCCTCCTTGACCTTGTCAAAAACGACAACGGTGTCGTAGAGGGAATATCCCAGAATCGTCAGGAAGCCAATGAGGGTCGCCGGTGTGACCTGCAGGCCCGTGACCGCGTAGATCCCCACGGTGAGGATGACGTCGTGGGCAAGCGCGACCAACGCCGCCACAGCGAATCGCCACTCGAAGTAGATCGCGAGGAAGAGCGACACCAACAGCAGGAAGACCGCAAGAGCCTGAATTCCCTTGGATGTGATCTCGGCCCCCCACGTGGGGCCGACCAACTGGACCGTAATGTCGCTCGCGGGCACCCCGCAGCCCTGGGCCAAGAGTTCGGTGATCTGCAGGCTCTGCGCTGGATCGACGGGCGGGGTTTGCACGCGAATGATCCCGGCCCCCGTCTCGGTGACGATCGGATCAGTGCCGGTCGCCTGGGCCGCGATCTCACGCGCATCCGGGATAGAGCAGGTGGCATTGGGCACGGCGAACAGCGCACCCCCTTGGAACTCAATACCGAGATTGAGCCCTCGGAAGCCCAGCGCCGCGAGCGAAATGAGCACGAGCACGCCGGATACGAGGAACCACGTGCGAGTGCGGCCGATGAAGTTGATGCCGGTTTCGCCGCGGTAGAGACGGTCTCCGAGCGAGGATCGACGCGCCATCAGGACTCCACTCCCACGGTAGGACGCTCGTCTTCCGGGACATCATCGCGACGACCAGCCCTGAGCCCTCCGAGCCACGTGCCCTTTTGCATCCATGCGGACTTGCACAGGAGGACTGTGGCGGGATAGGTGAAGAGGAATGCCACCAGAAGGTCAACGACCGTGATGAGACCGAGTGTGAAAGCAAAGCCGCGGACGTTGCCCACGGACACCACGTAGAGCACGACCGCTGCCAGCAGGGTCACGAAGTCCGCGGCCAGGATGGTGCGACGAGATGAAGCCCAGGCCACCTCCGCGGACTGGCGCATCGTTTTGCCGTCGCGCAAGGCATCACGGATGCGTTCAAAATAGATAATGAAGGAGTCGGCTGTGAGACCGATGGACACGATCGCTCCGGCCACTCCGGCCAGTGTCAAGGTGAAGCCCACCGACTTGCCGAGCGCGATGAAGGCAAAATACGTCAAGGCACCAGCCAGGATCAGGCTGAGCACAGCCACAACACCGAGGAGCCGGTAGTACACCATCAGAAACACGACGATGAGGGCAAAGCCAATGGCCCCCGCGATGAGTCCGGCCCGCAACTGGTCGCTACCGATGGTCGCGGAGACGCTGGTGACCTCCACGACCTCGAGGTTGACCGGCAGCGCACCGTAATTCAGGACGTTGGCGAGGTCTTGGGCCTCAGTCGAGGTGAAGTCACCCTCGATCTGCGCCTGACCCCCGATGATCGGCTCGTTGAACCGCGGTGCAGATACGACAACGCCGTCGAGAACGATGGCAAAGGCGTTGCATGGGCTCGCGCCCCCGGGGGTGCACTCTGGGAGGGCCGAAAGTTCCTGGGAGGCTGAGGCCAGCGCGCGAGCACCCTCGCTGTCAAAGGTCAGGCTCACAACCCAGCCACCAACCCCCTGCTGGGGCAACTGCGCAGCAGCATCGGTGACGTTGGTCCCCTGGATAAACGCCGGCTCAAGGGTGTACTTGGCAGCACCGTCCTGATCGCACGTCCCAAGCCACAATGTCGGGTCGTCCGGGCTTCCCCCGGACTGGTTGATCGGGTTGAGGCAATCAAGTGCCGCGACCTCTGCCGTGAATTCCGGGGAATTGTCCGCGGCCTGGACAATCTGTGCTGAGGTCGCCGTGTCATCCACCGCGGGATCCGGCGCGGGAACGGTGGTGTCATCAACGCTGGCCGGGGCTGGTCCCGAGATCGTCCACACGGGGCGGAAGTCCAGCAGGGCGGTCCGCCCGACCAGTTCCACCAGTCGCTCCTGACTCACATCCGGCACTGACACCACGATGGCAGCACTGTCGCCGGACCCCTGGACGGTGACCTCCGCCTCAGCAACACCCACACCATCCACGCGCTGACGGATGATCTGAACCGTTTGAGCCACCTGGTCATCCGTGATGGATGCACCCTCTTGGACAGCCTGGGGCTGAAGGATGACCTGCGTGCCTCCGCGCAGGTCCAGACCTAAGCGCACGGTGTTGTCCTGGCCGGGCCAGAAGGCCCACACGGCCATCACCGCTGTGATGAGGGTGATGATGACAAGAAGACGCCCGGGATGAGAAGTCGACCCGGTACGACTGCTGCGGGTGGCGGAAGGCACGTGAGTTCCTTAGGTGGGTGTTACTAGGCGTTATCGTCGGTGGACGCAGCGTCTTCGGTCGAGGTCACCGGCTCGGGCTCGATGACCTTAGCGATCGCCGCTTTCACAACCCGAATGACCACGCCGGGGGCGATCTCGACCTCGGCGTCGTCCTCCTCCATCGCTATCAGGGTGCCGTAGATCCCCGACGTCGTCATGACGCGGGATCCCGGAGCCAGTGCCGACATCATTTGCGCCTGCTTGCGCTGCCGCATACGGGCCGGCCTCATGATGAGCAGATAAAAGACCACCCCGATCAGCAGGATCGGCAGCAGGGTGCCCAGATTTTCCACGACGCGCTCCTTGACGATGGGCGGATGTGGCGCACCGAGGCCGGGCGCACTCCGATGGAGAAGACTATCCCGCTCCCCGTTCGGGCTCGTCGTCGAGTCCCAGCAACCCCTGATCCGCCCAGTCGGGCGCTCGTGAGCCCAGACCCAGGTGCTCATACGCAGCAGGGGTCGCCACTCGGCCACGCGGTGTCCGCAGGAGCAGGCCGCTGCGCACCAGGAAAGGCTCCGCCACGGTCTCGACCGTCTCGGCCTCCTCCCCGACGGCAACGGCCAGAGTCGACAAGCCCACGGGCCCTCCGGCGAATCGATGCACGATGGCGTTGAGGACGGCGCGATCGAGTCGATCCAGACCAAAGGCATCAACCTCATACAGGTCGAGCGCCGATCGGGCCGACCCGTGATCGATACGACCGCTGCCGTGCACCTGCGACCAATCTCGCACACGGCGTAGGAGGCGGTTGGCGATGCGGGGTGTCCCTCGGGAGCGCCGGGCGATCTCCTGCACTCCCCGGTCATCGATCGTCACCGCAAGCAAACCGGCTGACCGCTCGATAATGACGCGCAGATCCGACTCGTCGTAAAAGTCCAGATGCGCGGTGAAGCCGAACCGATCACGAAGGGGGCCGGGCAGAAGCCCTGCGCGCGTGGTTGCACCGACGAGTGTGAAGGGGGCGATATCCAAAGGCAGTGCCGTGGCTCCGGGACCCTTGCCCACAATCACGTCTACGCGGAAATCCTCCATGGCGACGTAGAGCATCTCCTCCGCCGTGCGCGCGACCCTATGAATCTCGTCGATGAAAAGGACCTCACCGGGCTGAAGACTGGATAGGACGGCAGCGAGGTCGCCGGCATGCTGCAGAGCGGGACCACTCGTGATGCGCAGAGGGGCCTCCATCTCCTCGGCCATGATGATGGCGAGGGTGGTCTTGCCCAATCCTGGGGGCCCCGACAACAGGACATGATCGGCGGGTCGGCCCCGCAGTCGAGCGGCAGTGAGCATGACATCCATCTGGGCCCGCACCCGAGGCTGGCCGATGAAATCGTCCAAGCGTCGGGGTCGAAGCGCGCCCTCTATCGCGCGGTCATCCGTGTCCGCGTGGGCGTCGACGAGGCGTTCAGCGTCCTCACCTCGGGAATCGTCGTCATCCTCGACCATTATCGACGGTCCAGATGCTGTAGAGCCGCGCGCAAGAGCGTCGATAGATCCGGCTCCGGACCCGCCGACGGCACCACTGCCGCGACGGCTGACTCCGCATCTCGATCCGACCAGCCGAGGGACCCGAGCGCCTCCCGCAGCAACACCTGCCAATCCCCGTCACCCTCATCACGGGGGGCCTGTCCTATCCGGTCACGCAACTCGATGATCATGCGTTGCGCCCCCTTGGTGCCGATCCCGGGAACGCGGGTCAAACTCGCCACATCCTCGGATGCGATGGCCCGGCGCAGGCCATCCGGGGAGAGTGTGGCCAGCACCGCCAGGGCCGTGCGAGGTCCAATACCCGTCACGGTTTGCACCGCCTCAAAGATGTCACGTTGATCACCGTCGAGGAAGCCATACAGCGTCAGGGAGTCTTCGCGAACGATGAGACTCGTGTGGAGGGCCAGACGGTCTCCGGCGCGAGCCGCCACGGCTACCTGAGGGGTCACCGACACCGCAATACCGATCCCGCCGACCTCGAGGACCACACTGGCAGGGGTGAGTGCGACAACAGTCCCGGTGATGGACGCAATCACCGACGCGCACCGGCCATCGCTTCGCGTAGGCGGCGCTCGGCCCCGCCCCTCCAAATCTCGGTGATTGCCAGCGCTAGCGCATCGGCCGCATCGGCGGGCTTGACGGGCGCCGAGAGTCCGAGCAAGCGCGTGACCATGGCCGTAACCTGGGCCTTATCGGCACGCCCACTGCCCGTGACCGCAGCCTTGATCTCGCTCGGAGTGCGCAGACTCAACGGGATGCCGCGTCGTCCGGCAGCCAGTACGGCGACAGCACCCGCCTGGGCAGTGCCCATAACGGTGCGCAGATTGTGCTGGCTGAAGACACGCTCAACGGCGATGATCTCGGGACGGTGCCTCTCCACGAGTTCCTCCATGGCGGCCTCCAACGCGGTCAAGCGCTGAGCCAGAGGGTCACCGTGTGGGGTGCGGATGACGACGACGTCGATGAGGCGCAATCCGCGACCGGTCCGGCCCTCCACGACGCCCACCCCGCAGCGTGTGAGGCCGGGATCGACGCCCATGACCCGCACGTGAGCCTCCCTCACACATGCCCGTGGATCAGTTGTGGTCATCCGACCCAGCGAGCGGCTATACGAACACCTGTGCGAAGGCTACTGCCCGCTACGACCCGCAGCCCGGATCGCACGCGCCTTCGGCGTGCCGTCCTCGGGTCCGGGCTCACTGAGCGGATCAGCCGGTCCTACGGGCTCGCCAATGACGGTGGCAAAGCCCGATCTCATATCTGCCACGAGGGCATCGAGATCAGGCACCGCTCGGTCATCTCCAGAGATGCCCACGAATGCCGTGCCGTCGTAGGTCACCATCGTCACATTGACTGCGGCACCGATCGTGGCAACGAGGGGGTACATGCCAGCGATGCGCGCCCCGGCGACGAAGAGCGGTAGGGGTGGTCCCGGGACGTTGCTCGTCGTAACGTCACTCGCGAATGCCGCCTGAGCAAGGAGTGGCATGGGCACGAGCCAACTAATCTCTGCAAGGGGATCCGCAAAGCGAAGCGCCGGCTCGTTGCGCCACTGCTCGACCGCCTGATGGGCTGAATCCATGCGTTCGTCGACCGTGAGTCCTGCCACCGGCAGGGTGAAACGCGCGATGGTGACGGCATTGGCCGCCTGGGCCGATGTGTCCCCCGGATCCCCACGCAGACTGATGGGGACGTTGAAGCGCAAGTCGTCCACCACGGTGCCCCGTCGGACGTGGTAGCGCTCCAGCCCGAGGCCCACCGCCGCCATGAAGGCGTCATTGACACTGCGGCCACGCTCTCTCGCGGAGTCCCGAAGTGCCGCGAAGGGCAGGTCAAACGCCGCGAAGTGATAGGTCGTGCCGCGTTCGATCATCACGGGTGACAGGGGGCCATCCGGGACAGCGGCAAAACGACCGACGGAGGCCACGGTGCCGAGCAGGGACCCCCATGTCCTCACCGGATCGGTGAGTGTCCCTCGTGCCAGGGCGATCATCGCCTCACCGACGCGCTCCGCTGCCCCAAATCCCCTGCGTACGTTGTCCACGATGTCGGCCACACTGACCTGGGGCGCTCCAATATCGCTGACAGACGGTGCCTCAGGGGCTTCGGCCTCGGCCGGGTCAGCCTCGGCAGTCAACTCGACGAGGTTGAGCCCGATCAGCACCGTGGCCTGGCCATCCGCGATCGCATGGTGCAGTTTGAGCAGGAGGGCCGCACGGCCACCCTGGAGTCCCTCAACGAGGACGATCTCCCACAGGGCCCGGTCGTGATCGAAGTCCGTCAAACTCACCCGACGTGCCTCACCCATCAACTCCGCCCAGGATCCGTCACCGGCAAGCCGCATGCGTCGCAGATGCAGGTCGAGATCAAAATCAGGGTCGCCGGCCAATCGGGGCGAGGCAACGCCGAAGACACCTCGGATGGCGCGTTGGCGCAGCACGGGCACCATGCGGGTGAGGCGCTCCACTCGTGCATGCAGCCTCGGCCAGTCGGGCGGAGAGTCCAGCAGGACGAGCGCCACGACAGTGGACCTCAGGTGGGGATCACCCGAGGCGGTGCGCCAGGTCGCTGCATCCCAGCCTGTGAGCTGACGGCCAGAGTCGGCCATGGTCCCTCCCGTCGATTAGGCATCGAGACGAGCGAGGACCTCGTCGCTGACGTCAACATTGCTGTAGACATTTTGAACGTCGTCGCTGTCCTCGAGGGCCTCCACAAGCCGAAAAACCTTGCGCGCCGTATCGACGTCCACCGGCACCGACATGCTCGGGACGAAGATCGCCTCAGCGGAGTCGTAGTCGATGCCCGCATCCTGGAGCGCACTGCGAACAGCCACGACGTCCCCGGCCTCACTGACCACCTCAAACACGTCCCCGAGGTCATTGACCTCCTCAGCTCCGACGTCGAGCACCGCGGCCAAAATGGCATCCTCGTCGACACCCTCGTCACGGGGCACCATGACAACACCCTTACGACTGAAAAGGTAGGAGACCGATCCGGGGTCGGCCATGCTTCCCCCATTGCGGGTGAGCGCGACGCGGACCTCGGAAGCGGCTCGGTTGCGATTGTCGGTGAGGCATTCGACGAGCATGGCCACCCCCTGCGGCCCGTAGCCTTCGTACATGATCGTCTGATAATCGGCACCGCCGGCCTCAACACCTGAGCCGCGCTTAACTGCTCGCTCGATGTTGTCCAATGGCACGGAATTCTTGCGGGCCTTTTGAATCGCGTCATACAGGGTCGGGTTGCCCGAGGGATCGCCACCACCTTGACGTGTGGCCACCTCGATGTTTTTGATCAATCGGGCAAAGAGTTTGCCGCGACGGGCGTCAACGACCGCCTTCTTGTGCTTGGTCGTCGCCCACTTTGAATGGCCGCTCATGTGTACTGCCTCACCATGTCGATGAACATCTCATGGATTCGCGTGTCCCCGGTGAGTTCTGGATGAAATGAGGTGGCGACGAGCGGTCCCTGCCTGACGGCCACGATGGTATCGGGCCCACGCGGGCGGTCGATCCGGGCGAGGACCTCCACGCCTGCTCCGGCGCCCTCCACCCACGGGGCACGAATGAAGATGGCGGGGAAGGCAGGGCCGCCCAGCATTGCCATATCGACGTCCGCCTCAAAGGAATCCACCTGGCGCCCGAATGCATTGCGGCGCACGGTGACATCAAGCCCCCCGATCGTCTCCTGATCCTCACGGGCATCCAGGGTGCGATCCGCAAGCATGATCATTCCCGCGCACGAACCGAACATCGGGAGTCCCGCCCGCTGTGCCTCACGCAAGGGCTCAAGCAACCCATCGCGAACAGCCAACTTCGACATTGTCGTCGACTCCCCGCCGGGGAGCACAAGCCCGTCGACGGAGGTCAAAGCCGCACGATCACCCACGGCCACACCCTCCACACCACACGCGCGCAAGGCGACCAGATGCTCACGGACGTCACCCTGAAGGGCAAGAACGCCGATCCTCAGTGCTGGAGTCACCAGCCCCGGTCTTCGAGACGATGATGCACCGGGATGTCGGCAACATTGATCCCCACCATCGCCTCGCCAAGACCACGCGAAACCTTGGCAACCACATCGGGATTATCAAAATGCCGGGTGGCCTGGACGATCGCCTCGGCACGCTTGACCGGCTCACCGGACTTGAAAATGCCAGAACCGACGAATACGCCATCGGCCCCCAACTGCATCATCATGGCGGCGTCGGCGGGGGTGGCAATCCCCCCGGCAGTGAACAAAACGACGGGAAGGGCACCGGCACGGGCGACCTCAGCAACGAGATCGTAGGGGGCCTGCAACTCCTTTGCCGCGACGTAGAGTTCATCGTCGCGCATGGAGGACAGCCGACGGACTTCGTCGAGGATTCGACGCATGTGCGTGACAGCGTTCGAGACGTCTCCGGTGCCCGCCTCACCTTTGGAGCGCACCATCGCAGCACCTTCGGTGATGCGACGCAAGGCCTCACCGAGGTTGGTGGCACCGCACACGAAGGGGATCGTGAACTGCCACTTATCGATGTGGTTGGAATAGTCGGCCGGGGTCAGCACCTCAGACTCATCAATAAAGTCCACCCCGAGGGACTGCAGTACCTGGGCCTCGGCAAAGTGTCCGATGCGGGCCTTCGCCATGACCGGGATCGTGACGGCCGCCTGGATACTTTCGATCATGTCCGGGTCGGACATGCGCGCGACTCCACCTTGCGCTCGGATATCGGCGGGCACACGTTCGAGGGCCATGACGGCGACGGCACCGGCGTCCTCAGCGATGCGCGCCTGGTCCGCGGTGACGACATCCATGATGACCCCGCCCTTGAGCATGTCGGCCATGCCGCGCTTGACGCGGGTCGTGCCGGCGAGGTGAGGAACAGAAGTGGACACGGCGACCTCTCACGACGTTAGGGACCCACGGTCGGGAACCAGTACACGACCCATGCTAGTCAGGGTTGGATCTCTGCGCTCGTCTCAGGTGATCTTGGGTGACAGGGAGTCATCCAGCAGGACGATCCACTCCTGGCCGATGGCGAAGGGCATGGGGGATCCGTCGGGCAGAGTGAAGCGGGTCCCCTCCTCACGATTGGGCCGCTCCCAGGTGACCGACCACATGCGGCCGTCGCGCAACACGATGGCCGCACCCTCCCCCACTGTTTGGATAAAGGGTGTGCGTCCGCCATAGCGATCGCCATATCCCGAATCGGTCTGTTCGACGGACTGAAAGACCACGGTGGCAGCCCGCTGGGGTCCCCCCTCACTAGATCGGGATTCCTCGCCGTTGAGGCCCACGATGAAGGTGCCGGTCGCCTTATCCCAGGTGAAGGACACCCCGGACGATGGCCAGGTGGCGCTCACTTTGGACACGGGTGTGCCGCCGGCAGGCGGATCCTCGGAGAAGACCAGGCCGATATCGCGTGCCTTCTCCGCGTCCGGCGCTGCAGCGAGGAGGAGACGGGGGTCAGCCATGTGGTTGACAGGTGCCGGACGACCCGGATCGTCGCGGAACGCGTTGTACACCCGGGTGGCAGACACGTCGTAGAGATTGGCTTGAGCAATGACCCGGAGTAGTTTGGTCTGTGCACCCGAATTAGAAAACGCCACTCGGCCAAAGGGGGCGATGATATCCATGTCGCTGATCCGTGCTGACCGCACCGGCCCGACAACGTCGGGAATCGATGAGTTGAACACGGCAAGAAGTCGCGTCAGATTCCACTCAACCTCCTGTACGTAGACCAGATCTGCCGCCTGGAGCCCCGCATGCGGTTGCGCCGCGCGCGTGTTGTCGATCTTCACCGCGAGGACGGGCTTGCCCTCTCCTCCCGGGAGACCAGAGAAGGGCGATGCGCCAGGAGGGATGCCGAGTGAATCGGAAGGTGTCGGAAGGGCCGATGGGCTCGCGGGAGCGGAGGACGTCACCGGTGGGCTGCTGGATATCGACGCCGGGGGCGCCGCCTCCTGACCGCCGGAGCACGCAGCCAGAACACCGAGCCCCAGTGCTGCGGTGACGGTGGTCAGGGTGCGAGTCAGAGTGAGGCGCATCCGACCACGGTACGTCTCACCACCTCAGCGAGCGATGAGGCCCGGAGGCGGCGTGTCGTCCATCTCCATGGTGTGGGGCCACGGGGTCCGCCCCGCGAGGCTGAGCCACCGCACCAGGCGCTGTCGACGCACCTGTCGACAGGCGCGTACAGCATCGTTATGAAAACGCCGAGACAACTGCACACGCACGCAAATACCACGTAGGTCCTCAAGCATGGACGGATCAGAGGCCATCGCCCGCAATTCGTCGGCGTCATGCTCATCTGGGATCGCCGCGACGAAAACGCGGGTCAGGTCGCTCTCTGCAAGCCCTCGCATCACGAGGTCATCATCAGATGCCACTCGCGCTACGTGGGCCGCATCCGCAAGGACAACCGTGGTCGCGGGGTCGAATATCCCCGCGGATGCCAAATCAAGTGCCAGTGCAGAACGCCGCAGCAACTGCAGGTCCAGGGCGTAGCGGGAGGTTTCTATGCGCCGGTGCAAGCGATCAAGTCGGCCCGCCGTCATGCTGAGGTAGAGACCCACGAGGCAGATGGCAACAATGACCGGTACCCACCACCACCAGTCGGGCATCAGGGACCGCTCCCCGACTCAAGCTCACCCTGACCGCGTCGTCGCGATGCCAATCGTCCGACCAACTGACCCCGCAGGTCTTCACGCACGGGACCTTGTCCCGCGGTCACGCTCGCGTACACATCAATGAGGTCGGCAGCAACGCGACTCCAGTCGTACACCATCACCCGACGTGAACCAGCCTCGGTGAGACGCTGCCTCTCCTCGGGCCGATCCAGGACAGAGTTGACAGCGGCGGCCAACGCCTGCGCATCACCCACGGGGAAGAGAACCCCGCATCGACCACCATCCAGCACCCGGGAAAAGGCATCGAGATCGCTGGCCACGACGGGTGCGCCTGCGGCCATGGCCTCCAGAAGGATGATTCCGAAGGACTCCCCTCCGGTGTTGGGCGCGACGTAGACATCCATGGCAGCCAGTCCACGCGCCTTGTCGTGCTCGTCGACGCGCCCCAGGAACACAATGGAGTCCCGGCATCGGTCTGCGACATCGGCAAGCACGTCAGCCACGTCACCCGGTCCCATCAGCAGCAGGGTCGCCTCTGGGTGACGGGCAAGGATGTCAGGGAAGGCCTCCAGGAGGACGGCGAGGCCTTTGCGGGGCTCGTCCATGCGGCCGAGGAATCCCACGATGGGTCCCTGCCGCGTGACCAAGGGCTCAACCCCGGCGAAATGGTCGATGCGTATGCCGTTGGGGATGAGAACGGCATCTCCGCCCAGGTGATCGACGATCGTCCGCCGCGCATGTTCGCTGACGGCGATGACCGCTGAAATCTTCTCCAGTACGGTCTGCGCGAGGTAATAGCCGGTGACCAGCACCCGTGACCGCTCGACCGAGGAATGCACGGTGGCAACAATCGGTCCGCGCGCGGCCCAGCAGGCCAACCCTCCCAGCGACGGGGCCAGCGGTTCATGGACGTGCAGCACGTCGAAGCCCCCCTCCCGAATCCAACGACGTACACGCGCGGTGGCTTTGACGCCCAGCGTTAGCCGCGCCACGGACCCGTTGTACGGGACCGCCCGAGGGCGCCCGCCATCCACGGCGTAGGCGGGCAGGGTTGATGGATCCTCCACAGGCGTCAGCACACTCACCTGATGGCCCAGATCCATGAGCGTCTCGGCTTGATCGCGCACATGAGCCTGGACACCACCGGGGGCGTCCCAGGCATAGGGGCACACAATGCCGATGTTCACGCCGGGCACCTTCGCCCGGCAGTCATGACGCCACCCGAGTCGGGGGATCGCTGAGCCACAGACGCTGCAGCATGTGCCAGTCGGCGGGGTGCTCCCTGATGCTGTCCGCGAGCGCATCCGCCATCGTCTGGGTCAACTCCAAGACCCGCTCGGGTCGGTCTCCCGTGGTCGGAATGGGTAGCGCCGGGTCCACACGCGCCTGAAGCCCGTCAGCCGTGTGCCACAGGCGCACGGGCATGATGGGAGCTCCCGTCATCAGGGACATCGTTGCGGGGCCCGCGGGAATCGAAGCCGTGTCGCCGAAAAAGTCCACCGGCACCCCGGTGCCGGAGATATCCCGATCCGCCACGAGGCACACGAGCCGACCCTCGCGTAAGCGCCGTACAAGAGTGCGCAGAGTGTCACTGCTGCCGAGAGGAAGTACCTCCATGCCCAGAGACTGTCGATAGGCCACGAATTTGTCGAAGAGTGCCTGTGGTCTCAATTGCTCAGCGACAGTCGTGATGCCGCCGTACCGATCGCAGGCCCAGGCGCCAGCAAGATCCCAGTTGCCCGAATGCGAGGCCACCATGATCGCCCCACGCCCGGAGTTGACGGCCTCATCCAGTAGGTCGACCCCGGAGCGCAGGTTAAATGACTCCCGCATGCGAGCGCCATCCCAGGCCGGGAGGCGGAAAACCTCGCTCCAGTAGCGCATATACAGGCGTAGGTTGTCACGCGTCACATCCTCGAGTGCACCCCGTGACTCCGCGTCAAGGACGCGCGCGAGGTTGGACCGCAGTTGATGAACTCCCGGGCCCTCCTTGCGATAGGTCCGATCCGCGATCGCACGAAAGCCTCGATCCACGACGGGCTCCGGTAGATGGCGTACGGCACCCCAACCGATGCCGAAGCCGACGTCCGAGAGGGTGTCGGTCAGGCTCACTCGGCGACTCCGCTGGACGGCGTCTTGAGTTGGTGACGAACCACGATGATCCTCTGCAGGACGGTGATGACAGTCAAAACAGCCAGGATCCCCAGCGCCACCGGCAGGACGTAGGGGACTCCAAAGCCGGCCAGCAGGGCGGCGAAGAGTACGACGATGAGTCGCTCGGCCCGCTCTGCGATTCCCACATTCGCCGTCGCGCCCACCGCCTCGGCACGGGCCTTCGCATAGGAGATCACCTGGCCTCCCACGAGGCAGGTGAGTGCCGCCGCGGTGGTCCACGCATTGCCTGTCGACACCGCCCACAGGAGCAGAGCGCCAAAAACGCATCCATCCGCAACCCGGTCGAGGGTGGCATCGAGGAAGTTGCCCCACGGACCCGCTCGACCTGACAATCGCGCCATCGTGCCATCGAGGAGGTCCGCGATCACCGACGTCGCAATAATGAGAACACCGGGGATGAAGTCACCACGGGGGAAAAAGACAAGGGCGGCCGTGCAGGTGATGAGCGTGCCCACCACCGTCACCGCGTCCGGGGAGACGTGCAGCTTCAGCAGCACTTTGGCCACCGGCTCAAGCACCGCCGTTGACACCTTGCGGGCCGCTGGATTGTTGAGCACACCCACTCCTCGACCGTGGAACGCATCCACAGTCTCTCGCCGCCGAGTCGACGTCCACCGGCCGATCCGGTAGTGACATCGTACGGTGCAGACGGGCCCACAGGGGCTCCGACGTACGTCCCTTGCGCTGGGGGCCCTATAGGGCAAGGGTGAGGCCTTCATCCCGATCCGAGGAGCACCGTGACCCGCACGCCCCCCATCGACCCCGCACTGATCCGCAATGTTGTCCTCGTCGGCCCCAGCCGCGGCGGGAAGACCACCCTGGTGGAAGGCCTGGCACGGGCGACCGGGGCGCAGAGTCGCCGTCGTGCGGTGGCGGAGGGCGCAGCCCGAGGGAAGCCGGAGGACGGCCTCAGCCTCACACCCCTGGATTGGCAGGGCCATCGACTCAACATCCTCGACACCCACGGGTACGCCGACGCTGTGGGAGAGGTTCGCGCAGGACTCAGGGCGGCCGACGCCGCACTTTTCGTCGTCTCGGCAAGCGAGGGAATCGATCCGGCGACCACACTGCTGTGGGATGAGTGTGAGGCCGTTGGCATGCCCCGCGCCATCGTCCTCACGAAGGCTGACCACGATGAGGCGGACGTGGAGGGCACCGTTGAGGAATGCCAAGACCTCTTCGGTGGTGGCCAAGGGGTGCTCCCGCTTTATCTGCCGTTGCACTCCGATGACGAGATCGTGGCGGGTCTCATCGCGATACTGACCTTGAGGATTCGCGATTACAGCACCGGCTCCTGCGTCGACCGAGCCCCCGATCCCCAACATCTCGACCTCATCGCGGATGCCCGATCAGCCCTACTGGAACTGATCATCACCGCGTCGGAGGATGAGCACCTCATGGACATGTTCCTGTCCGGAGGCGATATCGCCATGGAAAGTCTCGTCTCCGGAATGGAGCAGGCGGTGAGGAGCGGGCACCTCTATCCCCTGCTGGTCACGACGACCAGTCCGGAGGGCTTGGGCATGGAGGAACTTCTGGACGTCCTGGTGAAGGCATTCCCGTCACCGCGGGATCAGAGCCCCCCCATGGTCACCGCACCTGATGGCTCACCTCGTGAACCCATCGCCTGCGACCCCGACGGACCGCTCTGTGCCGAGGTTGTGCAGACGGTATCCAACTCGGACGACGGCACCTCCTGCCTCGTCCGCGTGTTCTCAGGGACATTGCGACCCGATATGCATCTGCATGTCGCCGGGCTGCACAGTGCCACTCGCGTGGTCACGACACCACCCGACACAACCTCCCTGGGTGCGGGCGACATGGGTGCGGTCATGGACATCCCGGGCGTGGAGGCCGGCGTCACCCTGTCATCTCCCGACCATCCCCTGCTCCTCGAGCCGTGGGGGATGCCCCATCCGCGGCATCCGGTCACGATCAGGGATCACTCCCCCGAGGACGTCGAGAGCTTGGTGCTGGCACTGCGTCAGATGGCCCTGGAAGACCCCTCATTAACCCTGGAGGTCACCGTCGAGACCGGGCAGATCCTCCTGTGGTGCATGGATGAGGCTCACGCTGACGTCATCTCGGAGCGTCTCTCCACCCGCCACGGCATCTCGGTGACCTTCGAAACTCCCCGTGTGGACCCGGCCTCGACGACTTAGCGAGGGATGGGCCACGGCTCAGCAGATCGACCGGTCTCGCGCACTCCTAAACCGCCGCCAGGCGGCCCGCTATGGCGGATCACCCACTCCTGGGACTCCAGTGGCAGGTATCGATGCTCGGCCTTGCGCACAATCATGACGTCTCCCGCGAGCAACTCAACACTGCAGATGCCCTCCGCCAGTGCAAACTGCACGAGCCCTCGCCCGGTGCGCACATAGTGCACTTCGTCGACGGAATTGATATGCCACGCGCCCATACCGGTGTGCACATCATCAACGCCGGGGGGTTCGACGAGGACCACCTGGCGGACATCTCGCTCTCCCACCGGAAGGACTTCAGCGATGAGCGCTGGCGGGGCGTCATCGCCGGGCGCGTGGACGATGTGCACTCCAGCGGCCGCCAGAGCAGCCGCGACGTCCGTCCCATCGGGGCCACGAAACTGTGCCATCTCGCCTCCTTCGAACGATGCAGCTAATCGGTCCTTGCCGGCCACGCCTCCTGCAAGAGGTCACGGGTATCGGCAAGCAACTGCGGCATCGTCTTTGTATGCCCAACGACAGGGAGGAAGTTTGTATCGCCTCCCCATCGAGGGACGACGTGCTGGTGGAGATGCCCGGCAATGCCAGCGCCTCCCACCTTTCCCTGATTCATCCCGATGTTGAATCCTTGCGCTCGCGACACCTCCCGCAACACCTGCATGGCACGTTGCGTCAGTCTCCCCACCTCGGCGACTTCGGCGTGGTCAAGATCGGTGTAGTCCGGGACATGTCGGTAGGGACACACGAGGAGGTGGCCAGAGTTGTAGGGATAAAGATTCATCACGACGTACGCCGTCTCCCCCCGCGCGACAACGAGACCGTCCTTGCCTGACATCCCCGGAGCCCGGCAAAAGGGACACTCGTCGCCCGGACCGTCATGGGCGGGTCGACTCTCGCCCCGGAGGTAGGCCTCGCGGTGCGGGGTCCATAACCGCTGCCACCTGTCGGGCATCCCGCCGTGGTCGAGCACCGGACCCTCGGTCATGGGGCGCTCTCCACCTGGCGGCGCTCGTGCACCGCGTCGAGGATCTCCGCGACGGCCTCATCCAGGGCCACTCCATTGCGCTGACTGCCGTCTCGGTATCGGAAGGACACCGCCCCCGCCGCCATGTCGTCATCACCGGCAATGAGCATGTAGGGGACCTTGGACTTCTGTGCCGTGCGGATCTTCTTCTGCATGCGGTCGTCGGCGTCATCAACCTCGACACGGATTCCGTGCGCGCGCAAGCGCGCGGCGACGTCGTAGAGGTAGTCGACATGGGCATCCGAGACGGGAATCGCCACGACCTGCACCGGCGCGAGCCAGGGAGGGAAGGCGCCCGCGTAGTGCTCGAGCAAGACGGCGAAGAAGCGCTCGATCGAGCCGAAGAGAGCGCGGTGGATCATGACCGGGCGCTGGCGCGTGCCATCCGCAGCGGCGTACTCCAGGTCGAAGCGCTCCGGCAGGTTGAAGTCCAGCTGGATCGTCGACATCTGCCACGTGCGTCCGATGGCGTCCTTGG
>JANRCR010000015.1 GCA_030726915.1 Candidatus Nanopelagicales bacterium
CCCCGCGGCACCACGCCCCGACCCCCGACGGGGGCCAGGCCCGGTGGAGCCCCGGGCACGCGCCCTGCAGGTCCGGGTGGCGCGCGGCCCGGTGGTCCCGGGGGAGGCCGACCCGCAGGCCCCGGTGGAGGACGACCCGCAGGTCCCGGAGGTTCCGGAGGTCCCGCACGCGGTGGATTCCCCTCATCGGGTGGTGGTGCGCCTGCTGGTCCTGGAGGTTTCGCCGGTCGACCCGGTGGTCGTGGCGGACCCGGTGGTCGCGGTGGCACAGCGGGTGCGTTTGGCAAGCCGGGTGGCCGGCCATCGCGTGGTCGCAAGTCCAAGCGGGCCAAGCGCCAGGAGTTCGACAACATGCAGGCGCCGACCATTGGTGGCGTGCGCTTGCCGCGCGGCAATGGCCAGGTTGTGCGACTGCCGCGCGGGGCAAGCCTGACCGACTTCGCCGAGAAGATCGATGCGAGTCCCGCCGATCTCGTGACGGTGCTCTTCAAGTTGGGCGAGATGGTCACGACGACGCAATCAGTCGATGACGACACGTTGAAGTTGCTGGGTGGGGAATTGGACTTTGACGTCCAGGTCGTATCCCCTGAAGACGAAGATCGCGAGCTGCTCGAGTCCTTCTCCCTCGACTTCGGTGAAGATGAGGGTGGTGAGGAGGATCTCGCGGCGAGACCTCCTGTGGTGACCGTCATGGGCCACGTCGACCACGGCAAGACGAAGCTCCTTGATGCGATCCGCAAGACCAACGTCGTCGCGGGTGAGGCCGGTGGCATCACCCAGCACATCGGTGCCTACCAGATCAACGCCCAGGCCGAAGACGATGACCGCGCTGTCACATTCATCGATACACCGGGACATGAGGCCTTCACGGCGATGCGTGCGCGCGGAGCCCAGGTGACCGATATTGCCGTCCTGGTGGTGGCTGCGGATGACGGCGTCAAGCCGCAGACCATTGAGGCCTTGAACCATGCTCAGGCGGCTGAGGTCCCCATCGTGGTCGCCGTCAACAAGGTCGACAAGGAGGGTGCGGACCCGGCCAAGGTTCGAGGCCAACTGACGGAGTTCGGATTGGTTGCGGAGGAGTACGGCGGGAACACGATGTTTGTTGATGTATCAGCGGTCAAGGGCACGGGTATCGAGGAACTCCTCGAGGCCATCCTGCTCACGGCTGATGCCGCACTCGACCTCAGGGCCAACCCGCACCAGGATGCTCAGGGTGTCGCCATTGAGGCGCATCTGGACCGTGGCCGCGGCCCGGTCGCGACGGTCCTGGTGCAGCGAGGCACCCTGCGCCTCGGTGACTCGATCGTGGCCGGGGATGCCTATGGGCGCGTCCGCGCGATGCTCGATGAGGACGGCAATCCTGTCGCTGAGGCCTTCCCCTCGCGCCCCGTTCAGGTCCTCGGTCTCACCTCTGTGCCGGGCGCCGGTGACACCTTCCTCGTCGTTAGCGAAGACCGCATCGCACGCCAGATCGCTCAAACCCGACAGGCGCGCGAACGCAATGCGCAACTCGCCAAGTCTCGGGCACGAAGGACTCTTGAGGACTTCCTCAAGAGCCTGGAAGAGGGCGAGCAGAGTGAGCTCAATCTCATCCTCAAGGGTGACGTCTCCGGCTCAGTGGAGGCCCTCGAGGATGCCCTGCTCAAGATCGAGGTGGGCGATGCCGTGTCCCTGCGCGTCATCCACCGCGGTGTCGGTGCCATTACCAAGAGCGATGTGACCCTCGCCAGCGCCTCCGATGCCGTTGTTGTGGGCTTCAACGTGCGTCCCGAGGGCAAGGTCGCCGAGTTCGCCTCGCAGGAGGGTGTTGATGTCCGCTTCTACTCGGTGATCTACCAGGCCATCGATGAGATCGAGTTGGCCCTGCGCGGCATGCTCAAGCCGGAGTTTGAAGAAGTGCAGCTCGGCACCGCCGAGGTGCGCGAGGTCTTCAAGTCCTCCAAGTTCGGAACGATCGCCGGATCGCTGATTCGGTCCGGTGAGATTCGCCGCAACACCAAGGCTCGCCTTGTGCGCGATGGTGTCGTCGTTGCCAACGACCTCACGATTGCCTCGCTGCGTCGTTTCAAGGACGACGTGACCGAGGTCCGTGAGGGATTTGAGTGCGGCATCAACCTCGGCAGTTACGGCGACGTGAAGGTGGATGACGTTGTGGAGACCTACGAGATGCGCGAAAAGCCTCGCGCCTGAACCGCATCCAGGACGAGGAGGCATCGATGGCTTCAGAGGCAAGGGCACGCAAGTTGGCCGACCGCGTGCGTGAAATCGTGGCCGAGGCACTGGATTTGCGCATCAAGGACCCTCGATTGGGCTTTGTGACCGTCACTGACGCGCGGGTGACATCGGACCTGCGCGAAGCCACGGTTTTCTACACCGTCTACGGCGACGAGACGGAGCGGGAAGCGACGGCGGCGGCCCTGGAATCAGCCCGGGGAATGCTCCGTACCGAGGTGGGGCGCCAGACGGGCATCAAACACACTCCCTCCTTGGAGTTCGTCCTGGATGCCCTGCCGGACACCGCGGCCCACATCGACGAATTGCTGAAGTCGGCCGCTGAGTCCGACGCCCATGTCCATGACCAGGCTGCTGGCGCCCGGTACGCGGGGGATCCCGATCCCTATCGCCAGCGCGACGACGTCGCCGATGCCGAGTAGCCCGCCCCGCGGGATTCTCGTTGTCGACAAGCCTTTGGGCCCGTCGTCGCATGCCGTCGTTGCCGCGGCACGCAAGGCCCTCGGGACGCGCAAGGTGGGACATGCCGGGACTCTGGACCCCGCCGCGGGCGGCGTGCTTGTGCTCGGCGTAGGCGCAGGGACCCGACTCCTGGGCTACCTTGCCGGCGACGATAAGGAGTATGTGAGCACCTTCGTGCTCGGCATCGGGACCGTAACCGACGATGCGCAGGGAGAGGTCACCACAGCACCCGGGGCGGATGTTGACCGAGTGAGTCTGACGTCCGTGATGTCTCGATGGACGGGGGACATTCTGCAGCGGCCCAGCTCCGTGAGTGCGATCAAACTCGATGGTCGCCGAGCGTATGACCTCGTCCGGTCGGGTGAGAAGGTCGACCTGCCGGTCCGACCCGTGCGTGTCTCAGCATTCGACTTGCTCGAGATGAAGCAGGAAACTCAGGACGGTATTCCCGTCACGACTGCTCGGGTGCGAGTGGTGGGCAGTGCGGGGACCTACGTGCGCGCGCTCGCGCGCGACGTCGCTGCAGACCTCGGCACCGTGGGGCATGTGCGGGAGTTACGTCGGGTGCGCTCCGGAGGCTTTGCCGAGTCGGATGCGGTGGCGCCGGAGTTGATCACCCCGGCCGAGCTGTTGACCCTCGCCGATGCGGCACGTCGGAGCATGGCCTGGGTGGAGGTCCCTGCCAGCAGGGTTGAACTCATCGGTCATGGCGTGCGCATACCCTGGCCCGAGGGCGCCCCGGAGTCGGAGCACGTCGCCCTGCTGCATGAGGAGCGTCTCCTCGCTATTGCCCGGTGTCGGGATGGTCACGCCGCCTACGCCGCCGTCCTCGCCGACTAGTGCTCGAGGCTCATCCGCGCGCGAGGGTGCCCCGTGCTGTGTCGGGGGAGAGGTCTTCGACCAGGATGCGCGACCAGGTGCCGCACACGCTGTCAAGAGGGAACGACGCCCTGACCTGCTGGTTGGCCACGTGCGCCGTGGCCAACCACGCACCCGACGAGACGGTCTCGTGAATCGCGTCCGCCATCCTGCGTGCGTCGTCATGAATCCAGCGTACGTCGTAGATCGTGTCTGCACCGGGCCAGGGCAGTAGGGCTGGCACCGCCCCGGATGCCATGCCCTCGGCGGGTGCGAGATGGAAGCTCTCATCGTCGGAGGTGGACAACACCCAGCCCACGCGTCGCAGCCACGCGGCGACATCCCCGCCAAATCCATCGAAGGTCACCGCCCCCGCGACGGTCTCATCCTCGTGAAGGCGATGGAATAGGCGCTCAGCTGCGATGCGCTCCTCAGGCTTGCGCCAGATCCACCAGTAGTCCCAGGGCAGTTTGGACTTCACCGCCAGGCGGTAGCGGCGATCACGGCGACGTAGCAGGGAGAGCACCTCGACACCGAGATCGGGGCGCTTGCGGTGAGGCGAGATACCGATCATGCCGAGGGTGTACTCCGCGCCGCGCAACTTCGGTCGAGCAAATTGCTCCACGTCGACCCAGTTGGGAATGACCACAATCCGCTCGATGGGCCATCCGGTGCGCTCGGCGGTCAGGTGGGCGTAGAAGGGACTGACGCACACGATCTGGTCGACGGCATCGATGCGGACATCAGCCAGCCAGCCGGCATCGAGTTCGAAACGGTGAAGCCTGACGATGAGTCGTTGACCGGGACGTGTGTGCCGGCTGTACCACACAAGGTTGGGGCCGGCCCATTCACAAATGATGACGTCCGCCCAGGCCACGAGGTCCTCGCTCACGGACGGGTCATGGCTGGACAGGGTGTCCCAGTGGTCAACGCGCAGGTCCACGTCGGACAGTGCTGAGAGGTGTTCCTGGATGCGGTTGAAGAACTTCAGGTCGTGACTGGCGACGCCGACGCGCAGGGGCCGGCCGAGACGCGCCGCCGTGGCCGCGAGGTCATCCGGTGGAGACGGAAAGGTGCGTTCGAGCAGGGATCGCATCCGCTCTGTGGCAGCGGCCATCCCATAGGGCGTCACGGCGGTGGAGACCTCACCGGACACGTCGGTCCACAGCGAAGGCCGCGCGAGAACCTCGGCACAGGCTTCGGCGATATCCGTCTCGTCCGTTACGTAGAAGGGATAGTCCTCGCCGAGTAGGGACTCGTGCATCGGTGTCCGGTTGAGCAGGACGGGGACACCGAGGGAGGCAAACTCCAGCACCTTGGTACTCAACTCCAGGCTGGCATCCATGGCGGCATCACGCCAGGACAGGCCGAAGTCACCGGATGCAGCGAGAGTCATGGCCTCCTGGCGCGGCATGCCACCGTGCCAGATGACCCCGGGGGTCCCCTCCAGGGCCGCCCGCATCCGACCTGACCATTCCGGGTCTCCGGGAACGTCATGGATTTTGTCGCCCACCATGTGCACCTCGACGCTGAGGCCGCGATCGGACATGAGGGCGGGCAGGTGCGTCATCTCGAGGGTGTTCCACAGGGGGGCGAACTTGCCTGTGTAGACCAAGCGCAGGGGCCGCTCGTCGGTCAGGGGACTGTGCCCGGGGAGACCGGCGGTGGGTGGTGGCACGACGGGACTCCACAGGACGCAACGCCCGCTTGCCTGCGAGATTGTCCCCTCAATGAGTGAGCGGAGCTCCTCGGTCTGGCACAGCATCCAGCGGCTGGCGGTGGCAATCGCGCCGATGTGCTGACGCTGTGCATCATCCATGTCCAGGGCACTGTGCGGGATGTCCGTGAGGTAGGTCCATAGGCGACCTGTGAGGTGCGACGATGCCGCCGCCGCCGTCACCAGACGCAGGCCGC
Source organism: Candidatus Nanopelagicales bacterium (assembly GCA_030726915.1). Taxonomy (GTDB): domain Bacteria; phylum Actinomycetota; class Actinomycetes; order S36-B12; family S36-B12; genus Mxb001. The sequence goes on from JANRCR010000015.1 coordinate 5,470, forward strand.
GAACGACAATGAGATCGGCGGGCTGCTCGGCATCCAGACGTTCCAGGAGGGTGACGGCCTCGTCGGCGGTGAGCGGCGTGCGACCCGGCGCCATCCCCGACGTAAACGGGTCTATGACCGTCACCGAAGCCATGGATTGCACGGGGTCGATGAGGCGAGTGGTCTCCACGGGTGCTTTGAGGAGCACGCGTACGTCGACCCCCGCGAGGGAGAGCGCCTCGCACATCGACTGCACCCAGATGGCTGAACCATCCAGGATGTTGAGGTTGACGTCGCCGTACACAAGGGCGCGCACGGGACGGGCGGGTGGGGTCATCGCGACCTCATCATGCGGGCATCCGTGGGATGCGCGGGTGCGGGCTGGCCCAGCAGTGCGCCGGAGAGGAGGTCGAGGATGTCATGCGGCTGGTGCAGGTCCACCTGATGGGCCACATACGTCGACGTCAGCCCGAGTCGTGCAGGGTCGACGTCTCGTCCGGGGGGACGTTCGACAACGTCGATGCCTGCCTCATCCAGGGCCTGATGAGCCCGCGCAGTGATGGTGGCATCGGTGATCACCTCGCGCGGGCGCCAGGATTGGCTCAGGATGCGATCAACGTCCAGGTCAGCGTCAGCAACGAGTGCGACATCCCAGCATGACCGGGGCCTCGCTGCTATGCCGAGTCGCTCGGCCAGGCGGGTGAGTTGCACGGGGGCCGAGGCCGCGAGGAGGACGGCTGCCAATGCGGCGCGATGCTCCGTGGCAGTCAGTGGTGGGGGTCCTCGTCGGGCGGCTTCCACCAGGGCCTGTGGATCAGAGGTGATGAGCGCCGCGGTGAGTGCATCGGGCCGACGCGCGAGAAGCGTGTCCAGATCTGCGTCTCCGCCGCTGAGGACACGACGACCCGAGGCGAGTAAGCCGACGGAGGTCCGGCCTGCACCGAGGGTCCGCGAGGAGACGATGGCGGGGTCTGCGACACCTGCCGATGTCTGAGCGAGCGCGCGCGCCCAGGCGACGTCGACGGGGGCCGCAGGATCGACGGTGACGGGGTTGATCGATGCCGAGAAGAGCAGTTGGCTCAGGTGTGCCGCTGGCCTGGACTCCCCGGCGGGTGGCACCAGCAGTCCGTTGGCATCGGGGGTCATCGCGGCCCAGGCGAGTGGGTCGATGCCCGGATGCCAGGGGGACACACGTGTCGACCCTGGTCCATCGACGACCAGGTCGCAGCGGCCAGCAAGGTCGGCGAGGAAGGCGGTGTGAGACGGGGGCGTCATCCGCAGGAGGACGACCGGCCGGCCGAGTGCATGGGCCGCATCCACCATGGCGCCCGCGGCCAGGAGTCGATCGATGGCAGCCGGATTGCCCAGATGGGACCAGGTCTCCCCGGGCAGGGCGGCGGCAGAATCAATGACGACAATGTCGGGATCAATGGCCTCGATGAGCGCAGTGCCGTCCTGGGGGAGTGCCATGCTGACGGCCGCGTAGGGACCCCACTCCCGCGCCGTTGCTGCACTCAGCGCACCAGCGATGGTGAGGCGGCGGCCGGCTGGGACCGCGCTCAGTCGGGGCAGAAGCAGCCGGGTTGCATCACGATCCAGGATCTCCCGCGGCTGGACCCCGGGTGCGATGGACCGACCTGTTGTACGTCGCGCCTTGCGTAGTCGCCAGACCCGCCAGAGGTCTCGGGGGAGCAGGACGAGTCGACGAGGATCCTTGGCCGCCTGGACGAGCAGGGCTCCGACGACGTAGGAGGCTCCCTGTCGCGTGCGCTGGAGTTCACGTTCCGCACGCTCCGCGCGCGTATTGGCCTGTCGGAGTTCCGCCATGAGCCGAGCACCCGACGCACTGCGTCCCTGGAGCTCGGGAGGAGATCCCTCCGTTTCCCCAATCCCCTGGTCGGTCATCGACCGTCGCGTCCCCGGAGTTCGTCCAGGACGATGTTGGCGATTCGCTCGCCCGCGTGTCCATCCCACAGCGGCGGACGACGTTCGACGTCAACATCGCCGGATAGGGCATCGTCGAGGAGGCTCAGCAGGGTCGCTGGCGTGGCGAGGCGGTTGGTGCCATGCGTGATCGTGATGGGACGCTCCGTGTTGGGTCGCAGCGTGAGGCAGGGGATGCCCAGCATCGTGGTCTCCTCCTGCACCCCTCCGGAGTCGGTGATCACCGCTTGGGCCCCACGGACAAGGCTCATGAAGTCCAGATAGCCGAGTGGCTCCACGACGTGGACGCGGGGATGGTCATCGAGGCCGAGCGCCTCGAGGACAGCGCGTCCGCGGGGATGCAGCGGCAGGACGATGTCAGCGCGCGAGGCAGCAGAATGCAGGAGAGCCACGAGTTCGCCCGCTGTCTCGGGGTCATCGACATTGCCCGGGCGATGGAGGGTGGCGACGATATAGGTGTCCGGCAGTTGCAGTCGTGCTTGCATGCGCTCAGGATCGAGTCGATCGAGATTGGCAAGCAGGGTGTCGATCATTGGATTGCCGACGAGGTGAATGCGTTCGGGATCGACACCCTCGCGGGCGAGATGCGCGATCGCGTCAGGGCTGGTGCAGAGCAGGAGGTCGGAGAGGCGATCGGTGACGATGCGATTGATCTCCTCCGGCATGGACATATCGAAGGACCGCAACCCCGCCTCGACATGCGCGATGGGGATGCCCAGTTTGCTCGCGGCGACCGCGGCCGCCAGTGTGGAATTGACATCGCCGTAGACGACCACCATCTCCGGGCGCGTGGTGAGCATCTCCTCTTCGAGCCCCACAAGAATGGCGGCGGTCTGCTGGGCATGGGAGCCCGAGCCAACGCCGAGGTTGATGTCTGGACGTGGGAGATCGAGCTCGCGAAAGAAGACCTCCGACATCCGGTCGTCGTAGTGCTGGCCGGTGTGGACAAGCCGCTGGCGCACCCCCATGCGGGCCAGGGCGGCAATGACCGGAGCGGCCTTGGGGAAGTTAGGGCGAGCCCCCGTGATGTGGAGCAGGGTCATCGCGGCCTTCCTGTCGCCGGTGACGCTGCGTCACCGGCGTCTAGTATCCCAGACCGGGAGGTGGAGATGAGGACGCTCGGCTACGCGCGGCGTGTGCCCTTGGCGATCTCCGGCGCCGTGCGTCGATTCACCCAGGACCCGGCTCGTGGCCGTGCGGCCCTGGAGCGGGCAGTCCCGAGGCTGCGTCGCTCCCCGAAGCGCCCGGACGGAGCCTCCGCACTCGATAGGGCCATTGCCCGCGATCGCTACGAGCAGGCGCTGGCGGCCCTGGCGTCCATCCCCCGTGACGCGCCCGAGCGCGCGGGCTGCGAACTCGCATTCGCCGTCCTCGCGGGCCGACTCACAGAGGTCGCGAGCGCGAAGCCACGGGACTCACGAGGTCGACGGGCTGTGCGATCCGCGCGACGCCAATTAGCGGTCATGAGTCAGGGGGTCTCCGACACCCCTGCCGCGGCAGCACCCGCGACGCGGCCCCGGGGTGGTCCTCCCAGGATTTTGCACGTGGTGACGAATTCGCTCCCCGTCACCCAGGCCGGGTCAACGATTCGTACTCATCGCATCGCCGGTGCACAGCGTGATCTGGGGTGGGATGCACGGGTTGTCACGCGACCGGGCTATCCGGTGACCCATGGTGACCTTCGTGCGGATGACCCGCAGGTCCTCGATGGGGTGTCTTATCACCGTCTCCTTCCGCTCGTCATGCCGCCGGAGGAAAGCCTGGCGCCTGTGTACGCCGGACTCCTCGGCAATCTGGTGGATCGGCTGCTTCCCGACGTCCTGCACGCCGCGTCCGACCAGGTCAACGCAGCAGCAGCACGTGAGGTGGGTCGTAGCCGAGGGATACCCGTGGCGTACGAGGCCCGCAGCTTCTTCGAGGACACGTGGCTGGCCCGCCACGGCGGTGAGGACGCCCGGGAGGTCGATACCTTCCGGCTCCTGCAGCAGCGACACACCGATGTCCTCCTCGCCGCGGATGTCGTGACAACGCTGGGTACTGGCATGCGAGATGCGATCATCGCCCGCGGCGTTGACCCGGCGCGGGTCTTCATCACACCAAACGCTGTGCCCATGGACTTCCTCGATGTCCGCGACGTACGGGCGAGCCGCGAACGACTTGGTGTGCCGTCGGCCCTGTGGATCGGGAGTGTGGCCACCATTAATGATGACGAGGGCATGGACACCCTTGTTGAGGCGATCGCCCTGCTGCGTGAGGCGGGTATCGATGCGCGTGGCCTGATTGTCGGGGACGGTCCCGGTCTCGTGGCGGTGCGAGCGCTGGCGCACGACCTCCATGTTCCCCTGATCTCCCCGGGTCGTGTGCCGGTGGAGGAGGTCAAGACGTGGTTCGATGCACTCGATGTTTTTGGACTGCCCCGCCGGGATAGTTCCGTCTACCGGCTGGTGACACCGTTGAAGCCGCTGGAAGCTCAGGCACGCGGGATCCCCACCGTGGGGAGTGATTTGCCGGCGATCACCGAGGTGCTCGCTCCTGGCTCCGCCCTGGTGCGGCCCGACGATCCTCGGGCGCTGGCCGAGGCCCTCCTGCCCCTGGCGGATCCAGACCTCCGGGCCGAGCAGGGAGAGCGTGCCCGCAGGTGGATCGCTGAGACGCGCACATGGCCTTCCGTGATGGAGGCCTATCGTTCGGCGTACGCTTTGGTCGGCGTTCCGGTGTGAACGCCCGGCTCGAAGGCCCCCGGTGCCGGCGATCCGCTCGTAGCCCGGCTTCCGGCATGTGCGGAGACGACGAAGGATGGACATGACGCGCGATCTCGTGGTGATCGGTCTGGGGTACGTCGGTCTGCCGTTGGCACAGGAGGCCACGCGAGCGGGGCTGTCCGTGACCGGGCTCGATGCCTCGACCGCCGTTGTCGACGGCCTGAGGGCCGGGCGCTCCCATGTGGATGATTTAAGCGATTCCGATCTTGCCGAGATGATCGCCCTGGGCTTTGACGTCACGACGGATCCCAACGTTATCGCCGAGGCGGAGACGATCGTGATCTGCGTGCCGACACCGCTGACGCCCGAGGGTGGCCCCGATCTGGGGGCTGTGCTGAGCGCGACACGCGCCATTGCGGACCATCTCCGACCCGGGCAGCTCGTCGTCTTGGAGTCCACCACCTATCCGGGCACGACGGACGATGAGGTCCGACCCGTGCTGGAAGCGCGTGGACTCGTGGCGGGCACCGACTTCCACCTGGCCTTTAGTCCCGAGCGCATTGACCCCGGCAACCCCACCTTTGGCATGCGCAACACGCCCAAGGTCGTCGGTGGCCATACCGCTGCCTGCACCACCGTGGCTGCCGCTTTTTATGGTCGATTCGTCGACACGGTCGTGACCGCCAAGGGGACGCGCGAGGCGGAGATGGCCAAACTTCTCGAAAACACGTACCGCCATATCAACATTGCCCTGGTGAACGAGATGGCCCGCTTCTGCCACGAACTCGATATCGACCTGTGGGATGTCATTGCTGCGGCCAAGAGCAAGCCCTTTGGATTCCATGCCTTTTACCCCGGCCCCGGCGTCGGAGGTCATTGCATCCCCATCGATCCCAACTATCTGTCCTACCAGGTCCAGGCGAAGTTGGGCTATCCCTTTCGATTCGTTGAGTTGGCCCAAGAGATCAACGCGGGAATGCCCTCATACGTCGTCCGGCGTATCCAAGACGCGCTCAATGACGAGGGCAAGGCCCTCCGGGGTGCCCGCATCCTGCTCCTCGGAGTGACCTACAAGCCCGATATCGCCGATCAACGAGAGTCACCCGCCAAGCCGATCGCCGTGGAACTCATCGAGATGGGTGCCGTCGTGCAATTCCACGATCCGTATGTCCAGACCTGGGGCCTCGGGCCAACCTCCATGGAATGTGTCAGCAACGTGGAGACCGCCGTGGCGGAGGCGGACATGTGCGTACTGCTTCAAAACCACGGCCTCTACGACCTTGATGACATCATCGCGTCATCTCGACGACTCTTTGACACGCGCGGCGTGACCGCCGGACCGAAGGTGGTGCGGCTCTGATTGTCGTCGACGGCCGCGAGGTCGACGCGAAGGAACTTGCGCTGGCTTCCGGCCTTGAGCCGGTCAACAGCCGTCCCCCGCTGTTTGCCTACCTGCGCAGTGTGTGGGGACGGCGGAGTTTTATTCGCGCTTTCGCCAAGGCGAGTGTAGATAAGCAAAACACCAAGAGCAGGCTCGGCCAGTTCTGGCAGGTCATGGATCCGGTCCTGACGATGGCCCTCTACTGGTTCCTGTTCGGCTTCCTCATGGGGGGCCGGGGAAGCGTTGAGAATTACACGGGATTCCTCGCCGTCGGTGTCTTCACCTTCGCACTCATTCGCCAGTCGGTCACCGCGGGATCACGCTCGATATCCGGCAATGAGGGCCTCGTGCGCTCCATCCACTTCCCGCGGGCCGTGCTTCCCCTTGCGGTTGTCGGCAAGCAACTGCGCGTCTTCTACTACGCACTCCCGATCATGATCATCATCCTGCTCGTCACGGGTGAGCCCGTGACGTGGCAGTGGCTTCTTGCCCCCGTGGCCCTCCTGCTGATCGTCCTCTTCAGCGTGGGAATGGCACTGATCATGGCCCGCATCGTCGCCACGGTGCGCGATATCTCCGAAGTTTTGCCCTACTTCCTGCGAGTGTGGGGCTACATGTCCGGGGTCATGATTCCCATCGCGGACCGCCTTGAGCGACTCGGTGTGCCCGACTGGGCGACATTCATCATCGAGATCAATCCCGGGACGGTCTTTCTCAACTGCATGCGCGATGCCCTGATGGACTCCTACTTTTCCCCGGGTGGCTGGATCAATTGGGCTCTTGCTGTGGCCTGGACACTCATCATCCTGCCCTTCGGTGTGTGGTTCTTCTGGAGGGCGGAGGCCGAGTATGGCCGCGGCTGAGGACTTTGAGTTTGATGACATCGATCTCACCGACGAAGTCGACTTCTCGGGAGTGGCACCCCCCAAGCCGGGAGATCCCGCGGCGCCCATCAAGGTCATCGTGGATGACCTCCACATCGTTTACCGCGTGTGGACGGCACCCCAGGGGCCACCGCCTGAGGATGCGCGCTGGTGGCTTCGAGTCAAGGCGCGCCGCCCGGTATCGGTCAAGCGCGAAGTCCATGCCCTCCGGGGAGTGACATTCGTCGCTCGTCAGGGAGACGCCATCGGGGTGATCGGCAAGAACGGTGCCGGCAAATCGACACTCATGCGTGCCATTGCGGGGCTGCTGCCCCCCAATGAGGGATCAGTATTCGCGGATGGGCAGCCGACCATGCTGGGTGTGAGTTCCGCCCTCATGCAGGCGCTTCCCGGATCGCGCAACGTCGAGCTCGGTCTGCTGGCGCTGGGACTGACACCGGCGGAGGTCACGGAGCGCTATCCCTCGGTGGTGGAGTTCAGCGGGATCGGTTCCGCCATACATATGCCCATGAGCACCTACTCGTCCGGCATGTCGGCACGGTTGAAGTTCGCTATCGCCTCGGCCGTCACACATGAGATCTTGCTCATTGATGAGGCGCTCTCGACCGGTGATGGTGAGTTTGTTAAGCGCAGTAGTGAGCGTATCCAGAGTCTGCGAGACGACGCTGACACGATTTTTTTGGTGAGCCATTCCATGGGGGCGATTCGCAGCGCCTGCAACCGAGTCCTGTGGCTTGATGAGGGCCGCATCCTCGCCGATGGGGACCCCGATGACATCGTGCCGGAGTACGAGCAACGTTTTGGGCTCAAGACCAAGAAGGCCATGCGCGAACGACGCCGGAAGCGCCGGGATGACAATGAGCAGGCCACGCTCGAGGAGCAGGAGGGGGAGTGACGTGCGCGTCCTCGTGATGTGCACGGTGCACGACCCGCGGGATGCTCGCATCTCGGAGCGACAAATCGCCGCTCTTCTGGCGGCTGGTCACACTGTGACGCAGGCCGGTCCCTTCACGGCCTTCGGTGCGACCTCGATGCCGGGGGTGCAGGCCATCGACCTGCCACGCGCACACGGGCGCCATCGTGTGAGGGCGTGGAGGGCTGCGCGTCGACTCCTGCGCCGAACGGCGAGTGAGTACGACGTGATCCTCATTCACAGTCCTGAACTCATCCCGGCCGCTGTCGGTCTTGATCACACCGCCGTTGTGTGGGACGTGCACGAGGACACGGCGTCGACACTGGCCATGAAGAGCTGGCTGCCGCAGGCTCTGCGGGGACCGATCGCGGCAGTCGTGCGAAGGGCTGAGGCCTCCGCGGAGCGGCGGGCCCACGTCATGCTGGCTGAGCGCGCCTACGCCGAGAGATTTGCCTTGGTGCACCCCGTGGTGCCCAACACCCCCATGATGCCTGCGCAGGTGGTCCCCTCGTCCCCTGGGCGTGCCATCTACGTGGGCAGTCTCACCGCGGCACGGGGAGTCCACGACCTCATCGATGTGGGTCGCCGCCTGTCCGAGCAGGGCGAGATACGCCTGGATGTCATCGGGCCGGCCGCACCCGCCATTGCTGCAGACATGCGGGCTGCCCAGGCTCAGGGCTGGCTGACCTGGCGTGGCTTCATCCCCAATGCTGAAGCGCTTCGGCTCATGGACGGTGCCACCGTGGGTCTATCTCTCCTGCATGACGAACCCAACTATCGCCATTCCATGCCCACCAAGTTGCTGGAGTATCTCGCGCGGGGGATCCCCTTCATCTCCACTCCTTTACCCCTGGCGGTGGGCCTAGCCACGGCGAGCGGTGGAGGCATCATCGTTCCGTTTGGCGATGCCGCGGCCACCGCCCAGGCTGTGCGCACACTGCATGACGATGATCGGGGTCGCCAGACCCTCGCCGATCAGGGACATGCATGGGTGGTGGAGCATGCGGACTGGGGCAGGGATGGCCCGGCATTTGTGGCGCAACTCGAGGAGTGGGCTGCTACGCGTCCTCGTCCCTGAGTCGATCCCACCCCAGCGCATCCCCCTGCGCATCCCGGGCGGCCTGTGCGGCCGAGGACACCTCCTCGATCGTGGGTAGGCCCGGATCGCTCCCGGCGCTGGCACAGGTCAGATCCGAGAGAGTGCCGTGGATCGCCACGTCACAGCGGGCAAGGTCGGCGACATCATCGGCTGACCATCCCCGCACGTCATCCTGCACGGTGTCCGGCAGGCCGAGTCGGCGCCCGCGATCATCTCGTTGAGCCCATCCCGAGCGCAGGAGCCGCCGATGTCGTGACCGCACCTCCCGACGACCCTCGCCCGCCGCTCGAGCAGCGACGTTGAGATCGTGCAGGACAAAGGTTTCTGATCCCGTGAGCGAGATATTGGCGATATCGCCTGGGATCAGCGGAGGCTGCGCCGGCAACTCATCGACGGCTGCCGCCGACACGAATCGTCTCCAGGTTTCGCCCGGGTCTGCGGAGGAAGCCGGGATGGTCACCACCGCGACCGAACGTGCGGCCTCCTGCCAGCGTCGCACGAGATCCGCATAGCGATAGGCACGCCAGAAGCCACGATTGAGGACCGACTCGTAGATGTGTGAGGCACGTTCATCGGTGCGCAGGGCGAGGTAGTCGATGTAGGTCTCGATGTTGGCATTGCGCACGTGCTGCTGCCACGAACTGGGCAGCACCCGGTCCAGGGCGCGGGCCGTGACGATGACGTCAACGGGAGCGGGGGCGAAGGCGTCAACGATCGCGGATGCCCCGGAGGGACGCAGAACAGACATGGCCTCGGCGGACAGGATCACATCACCAGCGGTGGATGCGACCGCACGCAGGAGTGCGTCAGCATCGGATCCATCCTGGTGGGTCCAGGCGTCCCCCTGGAGGCCAATCTCTGCGTTGGCACGAGCACAATCGATCAGCCCGGGCACCTGATTGTGGTCAAGGCGCCCACGCGTGCGGACCGGATAGATGTCAGGTGATAGGTCACCCGACATGGTGAGTGATTGCAGGACCCGCTGCAGGTAGGTGGTCGCTGTCTTACGGGGACCGATGTGCAGGACGACCCGCCGTGCCATGTCAGTTTCGCCGAGAGCGACGACGAAGAGTCGACCTCAGTCCCCGACCAGATTGGCCCCACAGGAATCCCCCCGCGGTGCCCAGACACACGGACACGATCCAGGCCAGACCGACCCAGGGGTTCAGCATGATGGATCCGATCATGCCCGTGATGGCGAAGGTGACGGCGAGGAGCAACAGCGTCGGGGCAAGCCTGTCCCGGGATTTGCGACGTTGAGGCCGAGGTGTCCGGGTTGGCTTCGACTCGCGAAGATCGACGGTCTTGCGTCGTCCCACGGCGGTCTCAACCGCATAGCCATGCTCCACGAGCCAGCGAGCCCCTTCGGCTTCGATGGCGACGAGCTCCTCGGAGGTGAGTGTGTCCCGCCACGCGCCCTCGCGACCGTCGGTGATGTGGTTTGACGTCACGCGCAGATCATCATCGACACCGTGTTCCTTGGCTGCCTTGGCTCGCTCCGCCTGAGCGGCAAGGTCAACATCCCGCGCGATGGTGGCGACACGCTCGTGGTCAACGGGCACAGCGAGGTAGTCGGCGAGTTGTCTCACCAGGCCCGGGACATCGTCACGGAAGTCTTCATATCGGCCAATCCACACGTCCGACCTGGATGTCCAAAACTCATCACCACGCAGTTCTCGACGGACGATGAGGCGACTGTTTCGAGCTCCGCGCTCTGGATCCTCGGGTTTTGCCCGACCCTTGCGAAAGAGCGAGGCAACGACGTCGCGGGGATCGCGGTAGGTGTAGAGGTATCGGGCACCCTCATGGGGGAAATCTTCACGGTCAAGCGCCGGACGGAAGTGGACCTTGGCCATAAGGAGATCGTCGGAGTTGGCTGCGGCGGCGGGGTACTCCTCCGTGGATATTCCTCGAGGGTTGCGCAGGCCCGGATGACCCTCCACGAGTTGGCGAGCGATCTGCCACACCAGGGTGGATCCGGAGCGGTGCATGCCGCAGACGAGGAGAAGCACGTCGGCAGTCTAGGCGCCAGGGGAGCGAGAATCGCCCAACCCCGCGAGAACCGCCAGGGCCGCCCCGGCCGCTCGTGCGACATCGTCGGTGAGCGGGGTGTGCGGCGGGCCCGGACTGTCCGCGACCTCAAGGTCAGATTCGGGACCGACAAGCACGGCTGAGGTGGAGCGCAGCATGGCAAGGTCGTCATCGGCCCAACCTCTGACCCGGGTGAGCCAGGAGTCGGGAATGTGGATCGGTGCACCACGGTCGGCGCGGGGAGCGAAGGCTTCGCGCACAAGCCGTGATCGCAGTGCGCGCATATCTCGCCCATCGGCTTTGGCGGAGTCCACCTCACGATTGAGCGCGGCAAGGACCAGGACCTCCGGCTCGGTGAGCCCGACATTGGCGGCGATGTCATCGATGGCGGGGGGTGTCTCAGGCAGCACGGGTCCGAGATCCAGCGCGCGCCGGAAGCGATGCCACAGCTCATCCGGGCCAGCACCGCGACGTGGCACGGTCACCACACTCACGGTCCGGGCGAGCGGTGCCCAGCGCTCCACCAGTCCACCGATCGCGTAGGCCCTCCAGAAGGTCTGCTCGGGATCACTGTCCCAACGCTGGGTGAGTTGTCGGGGGGAACCGTGTCCCCGACGGTCGGCCTGTTGATTGAGATAACTCGTAAAACTCGTGGATCGGCCATTGCGTATGTGCTGCTGCCATGAACTGGGGAGCACACGTCCGAGGTCACGTGCCGTGATGATGACCTGGGTGTTGGGCACGCCCAGTGCGTCGACAAGGCGACGCGCGGCGGCAGCATCGATCACGGACAGGGCCTCGCCCGACACGATCGCGGTGCCCTCCCACTCCGCCACCTTGCGCCGCAAGCGATCCCAGGCCGACGTCTGCCCCTGTGCCTTTGCGGCGGGTACCCACGGGAAGGCTGCGGTGCCCAGGAGGCCATAGGCGGCGGCCTCGTGGTTGTAGATTTCGCGTCGTCCCTGAAGGCGAGTCGGGTAGAGGACGCCATCGCCCTTGAGTTGGCCCGATAGGTGGGCCAGCACACGCTGCAGGTACGTCGTACCCGACTTCTGTGTGCCGATGTGCAGCAGCAGGCGATTCGCCACATGTGCTCCCACTGGCCGGGGGCGCAGAGACGCCCGGGAGGGCCCATCTTCCCACGGGGTGGGTCCGTGGCAGGCTGCGCACGTGCGCGTCGCGATCATCGGCAACTTCGACGGCGTCCATCGTGGACATCAGGCGCTGATCCGCAGGGCTCGCCAGCGGGCCTCGCAGGACGCTCCCTCCCGGGTGATCGCGGTGACCTTTGATCCCCATCCGACCGCCGTGCTGCGTCCGGATCGTGCCCCAGCAGCACTGACCTCGACATCACGTCGCACCGACCTGCTGCTGGAATCTGGTGCCGATGAGGTGACGGTGCTCCACTTCACCCCCGAATTCGCTGCTGCGTCACCCGAGGACTTTGCTCACCTGCTTCGCGACCCCGACGGCATTGCCGCGGATCTTGTGATTGTGGGAGCCAACTTCCGTTTTGGCCAAGGTGCCGCAGGGGACACCGCGCTGCTGGCCGAGTTGGGTGCGCGCCTGGGCTTCGAAGTTGACGTCGTCCCCCTGGAGGCGCAGGGGCCTGACGATGCCCCCTGGTCGTCTTCACATGCCAGGGACTGCATTGAGGCGGGCGACCTCCCGGGTGCCGCCGATGTGCTCGGCCGGCCCCACCGGATCGAGGGGCCTGTCGTCCGAGGGGATCAGCGCGGACGTGATCTCGGCTATCCCACGGCCAACGTTGAGGTCGCGCCCGGCACGGCTCTCCCTCCTGACGGCGTGTACGCCGGGTGGCTCGTGGTGGGGGGGGATCCGCTCCCGGCGGCGGTGTCCATCGGCACGAATCCCCAGTTCAACGGTCGCGAGCGGCGGGTGGAGGCCTATGCCCTGGACCGTGACGATCTTGACCTCTACGGCCAGACGGTGGCGATAGACCTCATCGAGCGCCTGCGAGGGCAGGCGGTCTTTGCCTCCGTGGCAGATCTTCAGTCCCACATGGCCGCGGATGTATCGGCGACGCGGCAACGGCTCGCCGCACCTGGGCCCTCGGGTGGCTGATATCCTCGGGCTCGACGGTTGAGGGGCGGGCGCCCCGCGACTCGTGACGGCCCCGCAGGGGTCACCGGTTCAGTTGAGCCGGCCGACGCGCCCGAGAGGACATCATGTCGCTGGATAGTGCCACCAAACAAGAGATCATCACCGAATTCGGCTCATCACCCCAGGACACCGGGAGCCCCGAGGTCCAGGTGGCGATGCTGACGCGTCGCATCAGTGATCTCACCGGGCACCTCAAGACCCACAAGCACGATCACCACTCGCGACGCGGGTTGCTCCTTATGGTCGGGCAGCGCCGCCGTCTTCTCCAGTATCTTCAGCGCACGGATATCAACCGCTATCGCACCGTTATTGAGCGTCTCGGCATCCGTCGCTGACGAAGACCCTGGGCATTCGTGTCCATCACAATTGAATAGTTGGTTTCTGTCTTTATCCACGACGCCAGGCCGCTGCTGATTGGTCGGTCCTCGGTAGTGGCCCACGGGTTGTGTCCCGTGCGCCTCGATCGAAGACCGGCACCCGGACCCGGGTCCCGGGGTGCGTACATGCGCATCCCGACTGCGGCGGATGAGCGTCTCGGCCCCATGTGGCCGGTTCACCCAAGGAGTTACCCGTGGAGGGTTCTGTCACCACTGCCGAGGCCGTTCTAGACAACGGCGCCTTCGGCACTCGCACCATTCGATTCGAGACTGGGCGTCTGGCCCGTCAGGCCGGCGGAAGCGTCGCGGCCTACCTCGATGAGGACACCATGCTCCTCAGCACCACAACGGCATCCAAGCAGCCGAAGGAGCATTTTGACTTCTTCCCGCTGACGGTGGACGTCGAGGAGCGGATGTACGCCGCGGGACGCATCCCCGGCTCTTTCTTTCGTCGTGAGGGTCGGCCATCCGAGGATGCAATCCTCACCTGCCGCCTGATCGATCGCCCACTTCGTCCCTCGTTTATCAAGGGTCTGCGCAATGAGGTGCAGGTTGTTGTGACCATCCTCGCGCTCAACCCGGACGTGCTCTACGACGTATTGGCCATAAACGCGGCATCCGCGTCCACGATGCTGTCGGGCCTGCCCTTCTCCGGCCCCATCGGCGGTGTACGCGTGGCACTCATCGACGGTCAATGGGTGGCGTTCCCGCGTCATTCAGACCTCGAGCGAGCGGTCTTTGACATGGTCGTCGCCGGCCGCGTCGTCGACAATGATGTCGCCATCATGATGGTCGAGGCGGAGGCCACCGATGCCACGATCGATCTCGTGGCCGGGGGTGCGACCGCACCGACCGAGGATGTTGTGGCCCAGGGCTTGGAGGCCGCCAAGGGCTTTATCCGGACGCTATGTGAGGCTCAGCAGGGCCTCCAGACAGCCGCCAAGCCGATCGGCACCTTCCCGGTGTTTCCCGAGTACGGCGAGGATGTCTACGCCGCGGTGGATGCCGCTGCCGCCGACCGCGTCGCGAAGGCACTCACCATCGTGGGCAAGGCGGAGCGCGAGGATGCTCTCGACGCCATCAAGGCCGATGTGGTGTCCAGCCTGTCCGGTCAGCTTGAGGGCCGGGACAAGGAGATCAGCGCCGCACTGCGCAGTGTCACCAAAAACGGTGTGCGTGAGCGTGTGTTGCGCGACAAGGTCCGGATCGATGGCCGTGGTCCGCGTGATATCCGCGTGCTCGCGGCCGAGGTGGATGTCCTTCCTCGTGTTCACGGCTCCGCCATCTTTGAGCGGGGTGAGACGCAGATCATGGGGGTCACCACCCTCAACATGCTGCGGATGGAGCAGCAGCTCGACACGTTGGCACCGGAAAGCCGCAAGCGCTTCATGCACAACTACAACTTCCCGCCCTACTCCACCGGTGAGACCGGTCGCGTGGGTTCGCCAAAGCGCCGGGAGATTGGTCACGGTGCCCTCGCCGAGCGTGCCCTCGTGCCCGTCCTGCCGACGCGCGAGGAGTTCCCCTACGCGATCCGGCAGGTTTCGGAGGCACTCGGCTCCAATGGATCGACATCCATGGGCTCGGTGTGTGCCAGCACGATGTCGCTCATGAGCGCAGGGGTGCCCCTGCGGGCGCCGGTTGCAGGCATCGCGATGGGCTTGATCAGCGGGGTTATTGACGGCACCACCGAATACGTGGCCATCACGGACATCCTCGGGGCGGAAGACGCCTTCGGCGACATGGACTTCAAGGTGGCGGGCACGGGTGACTTCATCACGGCACTGCAACTGGATACCAAGCTCGACGGTATCCCCGCCTCGGTGCTTGCGAGCGCGCTCGATCAGGCACGCGAAGCACGCCTGACGATTCTCGATGTCATGGGTGAGGCCATTGATCGACCTGGTGAGATGTCGATGTACGCGCCCCGCATCATCTCCGTGAAGATCCCGGTCGACAAGATCGGTGAGGTGATCGGGCCGAAGGGCAAGATCATCAATCAGATTCAGGAAGACACCGGGGCCGACATCACCATCGAGGATGACGGGACGATCTACATCGGTGCTTCCGATGGCACGGCAGCCGAGGCTGCTCGGTCCAGGATCAATGCCATTGCCAATCCGACCATGCCCGAGGTGGGCGAGCGCTACCTGGGCACGGTGGTCAAGACCACGACCTTCGGTGCGTTCATCTCGCTCGTCCCCGGCCGTGATGGTCTGCTGCACATCTCCGAGGTCAAGAAGTTGGCCCCGGGCAAGAAGCGACTGGATAACGTCGAAGAGGTACTCAAGGTCGGCGACAAAGTCCAGGTCGAGATCAAAGAGGTCGACCCACGCGGCAAGTTGTCACTCGTCCCCGTCGTAGAGGGTGGCGACACCGAGCCGGCCGCCGAATAGTCGTCTGACTAACGCAGCCGGCACTCGATATGTCCGCACGCAGGGCCCTGACGAGCACCCTCCTTGAGGGTGCCGACGGGGCCCTCGTGCGTCGGACCACGCTGCCCAACGGTCTGCGCATCGTCACCGAGGCCGTCCCGGGCATGCGATCCGTGTCGTTTGGGGCCTGGATCGGCGTGGGGTCACGTGACGAATCACCGAGGCAAACGGGGGCGGCGCACTTCCTCGAGCATCTGCTTTTCAAAGGCACGCGCACGCGTTCGGCATGGGAGATCACCGCACCGGTGGAGGCCGTGGGTGGTGAGATGAATGCCTTCACGGGCAAGGAGTACACCTGCTTCTATGCCCGTGTCCTTGACGATGACACCGACCTGGCGATCGAGACCGTCTGCGACGTGGTCCTCAACGGCAGACTCGATGCATCGGATATCGAGGGTGAGCGTGAAGTCATTCTCGAAGAGATCGCGATGAACGACGACGACCCCAGCGATGTTGTCCACGATGTCTTCATGCAGACGTACTACGGAGTGGGCCCGCTGGGCCGTCCCATCCTGGGTACTCAAGAGTCCCTCGAGGCACTGTCACCCCAGGCCATTCGTGGCTTCTACCGCCGGCACTACGTCCCCTCCGCCATGGTCGTGGCGGCAGCCGGGGCGGTGGACCACGATCATGTTGTTGAGCAGGTGCGCCATGCGAGCGCTGCCGTCGCAGCGGGCCCGGCGGAGCCGAGGAGTCGTCGATTGGCGCGTCGTGCCCCGTCAACCCCGGGTCGGGGCATGCGCGGCATCGTGCATCGACCATCCGAACAGGCGCATGTTGTGCTGGGACTGGGGGGTGTTCATCGCACGGATGAGCGTCGCTTCGCGCTGGGTGTGCTCAATGCCGCTCTCGGTGGAGGCATGTCGAGTCGCCTCTTTCAGGGGGTGCGCGAAGAGCGCGGGCTTGCCTATTCCGTCTTCTCCTTTGTGTCGAGTTTTGCCGACACGGGATACACGGGTGTCTACGTCGGATGTCTGCCCGACAAGCTGCCCGAGGTCCTGGCTGTCAGCCGCGACATCATCACCGATGTCGCCCAGCATGGGCTGTCGGAGGATGAGGTGCGTCGCGGCAAGGGACAGTTGCGCGGCAGTGTCGTACTCGGCCAGGAGGACGCAGGCTCGCGCATGAGCCGCATCGCAAAGGGCGAGATGCTCTACGGCGAAATCCCCTCCATTGACAACATCGTCGAGCGCATCGATGCCGTAACGCAGATCGATGTCGCAACATTGGCAGCCGACATCCTCCGTGAGGATCCGACGTACGCAGCGATCGGGCCCTTCGATGAGCTGCCCGCCTGAGTGCGGGATCCGCTAGTACTTCTGAATGGTCTGACCCTCAGCGAAGGGGCCGCGCCGGGATGACCTGACGAGCGCAGCGGCATCCTCGGCCAGCAGGACGCCTGCCTCGACGTCGGCCTGTGCGGCGATGCGCACCCGGTTGGTGTACTCCTCGCCCGTCGGGTACAGCCGGGAGATCATCGGTCTGCTGAGCGGCTTCTGCCAACCGGTGAGATTGCAGAAGAGTCCCCCTGTGCTCTCCGGACCGTAGACCGCCACGGGGACGTCCATGCGTGACAATCGAAGCCCTCCGCGGGCATTGCCTCGGCTATCGCGTGCCACATCCGCGTCCACCCGGGAAATCCGCTTCACGCTCGTGGGCGCCGCGCCCGTCTCGTGCCAAACGGCCAGTGCCTCGGTGGCGCTGTGCCACGCGAAGCGCATGGGGAAGTCATTGATGCCCATCGGTGCGGTCCAATCGCACGCGGGGGAGAAGGGCAAGCCGTAGTCCCGATCGAGGACGTTGAGGGCCTGGAGGGCGCCATGGCGATCGTTGTGCGCGGACCCGGCCACCTCCCAGAGGCGGAAGCGATCCTCCGGCGTGTCGGCGTCGGGGCGCCAGAGCGCCTCATCCCCACCGTCGCGCGCTCCGATGGGGTCTGATTCGGTTTGGAGATTGAGCACGGGGGTCCCGCCACCACCGAGGCGCCGCTGAGCCAGGGACGTGCTCGTCGAGGGCGCCACCCCGGCCACGGGAGCGGCGTACTGCAGGTTGGTGGCGCGAGTGCCACGGTAGGCGACGAGGAAGCCGTCAAAGACCTGATGGCGTGGATGGATCGCGTTGACGTAGGTGACGGCATACCCGGCCATCTGGGATTGCCCCGTGAGGTAGGTCGAGGTGACCTCATAGTTTGCGAGGGGGCTCGTCGGCCCACCCCGAGCCACGAGCGCACCAATCTGCGAGGTGAGGTCCCAGGCGATCGAGGGGTCCCGGGAGCCGACGACGGGGTCCGCTGAGGCGACGGGCGTCCTGAGATTGAGGCCGAGGCCGGTGTAGCGAGCAGGCTGGCGCTTGAAGGCCTGGAGCGCATTGATGCCGGTCTGCTGCACGGTGATGCCGACATAGGCCCAGCCGTCCCGCATGAGGTAGTCGTGGCCCTGCTGCCAGGCGATATCCAGATCGACCAGTGCTGTGGTGTTCATCATCTCGACGAGGACCCGGCCATTGAAGTCGGCGGGATTCTTGGGCGCGCGCACAATCATGCGGCTGCGGTATGTCCCGGTGGGCGCGGGAGTCACGGTGGTATTCGTTGACTCACCCACATAGGCGTAGACATGGGGATCGGTGACGTCCACGGTGTACTCACGCTCGACGTAGCCTCGCGGTGCCAACCTCTGCAGGGCACCGGTGAAGATCGTGCTCCCGGGAATGGCCTTGATTGTGGGCAGGGGCACGGTCTCTCGCGGATCCACCGCTGCGGCGGGAGTGATTGTGGGGACGAGGGCCGCCGCGAGAGCCATGGCGGCCGAGACGGCGAGCAGTGGGGTGCGACGCATCGCACCATGATCGTGCCCCGGGGGCCGCGATGCACGCCGACTGCCCAATCTGGCCCGGCGTAGGCTGGACGGGTGATTGAGGTTGGGGTCGTGGGAGCGGCGGGACGCATGGGTGGCGAGGTTGTCCGCTCGATCGACGCCGCGGACGGCATGCACCTCGCCGCAACGATTGATATCGGCGACTCACTCAGCCGGCTGGAGACGGCTGGTGTCCAGGTCGTCGTGGACTTCACCTCACCCGATGCCGTGATGGGCACGCTGCGCCACTGCATCGATCACGGAATGCATGCTGTCGTGGGGACCACAGGCTTTGATGAGGGACGACTGGACGAGGTGCGCCGTACGTTGGCGGCCCATCCCGAGGTGGGTGTCGTCATCGCGCCGAACTTTGCCCTCGGTGCGGTCCTGCTGATGCGGTTTGCTCGCGAGGCTGCGCCCTACTTTGAATCCGTCGAGATCATGGAGTTGCATCACCCGGACAAGGTGGATGCCCCATCCGGGACGGCAATGCACACCGCCCACGCCATTGCCGAATCTCGCCGCGCAGCGGGACGTGATCGTGTCCCCGATGCATCCGCGCACGTTGTCGATGGTGCCCGAGGAGCAGATGTCGACGGGGTGCGCGTGCACTCGGTGCGGTTGCGTGGACTGGTCGCGCACGAAGAGGTCCTGCTGGGCAATCCCGGAGAGGTGTTGACCCTGCGCCACGACTCCCTGGACCGTGCCAGTTTTATGCCCGGGGTACTCCTCGCCGTGCGCTCCGTGATCGGGAGACCGGGGCTCACCCTCGGCCTTGAGCCCCTGCTTGACCGATGACACCCCGGCGCTGGGCGTGGCTCCTCGTCGTCGCTGTGGTGGCGTACTTCCTCCTCGCGGGCACCCGGGGATGGGCGCTCCTGACCTCCGGGGACACGGCGGGTGTGCTCCTCGGCGCGGCGGTCCTGGTGCTGCCCGTGATCGGGGCGTGGGTGGTGTGGCGCGAGGTCGCCTTCGGCTACGCCATGCAGACGATGGGCGCGGACCTGGCAGCTCGCGGGGACCTGCCGATTGATGATTTCGCGCGCACGGCATCCGGTCGCATGCTGCCCTCGGAGGGGCAACGCTTCCTGGCCGCTGAGCGGGCCCGGGTCGAGGCGGATCCTCACGATTGGCGCGGTTGGTATCGCTTCGGACTCGCCCAGGATGCTGCCCGTGACCGTCGACGGGCCCGAGCGGCTATGCGAGAAGCCCTGCGTCTGCGCCAGGCATCGACGCCCGAAGAGTAGGACGCCCGAAGAGTAGTCCGCGAGGCGTCGGTTATCGCGTCTCCGCCCACCATGTGAAGAGGCGATCCCTTGCTGCATCCCACGCCTCCGGTCGCAGCCACAGATCAGGTGACCTGGACTCGACGTGTGTTCCCACGACGCGAGTGGAGGTGTCCAGGACGACGCGCTCACCGCCCGCGGGCAGGGGGAGCCCGAGGATGCGGGACCGGCCATCGACGCGAACAGCGATCACCTGATCCCATGGGACAACCTCGGTGATCAGCACGCCCGAGACCTTGATCCCCCGATCACAGACGTAGGTGCCCGCGACCCAGGCACGGGCCAGGAGCGCGACCAGGGGCAGCGCCACGACGAGGGTGAGCACGACGGTGAGGATCCCGGGTGAGACCAGCGCCGCGGAGACTGCTGCGGCGAGGACTGTCGTGACAAGCACGGTGAAGGCGATGAGGAAACACCAGCGCCAGGGTCCCCTTGAGCAGACCCGAATCCACCTCACCTGCTCGGCGTCATCATCGACGGGGCCGGGGGGAGGTGCGGGCCACAGGAACCAAAAGACGGGGCGCCTCACGGCAACCACCCCAGGGCGCGACCACCGGCGGCGACACCAGCGGCCACGAGGACCACGACGAGGAAGGGTGCGCGCAGGATCAGGGCGATGACTGCGGCGAGCAGTCCGGCGACGCGGGCGTCGATCGTGACTGCTGCGCCATCGGCCACCGTTTGCACACCCACGAGGGCGGCGAGCAGAGCAACGGGGATGAAGACGGTCACCCGCTGCATTGCCGGTGCCGTGAGCAGGCGGTCGGGCAGCGTATATCCCGCGACCTTGAGTAGGTAACAGGCGAGGGACCCGGCGATAACGGCAGTCCAGATCATGCGTCGCTCTCCCGTCGGGAGAGAACGATGCCGCACGCCACTCCGATCGCACCTGCCAGCAGCACGGGGGTGCCAGCCGGCAGGACCGCGGTCAGGGCAACCCCGGCGACGACGGATACGGCAGCAACCGTGCGCATGATGGTCGTGGTGAGCCGCGGCCAGAGCAGTGCAAGGAACGCCGCGGGGATGGCGGCATCGAGTCCATAGGTGCCGGGATCACCGATGAGGCCCGCCCCCAGGGCGCCGAGGAGGGTGCCGAGGTTCCACAGGATGAAGATGGCCAGTCCTGTCGACCAGAAGGCGAGTCTGGCATCCCGTGGGTTGCCCTCATGTCGCACCGCCATGGCGGTGGACTCGTCGATGGTCACCTGTGCGGTCGGGAGGCGACGCCATCCGCGCATGCCGAGGAGGGGGGCCATATGCAGTCCGTAGAAGCCGTTGCGGGTGCCGAGGAGTGCGGCCGTTGCCACGGCGACGAATGCTCCACCCCCTGCCGCGAGCACGCCGACGAGGGCAAACTGCGAGGCGCCCGTGAACATCAGAACGGATAGCGCCTGGGTTTGCAGAACGGTGAGACCGCTGGCGACAGAGATCGCACCGAAGGAGATGGCGTAGGCACCAGCGGCCAGGCCGACACCGAGTGCGTCTGCGAGGATCGCGCGCCGTTGGTCCATTGTCATTGAGCCGGCATCATCGGCAGGACTCGACGATCTCGGCCACCCGTGGTCCTGCACGCTCAAGGTGCGCGGGTACGAGCGCAATGCGCGTTCGTCGTTCCACGACATCCTCCACATCCCGCGCGCCCTCGCAGCGCACAGCATGGACAATCTCGACGCCGAGGGTCGGCACACCGGATGCCACCGGCTCCGTCAGGGCCCGGTCACCCGCGGCGTGGGCAAGGACTCTCGGTGCCTCGGCGCCGTAGCGCTCGACGAGGCGGCGAGGCATACCGGCGGGCACGGGAGTGCGGCGTGACTGTGCACCGACAAGTGGCAGGGATGTCGTCACGCTGGGGATGCCGAGCCCCAGGGCGTTGACGGCGTCCTCGGCCATGCGCCGGTACGTCGTCAACTTGCCGCCGGTGACGACCACGTGACCCTCGGGTCGCCGTTCGACCAGATGCCGCCGGGAGATATCCGCCGAGGGGGCGCCGGGAGTGCTGACGAGGGGTCGCAGACCGGCGTAGGTGCCGATGACGTCCGCCATGGTCAGGGGTCTCGCGAGTGCCCTGCTGAGGTGTTCCAGGATCCACGTGACATCGCCATCCGGTGCCGTGGGCACGTCGGGCAGTGCTCCACTGACCTCGTCGTCGGTGATGCCAGCGATGACGAAGCCCTCCCGTGTGGGCAGGGCGAAGACATAGCGGCTGCGTTCTCCGGGCACCGGGACGGTGAGGGCTGCCCGGGGATGGCCGAGGGACTCGGGGGTGAGGAGCACATGTGATCCGCGCGATGCTGTGAGATGAGTCTGCGGATCCAGCACGGACGTCCAGACACCGGTAGCCACAATGACGTTCCTGGCGTGAATGTCGATGCTGCGGCCGTGGTCATCGCGTACGCGGGCACCCGCACCGGAGACGTCCAGTGCCGGGGTCCGCGTCACGATGCGCGCACCGTAGCGCGCTGCCGTCCGTGCAACCGCCACGACCAAGCGGGCATCGTCAACGAGCTGACCATCCCAGTGGGCGGTGGCCCCCGCGACGCCGGACGGATTCAACGCCGGGATGAGCTGAAGTGCCGTGGCTGCATCGAGCGTGCGCGATCGACCCAGCGTCCCGCGTGGTGTGCGCGCGACCATCCGCAGGACATCGGCCGCGGCGAGCCCCATGCGGACGAGTGACCGCTCGCGAAGATCAGCACCCCACGGCATGACGTGAGGTAGGGGCCGGATGAGATGAGGAGCAATGCGTGACATGAGGTACCCGCGCTCTACGGCGCTCTCCCAGGCGACGGCGATGTCACCGTGGGCGAGATAGCGCAGGCCACCGTGGACCAGTTTGCTCGACCATCGCGAGGTGCCAAAAGCAAGGTCGTGGGCCTCCACGAGGGCAACATCGAGTCCTCTGCTGGCAGCATCGAGGGCAACACCGCAGCCGGTGATGCCCCCGCCGATGACAAGCACGTCGACGACGTGACCCGCCTCCAGGTGCTCGAGGTCTCGGGCACGGCGAGCCGACGTGAGGTCGGGGCTCTCGAGGCCGATCGGTCGGTGGGGCACCTGCACAGTCTGCCGGGTCGCCCAGCCGGCACCCGGTGGGCGTCGAGCCCCCGGTGGGAGACTGACCACGTGGATGCACAGGAACACTCACTCACCCGCTGGGGATCGGCGGATGAGACACCCGCCGTGGAGGATCGTGTCCGGGACTATCTCACCCAACGCGTGGGGCTGGCCCGGCCCTGGCCGCGGGTCGATCCCCGTGCGGAGGAGGTGCCCCCCTCGCGCATGCGGGGCGATGTCGTGAGCGCACTGATCGACATCGTGGGGGCGGAGAACGTCAGCGTTGAGCCGGGTGCGCGACTTGGTGCGACCGGCGGAGCCTCCTTTGCCGATTACGCCCGTCGGCGGACCGGTGACGTGAGCGATGTTCCCGATCTCGTCGTCCGGCCGGGTCACCACGACGAGGTCGTGCGAATCCTCACGGTGCTGAGTGCTCAGGATGTGGCCGTGGTCCCGGTGGGCGGAGGCACATCCGTTGTCGGCGGACTGCGCATGAGCGTCCCGAGGGTGGCCCTGGTGCTGGATCGCCTCGGTGACCTGCTCGATCTTGATCCCGTGTCGGGCATTGCCACGATCGGACCGGGTGTGACAGGACCGTGTCTGGAGGCCCTCCTGGCAGCGCGGGGCTTCACGCTGGGTCATCTTCCGCAGTCGTGGGAGCGAGCATCGATGGGTGGGTATGCCGCCACGCGGTCAGCGGGGCAGGCATCCACCGGATACGGCCGCAGCGACGAGATGATCGAGTCGCTTGTTGTGGCAACTCCCATGGGCACGATGGATGTGGGGCGTGCACCATCCAGCGCGGCAGGTCCGGACCTGCGCGGACTGCTCATCGGCAGCGAGGGCGCTCTCGGAGTCATCACTCGGCTTCGCTTGCGCGTCCGTCGACTGCCGGACACACGGATCTACGACGCCGCGATCCTGCCTGGTTTTGCGGCGGGAGTGGCGGCCTTCCGCGATGCGGCGCAGTCGCGTGCGACCGCCGATGTCATGAGGCTCTCCGATGAGGCAGAGACCGCGACGACTCTGCTCATGTCGGGTCCGACGGGGCTCCTCGCCGCGGGTTTGGATCGATATCTTCGGGTGCGCGGCGTAGACCGTGAGGGTGCCAGCCTGGCGATTCTGGGCTGGGAGGGCACGGACCGCGATCTCGTCACGGCTCGCCGAGCCGCGACCTGGCGCGCTTTGCGCCGCCATGGCGCGGTGTCGCTGGGGCATCGCCCGGGTGAGTCGTGGCGGCGGCATCGCTTCGCGGGGCCCTTTCTGCGAGATGCGCTCATGGACGCGGGTTATCTCGTGGAGACCCTGGAGACGGCGACTCACTGGAATGGTTACCTCGATCTGCATGCCGATGTGAATCAAGCTCTGCACTCCGCACTCCAGGCGCCGCCCGGCCCCTATGTGATGTCTCATCTGTCGCACGTTTACGAGACCGGTGCCTCGCTCTACACAACGGTGATAGCCGTCGCCGATCAGGCTGATCCGTTGGCCCAGTGGGCGCGCGCGAAGTCCGCAGCGACCGACGCCATCATGGAGAGCAATGCCACAGTCACACATCATCATGCGGTGGGACGCGATCATGCACCGTGGCTGGAGGCAGAGATCGGCAGTCTCGGTATCGACGTTCTCCGAGCGACGAAGCACGCTGTGGATCCGCGCGGTGTTCTCAACCCTGGCGTCCTCGGATTGTGACGGGTCAGGGCGCCGGCTCGTCACCGATGAGCGTGACCAGACGCACCTCGCGCAGGACGGTGTCGCCAAGATCCCGATCGCGGTACGCCGTGTCGGGTCCCCAGCCGGCCGATTGCAGGAAGAGTCGTCGGCTCTCATCCGGTAGCGGCACCCAGCAGACCGCTTCCTGGTGACCGGCAGTCACTAGATGCTCCACGCTGGCCTGCAGTAATCGGGACCCGTGGCCGCACCCCCAGTGCGCGGGATCGACCACGAGGAGGGAGATCTCCCCTGCACCCGCGCAATCGGCGTCATCCGTCGGACCCACGGCGGCGGCGCCGACGAGCACCCCCTCACCGTCGAGCGCGACCAACAGTCGATGCGGGCTCGGCTGGAGGAGAGCGCGCCCCCACTCCCAGGCAATATCGTCAGCGCTCAGGTTGTCCAGGACAGGGGGAGGAAGTACCTCCGCATAGGCCGCCCGCCAGGCAGCCACCTGCACTCGTCCCACGTCGTCGACATCGGACGTGCGGGCGAGTCTGACCGAGTCGGGGCGCATGGACGACATGCCCCCTGCCTACCACCGGATCGGAGGGGACACGCGGGTAGGGTCCGAGCAGAGGGAGGGTTCGTGTCCGAGGTAGTTGATGTCGAGTTTCGCAGCGACGTGACCGTTGAGTTGGTGAAGTCAACGGCACGTGACTCCGACGTGCTGTGGGCGGCGCGTGTGTCGACGAGGGGTGAACAGTCACTGGAGGATGTTGACTCCGATGCCACCGCGGCGCGCGGCCTGATCAACTACCTGATGCGTGATCGCCATGGCACGCCGTTCGAGCACACATCCCTGACCTATTTCGTCTCAGCACCCATTTTTGTCTTCCGCGAGTTCATGCGTCACCGGATCGCGTCCTACAACGAAGAGAGTGGTCGCTATCGCGAGCTTCGACCCGTTTTCTACGTCCCCGGACCGGATCGTCGGCTCGTGCAGCAGGGCAAGCCGGGAGCCTATGAGTTCGTCGAGGGCACCCCGGAGCAGTATCAGGCCGTGGTGCAGCAGACAGAGGCGTCGTGTCGCGTGTCCTACGCCGCCTACCAGGCGATGCTCGCGCAGGGAGTCGCTCGAGAGGTGGCCCGAGGGGTGTTGCCCGTCGCGACCTACTCCTCCATGTACGTCACCATGAATGCCCGCGCCTTGATGAACTTCCTTTCACTGCGCACAAAGCATCCCGGCAGTCATTTCCCGTCCTTCCCCCAGAGGGAGATTGAGATGGTCGCCGACCTGATGGAGTCCGAGTGGGCGGCCCTCATGCCACTGACGTACGAAGCCTTCGTCGCCAACGGCCGCGTCGCCCCCTAGCGATAGCCTTTCGCCATGCCCGTCCCCATCGTTGGACCCGTCGGCACCGTGCTGACCGCCATGGTGACCCCCCTGAGAGTCGATGGCTCGGTCGATCTGGATGGCCTCCAGGACCTCGCCGGGCACCTGGTGGATGTCGGGGGCAACGACGGCCTCGTGGTCAATGGCACGACGGGGGAGTCGGCCACCACATCTGATGATGAGAAGACGCTGATCGTGCGTGCGGTGGTGGACGCGGTGGGAGACCGTGCCCGGGTGCTGGCGGGGGTCGGTACGTCGGACACCGCGCATTCGGTCGACCTGGCCCAACAGGCACAGGCGGCTGGGGCCCACGGTCTTCTCGTCGTCGCGCCCTATTACAACCGACCGCCCCAGGAGGGTCTGCTCGTTCACTTCCGGGCTATCGCGGATGCAACAGACCTCCCGGTGGTCACCTATGACATTCCCAAGCGCACAGGAGTGGCGCTGGAGGTGGAGACATTAGTGCGACTCGCGGAGCATCCGCGCATTGTCGCCAATAAGGACGCCAAGGGTGATCTCGAAGCCGCTCAGTGGGTCATGGCGCGATCCGACCTTGGCTGGTACTCCGGTGATGACATGCTCAACCTGCCCCTGCTGTCCCTCGGAGCCAACGGATTCATTTCCGTCGTCGGGCACCTTGTGGCTCCACGCCTGCGCGCGTTGGTCGAGGCCTACGCCGCGGGCCGCGTGCACGAGGCCATGGAGATTAATCGTTCGCTTCTGCCGGTGTACACCGGCATTTTTCGCTCGCAGGGAACAATCCTCACCAAGGCAGCCCTGGCGATGCAGGGCCTACCCGCGGGTCCGGTGCGCGCACCCCTGATTGAGGCGACACAAACCCAGCGTGCACTCCTGCACGATGATCTGATCGCCGGTGAAGTGGAGATGACACACACATGAGCCATCCGCATCCAGAGCTGCCCGAGCCGCCACCCCTGCCGGAGGGTGCACTCAGGGTCGTCGCGCTCGGTGGCCTGGGTGAGATCGGCCGCAACATGACGGTCCTGGAATACGCGGGGCGTCTGCTGGTCGTGGACTGCGGCGTCCTCTTCCCCGAGGAGTCCCAGCCGGGGATCGACCTCATTCTGCCGGACTTCACGTCGATCGAGGATCGCCTCGATGACATCGAGGCGATCGTGTTGACGCATGGTCACGAGGACCACATCGGCGCTCTTCCGTATCTGCTGCGCCTGCGGCGCGACATTCCCCTCCTGGGGTCTCGGCTGACGCTGGCCCTGGTCGAGGCTAAACTCCGAGAGGCGCGCATCAAACCGGTGGTGACGGTTGTGCGTGAGGGTGAGCGCAACCGGGTTGGTCCCTTCGATCTGGAGTTTCTCGCCGTCAATCACTCGATTCCTGACGCGCTCGCCGTCGCGATCCGGACTCCGGCCGGGCTCGTGCTGCACACGGGCGACTTCAAGATGGATCAGTTGCCCTTGGACGGTCGCCTCACCGACCTCAACGGCTTCGCGCGGCTCGGTGATGAGGGAGTGGACCTCCTCCTGGTCGATTCGACCAATGCGGAGGTGCCGGGCTTCGTGCCCAGCGAGGCCGAGATCACCCCCGTGCTGAATGCCGTGTTCGCCCGATCGCGTGGCCGCATCATCGTGGCTTCATTTGCCTCCCATATCCACCGCATCCAGCAGGTGATTGATGCGGCAGCCGCGCACGGGCGCCGGGTTGCCTTTGTCGGCCGGTCCATGGTGCGCAATATGGGGGTTGCTCGCGATCTGGGCTATCTCACGGTCCCCGGTGGGACACTGGTGTCACTCGATGACCTCACCCACCTTCCGGACGATGAGGTCGTGCTGATCTGCACGGGATCGCAGGGTGAGCCGATGGCGGTGCTATCCCGCATCGCCAACAACGACCACGCCATCAAGGCCGGCGCGGATGACACCATCATCCTGGCCTCATCGCTTATCCCCGGCAACGAAAATGCGGTCAATCGTGTGATCAATGGACTGACGAGATCAGGGGCAACGGTCGTTCATCGCGGCAATGCGCTCGTCCACGTATCCGGTCATGCCTCGGCGGGTGAGTTGCTGTATGTGTACAACGTGGTGCGGCCACGCAACGTGATGCCGGTTCACGGGGAATGGCGTCACCTGCGGGCCAACGCTGCGCTTGCCGAGCGCACGGGTGTCCCACGTGATCGCATCGTGCTCGCCGAAGACGGTGTGGTTGTCGACCTCGTGGATGGGGTGGCCCGGATTGTTGGCGCCGTGCCCGTCGGTTATGTCTACGTCGATGGGGCGAGTGTGGGGGACATCAGCGAGGCGTCGCTCACGGACCGCAGAGTGTTGGGCGAAGAAGGGTTCATCTCCATTTTTGCTGCCGTCGACATCATCAATGGCAAGGTGGTCGCGGGTCCAGAGATTGAGGCCCGTGGTTTCCACGAGGACCCCGACGTGCTCACGCCGGTGCGAGACGACGTACGCCGGGAGTTGGAGTCCGCCATGGCCGATGGGGTCGTGGATGCCCGCCAACTGCAGCAGCGGGTCCGCCGGATCGTGGGTCGATGGGTGGCCCAGACCCATCGGCGTCGCCCCATGATCATCCCCGTTGTGGTCGAGGCCTGATTCGACGCTCTCAAAGTGACACGCGTTGCGCGTGTGACGCCCGGGATTCCTGGGGTCCACGAGTAGTCTCGGCACATGGCGAGTCGTTCGAGCGCGCCCCCGCGCCGTACCCCGGAGACATCATCTCGTTCGAGTTCTGCGCGTCCGAGCTCATCGCGGGCTCCTCGCGGGGCGGTCAAGGCAAAACCAGCACGCTCATCCCCGGCAGAGGCGAAGGCCCGGCCCAAGGCGAGGGCTTCGGCGTCCGGCACCTCAAAGACCACGTCCACCCGGCCCCCCGCTCGCGCGGCGGCGCCGCGGACTCGATCACCCCGTCCCACTCGCGGTGGTGGTCCAGGACCGCTCATTCGCGGTGGTCGGGCGTGCGGCCGCGCGGTTCGTGGGGTGTGGCTGGCGGTGGCAACGGCGATGGGGACCGCTGTGCGACGTGTCGGCCATGGGGCACGTGATCTCGACGATGTCCACCGCCGGGACGGATTGGGCCTGGTGTTTATTGCCCTGGCTGTCGTGGTGGCTGCGGCCGTGTGGTTTGGCGTGGATGGTTGGTTCACCGTGGGACTCGGCACGATTGCGGGCTACCTGGTGGGCGCGTTCGAGATCGCGGTGCCGGTCGTGCTCCTCCTGCTTGCCTGGCGGACCCTGCGCCATCCGGACGACTACGTCACCAACGGTCGGCTCCTGGTCGGCGGATTGGCTCTGCTGTTGTCGGCCGCCGGCCTGTGGCATCTCGCCCAGGGTGTCCCGACCCCCAGCGATGGCTTTGATGCGCTGACCACCGGGACCGGGATCACCGGCTGGGTGGTGACGGCGCCCGTATCCGCGGCGCTGGGACCCGTGGTGACCGCAGTGTTGCTGAGCCTGCTCGGTGTCTTCGGCTTGCTGGTGCTCACCGCAACTCCGCTCATGGCTGTGCCGCAGGCCCTGCGGCGGGGTGCTGCCCACATCCTGCGCCCAGGGTCCGGATCACGATCTGAGTCAGACGATGCGCTCCTCGATTCCTACGAAGCCGATGAGGTCGACGGGTTCGTCGTGGACCCCGTGATGGAGGAGGAGTTCCTGGTGTCGGCGGCAGAGCCCACCGGCCCTACCCTCGGGCTGAGCGAGGCGGCGCGCGATATCGCGGATGCAGCTCGATTCGAAACCTCACCCCGGGATATCACAGAAGAGATTTCCATCATCCCCGGCGACAGCATCGCCGCGGCCGATGTCATACCCACGGACACGGCCACCCCGCCAGTACAGGGGCCATCAGCGGATGGCGCGGGCACGCCGGTTCAATTGCCGCTCGATCGGGCGCTGGACTACCACTTGCCGGCGAGCACCACATTGAAGGCCGGTCCTGCAGCACGTGCGCGCACCAAGGCCAACGACGCGGTTGTCGCATCCCTGACGCAGGTGCTTGAGGAATTTGCCATCGATGCCCGTGTCACGGGATTCACTCGCGGACCGACGGTCACCCGGTATGAGATCGAGCTCGGTCCGAGCGTCAAGGTCGAGCGAGTCACCGCGCTGAGTCGCAATATCTCCTATGCGGTGGCGAGTCCCGAGGTGCGCATCCTCAGCCCGATCCCCGGCAAGAGTGCAATCGGCATCGAGATCCCCAACCTTGATCGCGAACTCGTGAGTCTGGGAGATGTGCTGCGCTCGACAGTCGCGAGCGACGAGCACCATCCCATGATCGTCGGTCTGGGCAAGGACGTCGAGGGTGGCTATGTTGTGGCCAACCTCGCCAAGATGCCGCATCTCCTCGTCGCCGGTGCCACCGGCGCCGGCAAGTCCAGCTGCATCAACGCGATCATCACATCCATCCTGATGCGTGCAACGCCAGACGAGGTCCGCATGATTCTCGTCGATCCCAAGCGCGTCGAGTTGACGGCGTACGAGGGGATTCCTCACCTGATCACGCCTATTATCACGCACCCCAAGAAGGCAGCGGATGCGCTGCAGTGGGTTGTCAAGGAGATGGACACCCGCTACGACGATCTGGCGCACTTCGGCTTCCGCCACATCGATGATTTCAACAAGGCCGTCCGCGCGGGCAAACTCACTCCTCCGCTCGGGAGTGAGCGCATCATGCGTCCCTATCCCTACCTCCTCATCATCGTTGATGAGCTGGCCGACCTCATGATGGTGGCCCCCCGTGACGTCGAGGATGCGATCGTGCGCATCACTCAACTCGCGAGAGCCGCGGGGATCCACCTGGTCCTGGCCACCCAACGACCCAGTGTCGATGTCGTCACCGGCCTCATCAAGGCCAATGTTCCCAGCCGACTTTCTTTCGCGACCTCATCACTGGCGGATAGTCGCGTGATTCTTGACCAGGCCGGTGCTGAGAAACTCGTTGGACAGGGCGATGGCCTGTTCCTTCCCATGGGTGCGAGCAAGGCGCAGCGCATCCAGGGAGCCTTCGTCTCCGAGTCGGAGATTCGCACCCTGGTGCGTTTCACTCGTGAGCAGATGGATCCGGAGTATCGCGAGGATGTCGCCGCCCCGGTGGTGGCCGGCCGGGCCGTGGATGAGGACATCGGTGATGATCTCGACCTGCTGTGTCAGGCTGCCGAACTCATTATCTCCACGCAGTTCGGGTCAACGTCCATGCTGCAGCGCAAGCTCCGCGTTGGCTTTGCCAAGGCGGGCCGGCTGATGGACTTGCTTGAGTCACGGGGAGTGGTCGGGCCGAGTGAGGGCTCCAAGGCGCGTGAGGTGCTGCTCACGGCCGACGGACTTCCCGGTTTCCTCATGGACGTTCGCGGGGGCTGATCTGCGTCGCTGCTCTTCGGGGCGCACCGGGTCTGAGCCTGAGCGTTGGCCGCCCGTGACCTGACCGCGCCCTACTCTCTACCCTGGGGGAGTGAAGACACGCGTCTCGGTGGTGCGCTTGGGCTGTGCGCGCAACGATGTGGATGCCGATGAGCTCCAGGCGCGGCTCGTCGAGGGGGGTCTTGACGTCCGCGATGACCCGGAGGGCGCCGAGGTTGTGCTCGTCAACACCTGCGGTTTCATCGCCTCGGCCAAAAAGGACTCCATCGATACCATCCTGGCGGCCGCCGACACCGGTGCTCGTGTCGTTGTCACCGGATGCCTCGCGGAGAGATACGGCAATGAACTCGCTGATTCGCTTCCGGAGGCGGCTGCCGTATTGAGTTTTGACGACTATGGCGAGATTGCCGATCGGGTACGTCGGGTCGCTGACGGCGAGTCCCTTCCGGTGCACACTCCTGCCGATAGGCGTCGGCTTCTCCCTCTCGCCCCCGTTGACCGTTCGTCCTCCGGGGTCCCCGGGCATGCTGGCCTGGCTCGGATCGTGACGGGGCCCGTCATGGCGGTAAAGCTCGCTTCCGGGTGCGATAGGAGGTGCACGTTCTGCGCGATCCCGTCCTTTCGAGGTTCGTTTGTGAGCAGGCGGCCGGAGGATGTCATCGGAGAGATCGCCGACCTCGCCGATGCGGGAGTGCGCGAGGTGGTGCTCGTCAGCGAGAATTCGACGTCGTACGGGAAGGATCTGGGCGACATCCGCATGCTGGAGCGCCTCCTCCCCGCATTAGGCAAGGTGCCGGGCATCGTGCGAGTGCGCGCGAGTTATCTTCAACCAGCTGAGATGCGACCTGGTCTTGCTGAGGTCATCGCACAAACCCCCGGAGTCGCACCGTACTTCGATCTGTCATTCCAGCATGCGAGCCCGCGCATCCTCAGGCGTATGCGCCGTTTCGGCGGGTCGGATGACTTTCTCGGCCTGCTCAGTGGCATCCGGGGCCATGCACCGAATGCCGGCGTGCGCACCAATGTCATTGTCGGATTCCCGGGCGAGACCGAGGCTGATCTGGAGGAGCTAGCAGACTTCCTGGCGCAGGCGGCCATGGACGCTGTCGGTGTCTTCGGATACTCCGATGAGGAAGGCACCGAGGCCATCGGCCTGGATGGGCATCTCCCCGAGGATGAGATTGATCGGCGTGTCGCGCATATCTGTGCGCTGGTGGATGAACTCACCCTTGAGCGTGCAACGCGGCGAATCGGCGAGCATGTTGAGGTGATCATGGAGGAACCCGGTGTCGGGCGCGCAGCCCATCAGGGGCCCGAGGATGGTGCCACGTTGATCGAGGAGGCCGGGGAGGTAGGCGACGTCGTCCGGGCGGTTGTCACAGGTGTCGAGGGTGTTGATCTCGTGGCGGAGATCCGGTGAGGCCACCCCCACCGGATCACGTCGGTGATCCCGTTGGGACGTCACGGTGGGCAACCCTGCCTAACCTGCTCACACTGATTCGCCTCCTCCTCGTTCCCGTCCTGGGTGTGCTGCTCCTGGCCGACGATGGCGCAGATGCAGGACTGCGCTGGTGGGCTATGGCCGTCTTCATCGTGGCGGCCCTCACCGACCTCGCCGATGGGGAGATCGCGCGACGTAGCGGCACCATCACGAATCTCGGCAAGATCGCCGATCCGGTCGCGGACAAGGCGTTGACGGGTGTTGCCCTGATTGGCCTGTCGATCCTCGGCGACCTGCCCTGGTGGGTGACCATCGTGATTCTTGCGCGCGAGGTTGCTGTCACCATTCTGCGCTTTGCTGTCATCCGTCACGGTGTCATCCCAGCATCGCGCGGTGGCAAGGCCAAGACGGTTGCTCAAGTAGTGGCGATCGGTCTCTACCTTGCACCCCTGCCGGATGCTTTTGATGCTGTGCGCGTGGCCGCCATGGCGATCGCGGTGATTCTCACACTCGTGACCGGGGTCGACTACGCAGTGCAAGCGCGTCGACTCATGCGTGCGGCTCGATGAACGCCGCGGACATCATCATCGCCCTGTCCATCCGTGGCCACACGGTTGCCACGGCCGAGAGCCTGACGGGCGGCCTATTGTGCGGCATCTTGACGTCCGTCCCCGGCGCCTCCGCCGTCGTGCGGGGCGGCGTGGTCGCCTACGCCGTCGATATCAAGGCGAATGTCCTCAACGTGGATGCCGAGCTGCTGGCCCGACACGGAGCTGTTGATCCCGTGGTGGCGGTCCACATGGCGGTCGGTGTGCGCCACCTTTTTGGGGCGACGTACGGCGTGGCAACCACGGGGTCCGCTGGACCGGATCCGGACCCCGGCGGGACCCTCACAGGGCCCGTCCCGCCGGGCCGGGGATTCGTCGCGGTGGCCGGGCCGGACGGTGACGTGGTCATCGGCTTTGACCATCCCGACCGAGACCGTGAGGGGGTGCGGCAGGGGGCGATTGAGGCCGCCCTGACGGCCCTGCGCCGGTCGTTGGATGGCGTGCACGGCACCGACGACAGGCGTGCGTCAGGCTGACGGGGTAACCTCGGGATGTGATTGTGCTTCGTGAAGTCCTCGGTTCGGAGTTGCGTCGTGTCCGGTCGGCCCAGGGCCGCACCCTGCGCGATGTGTCCTCCTCCGCTGCGGTGTCCCTGGGCTACCTCTCCGAGGTCGAGCGTGGCGAGAAGGAAGCCTCCTCGGAGTTGCTGCTGTCCATTTGCGGAGCACTCCACGTGCGTCTATCGGATCTGTTGTTGACGGTGGCTGATCGCGTGTCCGAACTTGAGACGCCACCCATCGCACACGCTGCCTGATCACCCATCACACGGTGGCCGGCTGGCAGTACGGACACCAGTAGGCGTCGCGCACGAATGTGCCGCTGGCCTGCTTGCCGAAGCGGATGCGGGTCCCGCATCGCAGGCACGGCCGCCCCGCGCGTCCATAGACGTAGTGTTGTGCCCGCAGATTCCCGGTGGAGGCTTGCGCCCCGCGACCGCGGTTGGCTCGCATGAGGTCCCGCCCGGTTGTCACCAGCGCGGGCAGCTCTGGGACACAGTGGAGCGGCGTCAGGGGTGCGATGCCGCGCAGATACAGAGTCTCGGTGACGTAGATGAGCCCAAACCCGGCAACAATGGACTGGTCCAGCAGCGCATCGCCGATGGCGCGATCAGGATGGGCGCGCAAGCGGTCCACGACATCCTCGATGTCGACGTTGTCGTCGAGGATGTCCGGACCGAGTGTGCCGAGGAGTCGCTCCACGCCGCTGGAGTCGAGTACGTCAACGACGGGCAGCCGATAACCCACGGCCTGCCACTGTTCGGTCGCAAGGACTGCTCGCACCTGCCAGTCGGGTCCGCCGCGCCATGTCCGACCGTGTCGATAGAGGTGCCACGAGCCGTCCATGCGGAAGTGCGTATGCAGGGATAATGCGCCACTGAGTCGGAAGAGCAGGTGCTTGCCGTAGGACCGGACTCCCTCGACCGTGCGCCCCACCAGATCGACGGTTGCCAGTCGTGGGACCCGCAGGTCCGCGGTGGTGAGCACATCACCGGCGAGGCAGTCATCGAGCCGGCGAGCGGCCAGCCAGACCGTGTCTCCCTCAGGCATGCACCGATTCTGGACCCTCCGTGGCCGTCGGTGCCACCTCGCGGTCGCGGCGTACGGTCCGGACGACGAAAGCGATGGCAAGGAGGCCCATCGCCAGGAGCATGGCGTACGTCATCCACCAGACGGCGGCAGGAGCGTCGAGGGCGCCGAGGATGAGCCGGGCGTTGAGGAGGCAGATGAAGACGCCGACGACGACGCCGAGGATCCGGGCGTTGAGGAAGCGGACCAGCATGGCCGCGAGGGGCGCCGCGATGATGCCACCGATGAGGAGGGCAATAACGATGCCGAGGTCAATGCCCGAGGTGCCCAGACCGACGAAGAAGCCCAGGCTGGCCGATAGGGCGACGACAAATTCCGAAGTATTGACGGTGCCGATCACGCGCGCAGGTGAGAGGCGGCCGTCGGCCAGCAGCGTGGGAGTGGTGACGGGACCCCACCCGCCGCCCCCGGTAGCGTCGATGAACCCCCCGACCAGGCCGAGTGGCACGAGGAGACGCAGCCCCGGGGTGCCCGGCTTGCGGCGGGGAGCGCGGCCCATGACGAATCGCGCAACGATGTAGATGCCGAGGAGGAACAGCAGTGTTCCGGTGAAGGGCAGCGCAGCCTTGGTAGACAGATGGGACAGCAGCGTGGCGCCAACAAAGGCACCGATGGCGCCCGGCAGGGCAATACGTCGGACGCCGGACCAGTCGACATTGCCGTAGCGCTGATGGGCGATGCCGGAGGCGGCAGCGGTGCCGAGCTTGGCCAGGTGGACCGAAGCTGAGGCAAGGGCCGGACTCAAGCCCACCGCAATGAGAAGGGTCGATGAGGTGACTCCAAAGCCCATCCCCAGCGCGCCATCGATGAAGGACGCGCCGAAACCGGCGAGAGCAATGAAGATGAGCGTATTCACGGGGCCTCCGGGACCAGGGCTAGATGCTATTCTCACCTGACATAGGTGACAATAGCATCTCAGCGGCCCCGTGGTGGGCAGACATGCCAGCGGATCGCGCTCAGTGCCAGGCGGCGGGGTCTTGGGTGAGGCGGCGCACGCGCGCGGGGAGATGCCCGCTGACAACATCGGCCAGGGATACGGCCTCGAGGATTTGGCGCTCAGCCGCCCGCAGGGCGATGAGCACCTGGGGGAGCCCGGCGGCAGGCCCGGTGAAGTGGAGGTCTTCAGGTCGGGAGCCGGCCACGTCAGTCAGTGCACCGTCAACGGCGCGGATGACATCCGCGAGGCAGATGTCTGCGGCCGGTCGTCCCAGGGTCCAGCCGCCGTCGGGACCCCGACGTGCCCTCACGAGACCTGCCTTGCGAAGTTCTGCGAGGATCGCGCCCAGGTACGACGTGGGGATGTCCTGGCGTCGCGAGATTTCATCCGTCGTAACGGGACCATCGGGCGTAGCAGCGAGTTCGAGGGCTGCGCGGAGGGCGTAGTCGGTCCGTCCGGGCAATCGCATGTGGTGAGCATATGCCCGCCGGTGCGACTAGGAGCGCAGTCGGAGACCACTCGGCGTGGACACAAAGCCCG
>JANRCR010000016.1 GCA_030726915.1 Candidatus Nanopelagicales bacterium
TCGGACGGTGGGCGGCTCGGACGGTGGGCGGCTCGGACGGTGGGCGGCTCGGACGAGATATCCCCCCGGGTGATCTGCGCGCAGCCGTTCAACCCGTCGTCGAGGTGAATGGGTAGCCTGAGGGAATGCCCGTCGCCCTGGTCACTGACTCGACGGCTTACCTGCCTGCTGACCTGCTTCAATACACGGCCATTGATGTCGTCCCCGTGCAGGTCATCATCGGCGGTCGTGCCTACGACGAGACGGCTGATGAGGCGGGATCCCAGCGAGTCGCAGACGCCCTGCGCGCCTGGCAGCCCGTCACCACGAGTCGCCCGAGCCCCGAACGGTTCCGGATGGCCTTTGCGGCGGCCGCTGAAGCGGGGGCGGATGCTGTCGTGTGCGCCACCCTCTCCTCGCGCATGTCCGCCACGTTGGAGTCGGCGGAGCTCGCCGCCAAGGATGTGGACATCCCGGTCCATTGCGTGGACAGTCGAACCGTGGGCATGGGCTTAGGCTTCGCCGTGCTGGCGGGAGCCCGACTCGCGGCGGAGGGTGCCGCCGCCGCTGCCGTTGCCTCACTCGTGGAGCGCAAGGCCCGCGCCTCAACTTCGCTGTTCTACGTCGACACTCTGGAGTATCTGCGCCGTGGCGGGCGCATTGGTGCCACCCGCGCGGTTGTCGGGCAGGCGCTCCAGGTCAAACCCATCCTGCAGATTCTTGACGGCGAGGTGATGCCGCTTGAGCGGGTGCGCACGAGTGCAAAAGCCATCACTCGCCTCACCGAACTTGTCTTGGCGGCGACACTCGGTCGCAGTGTTGAGATCGCGATCCAGCACCTGGACTCGGCAGAGCGTGCTCAGGCGCTCGGTGCCACGCTCTCGGACTATCTGCCGCGCAGTCGCGTCATCGTGTGTCCCCTGGGGGCGGTGGTGGGGGCCCACACGGGGCCGGGCATCCTCGCGGCCGTGGTCTCACCCCTCATCGACTGACGGCATCGGCATCCCTCGCCTCATCCACAGGGCCTGCCCGGATGCGCCGTCCACGGGCACTCAGCGGATGTGGCACCTCATCGTTGGGACTGCCTAGCGTCACGGCGTGACATGGAGCCCCGCGACCGTGCGCGCCCTGGCCGTCGGACTAGGCGCTCTGCTTCTTGTCGTCGGCTACTGGTGGTGGCAGGGCCGGATGCGTCCGGTCCTTGTCGTAGCCGACCCGGTGCCCACGCCCACGGTGATCCTCGGGGAGGTCACCGTCCATGTGCGGGGCCGAGTCGAGGAGCCAGGCGTCGTCACCCTCGCGTCGGGATCTCGCGTGATGGACGCGATCGACGCAGCCGGTGGCCTCCGACCGGGAGCCCATGCCGGTGATCTCAATCTGGCGCGTGTCCTGGTCGACGGTGAGCAGGTCGCCGTAGGCCTGCGAGATCGCCCCGGTGAGTTCACAACGCCGGGGTCGTCGGCACCGGGCGGGGGTGACGTCGGCCTGCTCAATCTCAACGCTGCGACGGTGCAACAGCTCGAGGCCCTACCCGGCATTGGTCCGGTCTTGGCTCAGCGGATCGTCCAGTGGCGCACGGACAATGGTCCCTTCCCCGATGTGGAAATCCTCGGAGAGGTCAGCGGCATCGGAGATGTCCTCATGGAGCAACTGCGCCCACTCGTGGCGGTGTGATGCAGGGCTTCGTCCCCGGTGCGCTGGCCGCGTGGGCGACCAGCCTGGGGGCCATTGTTGCTCTCGCCATAGGCCTAGCGCCCACCACGGTGGCCACGGGGCTGGGCCTCGGGGCTGCGCTCGCTGCGCTGGCTGCCGCAGTGGCTGCACTGGGCCGCAGATGGGCTGCCGTGGCGGCAACACTGGTCGCCGCTGTAGCAGCGGTCTCCACCGTGGGCTACGTCCAATCCGTGACGCGGGAACCTCTCGGCGACACCGGCAGTCGGGTGATCGCCGAGGCACGCGTGATCGGTGACATGCGTGTGCGCGATGGATTCGCAGGACCCTCACTGGATGTCCGGGCACACGTGGAGTCCGTGACGCACCAGGGGACAACCTGGCGAGTGGGCTCACCGGTGATCCTGCGTATGGCCATGGACCAGGCACCCCCCATCGGGTCAGTCGTCAACGTCACCGGGTCGCTGACACCTGGCGATCCCACTCGTGGCTTTGGAGCGGGTATTGATGTTGATGTCATCGACGTCATCCAATCGCCGGGGGCCATGGGGCTGTTGGCCGGGACAGTCCGGGGCAGTCTGCGGTCTGCCTTGGAGGGGACACCTCCGCGCAGTGCGGCACTCGTGGAGGGACTTGCGGTAGGGGATGAGACGCAGCAGCCGGAAGAGTTAGAAGAACAGATGCGCATTGCTGGCCTATCGCATCTGACGGCCGTGTCGGGTGGCAACACGTCCGTCGTGGTCGGAGCTGTCTTGCTCGTGACCTCACTGCTGGGGGCCGGGCTGGTGCTGCGCGTGGCGACGTCGGCCGCTGCCCTCGGTGCCTTCGTTGTCATCGTGGGACCGCAACCCAGCGTGCTTCGTGCCGCAGTGATGGCGGTTGTGGCCCTGGTGGCGATCCTGTCCGGCGGCCGGCGTCATGGACTGCATGCGCTCTCCTTCGCCTGTGTGGTGCTCCTCATCCTGTCACCGGCACTCGCCACGTCCTGGGGCTTTGCCCTGTCGGTTGCCGCCACCGGCGGCCTGGTCGTCCTTGCCGGACCACTCCTCCGCCGCTGGGGAGGTGAGGGCCGAGCTCGACGTGCGGTCGTCTCGGCCCTGGCGCTCACCGTCGGTGCTCAGGTGGCGACCCTGCCGCTCATTGCCGCCTTCGGCGACGGACTGAGCCTCGTGGCCGTCCCAGCCAATCTCCTAGCGGCCCCAGCGGTCGCTCCCGTCACGGTCCTGGGCCTGCTCGCCGCGATCGTGGGAGTTGTGGCTCCCGGGGTCGCCGTGGTGCTCGCGCGACTGGCAGAACCCTTTGCGGCGTGGATTGCGTGGGTGGCACAGGTGAGTGCATCTTCGCCGGTAGCGACGCTGCCCTGGCCGGGTGGGCTGCTCGGTGCTGGCCTCGCGCTCGGTGTTGCAGCGGTGCTGGTGTTCGTGATTCGTCGTCACCGGGGCCGCCATGAGCGCCGCGGTCGTCCGCGAACCCTGGCCCTCGTGGCGGTCATCATCGCCGTCGTGGCGACACTGGCGCTCAGAGTCCCCGAGCGTGCCGGATGGCCCCCGCCGGGGTGGATCGCGGTGGTCTGCGATGTGGGTCAAGGAGATGCGCTCGTCCTGCGCGGGCTGACCGGGGGCGCCATCCTCGTGGACGCGGGTCCCGATCCGGCAGCCGTCGACCAGTGCCTGGATGACCTGGGTGTTGACCGGATTGAGCTCCTGGTGCTGACGCATCATCATGCGGATCACGTGGCGGGTGTTCCCGGCGTGTTGGCTGGGCGGCCGGTGTCAGCCGCACTCGTCTCGCCCCTACAGGAGCCGGTGGAGCAGGTGCGCCTCGTGGAAGGTTGGCTCGGTGGCATTCCCGTCTCCTCCGCCCGCGCTGGCGAGAGGCGCGTCGTTGATGGCATGGAGCTGACGGTCCTCTGGCCGCAGCGCATCATCCGCGGATCCGAATCCGCGCCCAACAATGCGAGCATCGTGCTGCTGGCCAACGTGAGAGGCGTTCGCTTCCTCCTGCTCGGTGATGTCGAGATTGCGGCTCAGGTGGCTCTGCGGACATCACTGGCAGCCCCCGGGGTCGATGTCGTCAAGGTGGCCCATCACGGCAGTCGCCTGCAGGACCCTGCCCTGGCCGCGTGGACTGCAGGTCGCATCGCCTTGATCAGCGTGGGCGCGGACAACGGCTATGGACATCCGGCGCCGGAGACCGTGAGCAGTTGGCTTGATGCTGGTGCCCTGGTTGCCCGCACCGATGAGGCTGGCGACGTCGCGATCGTCCTGTCGCCCCTGGGTGTTGTGACGCGCCGGACGTCCACCGACTGATCCGTGGAGCCATGTGTTGGACATGGCATGCTGGGCCCATGGCGCTGCCGATCACGCTCATCACAGGTTCGGAGCAGGTGCTGGTGGACCGTGCCCTCGCTGGCGCCCGACATGAGGCTCGCGAGCGCGATGGGTCCGATCCCGACCGCAGATGGGTGTCCGCGGCGGCCGAGGATGCCCCGAGTGCCCTTGCTGAGGCGTTGAGCCCGACGCTCTTCGGCGATCCGACGCTCATCATCATCACGGAGGCGGATCAGATTGAGGATGAACTCTGGGCGGTGATCGAGGGTGCGATTGCCCAGCCTCCCGATGCCGTGTCACTTGCCGTGCACCATCCCGGGGGAGTGAAGGGCAAGAGATACCTCACGGCCTTGCGCGCGGCAGGCTCGCGAGACGTGTCATGCGCCGCGCTCAAGAAGGGTCCCCAGACGCAGGACTTCCTCCTGCGGGATGTGCGCCAGCGTGGGCGCAAGGCCACGCCGGGAGCCCTGCAGGCGCTGTACGCGGCCATCGGCCACGACCTGTCACTGCTCATCGGCGCCATCGCCCAGCTCTGCAGTGATGTCGAAACTGATCCGATTGATGAGGAGGCTGTGGCTAGGTACTTTGTCGGTGTCGCGGATGTGCAGGGTTTTCGCGTGTCCGATGCCGTGTGGGAACGCCGCCCCGTGGATGCGCTGCGCGACCTTCGTTGGATGGCTGCGTCGTCCGGTCGTGCCGGAGTAGGGCCATCGGCTACGGCGATGATGGGAGGCGGTCTGCGTGCGTTGGTACGCGTGCAGGGGCTCCCACCCGGCATGAATGATGCGGATGCGATGCGAGAGACGGGGGTCAAATTTGATTGGCAGCTCCGCGTCGCCCGCACCCGGGTGAAGCAGTGGCGGCCCGATCGGCTGGCCTCGGCCACCGTATTCCTGTCAGATTTGGATGTGGCCGTCAAGGGTGGCTTGCGTCCGGGTGAGTCCCTTGACGTGGACCAAAAACTTCATGCGCTAGAACGTTTCGTTATGCGCACGGCGGCTCGCGCCCATCCCGAAGGATCAGCGACGTAGCGGTGTGAGGCAGGTGCCGGAGGCGTCAGATCGCGTCGGCGCGCTTGGCGATGGATGACTTGCGGTTGGCCGCCTGATTGAGGTGGATGACACCCTTGCTGGCAGCCTTGTCGAGTTGGCGGCAGGCCTCGCGGGCGAGCTCCTGGGCCTTCGCCGCGTCACCGGCGTCAGCTGCTTCACGGAAGCGGCGAATGTGAGTCTTGAGGGAGGACTTCACGCCCTTGTTGCGCAGACGGGCCTTCTCGTTGGTGAGGTTACGCTTGATCTGCGACTTAATGTTCGCCACGGGGGAGCCTCTGCCTTTCGCACGTATGACTGTCCTGGGCGGACGGCCGAGGATAGAGACTACCGGGGATCTGCCTCCGGGCCCACATCAGCCCCCGATCACTCACCTGAGCGCCTGTCCGGGAGCCGGACCGCTGCCAGCGTGCGAGGATGACCGGGTGCCTCCTCCCGCCCCGGGCCGGAC
This sequence comes from Candidatus Nanopelagicales bacterium, assembly GCA_030726915.1. GTDB lineage: Bacteria > Actinomycetota > Actinomycetes > S36-B12 > S36-B12 > Mxb001. Next base: position 5,481 of record JANRCR010000016.1, read on the forward strand.
AGATCCGGCGGTGATCCGCAACTTCTGCATCATCGCCCATATCGACCACGGGAAGTCCACCCTGGCCGACCGCATGCTCCAGATCACGGGTGTGGTGGAGGGTCGGCACATGCGGGCCCAGTACCTCGACCGCATGGATATCGAGCGTGAGCGGGGCATCACGATCAAGTCCCAGGCGGTCCGCCTGCCCTACCACGCCCACGACGGACACGACTACGTCCTCAACCTCATCGACACGCCGGGCCACGTTGATTTCACCTACGAGGTCTCCCGGAGCCTGGCGGCGTGCGAAGGTGCCGTCCTCCTCGTCGATGCCGCCCAGGGGATTGAGGCGCAGACCCTGGCCAACCTCTACCTCGCACTCGAAAATGACCTGCAGGTCATCCCGGTCCTCAACAAGATTGATCTTCCCGCCGCACAGCCGGAGAAGTTCGCGGCCGAACTCGCCCACATCATCGGGTGCTCACCCGACGATGTCTTGAGAGTGTCCGCCAAGACGGGTGATGGTGTCGCCGAACTTCTCGAGGAGGTGGTGCGTCTCGTGCCACCCCCGATTGGTGATCCGGATGCGCCTGTGCGCGCGCTGATCTTCGATTCGGTCTACGACACCTATCGGGGTGTTGTCACCTATGTCCGCGTCATCGATGGTCACGTCTCCACCCGCGAGCGCATCGCCATGATGTCGACCCGTGCTACGCACGATCTCCTCGAGGTCGGTGTGATCTCCCCGGAGCCCGTGGTCGCGGGAGGACTTGGCGTCGGCGAGGTCGGCTACCTCATCACCGGTGTCAAGGATGTACGTCAATCCCGTGTGGGTGACACCGTGACGCTGGCACATAAGGGCGCCACCACATCGCTGGGCGGCTATCGAGACCCCAAGCCGATGGTCTTCTCCGGGTTGTATCCACTCGATGGATCCGACTATCCGGCGTTGCGCGACGCCCTGGACAAACTCAACCTCAACGACGCCTCCCTGGTCTATGAGCCGGAGACGTCCGTTGCCCTTGGTTTCGGCTTCCGATGCGGCTTCCTGGGCCTGCTCCACCTGGAGATTGTGCGGGAGCGACTGGAGCGAGAGTTCGGCCTGGATTTGATTTCCACGGCCCCCAATGTTGTCTACTCGGTGCATATGGATGACGGCAGCGACATCGTGGTGACGAATCCGTCGGAATTCCCAACGGGCAAGGTCGACGAGGTCCGCGAGCCGGTTGTTCGCTCGACGATCCTTGCGCCATCTGACTTTGTCGGCACCATCATGGAGTTGTGTCAGATGAGGCGCGGCGTACTGCTCGGTATGGACTACCTGAGCCAAGATCGCGTTGAGTTGCGCTACTCGTTGCCCCTGGCAGAAATCGTCTTCGACTTCTTTGATCAACTCAAGTCCCGCACCAAGGGCTACGCATCCTTGGACTATGAGCCCAGTGGTGAGCACGTGGCCGATCTCGTCAAGGTCGACATCCTCCTGCATGGGGATGCCGTGGATGCCTTCAGTGCCATTGTGCATCGGGATAAGGCTTACGCCTACGGCGTTGCGATGACGGCCAAGCTGCGGGAGCTCATCCCTCGACAGCAGTTTGAGGTGCCTATCCAGGCTGCGATTGGTTCACGGGTGATCGCCCGGGAGACGGTGCGCGCCATCCGCAAGGACGTGCTTGCCAAGTGCTACGGCGGTGACATCAGTCGTAAGCGGAAGTTGCTCGAGAAGCAAAAGGAAGGCAAGAAGCGCATGAAGATGGTGGGCCGCGTTGAGGTGCCCCAGGAGGCCTTCATCGCCGCGCTATCCACAGGCGAAGAAACCGCTGCCAAGAAGTAGACCTCAGCGGTCCGCGATCGAGAAGATCACCACGGTTTGGTCACCCGCTGCTGCTGAGAACATCGTCACGACCTTGCCCTCCTTCGTCAGCGCCCACATGCCATTGGCACCCGGAGGCAGACTTGGATCGACAGCCCATCCTTGATTGGCCTGAAGGTCAAGTGCGTAGGTGCGCACGGCCTCGGTCTCATCACCCTCGGCGACCATCTGTGCCGAGAGCCCGTCCGTCGTGACGCTGGCTGCTGCCAGGGTGAAGCCCGGGATCACGGTCAAATCAGCGGGCCATCCCTCGGGGAATTCCCCCGTGCCGATCTCGATGCTGCCGTCACCGGTGTCGACGCGAATCTCCCCATCCTCACCCATGTCGACGCTCGCGCTTCCGCCCAGGGCATCGTTCACCATGTTTTCGGCGGCCTGCTCTGAACTGCACGCGGACACGCCCGTACAGGCGATTCCCACAACCATGATGGAAGCGATGGTTCGACGCATTACTTCACAAATCTGAACGTGAGAGGGTAGCGGTACTCGAGGCCCTGGTTGTTCTTCATCCCCGCGATGATGCAAAAGACGATGTTGAGGATCCACACGGCAAGGAAAAGAACAAAGCCGATGAGGATGAACATCAGGATGAAACTCACCACGTAGGCAATCGTCACCGTGATCTGGAAGTTGAGTGCTTCTGTCGATTCCTTCTTGACGAAGGCACTCCGGGGACCGAAGACGAGCATGATGATGAGAGACCCGACGAAGCCAAGAATGATGCCGGACAGTTGGCCGAGCATGGCCCACAGGCGGGCATCCGAGTCAGACAGGGGCTGCTGGGGCGCAGAGGGCTCGGGGGGTTGTGGTGTAGACATGTCTCCTCCTTCAGATTGGGCGTTGCCTCAGTGTACGTCGCCCTCCGTGTCGATGACCGGTCATAACGGGCACAATCGAGGAGTGTTGACCGATCCGAGTGACCCATCTCCTCGAGCCCTCGGTATGTACGTGCATGTTCCCTTCTGCGCCACCCGTTGCGGATATTGCGATTTCAACACCTACACGGCTCAGGAATTGGGGCCGGGGGCGACGCGGAGCACATATGCCGACACGGTGATCGCCGAGATTCGGCTTGCGCGCGCCGCCATCGCCGACGATCGGTCCGTCGAGACTGTCTTCGTCGGTGGGGGGACCCCCACCCTGCTGGGTGCTCCGGATCTGGTGCGCATCCTCGATGCCGTCTCGCAGGAGTTCGGGCTGGCACCGGGTGCCGAGGTCACGACGGAAGCTAATCCGGATTCGGTGGATCCGGCGATGCTGGCGCACCTGCGCGAGGGTGGTTTTACGCGCATCTCCCTCGGTGTCCAGAGCCTGGCCACGCACGTGCTGGCAACACTGGACCGCACCCATGAGCCGGGACGGTCCCTGGCGGCGATTGCCGAGGCGCGACATGCGGGCTTTGAACACGTGAGTGCGGATCTGATCTATGCGACTCCCGGGGAGACCAACGACGACGTACGGGAATCAGTGTCAGCCGTGATTGAGGCGGGCATTGACCACCTGTCGGCGTATTCCCTTATCGTGGAGGAGGGGACGCGTCTGGCCGCGCACGTGCGGCGAGGGACGATCGCGGCTCCTGATGATGATGTCGCAGCAGAGCGATATGTGTTGATTGATGAGTTGGCCACCTCCGCTGGTCTGGACTGGTACGAAGTCTCCAACTGGGCGCGTCCCGGCGGGGAATGTCGACACAACCTGGGCTACTGGACCGATCAGGACTGGTGGGGAGCGGGTCCGGGGGCTCACGGGCACATGGCCGGTCGACGGTGGTGGAACATCAAGCATCCCGTGGCCTATGCGCAGTGTGTTGAAGTGAGCCGATTGCCCGTGGCGGGTGAGGAGACCGTTGACGATGCCGGCCGAGAACTTGAGCGAGTGATGCTGGGCATGCGTTTGGTCCAGGGCATGGACCCCGATGGGTTGCCGGACGCCGAGGTGTCTGACCTGCTGGCACTGCGCTTGATCGAGCTGCAGGTCCACGATCAGCACGGGGTGAGAATTGCCCTCACGCGACAGGGCCGGCTGGTGGCCGATGCGGTGGTGCGGCGGCTGACTCCGTGACGGACACTGTCACGGCCTCAGCGGGCGACCGTCCGCATCGGTCGTGATTCCTGACCCGGACAGGATCAGGACTCCTTCGATCATGCCCCAGAGCGCCCCCAGACCGAATGTGGCAATGGTGACGAGGATCTGAAGCACCCCGATGCTGGTGTAGCCGAGATAGAAGCGATGAACGCCGATGCTGCCCAGGAAGATACCGAGCAGGCCGGCGGTGAGTCGTGACTTGTCCTGCCCGTCGACGACAACGGGTACGACGATGACGTCGGGGCCGGGGGCCGGATATCCCGGAGGCGGGTCACCGGGGTAGGCCGCTCCGGTGGGGGCGGGGCCCGGATATGTGGGTCGTGATTGGTCGGGTCCCGGCAGCGGCCCAGGTTCGTCGTGGGGCGGCGGAGTGGGCTGTGTCACGGTTCCTCCTTCTCAGCACGCCCCATGATGCCGGAGGGCGTAGCATTGGCACTCGAAGCAGTGGAGTGCCAATGTCGCTGAGGAGGTGCGGAGGTGCTGGAAGATCGTCGCCTCGCTGTGCTCCGCGCCATCGTTGAGGACTACGTCTCCACCCGCGAGCCCGTGGGCAGCAAATCGCTTGTGGAGCGGCATGCCCTCGGTGTGTCCTCCGCCACGATCCGCAACGACATGGCCGTGCTCGAAGACGAGGGCTACATCGCACAGCCACACACCAGTGCCGGTCGCATACCGACTGATCTGGGCTACCGAGCCTTCGTCGATCGGCTGTCGGGTGTCAAACCGATGTCCGGTGCGGAGCGACGGGCGATATCGAACTTCCTCGCCGGAGCGGTGGATCTCGACGATGTCATGGCGCGCAGTGTTCGCCTGCTTGCGCAGATCACCCGGCAGGTCGCGCTCGTGCAGTACCCCTCTCTCGTGCAATCAACCGTCCTGCATCTGGAGATGGTGCGCCTGAGCGAGACTCGCATCCTCCTCGTCCTCATCGCCGATACAGGACGGGTCGAGCAGCGCAGTGTTGATCTTCCGTCTCCCATGACCGACGAGGATGTTGCCCTTGTGCGCAGCCGACTGGTCACTGCGGTCATCGGCCAAAAGTGCGCCGAGCTCGGCCCACGTCTTGAGTCATTCGTGGAGACCATGGACGTAGCGATCCGGCCGTCGGTCACGGTGATCGTGGCGAGCCTGTTGGACGCCACAATCGATACGGTCGAGCAGCGTGTCGTCCTCGGGGGCACGGCTAACCTCGCTCGCTACCGTGACTCCTTCGCGACCAATCTCGAACCTGTTCTTGAGGCGTTGGAGGAACAGGTCGTCCTCCTGCGACTGCTGGGAGAGGTTTCTGGTGACGTCACCATTCGCATCGGCCACGAAAACCCCGTTGAGGACCTCCAGGGGACCAGCGTGATTGCGACAGGCTACGGCCGCGGGGATGCCGTCGTAGCCGGGGTGGGTGTTGTCGGTCCGACCCACATGGACTACCCGGGCACCATCGCTGCGGTGAGTGCGGTGGCGCAGTACCTCGGCCGCATCCTGGATGAGAATTAGCGACGTGGCTACCGACTACTACGCCCTCTTGGGTGTGACTCGCGAGGCGAGCCCAGACGAGATCAAGCGGGCTTATCGACAATTGGCGCGGGAGTTGCATCCCGATGTCAATCCTGAGCCCTCGAGCCTCGAGCGTTTCAAAGAGGTCACGGCGGCGTACGAGGTGCTCAGCGATGCTGAGAAGCGGCAGATGTATGACCTGGGCGGTGATCCGCTGCGCGCGGGGTCGGCCGGATTCGGACCGTCCTTTGACTTCGGCGACATCATGGATGCGTTCTTTGGCGGCGGACAACGCAGAGGTCCTCGGCCCCGTATGCGGCGTGGTCAGGATGCTCTGATCCCACTTCAGGTGGATCTGGGCGAGGCGATGTTTGGGGTGACTCGCGAGGTCATCGTCGACACGGCCGTGCGTTGCCAGCCCTGCCAGGGTGCGGGTACAGCCCCCGACACCCATCCGGCCACCTGCCCCATGTGCAAGGGCCGGGGTGAAATCCAAAATGTCCAGCGCTCCTTCCTGGGTCAGGTCATGACCGCCAGGCCGTGCCCGCAGTGCCAGGGATTCGGCACGACGATCCCCAATCCCTGCGTTGAGTGCTCAGGCGAAGGCCGTGTGCGCACGCGCACCACGCTCACGGTGCGGGTCCCGCCGGGTGTCGACACCGGCACCCGCATCCAATTGTCGGGGCAGGGAGAGGTGGGCCCCGGTGGGGGAGAGCCGGGTGACCTCTTCGTGGAAATTGTCCAGCTCCCGCACCCGGTGTTTGAACGTCGAGGCGATGACCTGGTGTGTTCGGTGGAGGTGCCCATGACCGCTGCCGCGCTGGGCACCACCTTTGATCTGGAGACGATGGACGGTAGTGAGAGTGTCGCGGTGCGATCAGGCACCCAGCCGGGAGCGGTCCTGACGCTGCGGGCGCGGGGCGTCCCCCGCCTGCGGGGCACCGGCCGAGGAGATCTGCACGTCCACCTCGACGTGCGCACTCCCACGCACCTCGATGCGGAGCAGGAAGACATCGTTCGCAATCTCGCACGAGCACGGGGCGAGGAGGGCATCGTGTTGCGTGCCAGTGAGCAGACCGCGGACGATGACACGGGCGGCTTCTTCTCGCGCATTCGCGGTGCCTTCAGCGGTCGATAATGGCCGCTCCGGTTTTTTTCTGTGATGCTCCTCCGGGCGCGAAGCCCGGCGATGTGGTCACGGTGACGGGCCCGGAGGGTCATCATGCAGCGCAGGTCGCGCGCTTGCGGACGGGTGAGGATGTCGAACTCGTCGATGGTGAGGGTCAACGGCTCATCGGGCACGTGATTGTGGTCGCAAAGAATCGCATCGACGTTCAGATCAGCAGCGTGACGCGCGAGACACCTCCTGATCCTCGGATCATTGTCGTCCAGGCACTTCCCAAGGGCGAACGTGCCGAGCGGGCGGTCGAGTCCATGACCGAGGTCGGAGTAGACGTCATCGTGCCCTGGTCCGCGGCGAACTGTGTCGCGCGCTGGACCCCGGAACGATCGATCAAAGGCGTAGCCAAGTGGCGCTCAGTCGCACGCAGCGCAACCAAGCAGTCACGGCGTGCCCGGGTCCCCGAGGTCTGCACCCTGCACTCCACCTCCGAACTCGCGCCGTGGATCGAGGCTTCGGCGCTGTCACTCCTGCTGGATGAGTCATCCGAGATGCCCCTGGTGAGTGTTCCCCTTCCGGAGACTGGTGACATCGTGCTCATCGTTGGCCCAGAGGGTGGAGTGTCAGCGGAGGAGCGCGAACACCTGCGCGCTATGGGTGTCCATGCCGTGCGGCTTGGCCCCACCGTCCTGCGGACATCGACAGCGGGTGCTGTGGGAGCGGCGGTCGTGGCGTCGCGCACCCCCCGGTGGGGAGGGGCCGGAGGGTGTGAGTCCCCCGTGTCAGGATGACGTTGTGAGTGACTGCCTTTTTTGCGCCATTTCAGCGGGAGACATCCCGGCGGATATTGTCGCGCGCAGCGATCAGGCCCTCGCCTTTCGAGACATCGACCCGAAGGCGCCCGTCCACATCCTCATCATTCCCACCGAGCACTACGACGATGTACCGGCCGTGGCCGAGGCCGATCCGGGATTGGCGGGGGAGTTGCTGGCGCTTGCCGCCCTCGTCGCGACCCAGGAGGGGGTGGCTGCCTCGGGGCATCGTTTGGTGGCCAACACAGGAGTCGAGGGGGGGCAGTCCGTCGGCCATGCCCACATCCACCTCCTGGGCGGCCGGGGACTGGGTTGGCCACCCGGGTGAACGCTAGTATTGAAGACACATGAGTACCCCCTCCGAAGCCACCATCACCGTCCCGGCGTCTCAGCCGATGGTGGCACTCCTCGGTCCCGGCGACCAACTCTTGCGCGTCGTGGAAGCCCAGTTTCCTGAGGCCGACATTCACGTGCGCGGCAATGAGATTCGCATCGCGGGGTCGGCGGAGGATGTGGGTCTCGTGGAGGTGCTCGTCGCAGAGATGCTGGCCGTACTCCGCACCGGCCAAGGCTTGACGAGTGAATCCGTAGAGCGCAGTGTCACCCTCCTTCGGTCGGGCACGCGGCCCGCCGAGGTGCTGTCAACCAACATCTTGAGTTCACGCGGGCGCACCATCCGAGCCAAGTCCTTGAATCAAAAGCGCTACGTCGAGGCGATTGATTCCCACACGGTGACCTTCGGTATCGGTCCCGCTGGCACGGGCAAGACCTACCTTGCCGTGGCCAAGGCCGTGCAGGCACTCCAGGCCAAGAAGGTCACCCGCATCATCCTCACGCGACCTGCCGTAGAGGCCGGGGAGAAACTTGGCTTCCTCCCGGGCACGCTCTCGGAGAAGATTGATCCCTACCTGCGTCCTCTCTACGACGCCCTGCACGACATGGTTGATCCCGACACCATTCCTCGCCTCATCACGGGCGGGACTATCGAGATTGCCCCCCTGGCGTACATGCGTGGACGCACTCTCAATGATGCGTTCATCATCCTTGACGAGGCGCAGAATACGACCGCTGAGCAGATGAAGATGTTCCTGACGCGACTGGGCTTCGGATCAACCATGGTGGTCACGGGCGATGTGACCCAGGTGGATCTGCCTGCGGCGACAGCCTCCGGACTCACCGTGGTGCAGGGCATCCTCGAGGGCCTTGATGATGTGTCCTTTTGCAGGCTCACGTCGGCCGATGTCGTCCGGCACCGCCTGGTCGGCCGGATCGTGGAGGCATACGGCCGCTACGACGCCGAGATTGCCGCGGTCAAAGCCGAGATTGCCGCCATCAAGACTGCGCCGCCTCACCGCGGTCCCCGTAGGGCGTGAGTCATGGCGATCGATATCGCCGACACCTCGGGAAGCACCTGGGTCGATGGGGCAGAGCTTGCTCGCCAGACGTCCTATCTCCTCGACCGCTTGCACCTTGATCCGGAGGTGGAGGTGTCGATCGCTCTCGTGGACGAAACCGAGATGACGCGCCTTCATGTGGAGTGGATGGATGAGCCGGGGTCGACGGACGTCCTCTCCTTCCCGATGGATGATGTGGTGCCCGGGCAGCCGGGTCTGCCTCGACCGACCGGAGTCCTGGGTGACATCGTCCTGTGTCCTGCCGTTGCCCTGCGCCAGGCCGAGATTGCGGGCCACTCCGGGTCGGCGGAGTTGGAGTTACTGCTCACCCACGGCGTGCTCCACCTGCTCGGATTCGATCATGCTGGCCCCGAGGAGCATGAGCGCATGTTCACACTGCAGGATCAACTGCTCGCTGACTGGAGGTCACAACCGTGAGTTCTGACCTCCTCTTGATCCTTATTGCTGTCGTCCTCGTGGTGTTTGCAGCGATTCTCGTGATGGCGGAGACAGCGATCACGCGCGTCTCTCGATCCCGTATCGATGAGTTGGCCCGCGATGGCGTGCGGGGTGCAGCCAGGCTCCTCGCCCTCATGGATGATCGACCGCGCTACGTCAACGTTCTGCTGTTTGTTTCAACGGTGGCTGTGGTCACGGCGGTTGCCCTGGTGTCCTACGTCGGAGTGGTGAGCCTGCAGGAAGACCGAGGCTGGCCTGTCGGGCTCGCCCTCTTTGTCGTTGTGCTCACCATGGTGGTGGCCAATTACGTGGTTGTCGGTGTGGCTGCGCGCACGCTCGGCCGTCAGCACGCCGACGTCATCGCGATGCGCTCCGCAGGATTTGCCCGACTCATGGCCGGTCTGCTCGGACCTGTGACGTCCCTACTCATCCTCATCGGCAATGTGTTGACCCCCGGCAAGGGGTATCGGGACGGTCCCTTCGTTTCACAGGCCGAACTCAGGGAACTCGTCGACATAGCCGAAGCCGAGGACCTCATTGAAGATGATGAGCGACAAATGATCCATTCCGTCTTTGAGTTGGGTGACACCTTCGCTCGTGAGGTGATGGTCCCCCGCACAGAAATGATCTATATCGAGCGCCACAAGACACTGCGCCAGGCCCTGTCTCTCGGACTTAGATCCGGCTTCTCTCGTATCCCCGTGATCGGTGACAACTCAGACGATGTCATCGGCATCGTCTATCTCAAGGACATCGTACGACGCGTCTTTGACAACCGTGAGTCAGAGCAATCCGAGACGGTGGAATCACTCATGCGGCCCGCATTCATGGTGCCGGACAGCAAGCAGGCTGATGAGCTCCTGAAGAGCATGCAGGCAGCGCGGACTCACTTGGCCATCGTTGTGGATGAGTACGGTGGCACGGCTGGTCTGGTCACCATTGAGGATGTTCTTGAGGAAATCGTGGGCGAAATCGATGACGAATATGACACTGCCGCCCCCGAGGTCACGCGATTGGCTGCCAACGAAGTGCGAGTGAGCTCACGTATGCACGTGGATGACTTCGCTGATCTGATTGGCCTGGATGTCGAGTCGGAGGATGAGGGGATTGACACCGTTCTCGGCCTCATGGGCAAACGCCTGGGCCGGGTCCCGATCCCCGGGGCATCCGTGGAGATCGATGGCTGGGTGCTCACGGCCGAGAGGGGTGCTGGACGCCGCAACCGTATCGCCAGCGTCCACGCGAAGCATGGATCGCCCACTGAGGTGGAGGCCACTGATGTCGGGTGAATCATCCGGCGGACTCTCCGCGGAGGATGACAAACTCCTCACCCTGGCCCGGGGGGCTCGGGGGCGCATAGGTGCGTCACGCGGTGCCGCCCTGCGTGACGAAACCGGCCGGACGTATGCCGCAGCGGATGTCCTGCTCCCGTCACTGGCGCTCACCGCACTTCAACTCGTCGTTGCTCATGCTGTGGCCTCAGGCTCTCGCGGGGCGGAGGCGGCGGTGGTTGTTGGTGACATGCCTGATCCCGCGGGCCTCCAAGCGCTCGTGGACCTAGGTGGCCCGGATGTCGTTGTGCACCTGTGCGAGTCGGATGGAAGCCTCGTGCTGACGACCACTTCTGGCGCATGAGTGCCGCGCCCCCGATTGTTGCTGCTGATCGCCGAGTAGCGGCTGTAGCCGTCCTCGGATCGGCAGCTCTTTTTGGGACGGCGGGGACGGCGCGGGTGCTTCTGCAGCCGGCGGCCCCTGCCCCCGGTGCGGCTGCAGCTCGCCTCATTGTCGGTGCTATCGGGCTCGTCATTTGGGCTGCCCGCACGCCCGAGGGTCGGGCGGCTCTGCTGCGGCTATGGCGGCGACCCGTCATCTGGGCCATGGGTGTGACCGTGGCGGCCTATCAACTCTTTTTCTTCCTCTCGATGAGTCGCACGGGTGTTGCTGTGGGCACCCTGGCCAGTCTCGCGCTGACGCCGTTCATGGCGGGGCTGCTCGGCTGGGCATTGCGCGAAGGTGCGCCCGGATTCATCTGGCTCGCGTCGACGATCCTCGCGGTCAGCGGCGTGGTGCTGCTGACCGTGGGAGCCGGTGAGGGGCGCGACGTGCTCGGAATCGTTTTTGGTTTGTTGGCGGGTGCGTCGTACGCCTTCTACACCGTCTTCGGTGTGCGCTTGGCGCATCAAGGAGAGCATCCATCGCATGTCCTTGCCGCTTCCTTTGCGGTATCGGGCCTCCTGCTCATCCCGGTCTTCCTCATGTCGGGCACCTGGTGGATGTCGTGGTCGGCACTGGCGCTCATCCTGTGGCTTGGACTGGCCACGACGACATTCGCCTATCTGCTCTTTGGTGTGGGACTCCGCAGCCTGCAGCCCGGGCACATTGCCACACTTAACCTCGCGGAGCCGGTCTTCGCCACCCTGCTGGGAGTATTCGTGCTGGGGGAGGCTCTGGGGGGGCTGGGTGCACTGGGATGTGTACTGGTCATCATCGGACTTGGCGTGCTCGGCGTTGCTGAGGGAAGGCGGGGTACGTCATGACAATTCACCGTTCGGGTCTGGCCTGCTTCGTGGGTCGCCCCAATGCGGGCAAATCCACCCTGACCAATGCCCTGGTCGGCACCAAGGTGGCGATCACGTCGAGTCGACCGCAGACCACGCGTCACGTGGTCCGGGGCATTGTCACCCAGCCTGACGCGCAGGTCGTCATCCTGGACACCCCCGGGCTACACAAGCCCAAAACACTCCTGGGGGAGAGACTCAATGATCTCGTGCGCGAGGCGTGGTCATCCGTCGATGTGACGGCCCTCTGTCTGTCTGCCACGGAGCGCATTGGGCCCGGTGATGCCTACATTGCCGCTGAGCTCGCTCGTGCACGCCGCGGTGGCGCGCGGACAACGTTCGCCATCATCACCAAGACGGATGTGGTGCCGCCGGCCCAGGTGGCGGAACGGCTCACCGAGGCAGCAGAACTCGGAGAAAAGGCGGGACTTTCCTGGACGGAGATCGTTCCCGTGTCTGCCGTGGAGGGATTCAATGTGCCGCTCCTCACCGATCTGATCATCGCGCAACTCCCCGAGGGGGCAGCGCTCTATCCAGACGGCGAGGTGACTGATGAGCCGGAGGCGACTCTCGTCGCGGAATTGATCCGCGAGGCGGCACTCGAGGGACTCTCGGACGAATTGCCGCACTCCCTGGCCGTCGTGGTCGAGGAGATGGGATTGCGCGAGGATCGACCCGAGGATCGCCCCCTCGTCGACATTCACGCCGTCGTCTTTGTCGAACGTGACAGTCAGAAGGCCATCATCATCGGCAAGGGGGGAGCTCGTCTGAAGCAGGTCGGCAGCACGTCACGACGCGCCATTGAGTCCCTTCTTGGGTCACCGGTCTACATGAATCTGCACGTCAAGGTGGCCAAGGACTGGCAGCGGGATCCGCGTCAGTTGCGCCGGCTGGGTTTCTAACGAGGCGGGCGCCCGGTCTCTGCGAGGATGACGTCGTGCCGACCTATCGAGATGAGGCGATCATCCTGCGCACCCAGCGCCTGGGTGAGGCTGATCGCATCATCACGATGCTAAGCCGGTCCCATGGTCGCGTGCGTGCCGTAGCCAAAGGCGTGCGGCGCACCGGTAGTCGCTTCGGAGCTCGACTCGAGCCTTTCTCTCACGTCGACATTCAACTCTATGAGGGTCGATCACTCGATACCGTGACGCAGGTCGAAAGCCTTGCCGCGCAGGGTGCTGTGCTCGCCGAGGACTATCCGCGTTGGACATCCGGGACAGCCATGCTGGAGGCCACGGAGCGACTGACACCGGTCGAGCGCGAGCCTGCTGTGCAGCAGTACCTCCTCCTCGTCGGTGGGCTACGCACGATGGTCTCGGGCACCCACGATCCATCCCTCATCCTGGATGCGTTCCTGCTGCGATCACTGGCTATCGCGGGCTGGTCACCCTCTTTTTCTGAGTGCGCTCAATGTGGTGCATCCGGCCCCCATCGGGCCTTCTCGATCCACGGGGGAGGAGCCCTGTGCGATGCGTGCCGGACGCCGGGGTGCGCCAGTCCCGCGGAGCCCACCCTGGTGCTTCTCGGGTCGCTGCTCTCGGGTGACTGGGCGGTGGCGGATGCCAGTGACCCACGGCACCGTCGGGAGGCCAGCGGGCTCGCGGCAGCGCTGGTCACATGGCACCTGGAGCGGGGATTGCGCTCCCTCCCCCTCGTCGACCGCGGTTAGCGGCGGCGACCTGCACCATCCGGAGGCTGGCCGCGCCGGTCCCCGGGGATGCCCCCCGGCCGGTGACAGTATGGGGGGGTGCCTTCTTACGCCGCCCCGACACCGCATGCCAGTGGGGTGCGACCTCCCGACATCCCGGGTGATCTGGTGCCACGGCATGTGGCCATCGTCATGGATGGCAATGGGCGGTGGGCGAAGGAGCGGGGACTTCCCCGCACGGCGGGACATGAGGCGGGTGAATTCGCACTCCTGGACTGCGTTCACGGAGCCATTGAGATGGGAGTGCAGTGGTTGTCGGCGTACGCTTTCTCGACAGAGAATTGGCGACGTTCACCTGACGAGGTGAAATTCCTCATGGGATTCAATCGCGATGTTGTCCATCGGCGGCGCGATGAGATGCATGCCATGGGTGTGCGGGTGAGGTGGGCCGGGCGCCCCCGGCGGCTGTGGAAGAGTGTCATAGATGAGCTCGCATACGCGGAAGATCTCACCCGGGACAACAACGTTCTCACCCTGACCATGTGCGTCAACTACGGCGGTCGGGCGGAGATTGCCGACGCCGCCGCCGCGATTGCGCGTGGAGTCGCCGAGGGCAGCATCAATCCGGCAAAGGTTGACGAGCGCATGATTGCGCGTCATCTCTATGACCCGCAGATGCCGGATGTTGACCTCTTTGTGCGGTCATCGGGTGAGCAGCGGACCAGCAACTTCCTCCTGTGGGAGTCCGCCTATGCTGAGATGGTCTTCCTCGACACCCTGTGGCCTGACTTCGACCGGCGTCACCTGTGGCAGGCGTGTGAGATCTACGCCTCACGCAACCGTCGGTATGGCGGCGCCGCCCCCAACCCCGTGGAGGAGCCGTGACCAGTTCGACGCCCCAGCGTCAGGGCTATCGGCCCGGCAGTCTCGAGGTGCTGGCTGTGGGCCTCGTTCTGCTCATTATCGGGCAGAGCTGGCTCGTGGATGCCTTTGACAATCCCGCGCTGCAGACGGGTGCCACGATCTTTGTTTCCATCGTGGTGCAGGCATTGCCCTTCCTTGTTTTTGGAGTCGTGCTCTCGGGAGCGATCGCCGCATTCGTCCCGGCGTCCTTTTGGAAGAAGGCGCTGCCGAAGAACCCCATTCTTGCCGTGCCGGTGGCCGGTGCCGCGGGAGCGATCCTGCCCGGCTGCGAATGCGCCTCCGTGCCGGTGGCCAATGGCCTGATGGCGCGCGGCGTCGCTCCTGCGGCGGCGCTGGCCTTCCTCCTGTCCGCCCCGGCTATCAATCCCATCGTGCTCCTGTCGACCTTCGTTGCCTTCCCCGGCGAACCGATGATGGTCGTGGCGCGCTTTATCGCCTCCCTGGCCACCGCTGTGGTCATGGGTTGGCTGTGGTTGCGTTTTGGCAAGATGAAGTGGCTGCGAATCGGGCCGCGTGGACATCTCGTGGGGTCCAACTCCTGGCATACATTCCGGCTCACCGCCACCCACGACTTCCTGCATGCCGGCGGGTTCCTCGTCATCGGCGGGCTCACCGCGGCAGTTCTCAACGTCGTGGTCCCACAGGCGTGGTTGAGTGCCATCGCGGATCAGCCGGTGCTCTCGGTGCTCGCCCTGGCGGGGCTCGCCGTTGTGCTGAGCATCTGTTCCGAAGCGGATGCTTTTGTCGCCGCGAGCCTCACTGAGTTTTCACTCACGGCAAAACTGGCGTTCCTCGTCGTGGGTCCGATGGTGGATATCAAGCTCGTGTCCCTGCAGGCCGGGACGTTCGGCACGAAGTTTGCGGCGCGATTCCCCCCGGCGACCTTCACCATCGCGGTGCTCTTCAGTGTCCTCGTCGGATGGTGGCTGCTGTCATGAGACGCGATGTTCAGGGAATTTTGCTCATCCTGGTGGGCGGTGCGGTGCTGCGCATCACACTCGGGGGCACCTATCTCAACTACGTCAAGGAAGGCATGCGCACCTGGCTCCTGATCTCGGGGACCACGCTCATCGTGCTCGGAGTGATGGCATTGCTCGACGCCCTGCGTCGTGGTCGTAAGTCCGAGGATGAAGCAACCCCGCACGATGAGCCCGGTGAACACGACCACGACCATGGCCACGGGCCGCGTGCGGCATGGCTGCTCATCCTGCCCGTCCTCGCCATCTTCCTCATCGCTCCGCCAGCCCTCGGCGCCTTTGCCGTCGCGCGGGACACCTCCAACGCCGCGGAGCCCGCGGAAGCAAAAGCGCCACCATTGCCGGCCGGGGATCCGGTGCCGATGTCCGTTGCTGAGTACGTCGGCCGTGCGGTGTGGGATGACGGACTGACGCTTGAGGGGCGCACGGTGGCGATGACGGGATTCGTCACACCCGATCCGGCAGGCGGGTGGTGGCTATCGCGCCTGGCCATGGCCTGCTGTGCCGCCGATGCAATCGCCTCAAAGATCAAGGTGGTGAATGCACCCGATCTGCCCGCCAACACCTGGGTGGACGTAACTGGGGCGTGGATCCCCGGCGGTGGTACCAAGACCGAGACGGCCGTGCCACTGCTCGAGATTCGTGAACTGGTGGAAGTGCCCCAACCGAAGAATCCCTACGACTAGTCCTCACGTCACCGCGAATCGCCCGGAGATCAGCACTTAGTGCAGAGTCCAAAGACTTCGATCGTGTGGGCGACGTCGCGGAAGCCATGTTCCGCACTGATTCGAGTGGCCCACGTTTCGACAGAGGGCGCTTCGATCTCAATGGTCGTGTGGCAGGAGCGACAGACAAGGTGATGGTGGTGAGATGGACTGCACTGGCGGTAGACCGCTTCACCATCGTCTCGCACGATGACGTCGACCTGTCCGTCCTCGGCCATGGCCTGCAGTGCGCGGTACACCGTGGTGAGACCGACGCTGTCGCCACGGTGCCGGACGACATCGTGAATCTCCTGAGCGGAGCGGAATTGCTCCTGCGAATCGAGGGCCTCGGCGACCGCTGTTCTTTGCCGGGTCTGCCGACGCAGGGGTGCCTCAGTCATGTGAATGCCCTCCCGGTGACAGCGACCGCCCCGAGGAGTGGGGATGACGTCGACGCCTCCTTCGGACAGGGTAGGCGGCGAGCGCGGCCACGAGAAAGGCGCCAAGCGCGAGAAGGACGATGGTGGGGCCGGGCGGCACGTCGAGCGTGAAGGACGTTGTCAGGCCTAGGACCGAGCAGGTGAGCCCCACGATCACCGCCACAACGGCGGTGGATCGGAATGATCCGGTGAATTGCTGGGCCGCTGCGACGGGGACGATCATGATCGCGCTCACAAGAAGCAATCCCACTGTCCGCATGCCGATCACGACGGTCACGGCGGCGAGCACGGTTAAGAGGATCCCGAGTTGAGTCGTACGAATCCCCTGCACGTGTGCGACGTCCGGATCCAACGTCATCGCGAACATCTCGCGCCCGAAAATCGCGAGTATGACAATGACGAGTGCCCCCGCCCCCACGAGCCACAGAACATCCTCGGTGGCAACCGTTGACAATGAGCCGAAGAGATATTGATTGAGGGCGGTCGATGATTTGCCAGATGCTAGAGACGTGAGCAGGACGCCCCCTGCGATCCCGCCGTAGAAGATCAACGCCAGAGCGAGGTCTCCAGCCGTCCGGCTGCGCGCTCGCACGAGCTCAAGAAGCAGCGCTCCCAGGGCCGCCACGACGAGGGCCGTGGGGACGGGTGCCAATCCGGTGAGGAAGGCAAGCCCGACACCCGTGAGTGCGACGTGGCCCATCCCATCGCCCAGCAGGGCCAGCCGACGCTGCACCAGGAAGATGCCGATGAGCGGGGCAATAACGCCGATCAGGGCTGCCGCGATGAGGGCTCGTTGCATGAAGTCGTAACTGAGGAGTCCCATGTCACTTGGCTCCGGGATCAAGAAATGAACCTTCATCGCCGCGCATGACGACGTCTTCGCTGTGATGCCAGACCCGTTCGACCAGGTGGTCAGGGGCGGGCGGTGGCCCGTCGTAGAGCACGGTGGAGGTCTCGCCCCTGGGTGAGCCAAGGACCACGATGCGAGTGGCCAAGTCGGCGAAAGGCCCCAATTCGTGAGTGATAAGGATGACGGTGCGGCCCGCTGTGCGCAGTCGACTGAAGGTCTCAGCGATGCGGATCTGGCTTTCGGCGTCGACCCCGGCGGTTGGCTCATCAAGCACATAGAGGTCAGCATTCTTGGCTAGCGCCGAGGCGATCATCGCCCGTCGCTGTTGGCCACCGGAGAGTTCGTCGAATCGATCGCGACGTCGTTCAGCCAATCCCACCTGCTCCAGCGCTGTGGTGACGCGCTGACGGTCACCCCGCTGCGGGAGCCGATGCCGGGGAGAGATCAGTCCGGCACCCACAACCTCGTGGACGGACACGGGGACCGCACCGGCGGAGTGCAGACGCTGAGGGACATAGGCCAATTTATGCCAAGCCCGAAATCGCTTCAGTGGGAAACCAAAGAGATCGACAGTGCCTGATGTCACGGGGAGCAGGCCGAGAATCGCGCGCATGAGCGTCGTCTTGCCGGATCCGTTCGAACCCAGGATGGCAACGAATTCACCCTCGTGAATCGTGAGATCGACGTTGCTCAGGATGCATGCGGCTTCGATATCAACGCACACACGCTGGCACGTGAGGGCGACCGTCATGCCACTCCTTTGCTGTCCGCGGTCAGGAGCAGCCCTGGCCGATCTGCACCTGTTCGAGATTGGTCTGCATGATCGTGACGTAGTCGCCCGTCGCACCCTCAGCGAGACCCTCTAGCGGGTCAAGGATAGCCGTGGTGGTGCCCGTCTCAGCGGCCAGCGTCTCCGCGACCTTGGGATCGACCAGCGTCTCGTAGTAGATGGTCGTGACGCCATTCGCGCGCACCAGGTCGATCACTTCAGCGATCCGTGCAGGGGATGGCTCGGCATCGGGTGAGAGTCCGGCGATCCCCACCTGGGTGAAGTTGTACTGCTGGGCGAGGTAGCCGAATGCCTCGTGCGAGACAACGAGGTCGCGACTCCTGCACTGGATCGTTCCGTCGAGCCACTGGGTGTTGAGAGAGCCCATCGCGGCGCTGAGCGAGGCCGCACCCGCGGTGAAGGGTCCCTCGGAGTCAATAGCGCTGAGGCGGGTGGCGATCTCATCGCCGATCGTGGCCATGTTGAGGGGGTTCAGCCAGACGTGCGGGTCTCCCGCGAGTGCGTCGCCGTCATGTCCGGGGTCATCTTCATGCCCGGCTTCTTCCTCGGAGTGATCATCCTCGGAGGGACCGTCCTCGGAGTGGTCCTCTGCCGGCAGAAGAGCGATTGCTTCGGTGACGTTGAGTGCACGATCGGGCGCGACCTGTGCGATGGCTTCGTCGAGAGCGGGCTGGAAGCCAGGGATGTACAGCACCAGGTCAGCCTCGCCAATCTCTGCGACCTGCTGGGGCCCCAGTTCAAGATCGTGCGCCTCGCCTCCCGGTGGGGTCAGGTTGATCACCTCAATCCCATTTCCCCCGACCTGCTGGGCGGCGTAGGCCAAGGGATAGAAGCCAGCCACAACGCGCAGGGGTCCCCCGTCCGCTCCGGGGGAGGGTGACGTGTCAGCGCTCGAGCCACCTCCGCATGCGCTAAGAAGGAGAGCGACGGGGAAGGCAATGGGAAGGCCTAGGGCGAGGATTCGGCGACTCATATCGCCATCCTGGTCTAAATGAATATGATTGTCAATGCGAATAAGACATCAGAGTCGACCCATCGCCTTGAGCACCGTCGCCCCCGCCAACGCCACCACGACGATGCCGCGGAGCACCCGACCGGTGGTGGGGATTGCCGGCCAGGACAGCACGAGTAGCCACAGGAAGAAGAGGGTCAGGATCCCGAGGAGGATCGCTCCGAGCCACGCGAGGGATCCGGTCTGGATGATCCCCAGCACAAGAAGGGTGGCCATCACGATCACGAGGACCCACTTGGGCAGATGGGTCAGCCTGGTCAGCAGCGGCAGGCTCGCCCGCTGGAACCCGGACATGTCCCCCTGGACCCGTGGCGCCGGCTTGCGGGCCGATGTGGCGGCAGACTGGGGCCCGCGTGGGCCGCGCACGCCTCGACGGCCTGGATGAGGCCGCTGATCATTCGATGCCATGGCCCTCCTCAGCCCCGGTGCTGATCCGCACCCCTACGTTTAGCCCATGGTGTCAGTCGTGCCCGTCGAGCCCTCGCCGGGGTTCGTGATGATCTTGCGCTTTCGACCCCCTGATGATGTGGCCCTGCTTGCCGCCCTGCGCGAGGCAGTTGCGCTCCTGGTCGGGTGCGCGGGATGTGTCGATGCCCGGATCACCCGTGCGGTCGATGACGGTCATCTCATCCTCCTGATGGTGGGATGGGACAACGTTGGCTCCTACCGCCGCGCCCTGTCGTCCTACGACGTGAAGGTAGCCGTCGTCCCGTTGCTGGCCCAGGCGGTGGATGAGGCAACCGCATTTGAGGTGCTGCACCAGCGCGATGCGTCCGGGGTGCGTGATGCGGTGAGCGCACGCGCCGCCGATGCTGACACCGTGTCCCTGGGGGAAGCTGCTGCTGAACACGTCCCGCCTGCGGCATCGTGACGCGCTTTGCCGATCTCGCGGATGGGGGAGTGCAGCTGGCTCCCCTCGTGGAGCAGGCTGTCGCAGCACTCCCGAATCCCTGCCTTTTGGCGATCCTGCCCGATGGTGTGCCCGTCGCGGAGTCCCTTGCCGACATCCTGGGCCTGCCGATCATGGCGGTAGCCCTGGACCGCGAGGGAGAGCCGAGCGTGCGAGACCTGCCCGACGTCAGGGATCGCGTCGTCATCGTCGTGGATGCTGGTGTGGAGACGGGCACAGCGGCCCGACTCGTGGGTGCAGCGGTGCGGGAGGCAGGTGCCGGACAGATGCTTCTCGCCGTCCCCGTGTGCCCGCGCGAAGCCCAGGTAGGTCTCGAGCGGATCTACGACGTCGTCGTGGCCGTGGATCGACCGATGGTGCGAAGAGACCTGCGATGGCATTTCACCGACGTGGGCACCGTCGATGAGGCCGAGGCGCTACGACGACTCGACGCTCGCTAGGGTGAGGGCTTCCTGCTCGGCAGACCGGCGATGCCGTCCCTGTCGGGCTTGTCCGCCGACCCCCAGCCGGAGTGGATCATGGCCGATCGTGTCGATGCTGTCGTCAACCTGTGCAAGCGACGAGGATTCGTCTTCCCCTCGTCGGAGATCTACGGGGGCACCCGATCGGCCTGGGACTACGGTCCGCTCGGTGTCGAACTCAAGGAAAACATCCGCCGGCAATGGTGGCAGGCCGTCGTACGCGGTCGCGATGATGTCGTAGGACTCGACTCCTCCGTCATCCTTGCCCCACAGGTGTGGGAGGCCTCCGGTCACGTGTCGGCGTTCGTCGACCCCCTGACCGAGTGCAAGCAGTGCCACAAGCGCTGGCGGGCCGATCAACTCATCGATGCCTACGAGGAGAAGCACGGCTCACCCCCGCCGGATGGGCTCGCGGACATCGTGTGCACCAACTGCGGTACGCGGGGTGAATTCACCGAGCCGCGTGACTTCAACGGAATGCTGCGCACGACCGTGGGACCGGTCGAGGAAGCCGGCGCCCTGCACTACCTCAGGCCAGAAACGGCACAGGGCATCTTCGTCAACTACCTCAACGTGATGAACTCCGCTCGCAAGAAGCCGCCCTTCGGCATCGGTCAGACCGGCAAGAGCTTCCGCAACGAGATCACTCCCGGCAACTTCATCTTCCGGACCCGCGAGTTCGAGCAGATGGAGATGGAGTTCTTCGTCAAGCCGGGCACCGACGAGGAATGGCATGACTACTGGCTGGATCAGCGATGGGATTGGTACATCGATCTAGGCATCGATCCGGACAATCTGCGCAGGTTTGAGCATCCTCAGGAGAAGCTCAGTCACTATTCCAAGCGCACCGTCGACATCGAGTATCGCTTCCGCTTCGCCGGCTCCGAATGGGCCGAGCTCGAGGGGGTCGCCAACCGGACCGACTTCGATCTGAGCACGCACGCCCAGCATTCGGGCACCGACCTGTCCTACTTCGACCAGGAGACTGATGAACGCTGGGTGCCCTTCGTCATCGAGCCTGCAGCGGGACTGACGCGCTGTGTCCTTGCCTTCCTGCTGGACGCGTACGACGAGGACGAAGCCCCCAATGCAAAGGGCGGCGTTGACAAGCGCACCGTGCTGCGTCTGGACCCGCGACTGGCCCCGGTCAAGGCGGCTGTCCTGCCCCTCTCGCGCAACGCGGACCTCTCGCCTAAGGCACGCGAACTCGCGTCCACCCTGCGCAAGCGCTGGAATGTCGACTTCGACGATGCGGGGGCCATCGGGCGGCGCTATCGCCGCCAGGACGAGATTGGTACGCCGTTCTGCATCACCGTCGATTTTGAGTCACTCGACGACGATGCGGTGACGGTCCGTGAGCGGGACTCGATGGGGCAGGAGCGGATTGCGCTGGCTGACCTCGAGGGTTGGCTGGCGGCTCGACTGCCGAACTGCTGACCATGGCTGTTGACCACCCCATCTTCACCCGCGTCTACGGCGTAGTCGCGGAGGTGGGGGAGCGCACCGGCCTCGGTCGTGTCCGGCGACGGGTCCTCAGCAGCGCCACGGGGCGACTGCTCATCGTGGGGCTGGGCCCGGGCCACGATCTTGATCACCTTCCCCCGGCAGTCACATCGGTCGTGGCGCTGGAACCCAGTGAGTCGATGCGCGCAGCAGCGCGAGCGCGCATCCGGACGGTCATTGATCGCGGGATTGACATCGACGTGATGGCGGCATCGGCCGAGCACATCCCCCTGCCGGATGACTCGGTCGACACGGCGCTCGTGGCCTACGTGCTGTGCTCGGTGGAGGACCCAGCAGGGGCCCTGCGCGAGATTCATCGAGTGCTGCGACCGGGTGGTGACCTACTCGTCCTGGAGCATGTCCGCGAGGACGACAGGGGTTGGCGGCAGCACCTTCAGCGGACCCTTGAGCCGATGTGGCACAGATGCGCCGGTGGGTGCCACCTGGATCGAGACACGCGTCGTGATATCGCCATCAGCGGATTTGACCTTGGTGGTCTGTCCAGGGTGCGTTTGCGCACCCTTCCGCCGGTGTCCTGGACCCTGATCGGTACCGCGCGCTCGTTGCAGTCGGGGACCTGACCGAGAATCTCACGATGTCAACGGTTGCTTTACGATGCCAAGGGTGAGAGTCGTGGTCACCCCATTCGCTGTGCGGCCGCGAACGATTGGAAGGCCTGCGGGAGGCCGATTGTCGTCAAACTTCGTAGGACACCCGCAGAGAGTCGCCCCCGCGCGCCAGTTTTGCGAGTGGGTCGAAGAGCGATGACATCGCCTACCCCCGATGAGCGAGTGGTCGTCAAGCCTCCCAACGAGTCGGGATGGTGTGACCTGACAGTTGTGTCTAGCCAAGCACCGCCTGCCGTCGATGGCGATGCACTCACCCGGATCTTGCACATCTCCGACACGCATGTGTGTGACGCCGAATCGCCAGCTCGACTGGAGTATCTGGACCGATTTTCAGATCATGGGTCCACCTATCGACTGCGTCTTGGACGAGTGGGCACCTATCGCCCGCAGGAGATCCTCACAGTGCAGGTCCTGACCGCGCTTGTCGAGGCCATTAACGCGCAGGCTGATGACCTGGATGGGGTGATCATCACCGGGGATCTGATCGACAACGCTCAGCACAACGAGCAGTCGTGGTGCGCCCAGGTACTAGACGGTGGTCGCATTGAGCCCTGGAGTGGTGACCCTCAGGTGAGTCAATGGGTGGGGTCGCGTGCGGGGTACCCCTGGGATGATCGTTATTGGCACCCTGACGGGCCACGGGGAGCCACCGTCCCGGACCTGCCGACATCAGGTTTTGGCTTCCCAATCATCCCCGGTTTAGTTGAGGCCGCGCGTCGCACCGTGGTGTCACCTGGACTGCGCGTTCCTTGGCACGCGGTGCCCGGCAACCACGATGCACTCCTGCAGGGGACGGTGGCACCAGATCCAGAGATTCGCGCGTTGGCCCTGGGAGATCGGCGGGTCGTGGGGCTGCCTCCGCTAGCCACGCCTCTCTTGGCGCTGGAAAGCGTCGCGCCCATCGGCCCGGCTCGATACGTCCACGATGTCACGTCCCCGACCGTGGGAGTCACGGCCGATGGACGGCGTCAGATCCTCGGGATCGACGAGTTGACGGCCCCCTGGGTGCGCGATATTGGCGATGTTCGTTTCATCGCCATGGATACGGTCAATCCCCACGGTGGTTGGCAGGGATCTCTGGGGTCGGCACACTTCGCCTGGTTACGCGATGTCCTCGAAAGGTCCCGCGACCACTACGTGATCGTGACGTCTCATCATCCCTCCTGGTGTCTCACCAACGGCTTTACCCTTGGCGAGCCCCGGCACCTGGCTGGTGAGGTCGTGCGCCTGCTACGTGACCAGCCACATGTCATTGCCTGGCTGAGCGGTCACGTACACGCGCATACCTCACTCTGGCATTCGGGTGAGGACGATTTAGGCTTTTGGGAGATCACTACCGGGTCCCTCATTGACTGGCCCCAGCAGTCGCGTCGGCTCGAGGTGTTCCGCACGGAGGGCCGGCTTGCCCTGCGCAGCACGCTTGTGGACCACTTCGGTGCCGTGCAATGGGCTGCGGGTTCCCTGGACACGGCAGCAGAACTAGCATCGATCTCGAGAGCGCTTGCCGCAAACAACTACCACGACAATGCCGAGGTGCGTGGCCTACGCGAGGGCGGCGACGGTGATCGGAATACCGTGTGGTGGATGCCTGACCCACATCTGCCGACCGGATGACCTTGATGAGGTGCGATGTCGGCGGCTGAAGGGGCCGGGCAGATCGCCCATGATGATCTACCACCACGGGCGACGCCGACTCATACTCAGCTTCCAGCGGCCGCGCGCTTCAATCCACTGCTTGCGGTGACCTTCACGGCACGTCGGGCGGGGATCTGCATGGCCTCACCCGTGCTGGGGTTGCGTCCGCTGCGGGCAGCGCGCTCCACCACATCGACGGTGAAGAGGCCCGGGATCTGCAATTTGGTGCCGTTGGCTACCTGCTCTGTAACGACGCTGGCGAGGGCGTTGAGTACGCCATCTACCATTCCGGCCGGCAGTCCACTGCGCTCCACCAGAGCATTGCGCAGATCGGACTTTGACCACGTGGCGTTGGACATGATTCCTCCAGGAGTGACGGTGATGAGCGTCTCGCACGATAGTGGTTCCCGCCGACTCCGGCCCCACGACACGCCATTTGATACCCCCTGGGGTATACTTTCGCACATGTGTAGACAGGTGGCGTGCGCAAAGTGCGAGAAGGCATCGTGGGCCGGATGTGGGCAACACGTCAATCAGGTGCTGGCCGGAGTGCCCAAGAATCAGCGGTGTCGCTGCACCCCGCAGGAGAAAGCGCAGTGGAAAAAGGAGCATTCGTTCTTCCACAGGATCTTCGGCAAGAAGTCATCCAGCGCCTGACGGGCATGAGACCTGACGGTCATTACTCGAGTGGCACGGTCTCGGTGATCTGCAGGCCGAATCCCTCGAGGGCGTAGCGACGCTCGGGGCTGCCTGTGAGTAAACGCATACTCTGCACACCGAGGTCGGATAAAATCTGAGATCCCAGTCCGTAGTCGAGTGGATCACCGCTTCCGGGGGTGTGTGCTCCGAGCAATGCGGCGCCCCCTACGGCTGGCCGCAGATAGAGCAGCACTCCGCGACCGTCTTCAGCGATGCGGGCGAGTGATTCACGCAATCGAACGCCGCATCGGCAGCTGTTGGAGTGCAGTGCATCGCCGGCCAGGCATTCGACATGGACGCGGACCAGCAGGTCGTGCCCCTCACCGACCTCACCCTTGACCAGTGCGGCGTGCTCGGACCCATCGACGAGAGATCGGTATCCCACGACGGTGAAGTCCCCGTGTTCGGTGGGCAGTGGCGTCTCGCCACCGCGCTCGATGAGGCGTTCGTAGCGCCCTCGGTGTCGGATGAGATCCGCGATCGACACGAGGGGGAGATCATGGCTATCGGCAAAGGCGCGGCACTGGGCCGCATCCATCATCGTGCCGTCATCATTGACCATCTCGCATAGGGCCCCGGAGGGGTGCAGGCCGGCCAACAGGGCTAGATCGACCGCGGCCTCCGTGTGACCCGGTCGCTGCAAGACACCGCCGGGTACGGCGCGCAGTGGCATCACGTGCCCGGGCCTGGTGAGGTCTGCGGCCGTCGTGCTGGCATCCCCCAGGGCTCGGATGGTGATTGCGCGATCCGTGGCGGAGATCCCGGTTGACGTCACGGCGCGCGCATCGACAGAAATGGCGTACGCCGTCCCCTTGCGATCTTCATTGACCACGGTCATCGGCGGCAGGTGTAGGCGATCTAGATCCTCACCGATCATGCCCACGCAGATGTAACCACTCGTGTGCCTGATCATGAAGGTCGTGAGATCACCCGTGGCCTTTTCGGCGGCGAAAATGAGGTCTCCCTCGTTTTCGCGACCCTCATCATCGACCACGATGACGGCGCGTCCATCGGCCATGGCGGCGATAGCGGTCTCAATCGGATCCATGCGCACGGCCTCGTGGTCTGACACGTCGTCACCCTAGCGAGCGGGTGCACCGTGTGACCAAGGGGACTTCGCCCCTCGCCGCGGAACGCTGACCTCCCTAGAATGAGGTGGTGGCGGGTTTGCAGGCAGGCGGTCTCCTCGTGGATCCACCGGTGGTTCTTGCCCCCATGGCCGGCATCACCAATCGAGCCTTCCGGCGCCTGTGCCGAGAGCAGGGGGCCGGTCTCTACGTCAGCGAGATGGTCACCTCGCGTGCGCTGCTTGAGCGCCATGAGGCCACCCTCGACATGGTGCGCTTTGACCCGGATGAATCCCCACGCTCTGTCCAGCTCTACGGGGTCGACCCCGTCGTCGTGGCAGAGGCGGTCCGAATGGTTGTCGACGAAGACCTCGCCGACCATGTTGATCTCAATTTTGGCTGTCCGGTGCCGAAGGTCACGCGCAAGGGCGGAGGGAGCGCTCTGCCGTGGAAGCGGGATCTATTTGCCGACATTGTGACGTCCGCGGTGACTGCCGCGCGTGGTCGCGTGCCCATCACCGTGAAGATGCGCAAAGGGATCGATGACGACCACCTCACCTATCTGGAGTCCGGCCGCGTGGCCAGGGATGCGGGTGTCGCGTGGGTCTCGCTGCATGGGCGCACGGCGGCGCAGATGTATTCCGGCCGCGCAGACTGGTCGGCGATCGCTCACCTCGTGGAGGCACTCGATGGCTTCCCCGTGCTTGGCAATGGTGACATCTTCAGCGCTGGGGATGCCTTGGCGATGGTGGATCAGACCGGGTGCGCCGGAGTCGTCGTCGGTCGCGGATGCCTTGGCCGACCATGGCTCTTTGGACAGTTGGCTGCGGCCTTCGCGGGTCAGCCGATCCCGGGAGATCCGGGTCTGCCCACGGTCATGGCGACCTTCCGGAGGCATGCCGAACTCCTCATCGCGGCCTTCGGCGAATACACCGGCTCCCGGGAGATCCGCAAGCACGTGGCCTGGTACTTCAAGGGCTACTCCGTCAAGCGGCAGGTGCGGCTGGGTCTCGCTAACGTCGGCTCACTGGGCGAACTCGACGACTGGCTGGCCCAGATCGACCCCGACCAGCCGCCGGACGAGGCCGTCATGTCGTCGCCACGTGGCCGCACCGGGGGGGAGCGTCCCCCGGCACTGCCCGATGGGTGGTTGGACAGCCCCTATCTGGCGGCCTCCGATGCTCGCATCGTGAGTGAGGCGGAACTTTCGGTCAGTGGTGGCTAGAGCCCTCTGTCCCGCCCGCAGACACATGGACCGAAGTCCCTAGCGGCAAGCGCTTTCGGCGTGATGCGATGGGCCCGTGCCCACATTCGTTTATGACTTTGCCCGAGGCAGTCGGGATCAGGCAGACCTCCTGGGGGGCAAGGGGGCCAACCTCGCCGAGATGACACGACTGGGTCTGCCCGTGCCACCGGGCTTCACCATCACCACGGAGGCCTGTCGACTTTATTTGGCCTCGGGGGAGGAACCACCGGACCTCGGTGCGCAGGTGAGCATTCAGCTGGACCGGTTGGAGGAGCGGATGGGGCGACGATTGGGAGACCCATCCGATCCTCTGCTCGTATCGGTGCGATCCGGTGCTCGCTATTCGATGCCCGGAATGATGGAGACCGTCCTCAACATCGGTCTCAATGACTCAAGTGTCGAGGGCCTGGCAGCGATCGTTGACGATGCCCACTTCGCCTGGGATTCCTATCGTCGCCTCATTCAAATGTTTGGCAAGACCGTCCTGGATCTGCCGGGGCACCTCTTCGAAGAGAGGTTGGACAAAAGCAAGGCCGATGCCGGAGCGCGCCTCGATGTGGACATTCCGGTGGACTCACTGCGTCGTCTCGTCAAGGACTACAAGGCGATCATCCGCGACCAGACCGGACGTGATTTCCCCCAGGCGCCCCGCGAGCAATTAGACCTGGCCATTCGTGCCGTGTTTCGTTCCTGGAACACCGATCGCGCCCGGCTCTATCGCCGTAGGGAGCGTATCCCGCACGATCTCGGTACCGCCGTCAATGTGCAGGTCATGGCATTCGGCAATCTCGGGGAGGGATCCGGGACGGGAGTGGCATTTACTCGCGATCCCGGCACGGGAGCCCCCGGTGTCTACGGTGACTACCTTCCTGACGCACAGGGTGAGGACGTCGTAGCGGGTATTCGCAATACGCTTCCGCTGACGGCGCTCGGCGAGAGAGATCCTGAGGCCTACGCCGAACTTCTCGACATTATGCGGCGCCTGGAATTGCACTATCAGGACCTGTGCGACATCGAGTTCACGGTGGAGCGGGGACGCCTGTGGATGCTGCAGACGCGCGTGGGCAAACGGACCGCTGCGGCAGCCTTCCGAATTGCTGTCCAACTCGTCGATGAGGGGGTCATCGACATGGATGAGGCGGTGCGGCGTGTGACCGGTGCGCAACTCGCCCAGTTGATGTTCCCGCGATTTGCGGATGACGCCGACCATGACCGCCTGGCTCGCGGTATGAGTGCATCACCCGGTGCAGCGGTCGGTGAGGCGGTGTTCGACTCTCGCACGGCTGTGGAATGGGCCGCGAGTGGCCGCGAGGTCATCCTCATCCGGCGCGAGACCAATCCGGATGATCTGGAGGGCATGGTTGCGGCCGCGGGTATCCTGACCAGCCGCGGGGGCAAGACCTCCCATGCAGCTGTCGTAGCGCGGGGGATGGGCAAGACGGCCGTGTGCGGCGCGGAGGACCTCGCCGTCGACACGCTGGGGCGCCAGATGACCACGGCGAATGGCACGGTGATTCGTGAGGGTGAGGTGATCTCCATTGACGGCACCAGTGGTGTCGTCTATCGGGGTTCGGTGCCGGTCATGGACAGCCCCGTCGTGCAGTACTTCGAGGAAGGGGTGGCCTCGGCCCTTCACGGGGCGGATGAGGGCACCAGCGATCTCATCAAGGCGGTGGACCGCATCATGCGCCATGCAGACCGCAGCCGGCGCATGCTGGTCCGCGCCAATGCCGACACCGCGCCAGACGCTGCACGGGCACGTCGTATGGGTGCTGAGGGCATCGGTCTCCTGCGGACCGAGCACATGTTCCTCGGTGATCGGAAGCACTACATCGAGCGCCTGATCCTCGCGGACGATATCGAGGAGCGACGGCAGGCTCTTGATGCGCTCCTACCACTGCAGCGCGAGGACTTCACGCGAGTCCTGGAGGCGATGGATGGGCTGCCGGTCACGATCCGCCTCATCGACCCACCCCTGCACGAATTCCTCCCGGACCGCACCGAGCTCGCGGTGCGCGTGGCCCTAGCCGACGCTCGGGGGGAGGAGCATGAGTCAGATCTGCGCATGCTCCAGGCCGTCAACCGCCTCCATGAGCACAATCCGATGCTGGGCCTGCGCGGTGTCCGCCTGGGCCTGGTCCTGCCGGGACTTTTTGCACTCCAGGTGCGAGCGATCGCCGAAGCGGCCTGCGAGCGGCACAGGCTCGGGGGAGACCCACGAGCCGAGATCATGATTCCGCTCGTGGGTTCAATCCAAGAGTTGGAACTCGTCATCGACGAGGCATCTCGGGTGTTGGCTGATGTTGCTCAGGTGCACGGCTGCACCCTCCACTTCCCGATTGGCACGATGATTGAGTTGCCGCGCGCTGCGGTCACGGCGGGGCAGATTGCCGAAGCTGCCGACTTCTTCTCCTTCGGCACCAACGACCTCACCCAGACCACCTGGGGCTTCAGCCGCGACGACGTTGAGGCGGCCTTCTTTTCGGCCTATCTCGACAGGGGAGTCTTTGGGGTGTCTCCCTTTGAGTCCATCGACCGCGAGGGGGTCGGGGCTCTCGTCCGGATGGCCGTGGACAACGGGCGCGCCGTACGGCCAAAACTGAAGTGTGGAGTCTGTGGTGAGCACGGCGGCGACCCGGATTCGGTGCACTTCTTCGACGAGGTCGGACTCGACTATGTGTCCTGCTCGCCGTTCCGGGTCCCGGTGGCGCGGCTAGAGGCAGGTCGCGCATCCCTTCACGCGGGCGCCGCCGAGTCTCGCTGACACCCCCGGGGTGCCTGCGGCTAGTGTCACTCGCGTGAGCATTCCCGTGGGTTACTCGCCCGGCGACGTCGAGCGCTGGGTGGATAACTCCCCCAGCGCCCGTTCACCCTTCATTCGCGACCGGGCTCGGGTGCTGCACTCAGCGGGACTTCGTCGGTTGGCAGCGACGACGCAGGTCCTGACGGCGGGACGTGCCGACTTCCCGCGGACGCGACTGACTCACACGTTAGAAGTCGCACAGATCGCCCGGGAGATGGGCTCGGCTCTCGGCTGTGACCCCGACCTCGTTGATGTTGCCGGTCTGGCCCACGACCTTGGTCATCCCCCGTTTGGACACAACGGCGAGACGGAACTCAATCGCATCGCCGATGCCATAGGTGGGTTTGAGGGCAATGCGCAGACGCTTCGGGTCATGACGCGGTTGGAGGCCAAGGTCATGGACCCCGTGACGGGACGCAGCGTGGGTCTGGATCTGACGAGGGCCTCGCTCGACGCCTCATGCAAGTATCCCTGGCCGCGACGGGATCCCGTGACCGTGGATGACCGCCGAGGGTCTGACCTTGGTGGGCAGTCGCACAAGTTCGGCTACTACGCCGATGATGCTGAGATCTTCCATTGGCTTCGGGAGGGTGCTCCGGGGGAGCGCACCTGCCTCGAGGAGCAGGTCATGGACTGGGCGGACGATGTGGCCTATTCCGTCCACGACCTTGAGGATGCCCTTCACGCGGGCTGGATTACGCTCGGCATGTTCACCTCCGCGACCGAACGCGAGAACATCATGGACGTCGCCCATCGTGGTTACTTGCCGCTGGTGGATCCGGCATCTATCGGTGCAGCATTGGATCGTCTGCTCGCACTTGACTACTGGCCAGCGTCCTACGACGGATCCCAGCGTGATCTTGCTTCCTTGAAGTTAGCCACCTCTCGCTTGATCGGGCGCTTCTGCCAGGCGGCGGAGGAGGCCACGCGCGAGGCCTTCCCAGGAGATCACCTCACGCGCTACGCGGCGTCACTGGTGGTCCCGGAGGGAGTCCGCACAGAGGTCGCCGCGCTCAAGGCCATGACCGCCATCTACGTCTTGAACCGAGAGGGAGCAACTCAGGAGTACGCGCGGCAACGGGATCTGATCGCCGATCTGGTGGACACTCTCGTGGAGCGCGGTGGTCGAGATCTTGAACCGTGGATCGCCCCGGAGTTTGATGCGGCCGCCGACGATGGGGGCAGACTCCGGGTCGTTGTCGACCAGGTGTCCAGCCTGACGGATGTCAGCGCGGTCGAATGGCACTCCCGCCTGTGTGACTGACGGCCACGTGGGGACGCCGCCGACGCGGCGCTGCAGATCCACCTAGGATCGGAGCATGGCAGGCCGGATTCGTGACGAGGATGTTGCTCTCGTGCGCGAGAAGGCCGCCATCGATGACATCGTCCGGGATTATGTCGCCCTGAAGCCCGCTGGTGGAGGCTCCTTCAAGGGCCTGTGTCCCTTCCATGATGAGCGGTCACCAAGTTTCCATGTGACACCCAGCCGGGGTATGTACTACTGCTTTGGCTGCCAGGAAGGTGGCGATGTCATCACCTTCGTGCAAAAGCTCGATCACCTGACCTTTGCCGAGTCTGTCGAGAAGCTGGCTGGACGCACCGGTGTGACACTTCGCTATGAAGAAGGCGGAGCCGGCGTCAACCGCCAGCAGGGTCAGCGCACACGGCTGGTGGAGGCCAACAAGGTCGCGGAGGAGTACTTCGTCGCCCAACTCGGCGGACCGGATGCGGCGCCGGCGCGGACCTTCCTGACAGAGCGCGGCTTTGATGCCGCTGTCGCCACGGATTTTCACCTGGGCTTTGCACCGAAGTCCTGGGACAGTCTCACCTCCCACCTGCGCAAGCGCGGCTTCTCCGATGCGGAGATGATGGCCGCAGGCCTGGTGGCCCAGGGCAATCGTGGGGTGTACGACCGATTCCGAGGCCGACTCATCTGGCCCATTCGTGATCTCGCGGGAGATGTCGTCGGCTTTGGAGCCCGTCGCCTCCTGGAGGACGATGAGGGTCCCAAATACCTCAATACCCCCGAAACCCCGCTCTATAAGAAGAGTCAGGTGCTGTACGGCATTGATCGTGCGCGCCGAGAGATCGCCAAGCAGCAGAGGGTCGTTGTTGTCGAGGGCTACACCGACGTCATGGCCTGTCAGCTGGCCGGTGTTGCTGTCGCGGTCGCCACGTGCGGGACGGCGTTCGGAGCCGATCACATTAAGGTCCTGCGGCGCCTGCTCATGGATGATGACCGATTGCGCGGCGAGGTGATCTTTACCTTCGATGGAGATGAGGCAGGGCGCCGGGCCGCTCTAAAAGCATTCGATGATGACCAACGCTTCGTTGCGCAGACATTCGTCGCGGTGGAGCCGCACGGGCTTGATCCCTGCGATCTCCGGCAGCAGCATGGAGACGTCGCCATCCGATCTCTGGTCGATCACCGCGTGCCACTATTTGAGTTTGCCATCCGATCGACTCTTGCGGGATACGACCTGGAGTCTGCCGAGGGTCGCGTCGCTGCGTTGCGAGATGCCGCACCGATTGTCGCCCGTATCAAGGACCCGGCCCTGCGGCCGGAGTACATCCGGCGGCTCGCAGGCTGGCTGGGCATCGAACCGGGAGCGGTCTCCCGTGCGGTCGGAGGTGGCGGGCCATCCGCCCCACCGCCACGCCGTCCCGATGCGCGCGACCCGATCCTGGCTGTGCAGCGCGAGGCACTCAAGTGCGCCCTCCAGGAGCCCGTGCTGGTCAGTGCCTGGTACGCCGCGGTCGAGTCGGACGCCTACACCGATGGTGGCCTCCGACTCGTGCACGAGGCCATTGTTGCCGCGGGTGGCCCACAGCCCGATGTTGTCGGGATGGCGTGGATGGATGCCGTGCTGGCCGCCTGTGCCGACGACGACGTACGCGCGCGCACGAGGGGCCTGGCAGTGGAGCCCCTGCCCGTGGCTGACCAGGCGGATGCGCGCT
Organism: Candidatus Nanopelagicales bacterium; assembly: GCA_030726915.1. Taxonomy (GTDB): domain Bacteria; phylum Actinomycetota; class Actinomycetes; order S36-B12; family S36-B12; genus Mxb001. The sequence goes on from JANRCR010000016.1 coordinate 38,508, forward strand.
ATGCCACGTCCGTGATCGCGCGACTCCTGGAGATGGACGCGGCTCGCCGGATCGGGGAGCTGCGTGGTCGATTGCAGCGCTTGGAGGAGGGCACACCAGAGCAGGCCGCGGCATTCGCGGATCTCATGGCCTTGGAGTCCTATCGACGTGACCTCAGAGACCAGCGAGAGACCTGATTGGCCATGTCGATCCTCCGCCGTGTCCCGCCCGACGTTCGCGCCCACGTGCCCAAGGGCGAACGACTCCTGGCCTGGGCCCGTGTCCACCCCGGTGGTGTCGCCGTTGCGACGGACACGGCGCTCTATCTGCCCGTGCCGCACATGATGCGCTTCTCCTGGGATCTCATCGCCAAGGCGACCTTCACCGAGGAGGGCGTCCTTGTCGTCGAAGGTCGACAGGATGCGCGGTCGCCCGACCGGGCTTGGCGCGTTCTATTGGAAGAGTCGCGGGCGCTTCCCACCGTCGTCTACGAGCGCATCACCTCGAGCGTGGTGGTGAGTGAGCGCGTGCTACTCGAGGGTGACCTTGGGGCGCGCATCGTGGCCCGCCGCGTGGGCGATGGCCTGCGCTGGACGATGACGTTCGATGCCGGTCTGGATCCCGGCGACCCCGAGGTCCGAGCCCGTGCCGATGTTGCCCTGGCCGGCCTGAGGTCAACGCTCGGCGTCTAAGGCCCGTTGCTATTCTTCTACCCGCCGATCCCGCATAGCTCAATTGGCAGAGCACTCGACTGTTAATCGAGTGGTTCCTGGTTCGAGTCCAGGTGCGGGAGCAAAAGAAGGGCCCCCGCATCGCGGGGGCCCTTCTTCATGTCATCAGGGTGGATCAGCCGAAGGGGCGGCCGGCCCAGGAGAAGTGCGAGACGTTCCAGGAGTTCCACACGGTCGTGACCCGCACACCGGTGGAGGGGCTGGAAGCCTCAACGATCATGCCGCCACCGATGTACATGGATGCGTGGTGGGCACCATTCTTGAAGAAGAAGAGCAGATCACCCGGCTGTAGCTCATCGGGAGAGATGCGCCGCACCTCCTGGGCTTGCACGTAGGAGTAGGGCGTGAGACGGACGCCGACCTGGGCCCATGCAGCAGCGGTCAACTTGGTGCAGTCCCATGAGCTGGGCGGTTGAGCCGCGAAGCTGTAGGGCTTGCCGACCTGGGCGAGCGCGTAGGACACCACAATGGCTGCACGGTCAGAACTGACGCCGCTGCCACCGGAGTAGCCGCCTCCGCCTGAGTTGTTGTTGAAGCTGCCGTCGTCGTTAGGTCCGCCGTTGGCCGATGTGGTGCCGGTGGAGCTGCCGCCGGAAGACCCGCCGGAGGATCCACCGCCGCCGGTGTTGAGGGCGGCCGCAGCCGCCGCGGCCGCTGCGCGAGCAGCAGCCTCACGTCGCAGACGCTCGGCTTCGAGTTGCTCCTGCAACTCCTGCTCAAGTCCGTTGAGGTAGGAGTCGGCGTTGGAGACGGCGGTATCGAATTCGCTGGAGCGAGTTTCCAGGGTGCCCAGAGCCGCCTGCTCCGCCTGCTCCTGCTGGGTCAACTCCGCCGTGGCCTGTGCCAACTGGAGGCGAGCAACCTGGGTCTTGCGCAGGGCCGCGCTTTGGCCTGAGGCCACGATGTCGAGGACAACGGCCTGATCGAGGAATTGCTGGGCATCCTCGACGAGAAGTAGTTGGAGTGAGGAGTCAATCCCCCCGGAGCGGTAGGCCGTTGCGGCGTACCGGCCGATCGTGTCTTGGGTCTCGGCCAACTGTGCCTTGGCCTTTTGGACCTTGTCCTTCGTCTTGCCCATCTTCGCCTGCACTTGGCTGACGGCGTACTCCGCCTCCTCAACGAGGCCGTGGGCAGCGGCCGCCTTCATCTCGAGGCTCTCAAGATAGGCGCGGGCGTTTTCGACGTCCTGGCGCAGGTCGGCGCTGGAGGACCCGACGCCCATGAGTCCGGCGGCGGTTAGGGCAGTCACGGCGACGGCGGACGTGATCACGCGCCGTAGACGTCGTGGTTGATGCTGCACTGTCATCCTCTATCCCTCAGGCCTACCGGGTGAGCTGACGGGCTCGGGCAGGGAATGCCCTACCCCCGGTGGCAAGCCACCGAAGGATTCGCCCCACTTACCTGGGTCCCCGGCTCCAGTGCCCTTGCGGGCAAGCAGACTCGGCGCGGTTGGTGGTTGGACTTGCTGTGCTGGATCGTGCTGGTGGTGCTGACCGATGGTAACAGTCAGGTCACGACGGGCCAACCGGAGTTGCAGATGCTGGGGATAACGGCACAACTATCTTTGCTGGACGGTGACCGAAAAAGACAGTTGCACGGGGCTCCCGAGTGCGGACTTCCGGAACCCGTTCATCGTGCCGGTCCCCGTGGCTCCCCTGTAGGGGCCGGACCCGCCGATCACGGTCAGGGTGCCCTGGAACCTGGTGTTGGCTGTGCCGGACTGGTTGGAGGGGGAGGTCGCCCAGCCGGTGACCGAAAAGGCCAACTGGACACCGTCGGCCCGCGTCACCGTGACGAAGCCTCCGAACGGTCCGGTGCCCCTCACGTAGTCCACGTTCCCGAGGAAGCGCACGTCTGCGGACCTTTGTCCCCAGCGGGTGGGTCCGTCCAGGTCGTTCCAGCCGTAGGTGATGTCGCCGGGCAACGTGGTCAACGTCGTGCCGGAACTAGTGAGGTCGACGTTGAAGGTCAGGCTCTTGGCTTTGGTGGCCTGAGCGGGGGCTCCCGCCATCCCCATGGTGAGGGCTAGGGCTGCGGCTGAGGCAAGGGCGAGGATTCGAATGCGCATGCGGACTCCTGATGCGGGGGAGAGATGGGTCTAAGAGGTGGACCATGCTAGCGAGAGCCCGATTGGGCTGGCCGGGGCGTGGTCGTACGGGCAGGCAGGCACAATGGGGCGTCGTACGCAGGGGCGGTAGCTCAGCTGGTTAGAGCAGCGGACTCATAATCCGTCAGGTCGTGGGTTCGAGCCCCACTCGCCCCACCGAGGTTTGTGTG
>JANRCR010000017.1 GCA_030726915.1 Candidatus Nanopelagicales bacterium
GCAGGAGCCTTCTTGGCAACCGTCTTCTTGGCCGGCGCTGCAGCCTTCACAGGTGCGGCCTTCTTTGCCGGAGCCATCTTCTTGGCACCGGATACAACCGCCTTGAACTCCGCGCCAGGGCGGAACTTGGGCAGCTTGGTGGCCTTGATCTTGACGGCTTCACCTGTCTGGGGATTGCGCCCGTTGCGCGCAGCCCTTTCCTGGCGATGGAAAACGCCGAAACCACTCAGCGCAACCTTCTCGCCGCGCGAAACAGCGCGCTTGAGCTCGTCAAGAGATGCCTCGATGACATTGGATACGTCGCGCTTGCTCTGCCCCAACTGTGTGGACACAGAGTCGATGAGTTGTTGCTTGTTCACGTAAGTCCCCTCCGGAGGGAAGTCAGACCGACTTGTAAGCCGGTGGGCCGGTCCCGCGACCGGCGGCGTGCCTCACCCTAGTACGCAATGACCCTGCCGGCAGCGCCGCCCCGCCCGAGTGATGGGGGTGCGTTGTCGGCAGCGGGAGGTCAGGTGAGTGTCGTTGGGGCAAAAGCAGGACGGCTGGCCTCAAATGTGGAGATGTCGGACTCGCTCTGCAGGGTGATTCCGATGTCATCCAGACCCTGCAACAGGCGCCAGCGTACGTAAGGATCCACATCGAAGGGCGCGACGAGATCCCCTGCAGCAACCGTCTGAGACTCCAGGTCGACCGTCACCAGGGTCGTGGGGTCGGCCTCAATCATGAGCCACAGCTGCTCCACGGTCTCCTGATCCACCAGCGCCGTGAGCAGCCCTGCCTTGCCGGAATTGCCACGGAAGATATCTGCGAATCGCGATGAGATGACCGCCATGAAGCCGTAGTCCTGAAGCGCCCAGACGGCGTGTTCTCGAGACGACCCGGTGCCAAAGTCAGGTCCCGCCACGAGCACGGAAGCACCCGCGTAGTCGGCCTGGTTGAGCACGAACTCAGGATCGTTGCGCCACGCCTTAAAGAGGCCATCTTCGAAGCCATGCCGCGTGATGCGCTTGAGGTACTCCGCCGGAATGATCTGATCGGTATCGACATTGCTGCGGCGCAGGGGTGCGGCTGTTCCCGTGTGGGTGACAAAGGCGTCCATGGTGCTCCTAGGAGACGTTGGTGGGCAGGTCGGAGGGGGAGCCAAGATGCCCGAGGACGGCGGTCGCTGCCGCGACCTGGGGTGACACCAGATGTGTCCGCCCGCCGGGTCCTTGGCGTCCCTCAAAGTTGCGATTAGATGTTGAGGCGCTGCGCTCACCCGGTGTCAACTTGTCGGGATTCATGCCCAGGCACATCGAACACCCCGCACCGCGCCACTCGGCGCCGGCGCCGAGGAACACCCGGTCCAGTCCCTCGGACTCAGCCTGCAGTCGGACTCTGGCTGACCCGGGCACGACGAGCATGCGCACATTTTCGGCCACCTGCTGGCCGCGCAGAATGTCTGCGGCGACCCGGAGGTCTTCGATACGGCCATTGGTGCACGACCCGAGAAACACCGTGTCGATGGCAACGTCTCGCATAGGAGTACCCGGGGTGAGACCCATGTATTCGAGGGCCCGCTCGATGCTGACTCGCTCGACCTCATCGGCAGCATCATCCGGGGATGGGACCACCGCGGACAGCGGCACACCCTGACCAGGATTGGTCCCCCACGTCACGAAGGGACTCAACTCGCTGGCCTTGATGACGACCTCCGCATCAAAGGTCGCGTCATCATCCGTCCGGAGGGTCCGCCAGTAGGCCACAGCGGCGTCCCACTCAGCGCCGTGGGGCGCATGGGTGCGGCCCTCGACGTAGTCAAAGGTGATGTCATCCGGAGCCACCATGCCGGCTCGCGCCCCCGCCTCGATAGACATGTTGCACAGGGTCATCCGACCCTCCATCGAGAGATTGCGCACTCCTTCGCCGCGGTACTCCAGCACATAACCCTGGCCACCGCCCGTCCCAATCCGGGCGATCACCGCCAGGATGAGGTCCTTCGCGGTGACTCCCGCCGGGAGCGGTCCGTCAACCGTGATAGCCATCGTCTTGAACGGCTTCAGCGGCAACGTCTGCGTGGCTAGTACGTGCTCGACCTCACTGGTGCCGATGCCAAAGGCGAGCGCCCCGAATGCGCCGTGCGTCGATGTGTGCGAGTCGCCGCACACCACCGTCATGCCGGGCTGGGTGAGCCCCAACTGCGGGCCCACGACGTGCACGATGCCCTGATCGATGCTGCCGAGTGAATAGATCGGGACTCCGAACTCAGCGCAGTTGAGGCGCAAAGCCTCGACCTGGGCGGCCGACACCGGATCAGCGATGGGCTTATCGACGTCGACCGTGGGCACGTTGTGATCCTCTGTGGCCAGGGTGAGATCGGGGCGCCGCACGGGCCGACCCGCGTCCCTGAGAGCGTCAAATGCCTGCGGGCTCGTGACCTCGTGGACGAGATGGAGGTCGATGTAGAGCAGGTCAGGCTCGCCATCGGCGCGACGTACAACGTGCGCCTCCCAGACCTTCTCTGCCAGCGTTGTGCCCATGCGCGTCTCCTTCGGGGGGAAAGGACACAGGGTAACGACGCAGAAAGAAGGACCCAACCCCTGGGCAGGGGTTGGGTCCTTCGCGCGATCAGAACTCGCGATGTAGCCCCGACGGGATTCGAACCCGCGCTACCGCCTTGAGAGGGCGGCGTGCTAGGCCACTACACAACGGGGCCGTGCGCACGTGAGAGAGCACGTGCACTCGCTGGGGTACCAGGACTCGAACCTAGACTAACTGAACCAGAATCAGTTGGGCTGCCAATTACCCCATACCCCATGGGCGACCCCGGGCGCATGCGCCGAGGGACCGGAGCAGCATACCCGTGACCACCTCCGCATGCTTCAGGTGGTGCGGGCGAGCTGCAGACGACGCAGCGACTCCTCCCGCCCGAGAATCTGCATCGACTCAAAGAGTGGTGGGGAGACTCGTCGGCCCGTCACAGCGATGCGGACCGCGCCGAAGGCAATCTTGGGCTTGAGGGACAGGCCGTCTATGAGGGCGGTCCGCAACGCGGCCTCGATCGTGCTGGAGTCCCACGCCTCAAGGGGGCTGAGGGATTCCATAGCCGCGGTGAGCACCTGCTGTGAGACGTCATCCGCAACGGACTGATCCGGCTGGATGGCGAAGTCTGCTGGATCGGCAAAAAGGAATCCCAGCATGTCGGCTGACTGGGCGAGTGTCTCCATGCGCTCTTGGACGAGGGGTGCGGCCTCATTGAGGACCTGGCGCTGGCGTGCGGTCGGAGGATCGGCAATTACGGCGTCTCGGACGAGGAAGGGGATGATGCGCTCCACGAAATCTGACGCGGCCAGGGACCTCATCCAGTCCCCATTAATCGCCGTGCACTTCTTCAGATCAAAGCGAGCGGGGTTGGGACTTACCCGGGTGATGTCAAAGGCCTCGGCCATCTGCCGGGGTGAGAAGAACTCCCGGTCCTCTCCCATCGACCAGCCGAGTAGGGCGAGGTAGTTGAGCAGCGCCTCGGGCAGATACCCCTCATCGCGGTACATCAGCAGGGCTGATTCGGGGTCGCGCTTGGAGAGTTTGCGATTACCTTCGCCCATGACGTAGGGCAGGTGACCGAAGCGAGGGGTGATGCCATCCCCTACGCCGATGTCCGCCAGCGCCGCGTACATCGCGATTTGGCGCGGCGTCGAGGAGAGCAAATCCTCCCCGCGTAGGACATGCGTGATGCGCATGAGGGCGTCGTCGACAGGGTTGACGAGGGTATACAGCGGATCGCCATTCGCGCGCACGATGACGTAGTCGGGCACATGGTCCCTACCGAAGGTGAGTTCACCCCGCACGAGATCGTCCCAGGTCCAGTCCTGGTCCGGCATCGCGAAGCGGATCACGGGCTGACGCCCCTCAGCTATCCGCTGGTCGCGATCCTGGGGCGACATATGTCGACAGGTGCCGGCATATCCGGGTGTGCGCCCCGCCTTCTTGGCTTCCTCGCGCGCCACCTCCAGCTCCTCGGCCGTGCAGTAGCAGGGGTAGGCGTGACCGGAATCCACCAACCGCTGCGCGACATCGGCATAGATATCCATGCGTTCGGACTGGCGGTAGGGGCCGTAGGCTCCCCCGACCTCGGGTCCTTCATCCCAATCCAGGCCGAGCCACCGCAGCGCATCCAGCAGCATGCGGTAGGAGTCTTCGGAATCACGCGCCGCATCCGTGTCTTCAATACGAAAGACGAATGTGCCCCCGTGATGGCGTGCGAATGCCCAGTTGAAGAGAGCGGTGCGCACCATGCCGACATGGGGATTGCCGGTGGGCGACGGGCAGAATCTCACCCGGACATCGCTCATGCCGTCACCTCGTTGCGCAGTATGCCTATTCCTTCGATCCCGACCTCAACATCATCCCCGTCCACCAGGGGTCCGACACCGGCCGGCGTGCCCGTCAGGATGACGTCACCGGGCAACAGCGTCATGACTCGACTGATCCATGACACCAGTGACGGCACCGAATGGACGAGCATCGACGTCCGGGACTCCTGACGCAGGGCATCCCCGACGTAACACGTTATGGCGAGGTCAGCAACGTCCACATCGGTCGCGATCCAAGGCCCGAGTGGGCAAAAGGTGTCAAAGCCCTTGGCCCGTCCCCACTGGCCATCGGCCTTCTGCAGGTCGCGCGCCGTGACGTCGTTGGCGCAGGTGTAGCCGAGAATCACCTCGTCGACGCGCTCCTCCGGCACCTCGCGGCACATCCGCCCGATGACAATCGCGAGTTCTGCCTCATGCTCAACCTGCTGTGACATCGCCGGGAGGCGAATCTGAGCACCGGGACCAATCACCGAGGTATTCGGCTTAAGGAAGATCATCGGCTCGGCAGGCACATCACCGCCCATTTCTGCAGCATGCGCAGCATAGTTGCGTCCGACAGCGATGATCTTGCTCGGCAGCACGGGGGCAAGCAACCTGGCCTGTGATCCCGAGATCTCCTGGCCGGTCAGCGTGATGTCCCCAAAGGGGTGCACATCGATGACCTTGAGCCGGGCATCCGTCGGCAGGTCAGGATCGGTGTCACCTATCCCATCGACAGCGGCAAAAACGACCTCGGATCCGACGGCAACACGGGCGATGAACACGGCCGCGACCCTACCGGAGGCTCAGGTCGGCGCAGCGACGGAGCGCACGAGGCTGTAGGCGAGGGCGTCTTCCAGCGCGATCCAGGAAGCAGCGATGACATTCTCGTGCACTCCCACGGTGCTCCAGGTGGACTGGGCATCAGCGCTGCCGATGAGGACCCGCGTCACGGCATCCGTGCCGGGCATCCCTTCCAGGATGCGCACCTTGTAGTCGGTGAGTCGGACCGTCTCCAGCTGCGGAAAGAGGCGTACGAGCGCGCGTCGCAATGCTCGGTCCAGGGCATTCACCGGTCCGTTGCCCTCCGCGGTCGCGATCACGCGCTCGCCACCAGCGTGCACCTTCACCGTGGCCTCGCTCACGACGCGCCCATCCGCCTGCTGCTCGACAATCGTGCGCCAGGACTCCACGGTGAAGGGCTGGGGGCGACCACCGTGAGTCTCATCGAGCACGAGCAGCTCAAAGGATGCATCGGCGGCCTCGAAGGTCCACCCCTTGGCCTCCAGGTCCTTCACGCGTTTGACCACCTTGGCGAGGGTCTCTGGATCATCCGCAAGGTCCAGTCCGAGCTCACGCATCTTGAGCTCGACGGAGGCCCGCCCAGCCATCTCGGTGATGAGGATGCGCTGGTCGTTGCCGACGATGGCCGGGTCGATGTGGTTGTACAACTCAGCATTGATCTTCAGCGCGCTGGCGTGCAGGCCGGCCTTGTGAGCGAACGACGACACCCCGGCGTAGGGCTGGTGGGTGTCCGGAGCGATGTTGGCGATTTCGGCGATGGCGTGGGAGACGTGCATCGTGTCGCGGAGCCTGCCCTCGGGCAGCACGCGCATGTCCAGCTTGGTCTCGAGATTGGCCACGACCGGGAAGAGATCGGCGTTGCCCGTGCGCTCGCCGTAGCCATTGGCGGTGCACTGCACGTGGGTGACACCCGCCTCGACGGCGGAGATGGTGTTGGCGATGGCGCATCCGGTGTCGTCTTGACAGTGGATCCCCAGGCGCACGCCGGAGCGCTCCTTGACGGTCTGGACGACCTCGTACATTCCGTGCGGGAGCATCCCACCGTTGGTGTCGCACATGACGCCGACGTCGGCCCCGGCCTCGAAGGCCACCTCGAGGATGCGTACGCCGTAGTCGCTGTCGTGACGGTAGCCGTCGAAGAAGTGCTCCATGTCGATGAAGACGCGGCGGTCATGCCCGCGCAGGAAGCGCACCGTGTCGGCGATCATCGCGAGGTTCTCCTCGTTGGTCGTCCGCAACGCCTCGGCCACATGGCGTACATCCGACTTGGCGACGATCGTGATGACGGGTGCGCCCGAGTCGAGGAGCGCGCGCACCTGGGCATCGTCCTCGACCTTGACCCCCGCCTTGCGCGTGGCGCCGAAGGCGACAAGCTGCGCGGTCTGCAGATCAAGCTCGGACTGCGCACGTGCGAAGAACTCGGTGTCCTTGGGCATGGCGCCGGGCCAGCCGCCCTCGATGAAGCCGACGCCGTAGCCGTCGAGGAGTCGAGCGACCGCGAGCTTGTCGTTGACGGAGTAGGCGATGCCCTCCCGCTGGGCGCCATCGCGCAGGGTCGTGTCGTAGACATGGAAGGAATCCCCCAGGGGCAGGGTCGCCACGTCGTCCTCCTTCAAGCAAAAAGCCCCTCGCGGGTGCGAAGGGCTGCGCATCGATGCCGCGGGGCGGCGCCGATGCGCTAGGTAATGATGATGCTGGCGTGAAGCACGGGGCGAGTCTAGACCCCGGGGGCGCCGCCTGACCAGGGGCTAGGGGCTCCGGAAGACCCCGTGGTCGCCGATCCGCCGCCAGTGGCAGACCCAGTGGCCCTCCTCGCGAGCGAAGTGGAAGGTGGCGCGACCATCGGGGGAGGCGAAACTCCACGTCATCTCCAGGATGCCTCCACCGTTGACGAGCGGGGCGACCCGAAGGGATTTGGGCCAGGTGTAGGGCTTGCCCGACTCCTGAGCCTGCGCCCACGCGTCGCACGCCGGAATGAACTTCTCGCGCACGACTGCCTTGAAGTGCCGACGATGCTCAGGCTTGAGTCTTGCCCAATCCGACTCGAAGTACTTCTGCGTCGCAAAGCGCACGCGTCAGTCACCCAGAGAGTCGAGGAAGGCGTCTCCGTCGGGGTACGTCGTGACTCGCCCTGCGTCGAACTCCTCCTGGGCTTCACGCTCGCGAGCCTGCCACTCATGCGTCCAGAACCACGCTTGGCCGGCCGGGACCGGGACCTGGGGCCGGAGCTCGACGACACCGTCCTCGCGTTCCACCACTTCCACCTGAGCCCCAGGCACGTCGAGCCCCAACCGCTTGCGCACGTCAGGGGGCAGGGCAAGCAGACCTCGCCCCTGCAGGCTGAGGAAGGCTCGGTACGTCGCTGCCGCACTCATGACGGCGACTATGCAGCATTACTGCGTTGCAGTCAAGCTGCTACCCCACGCGTCGCTTCCCTGGCCCACCTGCACGACCTGCCGGAGTGCCTCATCGGGCAGCACGAAGGAGTCACGGGAGCCGGCGCGCGCCCTGATGGGCAGGGAGGAGAAGACGGACTCGCGCACCTGGGACAGGCCGACGAGGGCGCAGCGGCCGACGTCCCCTTGAGCTCGCGCCACCCCCCGGTAGAGCCAGATGGAGCCGTCGGCTCCCCTACCGGACGCGCTGCCAGGCGATCCTGGGCTGCACTCGTCGTCTCAGGCGTCGATGATCTTGTGCATCCAGGCGTGCCTGTCGGGGACCGCGCCCGTCTGGATGTCGAGCAGGGCCTGGCGCAGGCGCATGGTGACCTCACCCGCGCCACCGTTGCCCACGGTCCAATTGCCGACTCGGGACTTCACCTGGCCGACGGGCGTGACCACCGCAGCGGTGCCGCAGGCGAAGACCTCGGTGATCTCCCCGGAGGCGCAGCCCGCCTTCCACTCCTCGACGCTGATGCGCCCCTCCTCCGCCTTGATGCCCAGATCCTGTGCGACGGTGAGGAGGGAGTCGCGCGTGATGCCGGGCAAGAGAGCTCCCGTCAAGGCGGGCGTCATGATGTGCGCCTGGTCGCCGGAGCCGTAGACGAAGTACAGGTTCATGCCCCCCATCTCCTCGACCCACCGGTGCTCAGCAGCGTCGAGCCAGACGACCTGGTCACAGCCGTGCTGGGCTGCCTCGGCCTGGGCGATGAGCGATGCGGCGTAATTGCCGGCGCACTTGGCCTCGCCGGTGCCGCCGGGGGCAGCGCGGACATAGTCGTCGGAGAGCCACACGCTCACCGGGTGCACCCCCTTGGAGAAGTACGCGCCCGCGGGAGAAGCAATGAGGAGGTACTGGTAGCGGTTGGACGGGCGCACGCCGAGGCCGACTTCGGTGCCCAGCATGAAGGGGCGCAGATAAAGCGAGGTCTCGCCGCCACTCGGGACCCAGTCGCGATCGGCACTCACGAGCGCGGCGATAGAGCCGATGAAGAGTTCCTCAGGCACCTCGGCCATCGCCAGTCGGCGCGCGGAGTTGTTGAAGCGCATGGCGTTCTTCAGTGGGCGATAGAGCCAGATGGATCCGTCGGCGTGACGGTAGGCCTTCATGCCCTCGAAGATCGCCTGGCCGTAGTGCAGGAAGTTGGTGGCCGGGTCGAAGGTGAGCGGCTGATAGGGCACGAGTTCGGCGTCATGCCAGCCCTCATCGGTCGTCCACGTCGCTCGCACCATGTGGTCGGTGTAGTGCTGCCCGAAGCCAGGATTGGCGAGGATCTCGGCGCGACGCTCCGGCGAGGTCGGCGTCGGGTGCGGCGTGGCCGTGATCGGCCACAGGTGCGTGTCCGCGAGCAAGCCCGACAGCGGGGGCTCCGCCGTCGCGCCGGGCCAAGTCGACGTCGTCATGACAGTGGAGGTTACTCCTGCGTCTAGCCCGCCGCGCCCGCGGCGAGGGCGTCACCGATCTGGCTCGTGGAGCGCACCGCGTCGCCCCGCGAGGCGAGATCGGCCTCGACCGCGGCCTCGACG
>JANRCR010000018.1:0-24896 GCA_030726915.1 Candidatus Nanopelagicales bacterium
GCCGCGGTGGCCTACGCCCGACAGACCCTCCACGATGACCCGCTTCCCCAGTGGAAGCGGGCGGAGATCTTGGATCGTGCGGCTGAACTGCTCCTGGCGCGGCGCGACATCTTCGGTCGCTGCATCGCCTTGGAGTCTGCAAAGCCCATCAGGACGGCCCGTGTCGAAGCGGAGCGGGCAGCCAGCACCATGCAGTTTTCTGCCGCCGTGGCTCGCACGCTCACGGGTGAGACCGTCCCCCTCGAAGCCTCCCCTGCGGGCGAGGGCAAGTTGGGTTTCGTCCTGCGCGTCCCCGTCGGGGTTGTCGGGGCGATTTCACCGTTTAACTTCCCGCTCAATTTGGTCGCGCACAAGGTCGGGCCGGCTATCGCCGCGGGCTGCCCCGTCGTTCTCAAACCCGCGATGCAGACACCCTTCTCCGCCATCCTGCTGGCGCGTCTTTTGCTGGAAGAGTGTGGGCTTCCCCCCGGCTACCTGCAGATCGTCACCGGCGGAGGCACAAGCGTCGGCGGCGCTCTCGTGGATAATCCCGATGTAGCGCTGATCACCTTCACCGGGTCTCCCGAGGTGGGCTGGAGTATCCGCGCCAAAGCGCCGCGCAAACGTGTGGGGCTCGAACTCGGCAACAATGCTCCCGTCATCATCGATGCAGACGGTGATTGGCAGGCAGCGGTCGCCAAGATCAAGACCGCGGGCTTCTCGCACGCGGGTCAGTCGTGTATCTCCACGCAACGCCTCCTCGTGCACGCATCACTCGTCGAGGCCGTCTCGGACGCACTCGTGGAGGCCGTCGAGACGCTTGTCGTGGGAGATCCCATGGATGAATCCACGGACGTGTCTGCGCTCATCTCCACGGGCGAACGAGATCGCGTGAAGTCGTGGATCGACGAGGCTGTCGTTCAGGGTGGGCGCGTGGCCTGTGGTGGGGATATCGGGGACGATGGCGTCCTGCAGCCCACCGTGATTGTGGATGCGAGTCCGACAATGAATGTCTGCGCGCTCGAGGTCTTTGGACCCGTCGTCGCCGTGCAGTCCTTCACCGACTTTGATGAGGCACTGCGGATGGCGAATGACACGCGCTATGGCCTGCAGGCCGGAGTATTCACAGCCGATGTGAGCAAGGCGATCAAGGCAGCGCGCACCCTGGACTTCGGTGGTGTGCTCATCAATGAGGTGCCGACCTGGCGCGCTGATCAGATGCCCTACGGCGGCCTTCGCGACTCGGGCAATACCCGCGAGGGGCCGGCCTACACCGTGCGTGAGATGACCGAAGAGCGGTTGATCATCTTTAACGGATGATCCGGCTCACGACTCGTCCGACCCCGTAGGGCCATGGCCGTGCTCGATGGGGAACCCCTCGTATCTCCATGCGCCGGTGCCTCCCTCGACATTGGTCACCACGATGCCGCGCTGGGCGAGGAATGCAGCCACCTGCCATGACCGTCCCCCGCTCTCGCAGATGATGCAGACGTCACCCTCAGGCAGGTCCTGGAGGCGCACGGGGATCGTGGACATCGGGATGTTGATCGCACCCGGCACATGTCCGGAGGAGTACTCGAATGTTTCGCGGACGTCAACGATGGCCATGTCACTCACGCGGGTGCTGAGCTCGGTCACGGTCATGGTCGGGATCTGCATGGCAACTCCTTCAGAGGATGCCCTGATGATACCCCTGGGGGTATATATCCGCCATCTGGTCCCTCAGTTTGCGCGCGCTCCCTCCAGCGTCCCCATGTCCTCGAGGCTCACACCCTTGGTTTCTCGGATGTACTTCATCACGAACGGGATCGACAGGATCGCGAAGACGGTGAAGATTCCGTAGGCCAGCCCGAGGGAGATCCCGGCCAACTCGGGGAAGCTGGTCGAGACCAGGAAGTTGGCCGTCCACTGGGCGGATGCTGCGACGGCCAGCCCGGTGGCACGGATGCGATTGGGGAACATCTCCCCGAGGAGAACCCACACGATCGGACCCCAGGTGGCGGCGAAGAAGGCAACGTAGGCATTGAAGGCGATGAGAGCGATGACATCGGGCCCGTCAGTGAGGACGGGTTGGCCGGCTGCGTTGACCGGCGCGGTGCCAAAGATCCACGTCAGGGTCGCCAGCGTGATGACCATGCCGGTGGAGCCGACGAGGAGGAGCGGCTTGCGGCCGACTCGGTCGACCAGGGCGATGGCGACGATGGTGAAGGTGACATTGACGCCGGTGGTGATGAGCGATGTTTGGAAGGCCTGAGACTCGGAGAAGCCAACGCTCTCCCAGATCGTGTTGGAGTAGTAGAAGACTGCATTGATGCCCACAAACTGCTGGAAGGCGCTGAGGGCTATGGCGATCCACACGATAGGCATGAGGCCCAGGGTGCGTCCACGGATATCTGAGAAACGCGGCTTGTGGTCTCCCTGCAGCGACGCTTCGATGTCCGCCACCATGGGGGTGACGTCAATGGTGTAGATCGTCCGGAGAACATCTGCGGCCTTGCCCGGCTCGCCCACGGCAACGAGGTAGCGCGGTGACTCGGGGATGCGCAGGACGAGAAGTGCGTAGACGACTGCCGGAACGATCATGCTCAGGAACATCCACTGCCAGGCCTCGAGGCCGAGGAGCCAGACGTTGCGTGCGTTGCCACCGGCGGCCTGAAGGACCACGTAGTTGATGAGACCGGTGGCGAAGATGCCGATGACGATCGCGAACTGCTGCAGAGAGCCCATACGCCCGCGGATATCGGCGGGGGCGATCTCGGCGATGTACATGGGGGCCATCACGCTGGCGACGCCGATACCGGCACCACCGATGAATCGCCAGAACATGAGATCGGCGACCCCGAAGGGGAAGGCTTGACCGATCGCTGAGATGAGGAAGAGCGCCGCAGCGACGAGCATCACGCGCCGTCGACCGAACCTGTCAGCGAGACCACCGGCGAACCACGCACCTATCGCCGAACCGATCAGGGCGATGGACACGACAAAGCCAATGGCAAGGTCGCTCAGTCCAAACAGCGACTTGATGGCTGACGCGGCTCCGTTGATGACGGCTGAGTCATAGCCGAAGAGGAAGCCGCCGAGGGCTGCCGTCGCCGCTAGCCCGACGACCCTGCCGGTGCGGTAGTCCTTCACCTGTGTCGTGGTGCTCACTGTGCCTCCCTGATTGCCCCGCGTGGAAGGAAGGCTAGGGCCCGGAGGGCAGACGCGTGGGGGTTTGGCCCGGGTGCCTCAGTCGTGCTGGAGGATGCGGCTCCCGGCCCCGGGGGCACCGGATGACACGACGATCCGGTCGTGCACCCACTCCTTCATCTCGGCCACGTGGCTGATCACGCCCACCACGCGGCCGCGCGAGCGTAGGGCGTCGAGTTGGTCCAGGACCACGCTGAGCGTGTCGGCATCGAGGGAGCCGAAGCCCTCGTCGACGAAGAGGGTGTCGAGGGATACCCCGCCTGCCTCCTCGCGCACGATGTCGGCGAGCCCGAGCGCGAGCGAGAGGGAGGCGTAGAAGGTTTCACCCCCGGAGAGCGACTCAGGATCGCGAGACTGCCCGGTCCATGCGTCGTGGATGTCGATGCCGAGGCCGGCCTGCGCACGTCCGGCGGTCCTGTCGTCGATGACGAAGGAGAACTGGCCACCGCTCATGCTCTCCAGGTGGATCGACGATGCTTCCAACACCGCCTGGAAGCGTCTCTGGACGGCGTAGGACTGGAGGGTGAGGTTGCGGCGATTCACGGCGCTGCGCGCGGTGACGAGCGCTCCGAGGTGGATCGCCGCCTCCGTGCTGGAGCCGATGGCATCGAGTCGATCGCGCGCGGCAGCGAGCCCCTGGGCCTGCGTGACCAGTGCCGCATGCGCATGTGCCAGGCGCGCGCGCTGCTCATCCGCGACCGTATGCTCCGCCTCCGCCTGGCTGCGCGCCGTCATGGCATGAGCGAGCGCGGCATCAGCGGCGGCAGGATCCACCGTCACGGGGTGACCCGCTGCCGCGGAGCGCGCCCGCTGGACGTCCTCGATGACGGCGAGTCGAGCGCGAAGGTCCGTCACGGCATCGGCGGCCGAGGCCGAGGTGCCCACCTGCTCGCGGTGTCGGTCAGCCTCCTCGGCCATGGTGGTGTCATACGCGCGGGCGTCGGCACGGGCCGCCGCCTCCTCGGCCACGAGCCCCTCGATCACCGTGCTCGACGTCGTGATCTGAGCGGCCAGAGTCTCGACGTCTTCCGCGAGCGTGCCCATCGTGGCGGCAGCGGACCGAGCCTCCTCGAGAGCTGTCTGTGCCGCAGCGAGTGACGCGGCGACGCCGTCCTCGGTGGCTGCGTCGAGGCGCGCGGTAATGACAGCAAGGCGCTGATCGAGGGCGGCCAGAGAGGCACGGGCTTGCTCGAGGACCCTCGCGGCGGTGGCCTCGGCCGTGTCGGCGGTGGAGGCCATGTGCTCGGCATCGGAGACATTGGCATCCGTCACGAGCTCTCCGCTCGGGTCGTGGGCGGGCCGGGGATGATCGCAGGACCCGCAGACGGGGCAGGCCTCATCGTCCGTGAGCAGGGATGCCAGGTGCGCGGCCCGCTGCTCGAGCTGGGCGCGGACGAGTGCGTGGTGGGCTGTGCGCGCAGCGTGCAGGCCATTGCGGGCGGCGTGGAGAGCCTCGCCATCGGCGGTGACGTGCGCCCGTGCGACCTCCACGGCAGCGGCCACCCGGTGACGCTCACCGATGAGCACCTGGAGAGCCTCGAGATGCTCGACCTCCGCCTGCACAGACGCCGCGCGATCGGCGAGCAGCCGGGCTTGGCTGAGTGCGACCTCGGCCTGCGCGAGCCGGCCGGGCAGGCTTGCAGCATGCGCCCGTGCCTGCTCGATGCGCAGGACAAGGTCAGCAACGAGTGCGTGCCGCCGGGCGCTCTCCGTGGTGCGCACCTCGGCGGTGGACTCCCACTCGGCAAGGGGCTCCAGGCGCGTCCGCTGCGAGACGACGTCATGGGCGAGTGACTGCAGGGCCGCATCATCGAGCCCGGTGACCTCGGGGCCGGCGGCCCCATGCGCGCGGTCGAGACCCGCGCGAGCCTCGCTCGCGGCATGTGCCGCAGCAGCGTGCGTGCGGGCGTCGTGCTCGCGTGCGCGGCAGGTGTCGAGGGCCGTGGAGGTGAGCGCGGAGTTGGCGGTGGCGGCGGCAGCGCTGTCGCCGACGTCCGTGACGACGGCTTCGGGGTCGAACTCCTCGGGCACCTCGATGACCTCAGCCGCGCGCTCGCGCATGACCCCGAGGATGCGCTCAATCTCGGCCACAGCATCGCGGCGCACGCGCAGTGCATCATCCGCTCTGTCCTTGAGGTCCTCCTGAACACGCTCGAGGAATCCGTCGTCGATGAGCCCCGCCACGGTGTCGTAGCGCTCGCGGGGCTTGGCGCGCAGGAGGGTGTCGAACTCGCCCTGGGGAAGTACGACGAGCCGGCGGAATTGATCGACGGTGAGGCCGATGCGCTGGATGAGGTAGGCACCGATCTCACGTGCCTCGCGCATGTCGGGGGTGTCGTCATCCTCGACCATCAGTGTCTGCGTGGCGCGCTGAGAGGTGGTGCCTTCGCCGCGGGCCTTGCGGCGTTCGTACGACGGACTGCGCGTGATCGTGTGGCGGATGCCGCCGATGCTGAACTCCAGGATGACCTCGGTGGGTTCGTCGGCGTCGCAAAGTTGACTGCGCATGCGCGAGGCATCCGACTCCGCACCCGAGAGGGAGCCGTAGAGAGCGAAGACGATGCCGTCGATGATCGTCGTCTTGCCGGCACCGGTCGGACCCTCGATGAGGAAGAGCCCTGATGCCGACACGGCATCGAAGTCGACCCGCTCGCGTCCGCGGAAGGGACCGACGCCCGTCAGTGTGAGCGCGTGCAGCCTCATCGAGGGACCTCGCCAACCCGGATCCGCTCGACCGCATCACGCAGGAGATCGCGCTCGACAGGCTCCGCGGGGGTCGCCGTGACGTGCTCGACGAAGGCTTCGGCGATGGCCAGGGGATCACGCGTGCGTGCACCGGAGGCGTCGGCAGCCTCGACCGCTGTCAGTGCTCGCTGATCGAAGGACAGGTCGATGGCGAAGGGGAGCACCTCGCGAAGGCGCGTCATGGGATCCGCCGGCCTGCGCTCATCCGTGAGCACGACGCGCACCCAGTGGTTCGCGTATGCGGCGGTCCCGGGGTCGCAGACAATCTCCTCGAGCACGCCCCGGAGGGTGACGAGCGCGCGCGGCACGGGCGCGGCGATGCGTCGCACCTCGACGGGGCCGGTCGCCGCGACATCGAGGACCGTGACCGACTTGACGTGTGACTCCTCCGAAAAGGAGAAGGCGAGTGGGGAACCGCTGTAGGCCACGGAGGTGGCGTCGGGGCTACCGCGCACCTCCTGCGCGCCGTGCAGGTGACCGAGGGCGACGTGATCGACCCCGGCAAAGACGGAGGCGGGGGCATCCCCGATGCCGCCGACGCGCAGATCGCGCTCGGATTCGCTCACGACCGCCGAGTCGGTGCCCCCGGTGATGAAGGCGTGAGCCGCGACGAGGGAGCGCACGTCGCCTCGCTGAGCGAGGTCAGCCCGCACGCGGTCCATGGCAGCGTTGAGCACGGAGGCGTGCGAGCGCTCAGCCCCGAGCTCCTCGCGATGAAAGTCCGGCTCGAGGTAGGGCACGCCGTACGCCGCGACGGATACGCCATCGGCGCCTTCGACGATGAGGGGGTTGCCGATGTCCTCGAGTGAGGTGCGCAGATGGAGGCCGGACTGTGCAAGCAGGGGTCCGGCGAAGCCCAGTCGAGTGGGGGAGTCGTGGTTGCCCGAGGTCACGAGCATCGGGCAGGTGCGCGTGATGCCGATCACCGCCTGCTCCCACGCAGACACGGCGGCCAGTGACGGCACGGCACGGTCGTAGACATCGCCCGCGACGACGACAAGCTCAATGCGCTCGGTCTCGACCAGCTCGATGAGCCACGTCACGAAGGCACGCTGATGCTCGAGGATGTCGACCCCGTGGAAGGACCGGCCCAGGTGCCAGTCGGAGGTGTGGAGCACGCGCATCCAGGCAGGCTAGTCGCCCGCACGGACGGCGGGGCTACCCTCGGCACGTGCCGACGTATCGCGACATCACCACCGTCGTTGACGGGTCGTGGGATGTGCCCCCCGGATGGGCTCAGGGGCGCGGGGCCTGGGGTGGCCTAGGAGTCGGCATGGCCGTGCGTACGGCGGAGCACGCTGATCGCCTCCTAGCCGATGGTGTCCTCGACAGCGAGGGTGACGCTGCCGCCTCGCCGAGCCGCAGCGTCCGCGAGGTCAGTGTCGACATGCTGGGCCCGGTGCCGGTGGGTCCGTCGCTCGTGCGGGAGACGCCGATGCGCGTCGGCTCGGGCACGTCAGCGTGGCGCATCGTCGTAGGCAGCGAGCCCGACGTGCTGGTGTCGGCAAGCGTCGTGCTGGGTCGCGTGCGCTCGGGTGATCAGCCGACCATGGTGGACGCGCGCCTGGAGCCTCCTGCCTCACCTCCCTGGGCCGATGTCGCCCCGGTGCCGCTGGCTGCGCCTCTCGCTCCTGAGTTCACCGAGCGCTTGGAGTTTCGTCCGATCACGGGACTGCCCTACCAGGGCCGCGTGGAGGACGTCGTGTGCTGGGTGCGCCTGCCGGGCGAGGAGCCGGTGGATGCCGCTCTCGCACTCGGCCTCGTCGATGCGCTGTGGCCGGCCACCCTCGTCACGTTCAGCGAGCTGCGCCCGATTGCCACGCTGACCTTCGCGGCCAGCCTGCTCGTCGATCCCGCCACGATCGATCCGAGCCAGCCGCTCTTGCACCGGGGACGACTCGTCTCGCGCCGGGAG
Source organism: Candidatus Nanopelagicales bacterium (assembly GCA_030726915.1). Classification (GTDB taxonomy): domain Bacteria; phylum Actinomycetota; class Actinomycetes; order S36-B12; family S36-B12; genus Mxb001. Next base: position 7,829 of record JANRCR010000018.1, read on the forward strand.
GGCTACGCGACCGAGACCCGTGAGCTGTGGACTCCCGACGGCAGGCTCGCGGTCTTCAACACGCAGGTGATGGTGGTGATCAAGTGAGCGGACCGCTCGCGGGCATGCGCTTCGTCGAGATGGCAGGGATCGGCCCGGTCCCCTTCGCAGCGATGGTGCTGGCCGACCTCGGCGCTGAGGGCATCCGCATCGAGTCGCCCCGGCCCGGCTTGATGCTCGGTGATCCGATGCGCGACATCACGCGCCGCGGCCGCACGGGTGTCGTCGTTGACGTGCGCCAGGAAGCAGGCCGCGATCTCGTCCTCGACCTCGTCGCGGAGTCGCACGTGCTCATCGAGGGATTCCGCCCCGGCGTGATGGAGCGGCTCGGACTCTCGCCCGAGGTGTGCCTCGCGCGCCGGCCGTCACTGGTCTACGGGCGGATGACCGGGTGGGGCCAGGACGGGCCCTGGGCTCGCACGGCCGGGCACGACCTCGACTACATCGCCGTGGCTGGTGTGCTCGCCCACATCGGGCGGCGTGATCAGCCGCCGACGCCGCCCCTCAACCTTGTCGGTGACTACGGCGGCGGCGCCATGCTGCTGCTCGTCGGCGTGCTCGCCGCACTGTGGCATGCCGAGCGCACGGGCGAGGGCCAGGCTGTCGATGCCGCGATGGTCGATGGTGCGGTGCTGCTCATGTCCCTCTTCCACTCGATGTCGGCGATCGGCATGTGGCGCGAGGAGGCAGGGGTCAACCTGCTCGACTCCGGCACGCCGTTCTACGACGCCTACCGCACCTCCGACGGCAAGTGGATCGCCATCGGGTGCCTCGAGCCCCAGTTCTACGCCGAGTGGCTGCGCCTTGCCGGACTCGATGGCGAGGACCTGCCGGCGCAGTTCGATATCGCGGGATGGCCGGTGCTGCGCGAGCGCTTCGCCCACGCCGTGGCGACACGCACGCGGGACGATTGGGCAGCGCTCGCCGACGGCACCGATGCGTGCGTCGCACCCGTCCTCAGCATGTCCGAGGCACCGCAGCATCCGCACCTGGCGGCCCGCGGGACCTTCGCGGAGGTCGACGGCATCATGCAGGCCGCGCCCGCTCCGCGCTTCTCGCGCACTCCCGCCGATGCCCCCGGCTCGGTGCAGGCCTCCGATCGGCGTGCACTGCTCGCCTGGGGAGTCGACGACGCGCGCATCAGCGCACTCGCCGCCGCAGGCATCCTCCCTGACTGAGCTGGTCAACGCCTGAGTGCATCCAGTCGCGCGACCAGCTGCGCCACCTGGGCATCGATGTCCTGCGCGCACCGGATGAAGTCCTCCACGTCGCCACCGGCGGGATCATCGACCTCAACCCAGGTGCGCGGGTCCTCGGTGGCGAGTGCGACACCGGGCCAGTCGGGCAGCAGGAACCGGGGCAGGGTCGCGGTGCGGTCCGCGGCCTCGGGAGCGAGTCGGCGCACGTGCCTGACGTGCTCCGCCTCGAAGGCCACCACGAGGTCGACATCGTCGAGGTGATCCCGGGTGAGCGTGGTGCTCCGGTGTCCGGGAGCACTCACGCCGACGGACTCCAGTGCGGCCAGGGTGCGGCGGCTCGAGGGCAGGCCCGGGATGGCCCACGTGCCGGCTGATGTCACCACCCAGTCGGGACGGTCGCGACGTACGAGTGACTGCGCGATCAACGATCGCGTGGCGTTGCCCGTGCACACGAAGAGCAGCCGTGGCGGAGTCACACCCCATCCCACCACGTGCCCGGACGATCGCTAGCCTCGCCGTCGAGGAAGAGGAGGACCCATGTCGGGCATCTGCGAGGGCCGTGTCGTCATCATCACCGGAGGCGGACGCGGGATCGGCCGCGAGCACGCACTCGCATTCGCACGCGAGGGCGCACGCGTGGTCGTCAATGACCTGGGTGGATCCGTCGATGGTGCTGGTGCGGATGAGAGTCCCGCCCAGCAGGTGGTCGAGGAGATCCGCGCACGGGGAGGGGAGGCTGTCGCCAACACGGACAGCGTCTCGGACTATGCCGGTGCGGGACGGATCGTGCAGGCAGCCCTCGACACTTTTGGCGGATTGGACGTCGTGGTCAACAACGCGGGAATCCTGCGTGACCGGATGTTCGTCAACATGTCTGAGGAGGAGTTCGACAGCGTCATCGCCGTACATCTGCGCGGCACCTTTGCCGTCAGTCGACACGCGGTCGACTACTGGCGCGCCCGCGCCAAGTCGGGTGAGACCAACGATGCCCGCATCATCTCGACATCATCACCGTCGGGGATCTTCGGCAACATCGGCCAGGCCAACTACGGTGCAGCCAAGGCTGGCATCGCCGCTATGACGATCATCCTGGCGGATGAACTTGGGCGGATGGGCATCACCGCCAACGCCATTGCGCCGGTCGCCCTCACCCGGATGACCGAAGGCCTGGCGCTGTTTGCGGACATGAGCGAGGGTGAGGCGGATGCGCAGGGCTACCACCCGATGGATCCCGCGAACATCTCCCCGTTGGTCGTATGGCTGGGCTCGGCGCTGTCCGCCGGTGTCACCGGGCGCATCTTCACCGTCACGGGTGGCGAGATTGGCGTTGCCGAGCCCTGGATCAAGGGCCCCACAGCGACCAAGGAGGGTGGTCGCTGGTCCCCGGAGGAGTTAAGCGCTGTCGTTCCGGGTCTCGTGGCCGATGCCCGCGGCAACTCCGACATGTTCGGCAACCCGCGCGGTTGAGGGTGTGCGTCCGGGCGCGTCCCTCCGGGCGCGTCCCTCCGGGCTAGTCGAGCTGGATTCGCTCGGCGCGTGAGAGCACCCGCTCGACGTACTCCTGAGTTTCAGGAAAGGGCGGGACACCCTCGTAGCGCACGACCTGATTGAAGCCGGCGTTGTACGCCGCGAGGATGTTGTTGAGTCGATCACCGGGGACGTCGGCGACCAGCGTGGCGTTGACGCAGTTGAGTTCGGCTGCTGAATGGATGGCGTCCACGGGATTCCAGATATCGATGATGCCGTCGCCGTCACCATCGACGGCATACTGATCCCACACCTCGGGCATGAATTGAGCAATGCCGCTCGCACCCGCGGGGCTCACCGCCCGCGGATCCCAACTGCTTTCGGATGCGAGTTGGGCGGCGAGCACACTCGCGGGCACCACCGGGCAGCGTTGGGCCGCCTCGAGGATCACGGGCTTGAGATCTGCCGGCACCGCGATGACGCGACTATTGCGCAGGAAGTCTACGCCGCCGAGTGATAGCAGGGTGCCCGCAGCCGCCACGGTGACGAGTACGGCGACGGCGGCGAGGACGGCTGCGATGCGGAACACACGTCCACGGTAACCCGCGGGGCATACGGTGAAGCCATGACCGTTGACCAGCCTGATCCCATCTCTTCCAAGCCCGCCCGGGCAAAGGACCTGGGTCAAGGTGAGGTGGAGTCCCTCTTTGGCCAGCGACTCGCCGAGGCGTTCGCCGCCCTGGGGTGCTTCAACCTCGCCGTGTTTGGCAAGACCGGTGTCGGCAAGTCCACCCTGGTCAACGCTGTCTTTGGATCGCAGGTGGCTGAGACCGGCATGGGCAAGCCGGTCACGAGGGGTCTGGTGTACTACCGGCATGCGGGGGGGCTGCTCGGGCTCTATGACTCAGAAGGCTTCGAGACGGGGACCTCGGGAGACGAAATCCTCGCTGCCCTGCGCACCCGAGTCACGCAGGCACGCTCCCTGCCCGTGGACCAGCAGATCCATGCCGCCTGGTACCTCGTTCGCTGGTCGGACCGCCGATTCGAGGACAAGCAGGGTGAGTTCGTGCGTGCCTTGGCGGACCTCGGTTTGCCCGTGGTGCTGGTCATCACCCAGGTGCCCAGTCGTGACGGTGTGCCGCATCCGGAGGCCATCGAGTTTGCCTCCTACATCGAGTCCATGGGACTGCCGCTGCGTCCCGCAGGACGGGCGCTGCTGACCAACGCACTGGAGGACCCCTTCACTGCCTCGCCGGTTTTCGGCTTGCAGGCCCTGCTCGACGCGACGTACCTCGTCGTGCCCGAGGTCGCGACCGCTGCTCTCACGGCGGTGCAGATCCTCGACTGGGAGCGTAAAAAACGCGCGGCCAAGACGATCATCAATCAATCGGTTGCTGTCGCTGCCGGGGTCGGTGCAGCTCCCATTCCCTTCGCCGACGCTGCCATCCTGGTTCCGACGCAAGTCACCATGATCGCGCGCATCACCGCGGCCTACGGCCTCCCTCCGGACCGGTCGCGCGCCCTTGCGGCCGCTGGTGCGGTGATCCTCACCGGCGGCGCCACGATGGCGGGGCGCTATCTCGCGACGACCCTGCTCAAATTCGTCCCCGGGGGCCAGATCGCGACGTCCGCGATCTCCGCGACGGTCGCGGGCTCGCTGACTCGTGCCGTGGGCTCAGCCTGGCTGCGTGTATGCGAGCACGCGCTGTCCCTCCCCGAGGAGGAGCGGGACCGCTTCCTCGCGGGCAGCGGTCCCAAAGAGCTCTTCCTCGCCAACTTCACCGGCAAGCAACGCTGATCCTGGAGCGGCCCATGCGGGGCGCTGCTACGGTCGTCCCATCCGATCTGAGGAGGCCGCATGCGTCGCATGATCCTTGTCGCCGCTGCCATTGCCGGCGCCGCAGCAGGAGTCGTCGCGTGGCGACGTCACCACGACACCGAGCCGGTCCACGAGCGGGCCGATGCCTGGGTCGGTGGTGTGACATCCCTCACCGACCGGACGGCTTCCGGCGTATCAGGTGTGGCGGCCAGCGCAGCCGGACTGGCTGATCGGGCAGCCCAGGGCGTGTCCGAGGCTGCCCACGCGTCCCCGGTCGTGCCACCTGCTGTGGCGGATGCTGTGACAGCGACGGCAGCCGGCGCGGGCGCGGCAGTCGGAGACGTGGCGAAGACGACCCAGGCGGCCGCCGCTACAGCGGCTGCGGCAACCCAGGCCGTCGCGGTTGAGGTCGCGCAAACGGCGAAGGGAGCCGCCACTGCCGCGGCGGAAGACCTCCAGGCCGCCGATGTTGCAAAGGCCGTGCCGACTCCGGAGAGTGCGGCCGCGAAGCCGTCGGCGCAGGAGGCACCCGCACGGCAGACACCGGCCAAGAAGCCCCCTGCCAAGCAGGCGGCGGCTAAGAAGCCCGCGGCCCCGAAGCCCGCAGCCAAGAAGTCCGCGGCAAAGAAGTCCGCGGGCACGAAGCCGGCGGCCATGAAGCCCGCGCCCACGAAGCCCGCGCCTCCCGATCACCCGCCGGATGTCACGGGCTAATCGGGAAGGATTCACCCGTCCCCGGCGTTAGTGCTGTATCACAACGAGGAGGGACCATGTCCACTGATTCACTCATCACGTGGCACGCCGATGCGTCGCCCATCGCGGGCCGTCGCGTGCTGGTCCATGCCTTCACCGGATTCCTTGATGCTGGCGGCGCCACAGCGACGGCAGCGAAGCTCCTCCAGGCCAGCGAGCCGAGACTCTTGGCGACCGTGGATATTGACCAAGTACTGGACTATCGCGCACGTCGCCCGGTTCTGACCTTTGTGACGGATCACTTCGCGGCCGTGGACATGCCGCAGATCGCCCTTCACGAGGTGCGGGACGGTGGCGGCACGCCGTTCCTCTTGCTGACCGGGCCGGAGCCGGACTATCAATGGCAACGATTTTCCGGAGCTGTTCTGGACATCGTGCGTCGCACGGGCGTGGAACTAACCGTCGGATTGTCAGCTGTGCCCTGGCCCGCACCGCATACGCGGCCCCTGGGGGTCACGATTCACGGCAATGTGCCGGAGTTGGTCTCCAGCCCCCACGCCATGGTCGGCAACATCCAGGTTCCAGGCCACATCGGTGGTCTTTTGGAGTTGCTCCTGGGGGAAGCGGGGGAGCAGGCGATCGGTATTGCCACCCATGTGCCGCACTACCTCGGTCAGTTTGACTATCCACCGGCCGCCATTGCGGCGCTGGAGGCGCTGGGCCGAGTGACCGACTTGCGCATTGAGGTGCAAGATTTGCGGGCTGCCGCATCTCGAGCTGAGGGCGAGATTGCTCAGCAGTTGCAGGGCAGCGAGGAGTTCGTCACGATCGTGCGCGCGCTAGAGCAGCAGTACGACCAGATGGCTGCGCTCAGGGCCGCTCCCGCATCAGCAGCGGGGTCTGAGTTGGCCCCGGGTGGACACGTGCCCTCGGGTGAGGAGATCGCAGCCCAGGTCGAGCAATTCCTGGCCGATATGCGTGACAGGGAATCCGGAGACCCCCAGGAGGGCTAGGGCTTCGAGCGACACTGCGTGCCCGGTTCGGGCAGGGTGCTCGTCGCGAGTGCGGCCACGCCGACGCGGGAAATGCGGCCCAGGTCACGAACCTAGCCGCATGAGGGCGTGGTCGTCGCCCTGAGCCAGCCCAGAGCGCAGCGGCAGGCGGAGCGTGTGAGACTTGTCCTCCGTGGCGTCCTCGTGGGCGGCGCAGGGAGGGTTCGATGGGTGAGTCTCAAGGCGGCAACGCCACCTTCCGTTTCTCTGACACCGCGGTGTTGTCGGTGGCCATTGCGGAGGCGCCCATTGTGGTGACCTCGGCCGAGATTGACGTGGCCCTCGCGGACACCTATGAGCGACTTGATGTACGCCCGGGACTGCTCGAGGGACTGGCCGGCATTGTCGAGCGCAGGTGGTGGCCCGAGGATGTGACCTTTGCGGATGCTGCCGCCATGGCGGGGTCCAAGGCCCTCGCGGAGGCAGGTATCGAGCCCGGGGCCATCGGCCTACTCGTGGACACGTCGGTGTCGCGTGCTCATCTGGAGCCGTCGGCGGCCGTGGATGTCCATCACCAACTCTCCATGCCCTCGCGGTGCCTCAACTTCGACCTGTCCAACGCATGCCTGGGCTTCGTCAACGGTATGCATCTCGCGGGCACCCTGATCGACGCCGGGCAGATCGATTACGCCATCGTGGTCGACGGGGAGGGATCCCGAGGACTCCACGAGCGCACGATTGAGCGGCTTCAGCGTCCCGAGACGACCGTGTCAGATATCTTCGAAAACTTTGCTTCATTGACCCTGGGGTCCGGGGGAGCAGCCATGGTGTTGGGGCGCGCATCTGAACACCCCGAGGGGCACCGATTCGTGGGGGGCGTATCCCGTGCGGCGACCCAGCATCACCGTATTTGCGTGGGGGATATGACGCAGATGCGCACGGACTCCCGAGCGTTGCTGGAAGCGGGTATGCAACTCTCGGTGGAATTGTGGCAGGAGGCCTCGGAGTCATTCGACTGGTCGGACCTGGATTGCTATGTCATCCACCAGGTGTCCAATGTCCACACCCAGACGCTCTCTGCGGCGTTGGGCATTGATCCGGATCGCGTCCCGTTGACATTCCCGCTCTACGGCAATATCGGTCCGGCATCCATTCCGTTCACCCTGGCACTGCAGACAGACAACCTGCGTGCGGGGGATCGTGTGGGGTGTTTGGGGATCGGCTCAGGGCTCAATGCCAGCGTCATCGAAATTGCTTGGTAGTCAGACGCTGCAATGACCGCGCCCGTCAGCGGACTTCCCGGGATTGATCCGACGTGGTCCACCATGGTCGATATCGGTGGCGTGCGCATGCACGTCCTCGAGCGAGCGGCGGTGGGCGATCCCGAAGTCACGATCCTCGCCGTGCATGGCAACCCCACCTGGTCCTACCTCTGGCGCAATCTGTTGGCGGGATCACCCGCGGGGTGGCGAGTGATCGCGGTGGATCAGATCGGGATGGGCTATTCCGATCGTCCCGCCGGCGTACGACGCCTTGTGGATCGCGTCGCGGATCTCGGTGCGTTGACCGACGCGCTGGACGTCACGGGTCCCGTCGTCACCGTGGCTCACGACTGGGGTGGCCCCGTCTCCTTGGGCTGGGCCCTGGAGCATCGTGACCAATTGGCGGGAGTGGTCCTCACCAACACGGCCGTGCATCAGCCGGCGGGCTCACCCGCGCCCAGTGTGATTCGCCTGGCCCGGCAGCCGCTGCTGCTCAACGCGGTGACGCGTCGGTCCCCGACCTTCGTGCGCGGGACGACGTGGCTCTCCCGCGAGATGTCCCCTGACGTCGCGCGAGCATTCCGGGCGCCCTACTCATCAGCGGATCGCCGCAGAGCCGTGGGCGACTTCGTTGCCGACATCCCCCTGGACGCGCGGCACCCGAGTGCGGCGACTCTCGATGCCATCGCTGAGGGAGTGCGCAGTCTCGATGTCCCCGTGTTGCTGGCCTGGGGATCCGACGATCCGGTGTTCTCCGATCGCTATCTGCGGGACCTGCATGCCCGCCTGCCACATGCGGATATCCATCGTTATGAGAAGGCTCGTCACCTGGTGACAGAGGATGCGCCCGCATGCATCCCCGATGTCATCGAGTGGATTGAATCCCGTGTTGCAGATGCGATCCCCGCCCGTGACTCACATGCCGTCCCGCCTTTTGAGGCCATCGGCGCCCGCTTAGAGGAGCGCCGTGCTGATCCGGGGGTGGCTCTCGCGGATCTGCGCTCAGGTCGACGGGTGAGTTGGGCCATGCTCGCGACCCGGACACGCGAGATTGCGGCCGGGCTGCTTGACCTGGGTGTGCAACCGGGTGATCGCATCGCGCTCCTCGTCCCGCCCAGTGCCGATTTGATAGCGAGTGTCTACGCCGCCTGGCGTATCGGAGCGGTCGTGGTGGTGGCGGATTCCGGCCTGGGAGTGCGTGGGATGCGTCGTGCACTGCGCTCGGCGCAGGCACTGCACGTCATCGGTATCCCCGCGGGCCTGGGGCTTGCCCGCAGTCTCGACCTGCCCGGACGTCGCGTCCTGGTCGGTCGCACCGGGGCTGCGACGCGAGTGCTCGGTGCGGATGCCTCTCTCGCAGAGGTTGCCCGTCGCGGGCGGGAGTGGCTCGCCACGTCGAGTCTGCCCGCCGTGCCCCCGGGAGGGGCGGATGCCCTGGTCGCCTTCACATCCGGCGCGACGGGCCCCGCCAAGGGCGTCGTCTACACGCAGGTGCGACTGGCGGCCCTGCGCGATGCCCTGCGAGCTGCTTATGACATCACCGGCCGAGACGGACTGGTGGCGGCATTCGCCCCCTGGGCTGTCCTGGGCCCGGCTCTGGGCATCCCCTCGGCGATCCCAGATATGGACCTCACCGATGCGAGCACGCTCACGGCCACGGCGATCGCCGATGCCATCGACGCGGTCGGCGGGAGTATTGCGTGGGCATCACCGACCGCCCTGCGCGCGGTCGTCTCCACGGGGGACGATCTGTCGGACGCTGCGCGCACGACCCTGGATGGCTTGCGCCTTCTCCTCGTCGCGGGCGCGCCGGTGCCCGTGTCACTTCTTGATGGTGCCGCACTCCTCCTCCCCTCCGCGTCCCTGGCGACCCCGTACGGCATGACGGAAGCACTACCACTGACGGAAGTCACCCTCGATGAACTTCGAAGCGAGCGGGGCAACGGCGTGCTCGTGGGACGTCCCCTGCCCGGTGTGGACGTCACGATCGCACCGCTGGATGTCCGAGGTGTGCCTGCCACCGTGACGGCCGATCACCCCGGGGTGACGGGTGAGATCGTAGTTCGCAGTGCGTGGATGCGGGAGCGCTACGACCGGCGCTGGGCGACGCAACATCGAGCGGACTCCCCGCGAGGCTGGCACCGCACCGGGGATGTCGGCCATCTGGACGAGGCTGGGCGCCTGTGGGTCGAAGGGCGTTTGGCGCACGTCATCGTGGGCCCGCAGGGTCCCATCACTCCCGTTGCCGGGGAGCTCGCGGCGCAGCGCGCCGCGAATGTTCCTCTGGCTGCTCTCGTCGGCGTGGGGCCGGCCGGCGCTCAGGTCGTCGCTGCCGTGTTGTTGATGCCGGGTCCTGTGCTCGGATTGGCCGATGTCGATCTGACGATGGTCGTGCGTGAGGCCATCCGTGCGGAGACCGGCCAGAGTGTCGCGGCCGTGCTCACTATGCGTTCCCTGCCCGTGGATGTGCGGCACCGCTCCAAGGTGGATCGGATCCGCATCGCGCGTGAGGTGTTGGCACTGCTGGCGGGAGAGGACCGCGATGGCTGAGCGTATTGCCGTCACGGGAGCGTCCGGTGTCGTCGGGGCCGCCACCGTGCGCTCTCTGCTCGCGCGTGGTGACGCGGTCGTCGGTGTGCAGCGCGGGACCGTGCCTGAGTCCCTGCAGCGTGCAGGAGCCACCGGTCAGTCGGCGGACATCACGGGGCCGATCGAGGAATTGCAACGGGCCTTCATCGGGTGCGACGCGGTGGTCCACGCCGCAGCGCGCGTGGATATGACGGGTCCCTGGGAGGACTTCGAGCGGGTTAACGTCCACGGCACCCGCAATGTTCTTCAGGCGGCACGTCTCGCGGGCGTCAGGACATTCGTGATGGTGTCCTCTCCCTCCGTTGCTCACGCGGGACATCCGCTCGTGGGTGCAGGCGCGGGTCGGGCCGATCCGGATCGTGCGCGCAGCCACTACGCGCGCAGTAAGGCGATGGCCGAGCTCCTCGCTCTGGAGGCCGATGGCCTCGACCTCGCGGTAGCCGTCGTGCGTCCGCATCTGGTGTGGGGTGTGGGTGACTCACAGTTGACCGCGCGCATTATCGATCGCGCGCGGGCAGGTCGACTGGTTGTCATCGGGAGTGGCGCCGCCCTGATTGACACGACGTACGTCGACAACGCCGGTGATGCGATCGCGGCGGCCGTGCAGCGGGCCCATATCGACGGAGTGCACGGTCACCCACTCGTGGTCTCCAATGGTGAACCGCGCACCGTCACCGAGATGCTCACCCGCATCGCTGCCGCTGCCGACGCACCCGGCCCCCGCGCGGCGGTGCCCTACGTCGTTGCTCGCGCGGGAGGGCATGTGCTTGAGCGAGTGTGGGAGCGGACCGGGCGCGAGGGTGATCCCCCCGTGACGGCCTTCCTGGCGGAGCAGTTGGCCACCGCCCACTGGTTTGATCAGCGTGAGACCCGGACAGCTCTGGAGTGGACGCCCCGGGTGAGTCTTGATGAGGGATTCGCCCGCCTGGCCGAGTGGTTGGGCGGCGTGGCGCCCACGTCCTAGGCGGTCGGAAGGCTATAAAAGCAGCAAGACCCCTCGAAGTATGAGTTCGAGGGGTCTTGCTGTGGATCGGTTCCTACCGAACCCTTGCGGGGTATTCAGGGATGTCGCCCCTCGTGCGTCGCACCCGTTGCCGGGGCGCCTTCGGTGTGGCTTGCACCACCTTAGGTCGATCCACGATCCACCGTGACTCCCCCGACATGGGGAGTGGGTTGCCCCACCGCGCCTTGCGGCTCGGCTTCCGGTATCTCGATCGCTCAGTTTCCCTTGCGACACCCCATGTCTAATACCCGTGCGCAAGCAGCGCAAGGGTGTGTCCCGACATTTTTGAAAAACTTTGCTCCCTCACGTCACATGTATCACCGGGGACACCACGTGGCACGTCTGTCACCGTGCGGGGGCGCTGGGGCGCGTCGTACGCTCAGGGAGTGACCATGGCTGCGGCGGCGCACACGCACGGGGCCGTGGACCGCCACCGGGCCCATGGCAGCGTCACCTATCTGCAGGGGGTCGGACGTCTCCGCGCGGACTGGGCACATCCGATTCGCGCGGCACTCACCGGGCTTTCCGTCGACATCCGGTCCGTTGCGTACGCGGATCTCCTGTCCACGCGAGGCACCATCTACGCCCGTCGTGAGCGGGTCGAGTCCGAACCGGTGAGCGCAGATGCACGCCTGGCCTATGTCGCTCGACAACGTCGATTGAGTGAGCTCGTTGACGCGGTGGGTGAGTCTTCTCGCTGGCCGTGGCTGTCGTCGCTACCGCACCCGGCTCTCATCACCGACCGGTTGCCTCTGCGTCACATGGTGCGCAGTCCACTGTTCGGCCTGGATGATCTGGGCCGCTATCTCGACGATGACGCTCGTCGTGCGGCCGTCCTCGCTCGTGTGCGCACCGTCGTACATGCAGCGCCGCGACCACGCATCATCCTGGCTCATTCGCTGGGATCTCTCGTAGCCTGGGATCTCATCGCAGACCCCGAGATCGATATCGACCTGCTCATCACCATGGGCAGCCCCCTGGCCCTTCCCCTGGGCGAGGGCTTCGACACCAGCGCGGGTGGTGCAGATTTCCCCTACGACCGGGTGGGCGCATGGCTCAATGTGGTCCATCTCCTCGATCCGGTGACGGCGGGGCGTGGGCTTGCGGATCGATATCCCCAAAGTTGCGATGTCTTCCTCACTCCTTCATCGGGGCTGGCGTCGACGGTGGGCGGCTGGGCACGGCTCGCGACGGTCGCGGTTCGTGCAGCCACCGCACATCTGGATTCCACGTACCTCGCGTCACACACCATCGCGGTAGCGTTGCGCGACGCGATGATGCTCGCGCCAGCCCGACGTGCGGAGGCACCATGAGCCCATGGAAGACCTACGCCGATCCACCGTGGGTGGACCCGGAGTTGACCCGGAGCCAACGCCGTGCTCAGGGTCGTGCGCGGCGAGATGATGTGGGCTTTGCCGATGCCCTCGCCTCGGGTGGCACCGGCTACGTCGTGTGGATGTGCGCGGACTCCCTCGATGCCGTCGATGACCACGGTCACGTCGCCCTCGACGCATGTGATGTTGATGATGCTCTCCCCGGGCCCTGGGAGTGGGATCTTCTCGACCTTGCTCGGCAGGTGTCGGGAGACGGCGGACGCGCTGTGCAGGCCCTCGTCGAGGGTTATCAGCAAGCCCTGGTCGACGTTGCCGATGAGCCGCTGCACTCGGTGCGTGCACAGTCACTACGTCGATCCCGACGGTTGGCGGAAGGGGTGTCGATCCGGGCGTCTCAATCGGCAGCCACGGCGGCGCGACGGCTCGTATCTGAGTCGGTACTCCTCCGTCACGACCGCGTGGCGCGGCGATGGGGCAGTCCCGTCATGCAGGCACCCGATATCGCGCAGGAGATGGCGCAGTACCGGGAGAGTCTGCCGGAGGCGACGGCCCTGCTACTGACGCACTACAGGGTCTGCGATGCGCTGGCCTCGGATGATGGCCGGCTCCTGGTCCTGCTCGCTCGAGGAGCCGATGCCGAGGATGTCATTGTGCTCGAGGGCATTCCCGCTCGCCCGTCGTTACGCGAGGACGGTGTGGGTGCCTGGCGAGGCGGGTCCGATGTGCAGCGTGTACTCCTAGCACGAGAGACGGTGCCCCTGGTGCCGGTCGAACTCACGGGATGGTCGACGAGTGTCGACGGTGCCACGGCCCGCACCTGGTCACGTGCGCGTGCGGCCATGCAGGTCCCAGAGCTGGGTGGTGCGCGCGGGCGTGCGCGACGCCTCGGATCTGTCCTCGGTCTTCTCCACGCGGCAGGCTCGGATGCTGCCGGCATCCGCGGCTACGTTGGCCAGTCGCGGGCGTTGTCCCACGCTGTTGTATCGCACCTGCGCGCAACCGCTTAGGAGCGTGTGAGAACGGCCGCGTCCATGCCCCAGGCCATCGTGAGGTGAGCCACCACTCCCGCCAGGATGGATCTCAAACGCAGCGCCAGGTAGCCGAGGATGAGGCCGCCAACGAGGCTCGCGACGGTCTCGGGCAGCGGTTTGCCGAGGTGCAGGAGGCAGTAACTCATGGCCATGACCGGGATGGCGTACACGCCGAGCACGGGTTGGCCGGCAAAGACGAGGAATCCTCTGAAGAAGAACTCCAATGCGATGAAGGAGGCTCCGTAGGCAAGCTCGAATGCCAGCAGACCGGCGCCATCCCCGTCGTAAAACGGGTAGACCTCCTGAAAGCGGGCATCTGCCGAAACAAACCACGCGAGTGCGAGCGCGACGGGTGCGATGAGTGCGATAAGGATGCCCTCGCGTCGGACGAAGGCGACGGAGAGTCCGTAGCCCCGCACGGATTGCCCCGCCCAGCGCGCATAAGCCACGGGCACGAGAACGTAGATGGAGATCGTTGTGCCAGCCCACCACATGAGGTTGCTCAGTTCGCCGCCCCACGGGCGTCGCTGGCTGACATAGAGCAGCATCGCGGGCGTCACCCAGAGCAATGCGAGGTAGACAACAGACTGACGGTCGAGACGGCATCCCCTCCTGCGGGCTCGGACGAGGGCCAGCAGGCCCCCCGCGGCTGCAGGAATCGCGAAAATCACGAGCCCGACGAGGAGGTTGTCGCGGCGCCACGCCTCGACGGGGACGACCTCGTAGGCAATCCAGACACAGCCGAGGGTGATGGCCGAGAGAGCCAGCATGACGACGGCAGCCTGGCGCCCATAGGTACTGGACACCCACAGGGCAATGATGAGGATCGAAGCAGCGGCAAGCGTGATGACCTGCCATGCATCCAGCATGGCTTGATCCTAGGCGTCGGGCTTGCGGTGGGATCGGGTCCGGAAGTGCAGGGTCCGGCCGATCGAGAAGCCGCTGCGCTGGAGCAGGGCGACGGACACGATGACCACAATGATGGGAAGGGCGACACCGAGGAAGAACCAGGCGGTGAAGGAGACCGTTGCATCGGTGAGCAATTGGAAATTCTGGCCGAAGTAGCCCGTCATAAATGAGATGGGCAGGAAGATGATGCTGACCAGGGTGAGTTGATTGATGCGATTGCCCTGGACCGAGCTCACCTGTCCCTGATAGTCCTGAATGGCATTGCGTATGTCGCTCGCGGTGCTGGTGATGCGCTGGACGACGTCATTGACGCAGGCCGCATACGTCTGCAGGGCCTGAGCGCCCTGGGCGTCCATTCCGGGGAGAGACCCCGGATCGATGAGTGACTCGTTGAGGTTTTCCAGGTAGGCCGGGATGGTCGTACCCAGGTCAGACACGGGGATACGCACCTGCTGCAAGGCGGCCAATTGGGATGGATTCGCCGTGATGATGATCTGGCCATCGAGCATCGCAACCTGAGTCTGTAGGGCGGTCAACTGTCGATCGACGCTGTCCAGGATGAGCTGGAGGAGGATCCCCGGCACGGGTCCCGGCTGGGCAAACAGCGAGACGGCTCGGGGCTTGAAATCCTCCAGGGCCTGCGCGATAGCCCGATTGGCGCCTTGGCGAATCGTGACAAAGCAGCCCGCATTCCAGACGCAGTGGATCAATGTGGGTGGTCCTGGCTCGTCGGGAGCGGCGTACGTGCTGGCGAGCATGTTGTCACCGCACAGGAGGAACATGCCGCTGGAGTAGGTGCGTGCGGTGTACGCCGCCACGACATCGGTGAAGCCCATCTGCGTCAAAAGTGCAAGGACCTCCGGGTCCTTGCTACCCGAGGGAATGATGTCGACCCAGACGTACGGTGTCGTTGTCGTGAGCGCCTGGCTTTCGCTGGGAGTGAAGGGC
This sequence comes from Candidatus Nanopelagicales bacterium, assembly GCA_030726915.1. Lineage (GTDB taxonomy): Bacteria > Actinomycetota > Actinomycetes > S36-B12 > S36-B12 > Mxb001. Next base: position 23,114 of record JANRCR010000018.1, read on the forward strand.
CGCTGAGTGTGGCCATCAAAAATGGTTGCCTCCATGTCAGCCGTGGAGGGCTCGCGTGAGTGCCTGAATGCGCGTCGACCAGATGCGCTGGCTCAACTCGGCCGCCGGGGCGAAGACCTCGGAGGCGTGGTACGCGCCGGGATACAGGTGGAATTCCGTCGGGATCCCTGCCTGGACGAGCCGGGATGCGAAGGCGATGTCCTCATCGCGGAAGAGGTCCATGTCTCCGACATCCATGAATGTGGGCGGGAGCCCGGTGAGGTCCGTCGCGCGCGCCGGGGCGGCGTACTGGTCGGCTTCGCCGTCGCCGAGGAACCACTGCCAGGCCTCGATGCTGCCCGAACGATCCCAGATGCCGACCTCGGTGACGGCGAGGCTCGACGCTGTGGCGTGGCGGTCGTCGATCATGGGATAGGGCGCCATCAGGAAGGCGATGGTCGGACCGCCCCGATCACGGGCCGTCATCGTCGTCGCGATCGCGAGGTTGCCTCCGGCACTACCGCCGTAGATCGCGATGCGCGCCGGGTCGATGTCGAGTTCGCCGACGTGGGTGGCCATCCAGGTGAGGGCGGCGTAACAGTCGTTGAGCTGCGCGGGGTAGGCGTGCTCGGGCGCCTTGCGGTAGTCGGTGGAGACGACGACGGTGTTGGTCAGCTCGCAGATCATCTCGGCGCGCAGGTGCTCGCCGTCCAGATCCCCGAGGATCATCCCGCCGCCGTGGATATAGAGAATGCCGGGCAGGATCACACCGGTCGCTTCGGCCGGCGTGTAGATGCGCACACGCACATCGGGGGCACCGTCGAGGCCGGGGATGGTGCGGTCCTCGGAGACAACCCGGTCATTGGGCGGCAGGTCGGCCGTCATCGTCTGGAGGAGCTGACGCACGAAGGCCCGGCGTTCGACGATGTCGGGGATCGCGTTGAAGCCCCCGGGTATGGCCTGGAGCAGCATCTCCAGCGGTTCACGGGAAGCGGGGTCGATGCGGTCGCGCTGTGCGGACATGGAGCGTTCCTTCCTTGTGGGTGTGGCGATGGGAACGTTATTGCGTCCCCCGGCCCCGTGTCCGGGCTTCACACCGGCGGGTGCTGTTCTTCCTGGGCATGTGGTGATCGGCGGGGGCTACTCACGGCGGGTGCTGGTCGTCCTCGGCCTGGGTGCCCACCGGCGGGGGCTGGTTGCCCACTGGTACGTAGTGACCGGCGGGGGCTGCGTCGTTCTTCGGGGAAATCAGCGAGGAAACCTCACCCATTTTCCCGAAGAACGCCCGGGTGGAGGGGAGGGGTGGGTACGTGCCCCCGGCAGGATTCGAACCTGCGCGCATGGCTCCGGAGGCCACTGCTCTATCCCCTGAGCTACGGGGGCCAGGGAGAGTTGAGGGTAACAGTGACGACTAGGAGGAGAACCAGCGTGGCGGTCCAGCGATGAGACCCGTCAGGAAGGATCCGAGCGCAGCGCCAAGCCCCATGGATGTGCCGGTCAGGACAAAGGGGGTGAAGAGCCACCCCACGACGAACGCGCTACCGCCAAAGATCGCAGCTGACACGAGGGCGAAGGCGAGGCGTCCACCTCGTGCGGAGGCACTCTTCTTCGCGGGCGAGGAACCCGTGGTGGGCGCGACAGAACCCGAGGTTGGCGCCGTCGGAGACGAGGTCTTGGAGACTTCGGCGAGCAGCTTCTCAATATCGTCACTCATAGGACCATCTTCGCCTGTGACCGGCGGTCGGCGCCAGTCCGACCTTGTCGACGGATGCCATCCGGGATGGGCACTGCCGTACGCCATCCG
>JANRCR010000018.1:24996-32542 GCA_030726915.1 Candidatus Nanopelagicales bacterium
AGTCCGACCTTGTCGACGGATGCCATCCGGGATGGGCACTGCCGTACGCCATCCGGGATCCACAAAAAAACTGTGGCCTGCCCATAGCGGGCAGGCCACAGTCAGTGGGTCGATACGTCAGATGATGCGGACGTTATCGGCCTGGGGTCCCTTGGGGCCCTGGACGATGTCGAACTCGACCGTCTGGTTCTCGTCGAGGCTGCGGTAGCCGTCAGCCTGGATGGCGGTGAAGTGTACGAATACGTCCGCACCCCCATCAGCCTGTGCAATGAAGCCGAAGCCCTTCTCGGCGTTGAACCACTTGACAGATCCTTGTGCCATGCGCTGTAACTCCTACTACTTGGATCCCAAATTCGGATACGTGGTCGCCGGGCACCTCGCCCGGCGGGCTGGTGGTGCGAGCCGACGTCCCGGCCTTGGGGAATCCCAGGGAGCCAGGGGGACCCGTGCCCGACACAATCGGACTCCGGCCACCCTCGAACGGTGGTTCTGGTGCAGCACAGCCAAAATCACCGTAGCACGGTCTGGAGGAGCAGCGGGCATCATCGATCAGTCAGATGGTCGGCACTACGCTCCCGGCATGACTCCTGAACACCTCGCTGACGTCATTCGCGGCGTCGTGGCGGGCCTCCAGGATGAGGGGACCCTCTCGGGTCACTCCGGCGTCGAGGTGGTCATCGAGCGCCCCAAGAGCCGGGATCACGGTGATTACGCCACCCCGATCGCTCTCACGCTGGCCGCATCGGCCGGTCGCCCCCCCCGGGACATCGCCGCGCTGATTGCGAGCAGGCTCGCCGAGATCGATGGGATCGCGGCGGCCGACGTGGCGGGCCCCGGCTTCGTCAATATCCGGCTCGCCGCCGACGCCCAGGGATCGATTGCCGGTGTCATCGTGGCGGCAGGCGCGGAGTACGGCCGAATGGAGCTGCTGAGTGGGCGGCGGATCAACGTGGAATTCATCTCGGCCAATCCGACCGGGCCGCTTCATCTCGGTCACACGCGCTGGGCCGCGGTCGGAGACGCACTGGCGCGTGTCCTCACGGCCGCAGGAGCCTCCGTGAACACCGAGTTCTACATCAACGACCGCGGCGTCCAGATGGATCGCTTCGCAGCATCGGTCATGGCGGTCGCGCGTGGTCAGAAAGTGCCCGAGGATGGCTACCACGGTGCCTACATCGTCGACCTCGCCGCGCGCATCGTGGCGGAACAGCCGGAGATCCTTGAGGTGCCGGAGGCGGAGCGGCTGGGCGCTTTCCGCGAGGCTGCATATGCCCTCCAACTTGCGCAGCAGCAGCAGGTACTCGAACTCTTCCAAACCCACTTCGACGTGTGGTATTCGGAGCGTTCACTTCACGAATCAGGCGCGGTCGAGAGAGGGATGACTCGGCTGCGGGAGCAGGGCCATGTTTTTGAACTCGATGGTGCCGTATGGCTGCGGACGAGTGACTTCGGGGACGACAAGGACCGCGTGCTCATCAAGGCCGACGGGGAGCTCACCTATTTCGCTTCCGATACGGCGTACTACGTCGATAAGCGAGACCGAGGGTTTGACACGGCGATCTATCTGCTCGGAGCCGACCACCACGGCTACGTGAACAGGCTCAGGGCAGTCGCCGCCTGTGCCGGTGACGATATGGACGTCAATGTTGAGGTGCTCATCGGTCAGATGGTCAAGATGCTCCGAGATGGCGAGGAGGTCAAGCTCTCCAAGCGCGCAGGCACGATCGTCACTCTCGAGGACCTCGTGGATGAGGTCGGTGTCGATGCGGCGCGCTACTCCTTGATCAGATACCCGGTCGAATCCCCACTCGTCCTTGATCTTGACCTCCTGGTGAAGCGCACCAATGACAACCCGGTGTTTTACGTCCAGTACGCCCATGCCCGGATCGCGTCGGTGCTGCGCAACGCGGATGCCCTCGGCATTGACTGGCTCGGCACGGAGTACGACCCCGGATTGCTCCAGCACGAGCGTGAGGGGGAGTTGCTGCGTGCCCTTGCCGCGTTCCCCGCCGTGGTCGCGGCTGCAGCGGAGCTACGAGAGCCCCATCGTGTGCCGCGCTATCTGGAGTCGCTTGCGACCGCCTATCACCGTTTCTACGACGCCTGTCGGGTGTTGCCGCGAGGTGATGAGGAAGTCACCTCCCAGCACATTGCCCGGCTCTGGCTGTGCGCCGCCTCACGTCAGGTCCTGGCCAATGGCCTGGCTCTCTGCGGTGTCACGGCACCGGAACGGATGTAACGCATCGGGCCGGTCCGTCCCTGAGCGACTAGCCTTGCCCCATGCGCGCGCACCCAGCAGGCCCGCGCCACGCAGATGTCGTGGCAACCCCGGCGCCACCGGCACCTCCTACCGCTGGGACAACGGCAGCCTTGGACCCCGCGATATGGCCATTGACGTCGAGTCGCGGCGCTGACGGCAGCCTGATGATTGGCGGATGGGATGTCCGGGATCTCGCGCGTGACTTCCAAACTCCACTCTTCGTCCTCGATGAGGACGACTTCCGACGCCGGGCACGGGATTTTCGAATCTCCTACACGGAGCGCTTGGTCCCCGCGACCGTGTACTACGCAGCGAAAGCCTTCCTGGCCACAACGGTGGCGCGTTGGGTGGAGGATGAGGGCCTTGGTTTGGATGTGTCCACGGGTGGCGAACTCACTGTCGCGCTTGCTGCGGGCTTCCCCGGCGAGCGCATCATCCTGCACGGCAACAACAAGTCGGTCGAGGAGATTGAGCAGGCGCTGGCGGCGGGTGTCGGCCTCATCGTCATAGATTCCTTGATCGAGATCGACCGCGTGGCGGACGCTGCCGAGCGCCACGGGGTGCAGGCTCGTGTTCTTGTGCGTGTCACTCTCGGGGTCGAGGCCCACACGCATGAATTCATTGCCACTGCTCATGAGGATCAGAAGTTTGGACTGCCGGTCAGTGATATCCCCGCGGCCGTGCAGCGCATCGTTGGCCGCTCATCCCTGCACTTTGCCGGACTGCACTCACACATCGGCTCACAGATCTTCGATGCGTCTGGTTTCGAGATTGCCGCCACGCGCATCGTTGACCTCGCCGCGACCCTCACGACGTCAGGTATCGCTGTTGAGTGCCTCAATCTCGGCGGAGGCATGGGCATTGCCTACGTGCCGACGGATGACCCCATTGACATTGAGGACATGGCCTCAGCCATCGAACGCATCGTGAGCAGATCCTGCGAGCAGGCGGGGATCCCGCTTCCCCATCTGGCGTTCGAGCCGGGGCGCGCCATCGTGGGCCCGGCAGGCATCACGCTCTATGAGGTGGGGACCATCAAGCCTGTGCTTCTCGACCACGGTCTTGTCCGCACCTTCGTATCGGTAGACGGGGGCATGAGTGACAACATTCGGTCGGCGCTGTACGACGCCGACTACACCGTCATTCTCGCCTCACGGGAGTCCACGGCCCCGCCGCAACTGTGCCGGGTGGTCGGCAAGCACTGCGAGAGCGGAGACATCGTCGTGCGAGATGCATGGTTGCCAGGCGATCTGGCCCCGGGGGACCTCCTTGCTCTCGCGGCTACAGGTGCCTACTGCCGCTCCATGGCGTCCCAGTACAACTATGTGCCCCGACCCGCCGTCGTCGCGGTGCGTGATGGCGCGGCTACCGTCGTTCTGCGACGCGAGAGCGAACGGGACCTCCTCGCCCTCGATCCGGGCGCGACAGTCTGAGAGGCTAGGCCCGCTGAGTCGCTTGCCGGCTGGATCGATCCCCGAGGAGTCCCGCATGACCGTGCCGATCACCGTCGCCCTGCTGGGTGGAGGCACTGTGGGATCCCAGGTGGCCCGACTGCTCCTGGAGCAGCAGGCCGACCTGGCGGCACGCGTAGGCGCCCCGCTGGAACTCGTGGGTGTTGCTGTTCGTGATGCTTCTCGGCCGCGGGAAGGCGTGCCCGCGACGTTGCTGACCGATGATCCCGGGGCCCTGGCCGCTCGTGGCAGCGACATCGTTGTGGAGTTGATGGGAGGGATCGAGCCGGCTCGTAGCCTCATCCTCCAAGCGATGGCAGCGGGATCGTCCATCGTGACGGCCAACAAGGCCCTCCTCGCGGTCGACGGTGCGACGCTGCATCAAGCGGCAGCCGAACACGGGGTGGATCTGTACTTCGAGGCATCCGTGGCGGGAGCGATTCCGTTGCTTCGACCGCTCCGGGAGTCCTTGGCCGGGGATCACGTGACGCGTGTACTCGGGATCGTGAATGGCACCACCAACTTCATCCTCAGCAAGATGGAGGAGGAAGGAGCCGACTATGCGGATGTCCTGGCACAGGCACAGGCGCTGGGCTACGCGGAGGCGGACCCCACCGCAGACGTCGCAGGACTGGATGCCGCAGCCAAGGCCGCCATCCTCGCCGAATTGGCCTTTCACACGCGAGTGACCTCCGAGGATGTCTTCTGTGAAGGCATCACTGAAGTGACATCGGAGGATATCCAGGCCGCGCGCGACATGGGCTTTGTGATCAAGTTGCTTGCTGTGGCCGAGCGCACGTCCGACGGGACCGGCGTCATCGTCCGTGTCCATCCGGCAATGGTCCCGCGTGAGCATCCACTCGCCAGCGTGCGCGATGCCTTCAATGCCGTTTTCATCGAGGCTCAGAGCGCGGGGGAAATGATGTTCTACGGGCGGGGGGCGGGGGGTGCGCCCACCGCAAGTGCTGTTTTGGGCGACGTTGTCGCTGTCGCCCGCAACCACCTGGCCGGTGGGCGTGGGCCCCGCGCGTCGACGTATGCCGATTTGACGGTGCGGGGGATCGAGGAGGCTCAGACGCGGTACTACGTCAATCTTGACGTTACCGACCGTCCCGGTGTCCTTGCGACCGTCGCGCAGGCCTTCTCCGACAACGGGGTGAGCATCCAGGTCGTGCGCCAAGATGGTCATGGTGATGATGCGGGTCTGGTCGTGCGCACGCATCTGGCTTCCGATGGAGCGTTGCGTCGCACCGTCGATGGCCTGCGCGGGCTGGATGTGGTGAAGCGTGTTGTGGGAGTGATGCGCGTTGAAGGCGAGGCGGGAGCATGACGGCGGACGTCCATCAGTGGCGCGGGCTCATCGAGGAGTACCGGTCCTGGCTGCCGGTGAGCGAGGCCACCCCTGTCGTCACGCTGCGCGAGGGGGGAACCCCCCTGGTGTATGCCTGCACCATCAGCGACATGACCGGATGCCAAGTGTGGTTGAAGTACGAAGGCGCCAATCCAACGGGATCTTTCAAGGATCGCGGTATGACCATGGCCATCAGCAAGGCGGCCGAGGCGGGTGCGCGCGCCGTCATCTGCGCATCGACGGGTAACACCTCGGCGAGTGCAGCGGCGTATGCCGTCAAGGCCGGTATGGTTTGCGCCGTTCTCGTGCCCGAGGGCAAAATCGCGATGGGCAAACTCGCCCAGGCGATCATCCATGGAGCGACCCTCCTGCAGGTGGAGGGCAACTTCGACGACTGTCTGACTCTCGCGCGCAGCCTGGCCGACGACTATCCGGTGTGCCTGGTCAATAGCGTCAATCCTGATCGCATCGAGGGGCAAAAGACTGCCAGTTTCGAGGTGATTGATTTCCTGGGGGATGCTCCCGATATTCACTGCCTTCCGGTGGGCAACGCGGGCAACATCACGGCCTATTGGCGGGGCTATCGCGAGTACGCCGATGCTGGTCACTCAACTCACCTTCCGCGCATGTGGGGCTTCCAAGCGGCCGGGGCGGCACCCCTGGTCACCGGCACTCCGGTGGCCAAGCCGGAGACGATCGCCACCGCGATTCGTATCGGCAATCCAGCGTCATGGGAGCAGGCGATCGCCGCCCGCGAGGAGTCCGGAGGCCTGATCGACTCCGTGACAGACGAGCAGATTCTGGCGGCGTATCGGTCGATCGCTGCCAAGGAGGGACTCTTCACCGAGCCGGCCAGCGCCGCCAGTGTCGCCGGGCTCCTCCAGGCGCATGCGCGCGGACACGTGGACCCGGGGCAGACGATCGTCTGCACGCTGACCGGCAATGGGCTCAAGGATCCGCAGTGGGCCCTGGCCGATGCAGCCGATCCGGTCATCGTGCCGGTCGACGCTTCCGTGGCCGCGGTTGCTCTCGGGCTTCGAGGCTAGAGCGATGGCGGTCTTCCGATCCGTCGGGGTTGAGGTCGTCGTCCCCGCCACCAGCGCCAACGTTGGACCCGGCTTTGATTCACTCGGGCTGGCGCTGGCTCTGCATGATCACCTGGTTGCCATGGTCACTGACGACCCTGGGGTCCTGGTCACTGTCGCGGGTGAAGGTGCTGATGCACTGCCCACCGATGAACGACATCTCGTGGCCCAGGCCATGGTGGCGACCTGGGCTGAGATGGGTGTAGAAGCTCCGGGTGTCGTCCTGAGGTGCACGAATGCGATCCCCCAGGGGCGTGGACTCGGTTCCTCTGCCGCGGCCATCGTTGCCGGAATCCTCCTCGCCCGCGGGCTCGCCGAGCAGGGTGAGGACTTGCTTCCCGAGGGGGAGATCTTGGGTCTGGCCACGCGCATGGAGGGTCACCCTGACAACGTCGCTGCAGCACTGCTGGGGGGATTTACCACCGCGTGGATTGACTCCGATGACGTCCACACCCACGCCAGTGCTGTGACACGCACCGTTCACTCATCCATCGCACCCGTCGTCTTCATCCCTCCCACGCCCGTCTCAACGAAGCAGGCGCGCGGACTGCTGGATGACTCGGTCCTACGCGCCGACGCGGTCTTCAATGTGGGGCGGACGGCCCTGCTGGCACATGCACTCGTGTCCGATCCAGCCATGCTTTTTCCCGCTACAGAGGATCGGCTTCACCAGGATGCACGTGCGCAGATCTATCCCACGGCACACGACCTCGTCCTGGGACTCAGGTCACGTGGGATCCCCGCGGTGGTCTCAGGTGCGGGTCCCACTGTGCTTGCATTGACGCGGGATGCGGGCGAGCGCGCTGCTGCGATCGCAGCAGCGCCGGGGGACTGGACAGCATTGGCCATCCCGGTCGACGGCGATGGAGCCCGGGTGCACATTCGGGGGTCCTGACGTCCCTCCCCGGCCGATGATGCTACTGTTGTTGAGTCCGTTGATCGTGGACATGCCTCCACCCCCACCCCCTCGTTATTCACGAGATCCCCGGGTCGGGAGGGCGGATAGTGCGCACACATGTTGTTTCGCGCACGCACAGACCCGGTTCCACCCTGGGATTGGGCAATGAAGAAGGAATCACCACGTGAGCGATACCGCTACACCCCCCGTCGGAAAATCATCATCCGGCCTCTCGGGAATGCTCCTCCCAGAGCTCAAGCAACTGGCGCAGTCCCTCGGCATCACCGGGTCGAGCGCCATGCGCAAGGGAGACCTGATCGAGGCTATTGGCACCAAGCAGTCATCATCTCGTACGGAGGGCAAGCCCCCCCGAAGCAAGAGCACGGCGTCCGCAGAGGGCGCTGAGGGGACCTCCCGCTCCGAGAGCAACGGCCGTCCCGCCCGGACAGGGGACAACCCCCGTAACGCAGGCGAATCCACGGAGCGTCCGCCCCGCACGGA
>JANRCR010000018.1:32642-112543 GCA_030726915.1 Candidatus Nanopelagicales bacterium
CAACCGCACGGACAACCGCACGGACAACCGCACGGACAACCGCACGGACAACCGCACGGACAACCGCCCGGATAACCGCCCGGATTCAAGTGATCGTGGGATGGATGATGACGGTGACCCGAATTCCCGTCGTCGTCGCCGACGCGGGCGTGACCGCTTCCGTGATAAGCGGGACAAGCGCCCGGGCAGTAGCCCCTACCCCGAGCAGGACATTGTGGTCTCAGACGACGATGTCCTGGCACCGGTCGCGGGTATTTTGGATGTGCTCGACAACTACGCGTTCGTGCGAACGGCCGGATACCTCCCGAGCCCGAATGACGTCTATGTCTCCCTGTCGATGGTGAAGAAGCACGGTCTGCGCAAGGGCGATGCCGTCACCGGCGTCGTGCGACAGCCTCGGGACAATGAGCGTCGGGAGAAGTTCAACCCGCTCGTGCGCATCGAAACAGTCAACGGTGGTGAGCCCGACGCTTCACGCCAGAGGCCAGACTTCTCAAAGCTCACGCCGCTGTATCCCCAGGAGCGGCTGCGCCTGGAGACCGAGCCCGGCAACCTCACGACCCGCGTTATCGACCTGGTGGCTCCTATCGGCAAGGGTCAGCGCGGTCTTATCGTGTCGCCACCCAAGGCGGGCAAGACGATGGTGCTGCAGTCGATCGCTAATGCCATCGCGGAGAACAACCCGGAATGCCATCTCATGGTTGTTCTCGTTGACGAGCGGCCCGAGGAGGTTACGGACATGCAACGCTCGGTCAAGGGTGAGGTGATTGCCTCGACCTTCGATCGGCCGGCAGAGGATCACACCATCGTTGCTGAACTCGCCATTGAGCGCGCCAAGCGCTTGGTGGAGCTGGGTCATGATGTCGTGGTGTTGCTGGACTCCATGACGCGACTCGGTCGGGCATACAACCTGGCTGCCCCCGCATCCGGACGCATCCTTTCCGGTGGTGTGGACTCCACCGCTCTCTACCCACCCAAGCGCTTCTTCGGTGCCGCCCGCAATATCGAGAACGGCGGCTCGCTGACCATCTTGGCCACGGCACTGGTCGAGACCGGGTCCCGCATGGATGAGGTGATCTTCGAGGAGTTCAAGGGCACCGGCAACATGGAGCTGAAGTTGGACCGCAAGTTGGCTGACAAGCGCGTCTTCCCGAGTGTGGACGTGGATGCCTCCGGCACCCGTAAGGAAGAGTTGCTCATGGCTCCTGATGAGCTGAAGACGGTGTGGAAATTGCGCCGGGTGCTCCACGCGCTGGATCAGCAGCAGGCCATCGAACTCCTGCTCACGAAGTTGCGTGACACCAAGAGCAACCTGGAGTTTCTCCTCCAGGTCCAAAAGACCACCCCGGCGGTCTCGGGCTCCGATAACTCCGACTAGCGGCCGCTGGAGCCTCAGCCGCGCTGATGGCGTACCCTTCACGAGTCCGGTTCACCGCTCAGGCGGACCCGGCACCCCCGAGACGAGGAGCTCCCATGAAGTCGGGTATCCACCCCGAGTACGTCGAAACTCAGGTCACCTGCACCTGCGGATCGTCATTCACCACGCGTAGCACTGCAAAGAACGGCGTCATCCACGCCGATGTCTGCTCGCAGTGCCATCCGTTCTACACCGGACGTCAGAAGATCCTTGACGCCGGCGGTCGGGTGGCCAAGTTCGAGAAGCGCTTCGGTGGCAAGGGTTCCGAACCCGCCGCTGAGTAACGCCCTGCATCGATAGGTAGGTCACCCCCTCATGTTCGACGCCTGCGTCGAGATGATGGCCGAATTCATGGCCATCGAGGAGCGGCTGGCCCAGCCAGGAGTCCACGCTAATCCAGCAGAGGCGAGACGCCTGTCGCGTCGGCATGCCGAATTGCGCCCCATCATCGAGGCCTATCGCGAGTGGATTGTCCTCGGTGACGATGCTGAGGCGGCACGCGAATTGGCCGAGACCGATCATGCATTTGCGGATGAGGCGTCGGCCCTGAATGAGCAACGGGTGCTCGTGAGCGAGCGACTGCGCATGCTCATGGTGCCCCGGGATCCGTTGGACGGCAAGGACGTCATCCTCGAGATCAAGGCGGGGGAAGGGGGAGAGGAGTCGGCACTCTTTGCCGGCGATCTCCTGCGCATGTACCTGCGTTACGCCGACCAACGCGGCTGGAGCACGGAGCTCATTGAGGCTGAGGAGTCCGATCTCGGCGGCTACCGCGACGTTGCCGTGGCGGTGAAAGCACGAGGCGTGCCCGAGCCGGGTGAGGCGCCGTACGCGCGGTTGAAGTTCGAGGGCGGCGTGCACCGAGTCCAGCGTGTGCCGGTCACGGAATCACAGGGACGCATTCACACGTCGGCGGCGGGGGTCCTGGTCCTGCCCGAGGCGGAGGATGTCGACGTCAGCATTGACCCCAACGACCTGCGTATTGATGTATTCCGCTCTTCCGGCCCGGGCGGCCAAAGCGTCAACACGACGGATTCAGCCGTGCGCATCACCCATGTGCCCACCGGCACGGTCGTGTCATGCCAAAACGAGAAGAGCCAATTGCAAAATCGGGAGCAGGCCATGCGAATCCTTCGCGCCCGACTCCTCGCGGCAGCCCAGGAGCAGGCGGCTCAGGAGGCCTCAGACTCCCGGCGGGCGCAGGTGCGCACCGTCGACCGCAGTGAGCGCATCCGCACCTACAACTTCCCGGAGAATCGCATCAGCGACCATCGGGTGGGCTACAAGGCCCACAATCTTGACCAGGTGCTCGGGGGCGATCTCGACGCCGTCATCCAAGCCTGCCTGGAGGCCTCTGATACCGCTGCGCTGGCGGAGGGCGTGTGACCACACCGGGTTCGGGACCGTCACCGCGAGTCATGGGCGGATGGGTCTCCCTGCGCGATGCCATCGCGGATGCGCAGCGACGTCTCGAAGCCGCGGGCGTGCCGTCACCGGAGACGGATGCACTCCTGCTCGCCGCCCACGTGATGGGTGTGCCCCGGGGACGGCTCATGCTGCACGACCGGCTCGAGTCTGAGCAGCGCACGGCGTACGAGCGATTGCTGACCCGGCGCATTGTGCGCGTACCCCTGCAGCACCTCCTCGGGGTTGCGCCCTTCCGCAACCTGGAGGTACTCGTCGGGCCCGGAGTCTTTATCCCGCGTCCGGAGACCGAGTTGGTGGCGCAGGCAGCGATTGATGTGCTGCGGTCCTTGCCGGTTGAGGAACGTCGCGCGGTGGACTTGTGCACCGGCTCGGGTGCTGTCGCTCTGGCACTGGCGACCGAAGCCGCTCCCGCCACGGTGTGGGCGGTAGAAGTCGACCCGGAGGCTCTCACCTGGGCGCGCCGGAATGTGGCGGAGCAGTCATCGTCCCTGTCCGAGGTGGGAAGTCATGTGGAGGTCGTGGAGGCGGATGCCCGCACGTGCGCGCGAGAGGGGAGCCCGCTCGCGGGACTGGTCGCTGACATCGCGGTGGTAACGATGAATCCGCCCTACGTCCCCGAGGGTGCACGTGTCCGGGACCCCGAAGTGCGGGACTTTGATCCGGCCATCGCTCTCTACGGCGGACCCGATGGCATGGATGTCATCCGGGGCGGGATCGACTCGGCCGCGCACCTGCTGCGGCCCGGAGGTCTCGTGGTCATCGAGCATGCCGATGAGCAGGGGGATGAGGCCGAAGAGGGGGTACCCGTCCTGCTTGCCGCTGATGGCAGGTGGGTGGAGATCAGCGACCATCGTGACCTCGCGCGCAAGCCGCGCTTCACCACGGCCAGGCGGGGCCTGAGCGGAGGGGCGCCGTGAGTCTCACGATTGACGTCGGGGTGCGCCCCGGATCGACCCGTGAGCGGGGCGTGACCGCTGCTGCAGCGGCGGTACGGCGCGGTGAACTCATCGTCTTGCCGACCGAGTCGGTCTACGGCCTGGCGGCGGATCCCTTCTCCCCTCGTGCCATGGAAGCGCTGCGTGAGGCCAAGGGCCGCGGGGAGGGCCTCCCCGTCGGGGTTCTTGTCGGTGGTACTCGCACCGTGGATGGACTGGCGAGTGGCATCACGGCGGAAGGCCGCGCCCTCATTGAAGCCTTCTGGCCCGGACCCCTCACCCTCGTCGTACGTGAACAGCCCACCCTCGCCTGGAACATCACCGGCATCAGCGGCGCGGTATCCCTGCGCATGCCCGTCCATCCGGTGGCCCTCGCTGTGCTCGCAGCCACAGGGCCGCTAGCCGTCACGTCGGCGCACCGCGCCGGCGGCGCTCCTCCGCGCACGTGCGCCGAGGCGGAGTCCCACCTCGGCGATGGAGTGGCTCTCTATTTGGATGCCGGTCCCACGCAGGCAGAGGCACCGAGCAGCATCATCGATCTCACGGTGGATCCCCCCGTTCTTCTGCGCGAGGGAGCCTTCTCCCTCGATTCCCTGCGGGAACTCTGCCCTGACCTGGTGGCTCCCGACGCTGGATGAGGTGTGCCGCGGCTGCGAGCGTGATCCGCGGGCGCCCCGTACACTCACACCACCGCTGGGAGGCGGCGCGGGCCAGCCGCCGGGCGGGCCGTGGGAGGGAGTCCACGATGAGCACCGATCAGTTCTGGGGGCCTGACTTCGGCCAGTTGCAGCGTGAGGATCCCGACATCGCCGGGATCTTGCTGTCGGAGTTGGACCGAGCTCGAGATGGCCTGCAACTGATTGCGAGTGAGAATTTCACCTCGCCTGCCGTGCTTGCTGCCCTGGGTTCCACACTGAGCAATAAGTACGCCGAGGGATATCCGGGCAAGCGCTATTACGGCGGCTGCTCGGAGGTCGACAAAGCGGAACTCATCGGGATCGAGCGCGCCAAGCAGCTCTTCGGTGCCGATCACGCCAACCTTCAGCCGCACAGTGGCGCGAGTGCCAACCTCGCCGCCTACGGCGCATTCGTGAAGCCGGGTGAGACGGTCCTCGCCATGAGCCTGCCGCACGGTGGACATCTCACCCACGGTTCGAAGGTCAACTTCTCCGGCAAGTGGTTCGACGTCGTGTCCTACGGCGTGCGTGAGAACACGGAAACCATCGACTATGACGAGGTCCGCAGCCTTGCCCACAAACATCAGCCACGGCTGATTATCTGCGGGGCCACGGCGTACCCGCGTCTCATTGATTTTGCCGCTTTCCGACAGATCGCCGACGAGGTGGGCGCCATCCTCATGGTGGATGCGGCGCACTTCATCGGCCTCGTGGCAGGCAAGGCCATCCCGAGTCCCGTGCCCTACGCGGATGTCGTCACGTTCACCACGCACAAGGTCCTGCGTGGGCCACGTGGCGGCATGATCTTGGCCAAGGCCGAGCATGCAGCGGCCATCGACAAGGCCGTCTTCCCGATGATGCAGGGAGGGCCACTCATGCATGCGGTAGCAGCCAAGGCCGTGGCGCTCAAGGAGGCCATGACCTCGGATTATCAGACATATGCAACCCAGGTCATCCGCAACGCTCAGGCTCTCAGTGCCTGCCTGGCCGAGGAGGGCATGAGACCTGTCAGTGGCGGCACGGACACCCACCTCGCGCTCTTTGATGTGCGCGGGGTCGGTGTCACGGGAGCCGAGGCCGAGGCGCGCTGCGATGCGGCGCGCATCACCCTCAACAAGAACGCGATCCCGTACGACCCCCAGCCCCCGTCCGTTGCCTCGGGGATCCGGGTCGGCACCCCCTCCGTCACGACACAGGGCATGGGGGAGTCCGACATGGCGGAGATTGGCCGTCTCATCGCCCGTGCCGTCACGGATCCGGCCCAGGCGGTTGACGTCGGGGTTGAGGTTTCCCAACTGGTACATCGCTTCCCCGCCTACGCCGAGTCGCCGGTCAGCGTCTAGGCACGCGTGCGCGAATACCTCCTATGCCTCGCCGCCGCGGCGGCGGTCACCTATCTGGTGACCCCCCTGGCGCGTGCCATAGCCGTGAGGTGGGGTGCGATGGCGGAGGTGCGTGACCGCGATGTCCACGATGCACCCACTCCGCGCCTGGGCGGTCTCGCGATGCTCGCGGGGCTGTGTGCCGGGCTCCTGCTGGCGAGCAAACTTCCGCAGATGAGTTCGGTGTTTTCGGTGGGCGACAACCCGACGGTCGCTCTGCTCAGCGGCGCAGCGATCATTGTGGTGCTGGGTTTGATCGATGACCGGTGGGGCTTGGCGGCGCCCACCAAACTTGCCGGTCAGGTGCTGGCGGCAGCGGTCATGGCTCTCCAGGGAATTTCCATCATCTGGCTGCCCTTCGGTGGCACCCTCGTCCTCGATCCGGTCACCAGCGTCCTACTCACCGTTCTGGTGGTGCTCGTGTGCATCAACGCCATCAACATGGTTGATGGTCTCGACGGGCTCGCAGCAGGGATCGTCGCCGTCGCGGCCCTCGCCTTCTTCTCCTATTCCTATCTGCTGTCGGTCGAGGTGGGCTTCGAACGGGCCACCATGGCGACGCTCGTCTCGGCGTTGCTGGTCGGGATGTGTGTGGGTTTCCTTCCCTACAACGTCTTCCCCGCCCGCATATTCATGGGGGACACGGGCTCGATGCTGCTGGGCTTCCTGCTCGCCGCCAGCATCATTACCCTCTCCGGACAGGTCGATCCAGCGGCTATTGAAGGCGGCACGCTCCTGCCCGCGCTGCTGCCCATCCTGCTGCCCCTGGCCGTCCTCGTGCTTCCCCTTCTCGACCTGGGACTTGCCGTCCTACGTCGCACGCGCAAGGGCAGGTCCCCCTTCGCACCGGACAAGCTGCACCTGCATCACCGGTTGCTCGAGATGGGTCATTCCCAGCGGCGCACCGTCACCTTGATGTACGCCTGGACCGCGGTCGTTGCCGGCACCGCTGTTGCCTTGGCCTTCGTACCCGTGGCGTATGCCCTGTTGATTTTGATCATCGGCCTACTCGCGGTTGCCTACGTCGCTCTGCGGCCCGGAGCATCGGGAGGTTCAGCCCTCCTGCGTCGTGGCGGCCCAGCCAAGACGGGCACAGACGCCTAGTCCCTGTGCCGCGCCTGCACCACAGTGTCAAGCCAGTCAAAGATGCGCTGCCCTCGGACCTGCGGTGCCATGGGCTCGCAGTGCCAGTTGGCGCCCTCTTCGGCGGTGAAGGGCATCAAGGCTTTGCCGGGAGCGGTCACCAGCTGGAAGAGCTCCTCGGATTGTCCCGGCCAAAACTGCTCATCCTCGGGCGCGGTGATGAGGAGGGGACACGTGATGAGTGGAGCGTCGGCGGTGATGTCCCACGACCTCAACTCCGTCAGCGCGGCCGCCATGGATGTGGTTCCGTACGGTTCCAGGCGCTTGGCGAGGGTGAGGCGGATCTGTGGGCTCTGCTGGGCGATGTCGCCCATGAGTGTGTCGAACTCCTCATGCTGACCCGCGTCCAGCATCTGCAGCATCTGAGGTGGGAAGTGTGCCGTCCAGGAGTCACCCACACGCACGACGCCGGGATCGGCCACCGCGGCTGCGATGCGATGCTCATAGGCCACCGCTCGAGGCACCCAGTATCCCGCTTGGCTGAGCCCTGACATGACGATCCCATCGGGATCAACGTCGGGGCGCTTGAGCAGGAAGTCAACGATGGGCGTGATGACAGCCTCCCAGTCCCTGCGAAAAAACAGCTGCTGTTCATAGAGTGCGTACCCTTGACCAGGCCCGTCCACCGTGATGGCGTGATAGCCGCGAGCCACGGCATCGACGGCTCCAGCCGCCAGCATGTCGCTCACCGGTCCATCAGAGCCGTTGACGAGAATGACGACCGGACGACGCTCGTGTCCACTCGACCAGAAGTACCCGTGGAGGTGGGTTCCCTCGTACGGCACCACGACCTTCTCGACGGGGTTCGGCCACAGGTGCATGGCCCCGTCGAAGGCGGCACGGTGCCAGCGCCAGGTTGCATGTTCGCGACCGGGATCCTGGGTCGCGAGGACATAGAAGAAGGCTGCGCCGGAGTACACGGCAGCTCTGAGGTAGGCGTCGCGTGCTGAGTCGAGATGACCAGACCTGTGGGCATCTGTTGCGATCGCGTGGACCCGTTTGGCCGTCGCCATCCATTCGTCAAACCAGGAGTCAGCATCACCGTCGGTGATGCGCTGCGCGGTGGCCAGAACCTCGCCCATCTCTGCCATTCGGTATGCCGTTGAGCCCAACACCTGCAGTGTCGCGAACTCGAATCCCACATCTGTGAAGAACCACTGCTTCGGCATGAGATGTCCCCTTCGTCGGATGGCCAGGCCCCCAGATCATCGCCGAGTCGTGAATCCACCGGCGGCTGAATCACAATTCTCAGGCGCAGACTCCGGCCCCCCGAGTGGGGCCGGATGGGGGGTCGGTAGCGTGAAGGAAGCCGATCCCCGGGAGTGAGCATGCCGTCCGTCGACCGACTGGTCCTGCGCGTCGCCATTCCGGTGACCCTGGCCGTCGGCATCCTCTCAGCGGTGATCGGCGCCCTGGTCGCCAGCGACCCGGATAAGGCGCTGCTGGGCTCGGCCATCGGCACCGTGATCGTCATTACGTTCTTCACCGTGGGCCAACTCGTGGTCGGGGGTGTGCTCAGGACCAATCCGGACATGGCCATGACGGTGGCCCTGATGGTCTACCTGCTCAAGATCGGCGCGCTCTTCATCTTCATTATTCTCTTCCAGGGCACGACTGCCTTTGACACGAAGGTCTTTGCCCTGACAGTCCTCGTTTGCACGCTGGCCTGGACCGTCGCGGAGGTGTGGGTCTTTTCTCGCACCAAGGTGCTCTACGTCGACCCGCAGGGAGGGCCACCCCAGTGAGTGAGACGTCCGACATGAGCCCGCTCCAAACGAATCGCATTCGCACGAGGTGGTTTGGCACGCGAGTGATTGATGTGACCAGTCACCGCGACGGATGGGATACGGCTAATACCGCGTGGATCATCGTGAGTCACCTCATCACGGGAATTTTGCTCTATGCGGGGATCGGTGCCCTCCTGACTCTGTGGCTGGGAACAACCCCCCTCCTGATCGGCGTCGGCGCCCTTCTCGGTATGTTCCTCTCGCTTTATCTCATTCACCGACGCCTCGAGGCGACCACCCGCGGGAAGGACCAGGCCGTGCCAGATCGCGCGACCCGCATCCTGCGTAGCCATCGTCAAGGTGGGGGCGTATGAGTCTCAGTGCCGCCGGTGGGATCAATTGCAAATTCGAGAATGCCGACCTTCCCTGCGGCTTCCCCGCGCCCGGGTCGGGCATCTTCTTCTTCGATGACCTGGCCAGTTGGGAAATTTTTGGCACCACCGTCGGCATCAACAAGGTCACGCTGCTGGTCGTTTTTGCGGTTGTCCTCGTCCTGGGCTTCTTCCTCTACGCCTTCCGCAAGCCACAGATCGTTCCGCGCGGTGCCCAGAACGTGGGCGAGACGGGCTATCTCTTCATTCGCGACGGGATTGCCCGCGATGTCATCGGCAAGGAAGGGGATAAGTTCGTTCCCTTCCTGTTTTCCTTCTTCTTCCTGATTTGGACGTTCAATTTCTTCGGCATTCTCCCGTTCGTGCAGTTCCCCATCACGAGTGTCTTCGCTATCCCCGTGGCGTTCGCCCTGATCGTCTACTTCACGTGGGTCCCGCTAGGCATCTACCGCCAGGGTTTTGCGGGTTTCTTCAAGGGCATGCTCTTTCCACCGGGTGTTCCCAAGCCGATGTACCTGCTCCTGGCTCCCATTGAGTTCATCTCCAACATCATCGTGCGGCCCTTCACCCACGCGGTGCGTCTCTTTGCCAACATGTTTGCCGGGCACCTGCTGCTTGCGACTTTCAGCATTGCTGCGTACTACCTGCTGACCTTCACGTTGATCGGCATCATCGGTTCCGCGGCCTCATTCACCATGGCCGTGGCCTTGACGGCCTTCGAGCTCCTCATCCAGGCGCTTCAGGCCTACATCTTCACCCTGCTGACGGCTGTCTACATCAGCGGAGCGCTACACGCAGAGCACTGAGCACCACGCACGGATGCCCCAACAGCTCGACAACACAATCGAATACCGCCCCTGACCGGCAGACCAGACTGCTGGCCCGGAACGTAAAGGAAACGACATGTCATTACTCGCTGAGCTCTCCGGCTCCATCGGCTCCGTCGGTTACGGCCTCGCCGCAATCGGCCCCGGCATCGGCATCGGCATCATCTTTGGTCAGGGCGTACAGGCCATCGCCCGCCAGCCTGAGGCCTACGGCGTCATCCGCCAGAACATGCTGCTGGGCTTCGCCCTGGCCGAGGCACTGGCGCTGATCGGCTTCGTCGTCCCATTCGTCTACGGCACCTGATCGGTCCGATCGTGTCGACCAACCTCTTGGGCAGCCTCGTCGCAGCAGGCGAGGGCATTGAGCCGATGCCGAGCGTGCTGGCGGTCCCCATCGACGAAATCGTCGTGGGTCTGCTGGCGTTCTTCATCGTCTTCGGCGTCCTCGCCAAGGTGGCGCTGCCCAAAATCAAGAAGACTCTGGCCGAGCGTTCGGACGCCATCGAGGGCGGAATTCGCAAGGCGGAAGAGGCCCAGGCGGAGGCTCAACAGGCCCTCGCTGAATACCGTGCAGCACTCGCCTCAGCCCGCGAAGAGGCGGCCGGCATCCGTGCCCAGGCCCAGTCGGAGCGGGCAGCCATCGTCGATGAGGCACGCGAGGAGGCACGCGCGGCAGCCGCTGTGGTCACCGCACAGGCGGAGGCGCAGCTGGCCGCGGAGCGTGCCCAGGCAACGGCTCAACTCACCCGTCAGGTGGGCGAGGTAGCCGTGGCACTGGCGGGCAAGATCGTGGGGCAAACATTGACCGATGACGCCAGAGTGACGTCGACGGTCAACGATTTCTTGGCGGACCTGGAGTCCCAGGTCTCCTCACGGGAGGCGAAGGCCTGATGTGGGGTGCGAGTCGAGGCAGCCTGTCGGGTCTTTCCGACTGGCTCGATGGGCAGCGTGGCGTGACGGGCCTCGATGGCCTGTCCGCAGAGATTTTTTCGGTGGCTGATTTGCTTGGTCGCGAGAAGTCCCTGCGCACCGCTCTCGCCGACTCTGGTCAATCGGCCGACTCGCGTTCCGCTCTCGCCGCATCCCTGCTCAGTGATCGCATCAGTCCGCTGGCCCTCCAGGCGATGCAGGAGGCCGTGGGGCGGCGCTGGTCATCCAGTGACGATCTCGTTTTTGCCCTGGAGTACATCGCGGATCAGGCGGCGTTCATGGTCGCCGACTCGCAGGGATATCTCGATGCCACGGAGAATGAGATCTTCCGCTTCGGGCGAGCGATCGACTCCTCGCCCGATCTGCAAATGGCACTCACGGACCCAGCCCTGTCCGCCCAGGCCAAGTCCGCCATCGTCGAAGACCTCCTGCGCGACCGCACGACCCCGGCCACCCGTGAGGTTCTCGGATATGCCGTGGGGCATTTACATGGACGCCGAATCGATGCCGTGGTCGATGATCTTGCTTATGCGGCGGCTCGTCAGCGCCAACGAATCGTTGCTGAGGTCCGAGTCGCCCAACCACTGGATGCTGAGCAGGAGCGTCGCCTCACAGATGCGCTCAGCGCGCTCAAGGGTCGCCGCGTCCGTCTCAACGTTGCCATCGACCCCGAGGTGCTCGGAGGGGTCCTCGTTACCGTCGGTGACGAGGTCATTGACGGCACCGTTTCTTCCCGCCTGGAGCAAGCACGACGCACGATGCTCAGTTAACACAGTACAGACCATGAACCACGTCGCCCGAGGCGACCGTAGAAGGAGAGCAGGCACCATGACGGAGCTGACGATCCGACCGGAAGAGATCCGGAGCGCGATCGAGCGGAACGTCCAGTCGTACTCACCCACGACGGCCCGTGAAGAGGTCGGTCGCGTGGTCGAGACGGGTGACGGCATCGCTCGCGTCGAAGGTTTGCACTCGGCGATGACCAACGAGCTCCTCGAGTTTGAGGGCGGACTGCTGGGAGTGGCACTCAACCTGGATATCCGGGAGATCGGTGTCGTGCTCCTCGGCGACGGGTCTCGGATCGAGGAGGGCCAGCCGGTCCGCCGCACCGGCGAGGTCCTCTCCGTCCCGGTCGGTGACGGATACCTCGGTCGCGTGGTGGACCCCCTGGGCAACCCCATCGACGGCTTGGGTCCGATCGTCGCTGAGGCCCGGCGCGCGCTCGAGGTCCAGGCACCTTCCGTCGTCCAGCGCCAGCCGGTCAAGGAACCCATGCAGACCGGCATCAAGGCCATTGACGCGATGACGGCCATCGGCCGGGGGCAGCGACAACTGATCATCGGTGACCGACAGACCGGCAAGACAGCCGTATGTCTCGACACGATCATCAACCAGCGCGCCAACTGGGAGTCCGGTGATCCCAAGAAGCAGGTGCGCTGCATCTACGTTGCTATCGGGCAGAAGGGCACCACGATCGCTTCGGTCCGGGGTGCACTAGAGGAATACGGCGCGATGGAGTACACCACGATCGTGGCTGCGCCCGCATCCGATCCGGCCGGCTTCAAGTTCCTTGCTCCCTTCACCGGATCGGCGATCGGCCAGCACTGGATGTACGCCGGCAAGCATGTGCTGATCGTCTTTGACGATCTTTCCAAGCAGGCTGAGGCCTACCGCGCCGTGTCGCTGCTGCTCCGCCGCCCACCGGGTCGTGAGGCCTACCCGGGAGACGTTTTCTACCTACACTCCCGCCTGTTGGAGCGCTGCGCGAAGCTCAGTGATGAGTTGGGGGCGGGCTCCATGACCGGGCTTCCCATCATCGAGACCAAGGCCAATGACGTGTCGGCGTACATTCCCACGAACGTCATCTCCATCACCGATGGTCAGTGCTTCCTGGAGTCGGACCTCTTCAACTCAGGCGTGCGTCCCGCCATCAACGTCGGAATCTCTGTCTCCCGTGTGGGCGGCTCAGCCCAGCCTAAGGCGATGAAGAAGGTCGCCGGCAGCCTGCGCTTGAATCTCGCGCAGTTCCGCGAACTCGAAGCTTTTGCGGCTTTTGGATCCGACTTGGACTCCGCCTCCAAGGCTCAATTGGCTCGAGGCACCCGACTGGTGGAACTGCTGAAGCAGCCGCAGTACCAGCCGCAATCCATGGAGCGTGAGGTTGTCACGGTGTGGTCTGGGACGACAGGCCAATTGGACGATGTTCCGGTGGAGGACATTCGTCGCTTTGATTCCGGATTCCTCGACTACATCCAACGTGAGCAGCCCGCCATCCTGGAGACGATCCGACAGACCTCGGATCTGTCGGATGACACGGTGACGCTGTTGACATCGGCAATCCAGGAGTTCAAGCGGCAGTTCACGACGCACACGGGTGAGATGCTCATCAAGGACGAGCCGGTCGCGGCGATTTCCGAGGATGAGATTGATCCCACTCAGATCACCCGGTCACGTCGGGCCTAGGCGAGCGACGGTCAGGGAGAGCAATCATGGGTGCACAGCTGAGGGTTTTTCGTCGCCGGATCAAGTCGGTCCAGGCAACAAAGAAGATCACCAAGGCGATGGAGCTGATCGCGTCCTCGCGCATCGTGAAGGCACAGCAGCGCCTTGAGGCCTCCGGTCCCTATCTCCAGCAGCTCACCCAGGCCATCTCCGCCGCTGCCAGCCACGCGAGCGACATCGCCAACCACCCGCTGGTGCGTGATCCGGAGGTCCGAGATCGGGCCGCTGTGCTCGTCATTACCGCGGACCGCGGCTTGGCTGGCGCCTACTCGGCCAATGCCATCCGCGAGGCGGCTGGGCTCACGCGGCTGCTCAACGAGCAGGGTGTGACCGTCACGCCCTATGTGGTGGGGCGCAAGGGCGTGGCGTGGTTCCGCTTCCGTGGGGTCACGATGGGTGGTGAATACACCGGTTTCACCGATCAGCCCACCTACGCGGATGCTCGACGTATCGGTGATGACCTGTTGGAAGCATTCCTCACGCCCGAGTCTGAGGGCGGGATCGACGAGATTCACCTGGTGTACACCCACTTCACCAACATGGCGGTCCAACAGGTGCGTGTACGTCGCGCCCTCCCCCTCGAGGTTGTCGACGAGGTCGTGGACTCCTCTGCGGGAGACGGCCTGCCCTTCCCCCTGTATGAATTCGAGCCTGGGGCTGACCTGGTGCTCGATGCGCTCCTCCCGCGTTACATCGACCATGCCGTCTACACGGCACTGCTCATGTCTGCAGCGTCCGAGCATGCTGCACGACGCCGAGCGATGAAGTCCGCCACAGACAACGCGGAGGACCTCATTCGTTCCCTCACACGTCAGGCCAACCAGGCTCGACAGGCCGAGATCACCCAGGAAATCAGCGAAATCGTCGGTGGAGCCGACGCGCTGGCCTCCGCCTAGACCCGACAACGCACAGAAGCAGACGAAGGAGTCACCATGACCGCCGCGACAGACTCGCCGACCACGCCGGCCGCGAAGAGCCCCGGGATCGGACGCGTTGCCCGCGTCACCGGCCCTGTCGTCGACGTGGAGTTTCCCGTCGAGGCCATGCCGGAGCTCTTCAATGCGCTCACCGTCGATGTGTCCTTCGACGCGGGGGAGGAGGGTGGGGGTGCTCGCATGCTCACCCTCGAGGTGGAGCAGCACATTGGTGACAACATGGTGCGCACCATCTCGATGCAGCCCACTGACGGACTCGTCCGCGGCGCAGATGTGCGCGACACAGGGGGCCCCATCACCGTCCCGGTAGGCGAGATCACCAAGGGTCATGTGTGGAACACCCTGGGGGAGCCGCTTGACGTCGATAAGTCGACGCTGGACATCAAGGAGCGCTGGGGTATCCACCGCTCAGCACCGCCCTTCGACCAGTTGGAGTCCAAGACCGAGGTCTTCTCCACCGGTATCAAGGTCATCGACCTGCTCACCCCCTATGTCAAGGGTGGCAAAATCGGCCTCTTCGGAGGTGCCGGGGTCGGCAAGACCGTGCTGATCCAGGAGATGATCTATCGGGTCGCGGAGAACTTCGGTGGGGTGTCGGTCTTCGCTGGCGTGGGGGAGCGCACCCGCGAGGGCAACGATCTTTTCTTGGAGATGACCGAGTCCGGTGTCATCGACAAGACCGCGCTGGTCTTTGGTCAGATGGATGAGCCCCCCGGCACGCGTTTGCGGGTGGCGCTCACCGCACTGACGATGGCGGAGTACTTCCGCGACGTGGAGAAGCAGGATGTGCTCCTCTTTATCGACAACATCTTCCGCTTCACCCAGGCGGGATCTGAAGTGTCGACGCTGCTCGGCCGCATGCCTTCCGCCGTGGGATACCAGCCCACACTCGCTGATGAGATGGGCATGCTCCAGGAGCGCATCACCTCGACGCGTGGCCACTCGATCACCTCGCTGCAGGCGATCTACGTCCCCGCGGACGACCTCACCGACCCGGCGCCGGCCACCACCTTCGCGCACCTTGACGCGACGACGGTGCTCTCGCGTCCGATCTCCGAGCTCGGCATCTACCCCGCCGTGGACCCGCTTGACTCGACCTCGCGCATCCTCGATCCACGCTACGTCGGCGAGGAGCACTACGCGGTCGCCGCCCGTGTCAAGGAAATCTTGCAGCGCTACAAGGATCTGCAGGACATCATCGCCATTCTCGGAATGGATGAGTTGTCCGAGGAAGACAAGATCATCGTCAACCGGGCTCGCCGGATCCAGCGCTTCCTGTCGCAGAACATGTTCGTCGCGGAGGCCTTCACCGGTCAACCCGGATCGTTTGTGCCGGTGGAGGAGACCATCACCTCCTTCCGAGCGCTGTGCGATGGAGACTACGACCACATTCCCGAGCAAGCCTTCTTCATGTGCGGTGGCATCGAAGACGTTGAGGCCAAGGCAGCTGCGCTCGCCAAGGAGTCCTGATCGTGGCCGAATTGAATGTCTCGATTGTGTCCGCGGAGCGAGCAATCTGGCGTGGTCAAGCCAAGAGTGTCGTCGCCAAGACTCCCGACGGGGAGATCGGCATCCTGCCGGGGCATTCCCCGGTGCTCGCTCTGCTCCTGGACGCTCCCCTACGTATCGAAACGACAGAGGGCACCAAGGTGCTCGCTGCAGTCCACGGCGGATTCTTTTCTGTGGACTCCGACACCGTCAATGTGATCGCCGAGACTGCCGAACTCGCAGAGGAGATCGATGTCGTCCGAGCGAAGGCTGCACTAGATCGGGCCCGATCCGCCAGTGCCGAGGATGATCCTGCCGTCGCCGCGGCGAAGCGCGCCGAGACGCGGCTTGCCGTTGCCGTCGGCTCCCGCTAGTCCCTCCACCCCGCCGGCCACCTCCACCCCCACCGTCTCCCTCCACCCCCGCCGGCTCCCTCCACCCCGCCGGCTCCCTCCACCCCCGCCGGCTCCCTCCACCCCGCCGGCTCCCTCCACCCCCGTCGGCGAGTGCTGGCTTGTGCGTTGCCTGGCCGGCGTGTCGGCGTACACATCGCAGCACTCGGCGGGCGATGTGATGCGGTCTGAGGGACTTCTGTCGTCCACAGGTGCATACCAGCGTCTTGTCAGGTCGACGGGCTGAGCCAAGTCTGGCGGGATGATTCAGCCTGACGTCGACAGTGTCGCCCTTCAAGACGATGTCCACATCGTCACGGCAGCGACACGGCACCGGTTCCGCAGCGGGTACTGGTCACCGACGTGGGGCACGCGAGCGCCCGACGATCGTCGCGACCTCAAGGCTCGCTGCCTGGCGCTGCTCCTGGCCATCGGAGGTCGCGGTGTCTTCACGGGGATGACAGCTCTGGAGGCGTGGGATGGCGTAGAGGTTCGCCCTGGACCAATCGAAATAACGGTGGACTCTGGAGGGGTTCAGGTCCAGAGGGCGGATGTGCGCTGCCGACGTCGTTCGCTGGGATCAGACGATGTGACAAGAGTGAACGGATTGCCGGTGACCACGCCCCAGCGCACCTTCGTGGATGTGGCGCCCCTCATGGATGTCCCCCGCCTGGTGGCCGTGGGCGATGATCTCCTGAGGCGCCGGCTGCTCGAGCGTGCCGATATCGACGAGGTGCTGAGGCGGTCGGATGGGCAACGCGGCGTCCGCGCAGCACGAAGGGCCCGGGATTTGCTGGACCCGCGTGCTGAGTCACCGAGGGAGTCGATCGTTCGGGCGATCATCATCGAGGCCGGCTTGCCTGCCCCCACGCCTCAGGTGGAGATCTTTGATCGGTATGGCCGTTTTCTCGCTCGGGGCGACCTGGTCTACCCGGACCTCAAGGTGGTGATCGAGTACGACGGAGCACACCACTTGACGAGGCAGGCGCAGGCGCACGATGCGCGACGACGTGGGTTACTGGGCAACGATGGATGGCTCATAGTCACGGTCGTTCCCGAAGACGTGCGCCAACCTCATCTGCTGGTGCACAAGGTGACAAGTGCCATCGCCGCCCGACATCACCTTTCCCGTTGAGTGCTGGATCGTGCAGCGCGACACGGCGTAGTCGAGCTGCACGATCCAGCACTCGGCGCGCGGAGGGGAGGGGTGGGAGGGGCGGGGCAGAGATGCCGGCTAGTCGGAGGAGCGGCCGCCGGGCTGCCAGAGCACATCGCCGGCACCGTCCACGTTGGCACAGCGGGCGAGGATGAAGAGCAGGTCCGACAGGCGGTTGAGGTAGAGCGCTGTCAGCGGGTTGATCGAGTCGCCGTACTCCTCAATGGCGCGCCAGGTGGCGCGCTCAGCCCGTCGCGCGACGGTGCGCGCCACGTGGAGCTGAGCCGCGCCCAGGCTCCCGCCCGGGAGGATGAACGACCGGAGCGGCTCCAGGCGCGCGTTGTAGGTGTCGCAGGCGTGCTCCAGGCGGTCGACGTAGTCCGCAGTGATGCGCAGCGGGGGGTACTGGGGGTTGGGGACGATGGGCGTGCACAGGTCGGCACCGACATCGAAGAGGTCGTTCTGCACTGCGGTGAGGAGCTCGACGACATCATCGCCGAGGCCACCTGACGCGAGGGCCACGCCCAGGCTGGAGTTGGCCTCGTCGACATCGGCGTAGGCCTCGAGGCGCAGGTCGGTCTTGCTCGTGCGGGACATGTCGCCGAGGGAGGTGGTGCCGTCGTCGCCGGTGCGGGTGTAGATCCGTGTGAGGTTGACCATGGAAAGACCCTAGGGGACGCGAGGGAGCCTCGCGCGATGGCGCGGCACCGCATCGGGGCCTGCGGCGCCGGGGCCTAGCATGTCGCTGTGGAGGTGCTTCGTGTCATGGGCGGAGCACGGCTCCGGGGAGAAGTCACGGTCACCGGAGCCAAAAACAGTGTGCTCAAGTTGATGGCCGCGGCCCTGCTCGCTCCGGGGCGCACCGTGCTCACGGATGTGCCTCATATCCTCGATGTGGAGATCATGGCTGAGTTGCTCCGGCGGCTCGGGTGTGACGTCAGCCACGACTCCGGCGGGGCCACCGTCGCGATTGACGTGCCCGAGCGATTGGAACATCGCGCTGACTACGACCTCGTCCGACGAATGCGTGCCTCCATCACCGTCCTCGGGCCACTGCTCGCGCGATGCGGTGTCGTTGATGTGGCTCTTCCCGGCGGCGACAACATTGGGTCACGCGGTCTCGACATGCACATAGCCGGACTGCAGCGATTGGGCGCCAGCGTGACCAGCGAGCACGGCTACCTGATCGCCCACGCGGAAGCAGGGCTCAGGGGAGCCTCCATTTGGCTGGACTTCCCCAGCGTGGGAGCGACGGAAACGCTCTTGATGGCGGCAAGCCTGGCGCAGGGTCGCACGGTGATTGACAATGCTGCGCGCGAACCCGAGATTGTCGATATCTGCTCCATGTTGACGGAGATGGGTGCGGATATTTCTGGGGCTGGGTCATCCACCCTGGAGATCAACGGGGTCGAGGTGTTGCGTCCTGTTGAGCATGCCACCGTGCCCGATCGCATTGTCGCCGGCACATGGGCGGTGGCGGCAGTCATGACGCGTGGGGATATCACCGTGCGAGGAGCGCGACCGGAGCACCTGGATATCGCCCTGGACAAACTCGTGACAGCCGGCGCGCAGGTGACCATGGTTGAGGATGGCTTCCGCGTGACGATGGATGCCAGGCCCACGGCGGTGGACATCGTGACCCTTCCCTATCCAGGATTCCCCACGGATCTGCAGCCGCAGTTCATCGCCCTCAACGCGATTGCCGAGGGCGCCGCGCTCGTGACGGAGAACCTGTTTGAGGCCCGATTCCGCTTCGTCCACGAGTTGGTCCGGCTGGGCGCCGACGTGCAGACTGAAGGCCATCACGCGCTGGTCCGCGGCCGCACCACGCTGAGCGGTGCGCCTGTCGAGGCGACCGATATTCGTGCCGGTGCGGGTCTGGTCCTTGCAGGGCTCGTGGCAGAGGGAGAGACGACGGTCCACGAGGTGCACCACATCGACCGTGGTTATGCCGGGTTCGTCGAGGATCTGAAGCGTTTGGGTGCTGATGTGCGCAGGACCGGCGCCCCAACCTAGGCGCGAGGCCCTAGCTGGGCGCGAGCCCGGGAGGCATCCGCCGGCCACACCATGACGCGAGGGCCATCGAGGGTTTGGGCCAGCGTGGCACGAATACCCGCATCCTCTAACTCGCGGCGCCAGATTTCCCCTTCAACATACGAGGGTGGCGTGGCGACCGGGATGAGCATGCCGTAGTCGTCGGTGGAACCCTGGCGGGGCGGGGCGGCCACGACGGACACGCCCCGTCGGAAGGTCCAGCGCAGCAGCAGGATGAGCAGGCCGAGGCCGCCAAAGGCCATCAGCGGACCCACGGCATAGGAGAAGGACGTTCCCACGCCCCTTATCGTGCTGCACGGCAGATACACGCGCCACTCGTGGGGACCCCCCGGTAGTCTCTCAGGGTGGGACGTGCCAAGGATCGCCCCTGGATCATGCGGACGTACGCCGGGCACTCCTCCCCGGCGGAGTCCAACGCGCTGTACAAGCGCAATCTCGCCAAGGGCCAAACGGGTTTGTCCGTGGCCTTTGACCTGCCCACCCAGACCGGATACGACCCTGACAGTCCGATGGCCGCCGGCGAGGTCGGCAAGGTGGGTGTGCCCATCGCGCACCTTGGCGACATGCGCCGCCTGTTCGATGACATTCCGCTGGACTCCATGAACACCTCCATGACCATCAATGCCACGGCCATGTGGCTCTATGCGCTCTACGTCGTGGCAGCGGAGGAGCAGGGTGTCGCTGAGCATGATCTTCAGGGGACAACGCAGAACGACATCATCAAGGAGTACCTCTCTCGGGGGACGTACATCTACCCGCCGAGGCCGTCACTGCGACTCATCACGGACATGATCGAGCACACCGTCGAGCATGCACCGCAGTGGAATCCCATGAACATCTGCAGCTACCACCTCCAAGAGGCGGGCGCGACCCCCGTGCAGGAGGTCGCCTTCTCACTCTGCACGGCCATTGCCGTCCTCGATGCCGTACGGGACTCCGGACGGGTGCCACCGGATCGATTCGGAGACGTTGTGGCGAGGATGTCTTTTTTCGTCAACGCAGGCGTGCGCTTCATCGAGGAGATGGCCAAGATGCGCACCTTCGTTGCCCTGTGGGAGGAGATCACGCGAGAGCGCTACGGAGTCACCGATCCGATCCAGCGCCGTTTCCGATACGGCGTTCAGGTGAATTCACTTGGGCTCACCGAGGCGCAACCCGAGAACAACGTGCAGCGTATTGTCCTGGAGATGCTGGCGGTCACGCTGTCCAAGGACGCGCGGGCCAGAGCCATCCAATTGCCCGCGTGGAATGAGGCGCTCGGCCTGCCCCGTCCCTGGGATCAGCAATGGTCCCTGCGGGTGCAGCAGGTCTTGGCGGAGGAAACAGACCTTCTGGAGTACGACGATATTTTTGAAGGATCGCTGGTTGTTACTCGACTCGTGGACTCCATGGTGACCGAGGCCCGCGATGAGATGGCTCGAATCCTTGACGCGGGTGGAGCGGTGGCAGCCGTCGAAAGCGGATACATGAAATCTCAACTCGTCCAGGCGCACTCGCAGCGTCGGGCTCGGGTCGAGTCGGGCGAACAGATCGTCGTCGGTGTCAATCGTCATGTCGAGACCGAGCCCAATCCGATGCTGGCCGACGTTGGTTCGGCTGTGCAATTGGTCGATCCCGGTGTCGCTCAGCAGGCATTGGAGGGGATCGAAGCCTGGCGCGCACAGCGCGATGGTCCCTCTGTGGCGGCGGCCCTAACCGCTTTGCGGGATGCCGCCTCCGAGGGTGTCAACCTCGTGCCTGCGACGCTGGCGTGTGTTCGTGCGGGAGTGACGACCGGAGAGTGGGCCAATGCCCTGCGCTCGGTGTTCGGTGAGTTCCGTGCCCCCACGGGAGTCAGCGCGTCCCTCTCGGTGGGCGAGCCTGCCGAGGATGTGCGGGCGGTGCGTGATCTGGTCCAGGCCACAGAGCGGGACCTGGGATCCCGGATGCGCTTCCTGGTCGCCAAGCCGGGCCTTGACGGCCACTCGAATGGCGCTGAGCAGATTGCCGTTCGAGCCCGGGATGTTGGTTTTGAAGTGATTTATCAGGGCATCCGACTGTCGCCGGAGCAGATTGTGGCGGCCGCCGTGGCGGAGGACGTGGACGTCGTGGGGATCTCTATCCTCTCCGGTTCGCATCGGGAATTGATTCCTGCGATCGTCGATGGGATCCGCGCGGCCGGCATGTCAGAGACGGTCGTCGTGGCGGGCGGGATCATCTCGGATGTCGATGCTCAGTTTTTGCAGGAACACGGTGTCGCTGCTGTCTTCACCCCCAAGGATTACGACGCCACCGCCATCATGCGGACCATCGTGGATGAGATACGTGAGGTGCGCGGCTTGCCCCGCTCATCCCCGGTAGCGGGATGAAGATCGTCATTGCGCGTTGCTCCGTCGACTACGCGGGGCGCCTGACAGCCCATCTACCCGAAGCGGTCAGGGTGCTCATGGTCAAGGCGGACGGTTCCGTGCTGGTCCACGCCGACGGTGGTTCATACAAGCCGCTCAATTGGATGAGCCCCCCGTGCTGGCTCACCACGGCTGATGACGGGGGCACGATGATGTGGAGTGTCACGAATCGGGCAGGGGAGACCTTGACCATCCGTCTCCATGAGGTCCTCCATGAGTCCGAGCACGATTTGGGCATTGATCCCGGACTTGTGAAGGACGGAGTCGAGGCCCATCTCCAGGCCCTCCTCGCTGAGCATGTTGAGACCCTGGGCCGGGGCTGGACGCTCGTCCGGAGGGAGTTCCCGACAGCCATCGGCCCGGTGGACCTACTCTGCCGCGATGATGGTGGCGCGGCAGTAGCCGTGGAGATCAAACGACGTGGTGAGATCGACGGAGTCGAGCAGTTGACCCGCTATCTCGAACTTCTCAATCGAGATCCGCTGCTCGCACCGGTCGGGGGAATCCTTGCCGCACAGGAGATCAAGCCACAGGCCCGCACCCTCGCGGAGGATCGCGGTATCCGCTGCGTCGTGCTGGACTATGACGCGCTGCGTGGCACCGATGACACCACCTCGCGGCTCTTCTAGCCGCGGTGCGAGACTGCGGCGGATAGGGAGGTTGCAATGTCAGCACAGATGAGTCGGGTCGGTGTCGTCGGGCTTGGCACGATGGGCGCCGGAATCGCGGAGGTGTTCGCACGCAACGGCTTCACGGTTGTGGCGGTGGAGGCCTCGCCCGAGACGCTCGAACGTGGCCGCGGTGCCATCCATGGATCGACGAACAGGGCCGTGGCTCGAGGGAAGATTTCTGAGAGTGAGCGCGATGAGGTCCTCGGGCGCATCACGTTTGCGGGGAGCCTGGATGCACTGGCCCAGGTGGACCTCGTCATCGAGGCTATTCCCGAAGATCTTGATCGCAAACGCGCATTGTTCGCCGCTTTGGATGGGATCGTGTCCGCGCACGCCATCCTGGCGACGAACACCTCGTCGCTATCCGTGACGGAGATTGCCGTGGCGACGCAGCGACCCGCGCAGGTCATCGGGATGCACTTTTTCAATCCGGCACCCGTGCAAGCATTTGTCGAAATCGTCCGAACGGTCGTCACCTCCCAGGAGGTTGTTGACCGTATGGTCGAGGTGGCGCGGCATCTGGGCAAGGAGCCCGTGGTCGTCGGTGACCGCGCAGGATTCATCGCCAATGCGCTGCTCTTTGGTTATCTCAATCACGCGGTGTCCATGTACGAAGCCCATTACGCAACTCGTGAAGACATCGATGCTGCGATGAAGTTGGGCTGCGGCTATCCCATGGGACCCCTAGCCCTCCTCGACCTGATCGGTCTTGACACCGCCTACGAGATCCTCGACACGATGTACAAGCAGGGCCGTGATCGACTTCATGCGCCGGCTCCGATCCTCAAGCAGATGGTGACCGCGGGTCTCAAGGGCCGCAAGACCGGTCAGGGGTTTTATTCCTACGCCGCTCCCCACTCCCCGCAGGTGGTCCCAGAAGGTCCACACGTGGACGAGTCGCGAGTGGACCCTCGGCCGGTGCAGCGCGTCGGCGTCATCGGATCGGGCACCATGGCGACGGGAATCGCGGAGGTCCTCGCCAAGGGAGGATGTGAGGTCGTCCTGGTCGCCCGGTCGGAGTCCAGTGTCGATCGCGCGCTCCGAGGGATTGACACGTCCCTCGGCAAGGCCGTGGAGCGCGGCAAAATCGAGTCCGCAGATCGAGACCTGATCCGAGGACGGATCAGTGGATCAACCGCACTGGAGGATCTCGCGGACGTTGATCTTGTCGTTGAAGCGGTTGTTGAGGACATCAATGTCAAGACCGCCCTCTTCGTCACTCTCGACCAGATATGCCGTCCGGGAGCGATCCTTGCGACGACCACGTCCAGTCTCCCCGTCATTGAACTCGCAGCGGTGACAAATCGTCCGCAGGATGTGGTCGGCCTTCACTTCTTTAACCCGGCAGCGGTCATGCGCCTGGTCGAGGTAGTCACAACGGTCTCAACTGCTCCAGATGTTCTGGCTACAGCGGTCGAGATATCCCTTCGGGCGGGTAAGCATCCTGTCGTGTGCGGGGATCGGGCCGGTTTCATCGTCAATGCGCTGCTCTTCCCCTACCTCAATGATGCGATTCGCATGCTGGAGGCCAACTATGCGTTAGCGGAGGACATCGACATCGCGATGAAGAAGGGCTGCGGTTATCCGATGGGTCCCTTTGAATTGCTGGATGTGGTGGGACTGGACGTGTCCCTGGCTATTCAGCAGACCCTGTACAGGGAATTCCGCGAGCCCGGATTCGCCCCTGCTCCCCGGCTGGAGCATCTGGTGACGGCGGGGTATCTCGGACGCAAGTCCGGCCGCGGATTCCGCACCTACGGCTAGCGGGTGGGACGTCGCAGACCGGCGCGCAAGCCGGCCGCCCCACGCCCGGATGTGCTCGAGGAGCACCCGGACGGCGACTGGTTTGTGCGCCCGATCACGGGATCAGCATCGACGAAGCCCTATCGCTGCCCCGGGTGTGACCATGAGATTCCTCCGGCCACGCCGCACATTGTCGCCTGGCGGGCGGATAGGGGTGCTGATGAGAGGCGCCACTGGCATGCCCCCTGCTGGCGCGCTCGGGATCGCCGTGGGCCGGCCCGATGAGTGACCAGGTGCGTGCCGACGAGGCCATTCGCTCGGGGAGCGTCCTGCCCGCCCTTCGCCGACCCATCACGGTGACAACCTCGGATGGGCTGAATCTCGTCGGCGAGATCGCGGTACCGGTTGGCCGCCCGGCCGTGGCGACCCTGGTGTGCGTTCACCCACTTCCGACGCACGGCGGGATGATGGATAGCCACCTGCTGCGTAAGGCCGCTTGGCGATTGCCTGCACTGGCAGACATCGCCGTCCTGCGCTTCAACACGCGAGGGACAGCATCAGCAGCGGGAGTGAGTGATGGCTCCTTCGATGCCAGCGATGGCGAAGGCGAGGATCTCGCATCAGCGGTTGCCTGGGTCCGGGACGCAGGGCTACCCGATCCGTGGTTACTGGGCTGGTCCTTCGGCAGCGACGTCGTCCTTCGCCACGGGGTGGATCTCAACCCTGCCGGGGTGATCCTGGTCTCACCACCTCTGCGCTACACCTCACCGGAGGAGTTACGCCGATGGAACGATCTCACCTGCCCGCTCGTCTGCCTGATCCCAGAACTCGATGATGTCCTTCGGCCCGCCGAGGCTCGGGAGAGGTTCGCCGTGGTCCCGCGCGCCCACATTGATGTTGGTTTTGGAGCCGGACACCTGTGGGTGGGAGAGGTGTACGCCAGGATGGTGCTCGATGCCGTCGTTGAGCGGTTAGCCCCCGACCGGGCCCCCGTGCCGGGGATCTGGCCTGCAGACAGAGCCCTCCGGGAGGGCCCAATGGAAAGGTGGTCGGACCTATGAGCCTCGACCTGACGGGACGTCGCGCTGTGGTCACGGGAGCTTCCCGTGGCATTGGCCGAGCCATTGCTCTGGCGTACGCGCGCGAGGGCGCGGATGTTGCCGTGCTGGCGCGCAACGCCGAACTCCTCTCGGAGGTGGCCGTGGAGATGGAGGCACTCGGTGGCCGGGCGGTCGTTGTCACGGCCGATGTCTTGGACACCGATGCCACACGTTCGGCTGTGTCCGCCGCAGTCGATGCGCTGGGTGGACTCGACATCCTGGTGAACAATGCGGGTGGCAATTCTTTTTCTTCCCCGGTGAGTCATATGCGCATGAGTGGCTGGGAGAAGACAATGCGCCTCAACCTGGATTCCATCGTCCACATCACCCAGGAATGTCTTCCTGCTCTTGGTGAGGGAGGTGGCGCCATCATCAATGTCTCCTCCGTTGCCGGGCTCAGAGGGGCGCCGACCATGGCGCACTACGGTGCCGCCAAGGCAGCTCTCCTGTCCTTCACCCAGTCCCTCGCCCTCGAGACAGCCTGGATGGGTATTCGGGTGAATGCGCTCGTGCCCGGATGGATCGACACCGATCTCACGGATTTTCTCCGGTCCAGTGACGAAGCCGAACGAGGCACGCTCGCGCGCGTGCCGATGCAGCGGTGGGGCCGTGCAGAGGAGATTGCGGAGCCCGCCGTCTTCCTGGCGAGTGATGCGTCATCCTTCATGACGGGACAGGCGCTCATCATCGACGGCGGATTGTCAGTGATGCCCTAAACGGAACGTCCCGCGACCGCGGTCACGGTCAGGACTGGGGCACTCCGGCTGCTCGCAAGATTTCGCGGACGAAGGCTTTGATGCCCGACGGCCACTGCGGGTGGGTCCCGTCGCTGACAAAGTACTCCGGATTGTCCTCAGAGACGGCGTACCAATCGGCAATGACGGCGTTGGGATAGTCCGGAACGATGGAGGCGATGAGTTCGTTGTTGGGCCGCATCCACGGACGCGGAACGTTGGTGTTGACCACGACCACTCGCTCACGGTCACTCAGGATGTCGAGCATGGAGCGGAGTTGGTCTTCGGTGAGAACGCCGTTGGTACCGGTGTGAATGATGACCGTGGGAGCCAGGAGCCCCTTCTGTGACAGCCGCTCGACACGTTCCAGCACCCCGGAGGCCTGGCGGCTCACCTCCGCATCCACCTTGGCGAGATCGATCTTCTCCATGAGTTGGCCTGCAATACCGAGCATGACCGAGTCACCGATGGCTGTGACGGCACCGTTGGCGTTCGTGGGTATCCCATCCTTCGATGGGGTCGGCTCGGTTGTCCCCCCGGATGACCCCTCGGATGGCCCGGGGGACGGCGCAGCGGAGGCGGTGGGCTCGTCGATGAGGATTTCGGTGGGTCCCCCGTCATCAATGCCGAGGGCAGCGGCTACATCGGCGGGGACAGCCTGGTCGGGGGGCTTGGCCGTGGCCAGGCCCGCTCCGATGAGCCCCAGGGCGGCTATGGCAACACCGCTACTCGCGAGGACACGGCGCCGAAGATACGTACGCTCGTCGGGATCAGACTCGCGCCAGCGGGTGATGAAGGCACCGATGGCGCCGCGGCGAATCGGAATCTCGACGTACCGGTAGGAGAGTTCGGCGACCAGGAAAGTGAGTCCGAATCTGAGGACGAAGAGTGCGGGGCCGTCGAGGGGGATATCGAGGTTGGGGCGCGTGATGACGAAGATCGGCCAGTGCCACAGATAAAGGCCGTAGGAGCGCTGACCGATATACCGCCACGGCTGGGAGCCGAGAATCCGTCCGAAGGGTGCCCCGGGATGGCTCGCCGCAGCGATGAGCACACAGACCACGGCGGACAGTACGAGGAAGCCGCCTCGGTAGATGAAGTTGGAGTATTCACCGACCTGCCAGAAGAACCACACGACCGTGAGCAAAGCGATGACGCCCACGAGGGTGATCACAGCTTGCGCTCCACCCGTCAGCTGCCTGGAGAGTCGCCCGGGGCGCCACACCATGGCCAGTGCCGCACCGAGCAGGAGCCCCATGATGTGACTGTCCGCGCCGAAGTAGGCACGGCTGGGATCAGCCTCAGTGGGGTAGCCGTTGGTGATGGCGAGAAAGGCCATCCACAGGGTCGAGGCGAGTGCGCCCCCGACGGCCACGTAGAAGACGGCTCGGCGTCCCTTCCAGCGCAACAGGAGAAGGGCGAGAAGCGGCCAGATGAGATAGAACTG
Organism: Candidatus Nanopelagicales bacterium; assembly: GCA_030726915.1. Lineage (GTDB taxonomy): Bacteria > Actinomycetota > Actinomycetes > S36-B12 > S36-B12 > Mxb001. The sequence goes on from JANRCR010000018.1 coordinate 60,111, forward strand.
CTCCTCGACCGCGAGGGACCACAGGTGTTGGAGGAACGGAGGTCGACCGATCGCCTCGAAGTACGAAGCATCGGAGATGACGTACCACCAGTTCGTGACGTACAACAGGGAAGCGACAGCATCGGCGCGGAATGCTGCCGCGGAATCGCGGTAGACGAAGGCAGCGAGCATTCCCACCACGACGAGCATGAGCAGGAGGGCGGGTAGGAGTCGGCGTGCTCGTGCCAGGTAGAAGCGCTTGAAGTCGATGCGCCCGGAACGACTGAATTCCTCGGTGATCAATGTGGTGATGAGGAATCCGGACAAAACGAAGAAGACGTCCACCCCGAGATATCCGCCGCGCATCCAGGTGAGATCACCGTGGTAGAGGAGAACTCCGAGAACGGCGAGGGCTCGAACTCCATCCAGGCCGGGCAGGTAGCCCATCTCACCGGAACGCCGACCTCGATCGAGATTCCAGGGCTGACGGTCGGTGATATGACTGGTAGCCACCGTCGCCCCTTTCCACTACGCCAGGGCGCCGCCGTGCCGCGAGCCCTAGTCATCGTACGTGGTGGTGTCCGGTGAAACCCGTTCCTACCGCGGGGTATGGGGAAGTTTCAGTGCCCTCCACCCGCCTGGACGAGCTCGATGAGGACGCCACCGCAGTCCTTCGGATGGGCGAAATTCACGAGGGAACCCGCGGTGCCCGTCTTGGCCTCCTCGTACAGCATCCGCACACCTGCCGCGCGCAGGCGTCGAGCAGCGTCCTGCACATCGTCGACGCCGAAGGCCACCTGTTGAATCCCAGGACCCTGGCGCTCGAGGAATCGGCCGATCGGTGAATCCGCCCTCAGGGGTGCGAGGAGTTGAATGAAGCCATCGCCCACGGCAAGCATGGCTTCGCGCACGCCCTGCTCCTCGTTGATCTCTTCGTGCACCACCTGGACGCCGAAGGCACGGCGATAGAAGTCCACTGCCTGATCGAGGTCGGGGACGGCGATCCCCACATGATCAATGTGCGTGATGACCGGCGCGAGGGCCTGATCGTGGATGGCCGATGTGATCGGGGCCATGGATCCTCCTCAGAATGGTGGGCATCGGGCTCAGTCGTGCGGGGATGGCTGCCTCGCTAGGGTGACACCATCGTTGCAAGCCCGACCGTGCCACGCCCTCGGAGGTGCCCATGTCTGTGATTGTCGCCGGTGCTCGCACCCCTATGGGGCGCCTTCTGGGGTCGTTGAAGGGCCTGTCTGCAGCTGATCTCGGGGGAGCGGCCATCCGGGGGGCGCTGGAGCGTGCCGGAGTGTCCCCCGCTCTCGTCGACTACGTCATCATGGGTCAGGTTCTTCAGGCGGGCACCGGGCAGATCACTGCGCGCCAGGCTGCTGTCCAGGCGGGGATTGGCATGGATGTACCTGCTCTCACCATCAACAAGGTGTGCCTATCCGGTCTGGACGCAATCGCGTTGGCGGACCAACTCATCCGCGCGGGTGAGTTCGATGTCGTGGTCGCGGGCGGAATGGAATCGATGACCAATGCTCCGCACCTGCTCATGGGATCGCGTGAGGGTGTGAAGTATGGGGATTGGACCGTGGTGGACTCCATGGCCTTCGACGGGTTGACCTGCGCATTTGACACCTGCGCCATGGGTGAATCCACCGAGTCGTACAACGTGCGATACGGCCTCACCCGTGAGGAGCAGGACGCCTTTGCCGCGCGCTCCCACCAGCGAGCCGCCGCGGCCCAGGCCCAGGGCGTGTTCGCGGATGAGATCGTGCCCGTGGACATCCCGCAGCGCAAGGGAGATCCGATCGTCTTTTCTGCGGATGAGGGCATCCGTCCGGACACCACGGTGGCGTCGCTCGCTGGCCTGCGCCCAGCCTTTGCCAAGGATGGCACGATCACAGCGGGCACAGCCTCGCAGATTTCTGATGGTGCTGCGGCTGTCGTCGTCATGAGTCGTGATAAGGCCGAGGAATTGGGTCTGACCTGGCTGGCCGAGATCGGTGCGCATGGAGTCGTGGCAGGCCCGGATGCATCCCTGCACGAACAGCCGGCACGCGCCATCCTGCGTGCCTGCGACAAGGAGGGCATCGACGTAGCCGACCTCGACCTGATCGAGATCAATGAGGCGTTCGCCGCGGTGGGGATCGTGTCCACCCGGATACTGGACGTGTCCGACGAGATCGTCAATGTCAACGGGGGTGCCATCGCCCTGGGCCATCCCATCGGCATGTCGGGCGCGCGGCTGGTCTTGCATCTGGCCCACGAATTGCGCCGACGCGGGGGTGGAGTGGGCGCGGCCGCACTATGCGGTGGTGGTGGCCAGGGAGACGCACTCATCCTGCGCGTGCCGGGACGGTGAACGACCGGGAGGTGACAGAGGTCGACGACCTCGTCGCACGGGCTCGTCGTGGTGAGCCGCGAGCGGTGGCTCGCCTGATCTCCTGGGTCGAGGATGGCTCGCGCCTGCTGCCGGAGGTCCTGGCCCGACTTCCCTCGCGCGGGCAGGTGTTTGTCATCGGGCTGACGGGATCGCCCGGGGTCGGTAAGTCCACCATGACCTCCGCGCTCGTGTCCGCCTATCGCGCCCGACATCAGCGCGTGGGTGTGCTTGCGGTGGATCCGAGCTCCCCCTTTTCCGGCGGCGCACTCCTGGGCGACCGCATTCGCATGCAGGACCACGCGACGGACGAGGGTGTCTTCATCCGATCGATGGCGTCACGCGGCCACCTGGGAGGCATGGCAGCCTCAACGCCCCAGGCGGTGCGGGTGCTGGAGGCCGCTGGATGCGACATCGTCCTCATCGAAACCGTGGGCGTGGGCCAATCCGAGGTTGATGTCGCTGCCACGGCGGATGCCACCGTCGTGATCCTTGCCCCGGGAATGGGGGATGGCATCCAGGCCGCCAAGGCGGGGATCCTGGAGGTTGCCGACATCGTGTGCGTCAACAAGGCTGATCGCGACGGGGCGGAGTCGACCGCACGGGAGATCCGCCAGATGCTGCGGCTGGGAGCCCTCCGGGAGGGTTGGTCCCCTCCTGTGGTGACCTCAGTGGCCGCCAAGGGCGACATTCATGACCTCGTGGACGCCCTGGATCTACGTCACGAGTGGCTCAGCGAGGCCGATCACCTGCGGGCGCGCCGGCGTGAACGGGCAACCGCTGAGATTCTCGCCCTCGCACAGGGGAGGGCCCGGGAACGATGGAAGGCGCGACTGGACCCCGAGGTCATCGATGGGGTGGCCGAGGGACGTGTGAGTCCGTTCGACGCGGCCGACGGCCTCCTCTCTGGCGACTGATGACGGATGGCAGGATGAGCGCGTGAGTCAGCCCTCCATGCCCCTCCGCGGTGCCGTCGACCTCGGTGCCCTGGCAAGTCAGCGCGAGGCAGAACAGCGTCGCGAGAGTGCCATGGCGACCGCTCCTGCCGGCATTGTCATCGATGTCACGGAGGCGACGTTCCCGCAGGCTGTCATCGAGCAGAGCATGACGGTGCCGGTGGTCCTTGATCTGTGGGCGACGTGGTGCGGACCCTGCAAGACGCTGTCACCGATTCTGGAGGCACTGGCTGCGGAGTACGGCGGACGGTTCGTGCTCGCCAAGGTCGATGTCGATGCCGAGCAGCGTGTCGCGCAGGCGTTCCAGGTCCAGTCCATCCCGAGTGTTTTCGCCGTACTCGGCGGTCAGCCCGTGCCGTTGTTCCAGGGGGCCCTTCCTGAGCCGCAGGTGCGCGCCTACATCGATGAGCTGCTGCGCGTGGCAGCAGAAAACGGCGTTACGGGCACCGTCGCGACTGAGCCGGAGTCGCCGGTTGAGGAGCCCGTCGAAGAGCCGGAGGACCCGCGCTTCGCGGCCGCCTTTGATGCCATTGAGGCCGGCGACTGGGCGGCGGCAGCGCTCGCCTACACAACGGTGCTCCAGTCATCTCCGTCCGATGCGGACGCCCAGGCGGGTGCCGCGCTGTGCGACATGCAGGTCCGCTTGGAGTCCGGAGGGGAATCCGGCCCATTGCGCGATGCGGACGTGGCGGCTGCGGCGGGGGACTACGAGGTGGCCTTCCGTACGCTCGTGGCACTGGTGTCATCATCCACCGGAGATGAGCGGGATCAAGCGCGCGAGCGCCTCATCGCACTCTTCGCACTCGCGGGTGATGATCCCGCGGTGCCACCGGCCCGCCTGGCGCTCGCCAACGCGCTCTTTTAGGCGTGGTCGATTGCGCCCATCGAGCTCACGCGCCGGTCCCCTCATGACGCAGCCACAGGGTGGCCAGGGGGGGGAGCGTCACCTCGGCGCTGAAGGGATGTCCGTGGCAGGGAGAGGGATGCGCTGTCACCGCGCCGAGATTGCCCACTCCACTCCCGCCGAACTCCGTCGCATCCGTGTTGAGAATCTCGTCCCAGTGCCCACCGGCTGGCAGTCCGAGTCGGTAGCCGGTGCGGGCCAGTGGGGACATGTTGGACACGCTCACCGCGGGTCGATCGCGATCATCCCAACGGATCCAACTGAACACGTTGGCACCGGCATCGTTGGCGTCAATCCACTCAAATCCACCCGGGTCATCATCACGCTGCCACAGTGCGGGGGTTGCGCGGTAGACGCGATTCATCTGCTGCAGCGCCCGCTGAACGCCCAGGTGCTCATCGAACTGGAGTAGCCACCAGTCCAGGCCCTCATCCGCCGACCACTCGGTCGACTGCGCGAATTCAGACCCCATGAAGAGCACCTTGCGACCAGGGTGCGCCCACATGTAGCCAAAGTAGGCACGAAGATTGGCAAGTTGCTGCCAGCGGTCACCCGGCATGCGGGCCACCAGCGATCCCTTGCCGTGCACAACCTCGTCGTGGGAGATGGGCAGGACGAAGTGCTCGCTATAGGCGTACGCCATGGCGAACGTCATGTCGTTGTGATGGTACTGACGATAAATCGCTTCGCGCTGCATGTATCCGAGGGAGTCATGCATCCAGCCCATGTTCCACTTCAGTCCGAAGCCAAGGCCACCGAGATAGGTGGGACGGGTGACACCCGGCCACGAGGTGGATTCCTCCGCGATGGTGACGACTCCGGGTACGCGCTTATAGACGGTGGCGTTCATTTCCTGGAGGAAGGCGACCGCGTCCAGATTCTCTCGGCCGCCAAAAGCGTTGGGGGTCCACTGGCCCTGTTCCCGTGAGTAGTCGAGGTACAGCATTGAGGCGACCGCGTCCACTCTCAACCCATCGACGTGGAACTCCTCGCACCAGTACACAGCGTTGGAGACGAGGAAGTTGCGCACCTCGATCCGTCCGAAGTCAAAGATGTACGTCCCCCAGTCGGGATGCTCTCCGCGCTGGGGGTCGGCATGTTCGTACAGCGGGGTGCCGTCAAACCGGGCCAGTGCCCAGGCGTCTTTGGGGAAGTGGGCCGGGACCCAATCGACGAGCACGCCGATGCCGGCACGGTGGAGGTGATCGATGAGGTAGCGCAGGTCATCGGGTGAGCCAAAGCGGCTCGTTGGAGCAAAGTATGAGGTGACCTGGTAGCCCCACGAGCCACCGAAGGGATGCTCCGCGACGGGGAGGAACTCCACGTGGGTGAAGCCCTGGTCCACGGCGTACGCCGTCAGTTGTTCCGCCAACTGGCGATAGTCCAGGCCGGGGCGCCAGGAGCCGAGATGGACCTCGTAGATGGACATGGGGCGTCGCAGCGGATCGGTGGCCTCCCGGTCGGCCATCCATGCGCCATCGTCCCAGTCGTAGGTGCTGGTGTAGACAACCGAGCCGGTGGAGGGGGGCACCTCGGTTGCGAATGCCACAGGATCTGCCTTGTCTCTCCACACGCCGTCGCATCCGAGGATGGCGAACTTATAGACCGTCCCATCGCCTATGTCGGGAACGAAGAGTTCCCAGACCCCCGTGCGGCCCAGGCTCCGCATGGGATGCGCACGCCCATCCCAGTGATTGAAGCTGCCCGTGACCCGCGCACCGAGGGCGCTGGGTGCCCACACGGCAAAGGACACCCCCGTGACGTCGCCGAAGGGACTGGGGTACGTGTGCACATGCGCGCCCAGCACCCGCCACAGTTCCTCATGGCGTCCCTCGCTGATGAGATGCAAATCAAGTTCGCCCAGGGTGGGGAGGAAGCGATAGGGGTCGTCCCCGGGGATGACCTCACCGGTGTAGGTCACATCCAGCCGGTAGTCGGGTACCGCGTCCGCGGCGAGGACGCCGACCCACACCCCCCGGTGCTCGTGGGTCAGGGGAAGGGTCACCGTGTCGGTGATGACCGTGACGTCGTCCGCGTGTGGCCGCAGGACCCGGATGGTCACACCCGATGCGCCGAGGTGGGGACCAAGGATGGTGTGGGGATCGGGGTGGGAGCCGTCGACGAGGTCATCAAGATCTGCGGAGGCAACCTTGACCGGCTTGATCGCCCTGGTGGATTTGGAGGACTTGCCCTGCGCCTTCGGGCTCATGATCGAGGCACGTCACAACTCATGCGCGCGTCACCTCAAAGATGTGGGCGACGGTGAAGGCGGGGTCCAGTCGGACGTAGGTGCTTTGACCCCAGGTGAAGGACTGCGATGTCACGTGGTCATAACCGTCGAGTCGGTCCTCGCGCTGCATCCCCAGGGCGGGCATGTCCCACCACACCATCGTCTCGCGTACGCGGTGGGGATCGAGTGTGCAGACCACGAGGGTGATGTCGTCCCCGACTCTTTTGGAGTAGGCGATGACAGCGTCGTCCTCCGTGCGATGGAAGAGCAGGCTCCGCAGGTCCTGGAGCGGGGGGAGATGGGATCGCGCCGCGTTCAGCATGCTGATGAAGGGCGCCAGGCTGAGCCCGGCCTCCTCCGCCGCCTGCCAGTCCCGGGGGCGCAGTTGATACTTCTCCGAGTCCAGGTAGTCCTCGCTGCCCTCGCGAACAGCAGTGCCCTCATAGAGTTCGAAGCCTGAGTAGACGCCCCAGGTGGGGGATAGCGTCGCGGCAAGAGTCGCTCGGATGGCGAACGCCGGTGGTCCACCGTGCTGAAGGTACGCCGAGAGGATGTCCGGTGTGTTGACGAAGACATTGGGTCGCATGTACGCCGCAGCCGAGGTGGCGAGTTCAGTGAAGTAGTCCTGCAGGCCCTCCTTGTCATTGCGCCAGGTGAAGTAGGTATAACTCTGCTGGAATCCCACCTCGGCCAGGGCCCGCATCATCGGCGGTCGAGTGAATGCCTCCGCAAGGAAAATGATGCCCGACTCCTCGGTGGAAACATCCGAGATGAGCCGTTCCCAAACCCACAGTGGCTTGGTGTGCGGATTGTCGACGCGAAAGATCCGAACACCCAGGGATATCCAGTGACGAACGACGCGAAGGACCTCGGCGTACAGGCCCTCGGGATCGTTTTCGAAGTTGAGTGGATAGATGTCCTGGTACTTCTTCGGTGGATTCTCCGCGTAGGCGATAGATCCGTCTGCACGTCGGGTGAACCAGTCGGGATGTGCGCTGACCCAGGGATGATCCGGAGATGCCTGGAGCGCCAGATCGAGTGCGATCTCCATGCCCAACTCCCGGGTGCGGGCGATGAAAGCGACGAAGTCGGCTTGGCTGCCGAGTTCGGGATGGATGGCATCGTGGCCTCCATCCGCCGAGCCGATAGCCCATGGCGATCCCGGATCCCCCGCGAGCGGCTCCAGCGAATCGTTGCGGCCCTTGCGATGGGCGGCACCTATGGGATGAATGGGTGGCAGGTAGACAACATCGAAGCCCATGGCTGCGATAGCCGGGAGTCTTTGTGCTGCTGTCGCGAACGTGCCCGACCGCAACGGGCGGCCCTGGGCGCCCTCACTGCGCGGGAAGAACTCATACCAAGACCCGACGAGTGCTCGACGCCGCTCAACCAGGAGTGGCCATGGGCCACAGGAGGTCACGTCCACCCGCAGCGGGTCTGTGGTCAAGGCGGCCTCGACGTCGGGATCAAACGCAGCAGCCAATCGCGCTTCGGGAGATAAAGCAGTGTCTCGGACGTTGCGGGATATTTCCAGCATGCGGGCGCTGGGACGGACCGCTGCGATCTCATCCAGGAGGAGTGCTCCCTCCTCCAACTCCAACGCGATATCCAATCCGGCGGGCACCTTGATGCCCGCGCGGTGTGCCCAGGTGCCCCAGCGGTCATCCCAGGCCTCAATGGTGAAACTCCACATCCCCTCGCCGTCCGGACGGACGTGCGTGCCCCACACATCGACGCCGCTGCTCAGGGGGGTCATGCGGTGGCGCGCACGCTCCTCACCCGTCGGGTCGTGCAGGACGAGGGTCACACCCAGTGCGTCGTGGCCCTCGCGGAAGGCGGTGGCGCGGATCGGGACCTGCTCGTGGACGACAGCCTTGGCGGGGCGCCGACCCGACTCCACCGTCGGTGACACATCAGTGATCGCAAAGCGACCGGTCAAGACGGCAGGCACACTGCTCAGCCACGGCTCGGTCAGGTCAGCGGATGGATTCGGTCGGTCGAGGGGTTCCTTCGATGGGGCCGGGGGAGCCTTCTGCGATGCCCGTCCCGCCATGGAACCAGCCTACTGGCGCCACCCGTCCCGTGACCCCAGCATCGGAAATCACCGGAAGCGGCCTGCAATTGCCGGGGTGGGTTGCAGTGTCCCCTGAGGTTTTCCGTGACGAGCCGTAAGGATCGTGTGCCCGCGGCCGCTCGTGCGATGACCCGCTAGCGTGGCGGCCGTGAAGGCCATTCGCAGGTTCACTGTCCGCACGGTCGTTCCCCCGGCCCTTGAGCCGCTGGAGGAACTCGCTACCAACCTGCGCTGGGTGTGGCATCCGGAGACCCGTGATGTCTTCAGGTCCATTGATCCGGACGTCTGGTCGCGGGTGGGGGATGATCCGGTGCGCCTCCTCGGAGAGGTATCGACGCAGCGATTGGACCAACTCGCGGAGGATCCTGGCTTTGTTGACTGGGTGCAGCGCACCCGCGACGACCTGCGTGCGTATCGCCATCGCGAGGCGTGGTTCCAGCACCAGCCGGATGACCGGCCGGCATCCATCGCCTATTTTTCTCCCGAGTTCGGAGTTGCGGCAGCGCTGCCACAGTATTCAGGTGGGTTGGGAATCCTGGCCGGGGACCATCTCAAGGCGGCGTCGGATCTGGGCGTGCCGATCGTCGGCGTGGGACTGTTCTACCGTTCGGGCTACTTCCGGCAGACACTTTCGGCCGAGGGGTGGCAGACCGAGACCTACCCCGTCATTGATCCAGACGGGCTTCCCGTGTCGCTCTTGCGCGATGGGTCGGGGGCCCCGGTGCTCATCCGGGTCGGGTTGCCGGGGGGCCGACAGTTGCGGGCCCACGTGTGGGTGGCCCATGTGGGCCGAGTCGACCTCCTCCTTTTGGATTCCGACGTCGAGGAGAATGATCCCGTCGAACGGGAGGTTACTGATCGACTCTACGGCGGCGGTAGTGAAAATCGACTGGCGCAGGAGGTGCTTCTCGGCATCGGCGGCGTGCGCGCGATCCGCGCGTACTGCGACCTCACCGGCATGCCCGCGCCGGAGGTCTTCCACTCCAACGAAGGACATGCCGGTTTCCTTGGCATCGAGCGGATACGCGAGCTGGTCGTGGCGGGACTGGACTTCGATGCTGCGCTTGAGGTCGTCCGTGCGGGCACGGTGTTCACAACCCACACGCCGGTGCCGGCCGGGATTGATCGCTTCCCGCGGGAGTTGATTGAGCGGTTTTTTGGCGGTGACAATGCCGAGCCGGGCATGCCGGTGGAGCGGATTGTGGACCTGGGCGCGGAATCCTTCGACGGGGGAGACCCCAGTGTCTTCAACATGGCGGTCATGGGGCTGCGTCTATCGCAGCGCGCAAACGGTGTCAGCCTGCTGCACGGCGCCGTCAGCCGAGGGATGTTTGCCGGCCTGTGGCCAGGATTCGATGCCGACGAGGTCCTCATCACCTCCATTACGAACGGCGTCCATGCCCCCACCTGGGTGGCGCGGGAAGTTCGTGATCTGGCGGTCCGTGAGCTGGGAGCTGAATTCGACGATGAAACTCAGGGGTGGGAGGCCATGGGGCGCATCAGCGATGAAGCAATCTGGCCGGTGAAGCGCCTCCTGCGCGAGCATCTCGTCGCCGATGCACGCGAACGTTTGCGAGCATCGTGGCGCGTGCGAGGAGCTGCGGACGCCGAGTTGGGGTGGATTGACAATGTCCTTGATCCGGATGTGCTCACGATCGGTTTTGCCCGCCGAGTCCCGTCGTACAAGCGACTGACGCTGATGCTGCGCGACACGGATCGACTGCGCGAGTTGTTGCTGCATCCGGAGCGCCCCATCCAAATCGTCATCGCCGGCAAGGCCCACCCGGCTGATGACGGTGGCAAGCGCCTCATTCAAGAACTCGTGCGCTTCTCAGATGATCCACAGGTGCGTCATCGCATTGTCTTCCTTCCCGACTACGACATCGCCATGGCGACGACCCTGTATCCGGGCTGTGACGTATGGCTCAACAATCCCATTCGTCCCCTCGAGGCCAGTGGTACGTCGGGCATGAAAGCAGCTCTCAATGGAGCCCTCAATCTGTCGATCCTGGATGGCTGGTGGGATGAGTGGTACGACGGGGAGAATGGATGGGCCATCCCGTCAGCGGATGCCATCGATGATCCCGACCGGCGAGACGACATCGAAGCAAACGCGCTGTACGACCTCATGGAGACCGACGTTGCTCCCACCTTCTATCAGCGAGGCGACGACGGTTTACCCCATCGCTGGATCGAACGCGTCCGTCACACCCTTCAGACATTGGGACCCAAGGTCCTTGCCAGCCGCATGGTCAGTGAATACGTCACACGGCTGTACACGCCTGCCGCGATAGCCTCGCGCACATTCGTGCGGGATGACTACGCGCTCGGTCGCGACCTAGCGGAGTGGAAGGCACGGGTCCGCGGCGGTTGGAGCGGTGTGTGCGTCGAGCATGTTGAGGCGTCAGGGATTGGCGACATGCCAGCGCTGGGAGCTCCCCTCCATGTCCGCGCGTACGTCCGGCTCGGGGACCTTCGGCCCGAAGACGTCCTGGTGCAGGTCGTCTTCGGTCGCGTGGATGAGCAGGACCTCCTGGTTGCACCCAACACCGTTGATTTGCGATCGGAGGAGTCCCAGGACGACATTCGGTGGCTCTTCGTCGGGGATGTGTGCCTGGAGCGGACGGGTCCCTTTGGCTACACCGTGAGGGTCCTTCCCCGCCACGAAGGGCTGGTATCGCCCGTAGAGATGGGGCTGCTTGTCGTGCCTGCGCTCCCGGCGGAGCCGGCCGCCGTCGCCCTGCGATGACGCCTAGGACGCCACGCGCAGCAGCACGCACGATCGAGGGGTAAGTCGCACGGTCGCGCCGGAGGACAGACGATCTGCCGGTCGAGGTGTCCCCGTGTCAAAGACCACCTCATAGGACGATCCAAAAGGTTCACCCGGCAACACGAAGTCGTACTCGTCATCGGACGCGTGCACCAGGAAGAGGAAGGAATCGTCCGTCGGTGCCAGGAGGTCTCCGGGCACGTGATGGCCCTCCCCGGACAGGTACATGCCCAATGTTTGTGTCCAGGGGGCGTTCCACTCCTCGTTGGTCAGTGGGTTGCCATCCGGGCCGATCCAGCCCAAGTCGGGGGCTCCTCCATCGCGCACCGGGCGGCCATCAAAGAAAAAGCGCTGACGAAAGACCCAGTGGTCTCGGCGCAGGGTGACCACCATGCGGGCGAAATCCAACATCTGCGACTGCCACGGATCCCAGTCCCAGTCGAACCATGAGGTGTCGTTGTCCTGACAGTAGGCGTTGTTGTTACCTCCCTGCGTGCGACCGAATTCGTCACCGCCGAGAATCATCGGCACACCCGTGGAGAGCAGGAGCGTGGCGAACATGTTCCGGATTTGCCGCTGACGTGTCTCGGTGATGACGGGATCATCCGTCTCGCCCTCATGGCCGTAGTTCGCCGATCGATTGTCATCGGTGCCGTCGCGGTTGTCCTCGAGATTCGCCTCGTTGTGCTTGTGGTCGTATGTCGTGAGGTCGCGCATGGGGAAGCCATCATGGGCGGTAATGAAGTTGATCGAGGAGTAGGGGCGACGTCCCTCGCCTCCATAGAGATCAGCCGAGCCCGACAGTCGCCATCCCAGTTCACCCACGCCGGCAGAGCCACGCCAAAAGTCCCTGATGTTGTCGCGGTAGCGACCGTTCCACTCCGCCCACAGCATGGGGAACTCCCCGACCTGGTAGCCCCCCGGCCCGACGTCCCAGGGTTCAGCGATGAGTTTGACGCGCCGCAGGATCGGATCCTGCTGGATCGTCGTCATGAAGGTGCCCAGCATGTCCACGTCGTGGAAGGAACGCGCCAGTGCGGAGGCGAGATCGAAGCGGAAGCCATCCACGTGCATCTCGGTCACCCAATAGCGCAGTGAATCCATCACCATCTGCAGGACGTGTGGGTTGGAGACATCAAGTGTGTTGCCGCACCCGGTGTAGTCCATGTAGTGACGACCGTCGCTCAGGCGGTAGTAGCCCGGATTGCATATGCCGCGAAAGGACAGTGTCGGGCCCAGCTCATTGCCTTCGGCCGTATGGTTGTAGACAACATCAAGGATGACTTCGAGCCCGGCGGAGTGCAGGGTTCGGACCATTTCCTTGAATTCGCGCACCTGCTCTCCACGGGAGCCGCTGGCGGAATAATGCGCGTGGGGCGCGAAGAATCCCAGTGTGTTGTAGCCCCAGTAGTTGGTGAGTCCTAACTCCAGCAGATGAGGTTCGTTGACGAAATGGTGCGTGGGCAGGAGTTCTACGGAGGTGACACCGAGGGATAGGAGGTGGTCGATGATGGCCGGGTGCGCCAGTCCGGCGTAGGTGCCGCGGATGTTCTCGGGGACCTGCGGATGCCGCATCGAGATACCGCGCACGTGCGTCTCATAGATCACCGTGTCGGTCCAGGGTGTCTGCGGGGGACGGTCGTCGTACCAATCGAAGGACGTCGTCACGGCAATACTTCGCGGGACGAACGGCGCTGAATCCGCGTCGTTGCGCATGAGATCGTCGCTTCCCACATGTGCGAACACCGCGGGGTCCAGGCGGAAGTCGCCGTCCAGTGCCCGGGCATACGGATCCATGAGAAGTTTGTGCGGGTTCCAGCGAGCGCCCTGTGATGGCTCCCACGGCCCGTCAACCCGGAAGCCGTATGCGGCGCCCGAGGAGATACCCCCGATATGGCCGTGGAAAATGCCAAAGGTCTGCTCCGGTAGCCGAATGACACGTTCGCGACCAGCCTCGTCGAACAGGCACAGGTCGACGTGGGTGGCGCCCGGAGCCCAGAGGGCGACATTGGCGCCGGTGGCGTCCAGGGTCAGCCCGAGTGGATCCCAGGACCCTGCTCCATCGATCATGGGCTCCATGCATCCCTCAGGTTCTGCTCGCGGCGAATCCCATCTACGCTACTAGGCTGGTGGTGCAAAGCGCCCGAGGCGCGGCGAGCGGAGGTTCCTGCGTCGTGGCACGGGAGTCTGCAACCGGCCCACGGAATGCAGCAGGACTGACGTGAGGAGTGGACATGACGCACCTGGTCACCGTCGATGTGACCGATGGTGTGGCGACCGTACGTTTTGACCGCCCCCCTATGAATGCACTCTCGGTCGAGGTGCAGGAGGGCCTTCGCGATGCGGCTCGTGACGTCGCTCGTCGGCGCGATGTAGGAGCCGTCATTGTCTACGGTGGCCCCAAAGTTTTTGCCGCCGGAGCCGATGTCAAGGAGATGGCGGATTGGACCCTGTCCGAGGCATTGGAACGCACCCGAGGCCTCCAGGACGCCTTCACCGCGATTGAGCAGATCCCGCAACCCACGATCGCCGCCGTCACAGGCTTCGCACTCGGCGGCGGATGCGAGCTAGCGCTGTGCTGCGACTTCCGCGTGGCCGGAGACAACGCCAAGTTTGGCCAACCCGAGATTTTGTTGGGCATCATCCCCGGCGCCGGTGGCACCCAGCGACTTCCACGGCTGGTCGGCCCGGCACGCGCCAAGGACCTCATTTTTTCCGGGCGTTTCGTGGGGGCGGAGGAGGCCCTGTCGATCGGGCTGGTTGATCGCGTGGTGCCTCCGGATGACGTGTACGCCACGGCTGCGGCCTGGGCTTCTGAGTTTGCTCGTGGACCGCGCCTGGCACTGCACGCCGCCAAGGCGGCAATCTCTCGAGGCCTAGAGACGGATATCCAATCGGGATTGGAAATTGAGCGTGTTCACTTCGCTGGTCTCTTTGGCACTGAGGATCGACGGATTGGCATGTCGTCCTTCATGGACAACGGCCCGGGACAAGCGGAGTTCACCGGATCATGAATGACCCGCGCATGGAGCAGGCCTGGCACGACCCCAAACTGGCCAACGTGATTTATCACGACTGGGAAGCCTCCACGTACGATGACAAGTGGAGCATCTCCTATGACGAGAGATGCATTGACTACGCGCGGGATCGCTACGTGCACGTCGCAGGGGACTCAGGATGGCCGTGCGGTCGGGTCCTTGAAGTGGGTGCTGGCACGGGGTTCTTCGTCCTCAACCTCATGCAGGCAGGGCTTGCGACATCGGCTGTGGTCACCGACATCAGCCCGGGCATGGTGGAGGTCGCCGTCCGCAACGGCAAGGAACTCGGCCTGGACGTGACGGGACAGGTCGCCGATGCGGAGGCGCTGCCTTTTGACGATGAGAGTTTCGATGTGGTCATCGGCCATGCTGTGCTCCATCACATCCCCGATGTGGAGTTGGCCATCCGCGAGTTCCTCCGCGTGCTGCGCCCCGGAGGTCGCTTCGTGTTTTGCGGTGAGCCGACACAGCGGGGCGATGTCATCGCACGCCGCTTGTCCCGGCTCACCTGGTGGGCGGCTTCGCAGGCCACGCAGTGGCCGGGCTTGCGCGATCGTTTTGGCCGGCCCGCGGAGGAGTTGACTCAATCCTCAGAGGAGGCCTACCTCGAAGCAGTCGTGGACCTGCACACCTTCGATCCGGACGCGCTGGCCCGGATGGCGCTGCGAGCTGGCGCCATCGATGTGAAGACCGTCACGGAGGAGCTCACCGCCTCCTGGTTCGGCTGGCCTGTGCGCACCCTCGAGGCCGCTGTGCGACCGGGATCCCTCGGGTGGGGCTGGGCGACGTTCGCCTATCGCACCTGGCAGCAGCTGGCAGCCCTGGATGAGCGTGTGCTCGCCCGGGTGGTCCCGGACGAACTCTTTTACAACGTCAGCGTGACCGGGGTGCGGCCTTGAACCTCCTCCGCCACCGGAGGGTGCAGGCCGTCACCGACCAAGCAGGTTGATGGTTCGATCTGCGGCGCCACGAGGTGCTGGGATCGGCTGAGCTCTCCGGCGGGTGATCTCTTCCGATTCCGGTGCACGTGCCCGCAGGTAGGCGTCGTCCGTGCGAGCCGCTAGGCCGGCCCAGTCATGGTCGCTCCTCAGGCGCTCCCGCGCAACGTGGGCCATGCGCTGTGCATCATCGGGATTGTCGAGCGTGGACATGACCGCATCGGCAAGGGCGGCGGGATCACCCGGAGTGAAGGTTCGCCCGGTGACGTCATCGATAACGAACTCAGCCAGCCCACCCGTGCGAGCAACGACGAGCGGGGTGCCGAGTGCCGCACCCTCAAGACTGACGAGACCGAAGGGTTCGTAGAGACTGGGCAGGACGAGGGCATCTGCCGCGGCCATGAGCGCGTGGAGGTGCGTGTCGGGCAGCCAGCCGACGAAGTCCACCGAGTCGGTGACGCGTCGCTCCTTCGCCAGTGCTTCCAGTGCCTGCGCGTGCCCACCTCGTCCGGCCACAACAGCGCGCAGACCGGGTGCGCGCCGGCGCAATTCGGGGAGGGCCTCGATGAGTGTGTGGGCCCCCTTCTCCCACTCGAGGCGGCCGACGAAGACCACGAGCGGCCCGTGTGCGGCATGCGCCTCGCGTGCCTGGGCCGCCTGGGCCGCAGTGGTGCGCCAACGCCTCAGATCGATGCCGTTCGCGATGACGTCGATATGGTCCTGTGGGGGATTGATATCGAAGAGTTGCTCGACCTCACGTCGCATGTGGTGCGAACACACGATGATGCGATCCGACGTATGCACCAGCCAGTGCTCGATGTCGTGGATCGCTTCAGACAGTGGCCCCGGCAGCCAGCCCTGATGCCTGCCCGCTTCCGTCGCGTGAATCGTGGAGAGGAGCGCATCGGCCGAAAGGATAGGTCGTAGGGCGATGGCAGCGTGGGCACTGACCCAGTCATGGGCGTGGATGACATCGACATGGCCGAGGCTGCTGCCCACCCGGATGAGTGCGGTTTGCATGCCGAGCACCCAGGCCAGGAGGTTCGCCTCGGTGAATTCCAGCGCGGGCGGATCATGCGGGACGCGGACAATATCGACGCCATCGAGAGTCTCCCGCACGGTCTCGACGCCTGCACTTTGCGTCAGCACGATCACCTCGTCGCCGCGCGCAGCCTGAGCTTCGGCGAGGGAATGCACGTGGCGGCCAAGCCCGCCGTAGACCATCGGGGGGTACTCCCACGACACGTGGAGTACGCGCATCCGGTGAGCATAGGGCCTGGTGCCCGCTGGCTCACCGGAGGAAACGTCGCGCATCGAGATCACCGAAGGGATGGTCACGCTGTCCCGCCTGTTCGGCACGTGTGCTGGCCGATGCCACATCCCCGACACGAAGGGCATCCATGATTCTGTGTGCTGCGTCTACGTGGCCTGTGAAGCGCCCATGTGCGTAGTCTGCGGCCGTGTCATGGCTGACCATGAATGCCCAGTCGCTTGCGAGTGCGAGCAGAGTCTCGCGAATCAACTGGTCATGTGCCGGCGAGCGATGTCGACGGGGGTGGCTCTCGTCGAGCATCGCGAGAACATCGTGTGCGAGAGCGCTCTGCCTTTCCGCCATGTCGTGTGGATCGGTCCAGATATGCCAATCCTTGCCCAGACCCCAGGACCCGGGCTCGGGGATGACGCGGCCCACAGGGTCGGTCACGGCTGACTCGAGGCCGATCACCTGCACTCCTGCGGTGGGCAGCAGGTCGAGGATGCGATCGAGCCACATCGGGCCCTCATGCCACCAGTGGCCAAAGAGTTCCGTGTCGAAGGCCGCCACGACAAGTGGATCCGAGGTCAGCGTCGATAGTTCGTTCAGGCGTCGGACCACGACGTCGACGAAGTCGTGAGCGTCGCTCTCCACCTGCGCGCGTGCCTGGTCGGTGTTGTACGGCGCCTTCTGCAGGGGGTCGACGTGATGACCGGTCACCCGGCACGGCTGGAAGCCCCACTCGTGATCGAAGGTGTGGAAGTCGCGGTACCAGCGATTGCCCGGGTAGCCGCGACGGGGTGACCACACTCGGTAGGTGACCTCGAGATCTCGTCCCACGACCCGGACGTCGGTGTCACCGAGGAGCCACGCGTTGGCGGTTGTGGCGCCGGAGCCAAGCAGGCTGGGTCCGTCGAGGACCAGATGATCCACCCCCGCTGCGGCCAGGATGGATTCCATGCCCGGTTCCCAGGCACACTCCGGTGTCCACGATCCCGTGGGCCGTGTCCCCCAGCGGCGGAGTGCGTCGTCGAGTCCCGCGGTGAGGCTGTCTCGCGCGAAGCGCGCGGGCATGAGCGGAGTGAATGTGTGCGTGAGTGGGCCCCCGAGGACGTCTATCACGCCGGAGTGGAGGAGGGCGCGCAGCGCCGCGGATCCACCCGCGCTCCAGTGTGACTCAAAGTCGGTGAGTGCCGCGGATGCCAAGGCGTACTCGCGTTGACCGGTCGTCCTGCGATCGATGTCGCGCGCGCCCGCCATCCCGATGGCGCGTGTCTGCCAGTAGCCGAGCCAGGTGTGATGCGCCTCCAGGAGATAGGGGTCATCCCATTGCGCAGCGAGGATCGGTGTCACCCCCAGGGTCACCTGACCACGCAGACCCTTCTCGGCCCGCTTCCGCAGGAGTGAAAAGAGGGGCTGGTAGGAGGTAGCCCAGGCCTGATGCAACCACTCCTCACCGACGGGCCACGTGCCGTGATGGGCAACCCAGGGCAGGTGGGTGTGGAGGACGATGGCGAAGCGCCCCCGTGTTGTGCGGCCTGTCTCCGTCGAGGTCACGGAACCACTCCGGCTATCACCAGCAGATCCTGGGCCCCCATGATCACCGGGTCGGTGTTCGCCAGCGATGCATCATCAATGGTGAAATCGCGCGCGGTCACGGTGGAAACCATGCGACGTAGGGCAGGTGGCCAGGTGCCCTGCACGGCGGCGGTGATTTGCGCGGCGACGATACTGCCATGCCTGTGTTCCCACGCGCGAAGTCGCGCAGCATGGTGGACTCCGCGGAGGTCAACGCGATCGAATCCCGCAGAGTCCATCATCATGGTGACCTGCTGAGCATCGAATTCCTCGACATGGAAGGGATTCATGGGCTTGGTGCCGCGTGCGAGGCCCGGTGAGAAGGTCAGGCGATTCGGAGTCGTCACGATGAGTTGTCCACCCGGGCTGAGAGCTCGGCGGCATTCCCGCAGAAATCCCGACAGGTCCCACAGATGTTCAATCACCTGGAACGACACGATGACATCCACGGAGCCGGTGCGCAGCGGCAGTGTGTCGAGATTCGCCATGACCACGCGGGCATCCGGGTAGGTGTTTCGCATGTGCCGGCAGGCGGTGGCGTCGTACTCCAGTGTGATCACCGGCCGGGCCAGGGAGGGAGCCAGCAATGACGTCCCATAGCCCTCGCCCGCACCCGCATCGACGACGACCCGGTCGGTGCCCAGGAGGTCAGCGACCCAGCGGTAGGCCACTTCGTGGCGGGCAAACCAGTAGTCCTCATCCGGCATGCCCGGGACGGTGCGCTCGCCCGTGGCGGCGAGGGCAGCGGCGGGGGAATCCACCCGGTTAGGGTGCCGTACGGCGACCGCGGGCGACCAGGCGGGCGCTGGGCGCGCCGGGATCGGTACTGGCGAGTAACCTGTGGACTAGACAGATGGTTAGCCGACTGAAGGAGTGGCGCGTGAAGATCGCGGTATGCGTCAAGCAGGTCCCGGACACCTGGGCGGAGAAGAAGCTCCAAGCCGGTGATTCCACGCTGGACCGTGAAGCAGCCGAGGGTGTACTCAACGAACTCGACGAGTACGCGGTCGAAGAGGCCCTGCGGATCGGCGAGGCACACGGTGGTGAGGTCGTCGTCGTATCCATGGGTCCCGAGCGGGCGGCCGAGACGGTGCGCAAGGCGCTGAGCATGGGTGCCGACGCGGGCATCCACCTCGTTGACGATGCCCTGCACGGATCGGATGCGGTCGCGACATCCGCGGCGCTCGCCACGGTGCTTGAGGGTCGATCTTTTGACCTCATCATCTTTGGCTCCGAATCCACTGATGCGCGCATGAGCGTCGTCCCCGCCATGGTGGCGGAGAGGCTTGTACTCCCGCAGGTGACCTTCGCCCAAAAGGTCGAGATTGACGGGTCCACGGTGCGCATCGAGCGCCAGATGGAATACGGGTTTGACACTGTCGAGGCATCGCTGCCCGCGGTGGTGTCCGTTGTGGAGAAGATCAACGAGCCTCGCTACCCGTCGTTTAAGGGCATCATGGCGGCGAAGAAGAAGCCGGTCGAGATCCTCAGCGTTGCCGACATAGGACTCGACCCCGCGACGGTCGGTCTCGGGGCCGCGTGGAGTGTCGTGGACGATTTTGCCGCCCGTCCCCCCAAGGCCGCCGGGATGGTTGTGGCCGATGAAGGCGAGGGTGGCTCGCGCATCGCGGACTACCTCGTCGACCAGAAGTTCATCTAGTCACAGACCCATCGAGCCATAGGTCCACCAAGAAGGAGCAGGACATGTCAGAGATTCTCGTGCTCGTGGAGCACGCGGACGGCCAGGTCAAGAAGGTCACCTTCGAGCTGCTCACGCTCGCGCGCGCGCTCGGGACCCCCTCCGCTGTCTGGCTGGGCATCGGTGCATCCGACGCCGCCTTGGCCTCCCTGGGCGAGTACGGCGCGGAGAAGGTGTACGTCGTTGACTCAGCCGACATGGACGACTTCCTCGTCGCGCCCAAGGCAGAGGCCTTGGCGCGCCTCATGGCGGACTCGTCCGCGGCCGCAGTCCTCCTGCCGTCCACGGCCGAGGGCAAGGAGATTGCGGGGCGAGTCGCAGTGAAGGCGGGCTCGGGCATCATCACGGATGCTGTCGGGGTGGCTGCTGACTTCACGGCCACGCAGAGCGTCTTCGGTGGCTCGACCGTGGTCACCTCACGGGTGTCCAACGGCACCCCCCTCATCACGGTGCGGCCCAACTCGACAGCGCCGGTACCGTCACCGGGCGCGGCTGCTCGGGTCGACGTTGCCGCGGATATCTCGGATGCGGCGAAGTCCGCTCGGGTGGTGGGACGCACGGTGGCGAGCAAGGGCGGTCGTCCTGACCTGAGCGAGGCGGCCATCGTTGTCTCCGGAGGTCGCGGGGTCGGGGGCGCCGAGGGATTCGGTGTCGTGGAGGCACTCGCGGACTCCCTGGGCGCGGCCGTGGGAGCCTCCCGTGCCGCGACGGATGCTGGGTGGTATCCCCACCAGTACCAGGTGGGCCAAACAGGCAAGACCGTGTCCCCACAGTTGTACATCGCCAATGGCATCAGCGGGGCAATCCAACACCGGGCGGGCATGCAGACCTCAAAGACCATTGTGGTGGTCAACAAGGATCCCGAGGCGCCGATCTTTGAGCTGGCCGACTTTGGCGTCGTCGGAGATCTCTTTGCCGTCGTACCCCAGTTGACCGAGGAGATTGCCAAGCGCAAGGCCTGATGGGTCTCGGCGGGTAGGCTGTACGACGTGTCCACCGATCGCGCTTATCTCGATCACGCTGCCACGACGTCGGTCCTTCCCGACGCAGCAGACGTGTGGCGCGATGTGTCACTCACGGTGGGCAATCCCTCGTCATTGCATGCCTCCGGACGGGCAGCACGACGGGTGGTTGAGGAAGCGCGGGAGTCGCTTGCCGATGATCTCGGTGTACGACCGAGTGAGGTCATCTTCACGTCGGGAGGCACCGAGGCGGACAACCTCGCGGTGAAGGGGCTGGCGTGGGCGGCCCCATCCCGTCGGCGTCGAATCCTGTGTTCCACCATTGAACATCACGCTGTTCTTGATCCAGTCCTGTGGCTCGGTAGCCACGGCTACGACATTGACTGGCTGCCCGTCGACGATGTGGGTCGGGTAGATCCCCACGATGTCCGATCGCGTCTGGGTGATGATGTCGCGCTCTGCACGGTCATGTGGGCCAACAACGAGGTGGGCACGGTGCAGCCCTTGGCTCGCATTGCCGAGGCCTGTGCGGAGGCGAAGGTGCCCTTCCACAGCGATGCGGTGCAGGCGATAGGGCGCCTCGCCGTCGACGCCGGACTGCCAGGGTTGACCTCGCTGGCGATGAGTGGACACAAACTTGGCGCCCCCGTCGGGACCGGAGCGCTGGTCTTACGTCGCGATGCCGACGTGGTGCCCCTCATGCACGGTGGGGGACAGGAGCGCGAGGTGCGCTCCGGCACGCTGGACGCGGCGGGAGCGGCATCGCTGGCCGTCGCGGTCCGCCAGTCAGTCGCGGACCAGGAGGTGCACGCGGCGCGTATGAACGAGCTCAGCGAGCGGCTCATTGAAGGGATCCGCGGTGTCGCCCCGGATGCCGTGATCAATGGAGATCCCGAGCACCGGTTGCCGGGCACGGTCCACGTGTCCTTCCCCGGCTCTGATGGGGACACGCTCCTCATGCTGTTCGATGCTGCCGGTGTCGAATGTTCCACGGGCTCGGCATGCACGGCCGGGGTCCCGGAGCCGTCCCATGTGCTGGAAGCCATGGGTATCGATGCTGGTATCGCTCGCGGGTCCCTGCGTTTCTCCTTCGGGCGATCCAGTCGCTCAGGTGATGTCGATCTCGTGATTGAGGTCATGCCGGGAGCACTGGACCGAGCCTTTCGAGCGGCAACACCCCGACTACGCCCGGTCCGCTGACATGCGTGTGATCGCTGCACTTTCGGGTGGGGTCGATTCGGCTGTTGCGGCTGCTCGCGCTGTTGACGCCGGCCACGATGTTGTCGGCATCCACCTTGCGCTCGCTCGCGCACCGTCGGTGGGTGGTCGTTCGAAGGGCTGCTGCTCTGCTGCGGATGCCCATGACGCACGACGCGTCGCTGACGTGCTGGGGATTCCCTTTTATGTATGGGATCTCTCCGAGGAGTTCACCGAGCAGGTCATCGAGGACTTCGTTGAGCAGTATCGAGCCGGTCGAACTCCCAATCCCTGCCTGCGCTGCAATGAGGCCATCAAATTCTCGGCGGTTCTCGACCGTGCGCAGGCACTCGGCTTCGACGCGGTCTGCACGGGCCACTATGCACGCATCGTCCATGGTCCCCGGGGAGCGGAGTTGCATCGAGCGGTTGACGAAGCCAAGGACCAGTCCTATGTCCTATCGGTGCTGACACTGGCACAGATTGAGAGCACCCTCCTGCCCCTGGGCGACAGCGTGAAGTCACAGGTGCGTGCCGATGCCGCAGCGCGAGGTTTGCGTGTGGCGGACAAGCCCGATAGTCACGACATCTGTTTTATCCCCGACGGGGATACGGCCGGTTGGCTGCACGACAAGCTCGGCGAGTCTCCCGGTGACGTCATGGATCAGGCTTCGGGTGCGGTCCTTGGACAGCACCGCGGGACCCACACCTTCACGGTGGGCCAGCGTCGCGGCCTCGCCCTCAGCTCACCGGCACCGGATGGTGCTCGTCGCTACGTCGTCGATGTGGACCCGGCGGCCGGACGGGTGTGGGTTGGCGCGGAAGACCTGCTGTCGGTGACGAGGATTGAGGCCTCGCAGCCACGCTGGTGCGCAGCCCCGCCCGTGTCGGGTGATCGGGTTGAGATTCAGATCCGCGCCCACGGTGAACACCATCCTGCCGTCATCGAGGTGACGGGCGGTGGTGTCATAGCGGAGCTAGATATCGCCGTACGCAGTGTTGCGCCCGGACAGGCCATGGCAATGTACGACGGCACCCGCGTGATTGGGTCGGCGACGATCGAGCGATCCCGGCGATGATGGACGGTCTGGATGGCTGAGGGCCTGACGGTCGCGCCAGCCGCGGCCACGGGCATTGGGTCTCTCCCGGGCGTGCACACCCGGGAGTGGTCCATCACGCTGGCGGGAGAGTTGCCCGATCTCCCGCATGTGCCCGAGCTCCCCGGTCGCGGGCCCGGGGCGGACATGATCGGGCGGACGGCAGGACTGCTGGCTGCTGTGGCTCCGGATCTCGCGGTCGCCACGACTCCCTCGGGATGGCGCTTCACCTCATCGCCGGGCCGAGAGATGGCGCGAGCCCAATCGTGGCTGGGCGAGGATCTGGACGGCATCGAGGAGGCCCTCGCGGGTCGTGCGGGGATCCTGAAGGCACAACTTGTCGGTCCGTGGACGTTGGCGGCCATGATTGAGATGCGCACCGGTGAGAGAGCCGTGCGTGATCATGGTGCATGCCGTGATCTCGCCGGAGCTCTCGCGGAGGCTTCCGTGCGACACATTGCCGACCTACGTCGGCGCCTCCCGGGTGCGCGGATCATCCTGCAGTTCGATGAGCCAGCCCTGCCGACAGTGCTGGCGGGCGGAGTCAGCACCGCAAGCGGCATGGCGACCTACCGATCCGTGGATGTCCAGCGAGCGCAGTTGCTCCTGGGTCAGGTGTTCTCGGCTGCGCACGATGCCGGAGCGGTCCCCGGAGTGCACTGCTGCGATGCGCGCGCCCCGATTGATCTCCTGCGTCGGTCGGGCGCCGAGATGCTCTCTGTCGATCCGGCAGTGCTTGCGGAGGATCAGGAGGAGTCCCTCGGTGCGGCAGTCGAAGCCGGCCTTCTCGTCCTGCTCGGCTATGCCCCGACGGTGCCAGTCACGGTGTCAGGGCCCCAGGCGCTCGGAGAGGTCATTGCCGGGCGGGCA
Source organism: Candidatus Nanopelagicales bacterium (assembly GCA_030726915.1). Classification (GTDB taxonomy): domain Bacteria; phylum Actinomycetota; class Actinomycetes; order S36-B12; family S36-B12; genus Mxb001. The sequence continues at coordinate 84,040 of JANRCR010000018.1, forward strand.
CGTGAGCAGTATGCGCGCTGGGGAATCCCCGCGGATGTCGCCAATGCAGCCGTGGCGTTCACCCCGGCGTGCGGTCTCGCCGACACCTCACCCGAGTGGGCACGATGGACCTACGCGGGGCTTGGTATTGCTGGACGCATCGCTCGAGACGAGGCGGCTCCGGAGGGGGAGGAGGTGTGAGCGTCTCGGCCGAGACTCAGATGAGGTGGATGCACCTGGTCGATGCGATCAACGCGGCGCGTGATCGCTACTACCAGCAGGATGCACCCACTCTTTCTGATGACGAGTACGACGGTCTCTACCGGGAGCTCATCGAACTGGAGGCCCTGCATCCGGAGTTGGCTTCGGGGGAGTCTCCGAGTCAGACGGTGGGCGGGTCCCGAGCCGACATGTTTGAGCCGGTCGAGCACCTCATGCGGATGTACAGCCTGGACAACGCCTTTTCTCCCGAGGAGGTGCAGGCGTGGTCCCAGCGTGTCGAACGACTATGCGGGGTGGCACCCGCGCTCCTGTGCGAACTCAAGGTCGATGGGTTGGCCGTGGATCTCGTATATGTCGATGGCAGGTTGCGCAGTGTGGCCACCCGAGGGGATGGCCGCGTGGGAGAGGACGTCACCTACAACGCTGCCTTCATCCCCGATATCCCCAAGACGCTGAGGGGCCCGCATCCGCCACCACTCCTGGAGGTGCGCGGAGAAATCTTCTTCCCTCTCGTGGAGTTTGAGTCCATCAACAACGAGCAACTCAGCATCGGTGGGTCACCGTTCGCCAACCCACGCAATGCTGCGGCGGGAAGCCTTCGGCAACGGATCGACCGGCGACAGGAGGACCTCGCTGATGTGGAGTCTCGCTCACGTGGCTCTGAGCGAGAAGGTGCTCGGATAGCACGCCTTCGGGCGGAACTCGCCGTCGCCACCCATCGGCTCGCCGCGCTGCGCCTCGTGGTGCACGGGATTGGGGCGCACGAGGGAGTGGAGTTCTCGACGCTGAGCCGCGCCTACGAGGTATTGGCAGAGTTGGGCCTCCCGACGAGTGAGCGCCTCAGGTTGGTGCCGGATATCGCCGGCGTGGAGGACTACATCTCCTACTACGGCGAGCATCGCCATGACGTCGCGCACGAGATTGATGGTGTCGTCATCAAGGTGGATGACCTCAGCGTGCAGGAACGACTGGGAGCCACGTCGCGAGCACCCCGCTGGGCCATCGCGTACAAGTATCCGCCCGAGGTGGTCCGCACACGATTGGTTGACATCGCGGTCAATGTCGGGCGCACCGGTCGCGTCACTCCCTTCGCGATCATGGAGCCGGCACGGGTTGCGGGATCGACCGTGTCCATGGCGACCCTGCATAACGCGCAGGAGGTCGAGCGCAAGGGTGTGCTCATCGGTGACGTGATTCTGCTGCGCAAAGCGGGTGATGTTATCCCCGAGGTGCTGGGCCCCGTGGTGGAGATGCGTGATGGCAGTGAGCGAGCGTTCGTGATGCCGACGCGCTGCCCGGAGTGCGATAGTCGACTCGCGCCCGAAAAGGAAGGCGATGCCGACCTTCGCTGTCCCAACGCTCGATCCTGCCCGGCCCAACTGCGCGAGCGTCTCTTCCATGTCGCCTCCCGAGGGGCCATGGATATTGAGGGTCTGGGGGGGAAGGCAGCCGCTGCCCTTCTGGAGTGCGGGTTGGTGCGGGATGAGGGAGACCTCTTTGCTCTGACGGTGCAGGATCTCCTGCGCTGTCCCTTCTTCACGCGCGATCCCGCCAAGGGTGAGGATGGTCCGCAACTCACGGAAAATGCGAAGGGCATGCTGGCCCACATTGCTGAGGCGAAAGAGCGTCCGCTGTGGAGGGTGCTCGTCGCCCTGTCGATTCGCCATGTGGGTCCGACTGCAGCCCAGGCTCTTGCACGTGACCTGGGCAGTTTTGACGCGATCTCGTCAGCGGATCCGCAGCGACTGGCGGAGGTTGACGGGGTGGGGGGTGTTATTGCCGACTCCCTGACCGAGTGGTGCGCGGAGCCCTGGCATCGTGATGTGGTGGCCAAGTGGCGCGCAGCGGGTGTGCGGCTTGCCGACGCGATGCGATCTGAGGGCCCGGGCCCGCTTCAGGACTTGACCGTCGTCATCACGGGGACGATTGAGGGCTTCACTCGAGATGAAGCAATTCACGCCATCCAGGAGCGCGGAGCCAAGGTCACGGGCTCAGTGTCAAAGAAGACAGACTTCCTCGTCTCGGCGGGTGAGTCCACCTCGACCAAGTACGAGAAGGCGATGGCACTCGGCGTGCCGATCCTCGACGGCGCGGGATTCCGAGTCCTGCTGGACAGCGGCCCGGATGCGGCCCGTTCAGCGGCCACCTCGGGCGAGTGAGTCGGAGCCGGTCCCTAGACTGCAGTCATGTCAGCAATCACTCGAGCGGAAGTTGCGCATCTCGCGCACCTGGCCCGCCTCGACATCCCCGATGCGGAGCTCGACCATTACGCCGAGCAGCTCGATGTCATTCTCGGTGCGGTAGCCCGGGTCTCCGAGGTTGTTGCCGACGACATCCCTCCCACGTCTCATCCGGTGCCCCTCGTGAATGTTTTGCGCCCCGATGTCATCGCACCATGCCTGAGCCGTGAGGAAGCGCTCGCGGCCGCTTCGGCTGTTGAAGATGACCGCTTCAGCGTCCCGCGCATCCTGGAGGAGGAGGCGTGAGCGGTCCACTGGAGCGCGACCTCATCCGTCAGGAAGCTGCGACGTTGGCCGGGGCGATTGCGGAGGGAGACGTGAGTTCCCGAGAGGTGACGCAGGCCCACCTTGACCGCATTGCCGAGGTCGACGGTGAGGTGCACGCCTTCCTCTATGTCGATGTCGAGGGTGCCCTGGCAGCGGCTGATGCCGTCGATGCGCGCCGCGCATCCGGTGGGGCGTTGGGCCCGCTCGCGGGTGTCCCGCTGGCGCTCAAGGATGTGCTGGTCATGAAGGGGATCCCCACGACATGTGGGTCTCGCATCCTCGAGGGGTGGCGCCCACCATACGACGCAACGGTCGTTCAGAGATTGCGCGAGGCCGGTGTCGTCATCCTGGGCAAAACCAATATGGATGAGTTCGCCATGGGTTCATCCACCGAGCATTCGGCATACGGGCCCACGCACAATCCCTGGGATCTTGAACGCATCCCTGGAGGTTCCGGTGGCGGATCCGCCGCTGCCCTGGCCGCATTCGAAGCGCCGCTGGCCATCGGCACGGACACGGGCGGATCCATCCGGCAGCCGGCAGCCGTGACCGGCACGGTGGGGGTCAAGCCGACCTACGGCGGGGTGTCCCGCTACGGACTCGTTGCTCTCGCATCGAGCCTTGACCAGGCGGGACCATGTGCCCGCACGGTCATGGACGCCGCTCTGCTGCACTCGGTCATCGCTGGCCACGATCCCCGTGACTCCACCTCGATCCCGGAGGCGGTACCCGATGTCGTCGCCGCTGCGACACGTGCGGATGTGAGGGGCATGCGCATCGGTCTGGTCAAGGAGCTCTCCGGTGAGGGCTACCAGTCGGGTGTGGAGCTGCGATTCCGTGAGGCAGTGGAGATCCTGGAACATCTTGGTGCCGAGGTCGTCGAGGTGTCGTGCCCCAACTTTGACTATGCCCTCGCTGCCTACTACCTCATCCTGCCCAGCGAGTGTTCCTCCAATCTCGCTCGCTTCGACGGCATGCGCTACGGGCTGCGGGTCGGGGATGACGGTCAGCATTCCGTGGAGGAGGTCATGGCGGCGACGCGCGAGGCTGGCTTCGGATCAGAGGCCAAGCGACGCATCATGCTGGGCACCTATGCGCTATCCAGTGGCTACTACGACGCCTACTACGGGCAGGCGCAGAAGGTGCGCACTCTTATCCGGCGCGATTTTGATGCTGCCTTCGAGCGCGTGGATGTGCTCATCTCACCGACGGCCCCCACCACGGCCTTTCGTCTTGGCGAGAAGATCGATGATCCCCTCGCGATGTATCTCAATGATGTCGCGACAATCCCGGTCAATCTCGCCGGCAATTGCGCGATGTCGGTGCCCGTGGGACTCGCACCTGAAGACGCACTCCCCGTGGGATTGCAGATCATGGCACCGGCCATGGCTGATGCGCGGCTCTATCTGGTCGGCGCTGCGCTCGAAGGTGCTCTGCGGGATCGATGGGGTCATCTACTCATCGAGGAGGTGCCATCGCTGTGAGCAGCCCGAAGGCTTTTGTCGACGCCATTGGCGAGTTCGAGCCGGTCATCGGCATGGAGGTCCATGTCGAGTTGGGCACCGAGTCGAAGATGTTTTGCGGATGTCCCACGCGGTTCGGCGCACCCCCCAACACGCAGGTGTGTCCGGTGTGTCTGGGCCTGCCCGGATCGATGCCCGTGATGAATGCCGCCGCCATCGAGTCCATCATCCGCATAGGCCTCGCCCTGAATTGCTCCATCGTCGAGTGGTGCCGGATGTCGCGCAAGAATTACTTCTATCCCGACATGCCCAAGGACTACCAGATCAGTCAGTACGACGAGCCGCTGTGCGTCGATGGATATCTGGATGTCACCGTGGCAACCGCAGACGGTCCGCTCACCGTGCGAGTAGAGATTGAGCGAGTGCACCTCGAGGAGGATACGGGCAAGCTCACCCACTCCGGGGGTTCGACCGGGCGGATCCATGGGGCCGATCACTCGCTCGTGGACTACAACCGCGCGGGTATTCCGCTGGTGGAGATTGTGACACGACCGGTGACGGGCACGGGTGCGCTCGCCCCCGAGGTCGCCCGCGCCTACGTCACTGAGTTGCGCGATCTCGTGCGGGGCCTGGGGGTGTCGGATGTCAAGATGGAAGAGGGGTCGCTGCGCTGTGATGCCAATGTGTCCCTGAACAGACCGGGCGATTCGCTGGGCACCCGGTCGGAGACCAAAAACGTCAACTCCCTGCGATCCGTTGAGCAGGCCGTGCGGTCAGAGATTCAACGGCAGGCAGGGGTGCTTGCCGCGGGTGGTCGGGTCGTTCAGGAGACTCGTCACTTCCACGAGGACACCGGTGTCACCACGCCGGGGCGCTCGAAGGAACAGGCAGAGGACTACCGCTACTTCCCGGAGCCGGACCTGGTGCCACTCGCACCCTCGCGCGCGTGGGTGGACGAATTGCGGGCCGCACTGCCGGAGCAGCCATCCGTGCATCGAGCACGTCTGGCGCACACGTGGGGCATCGGTGACTTCGAGATGGTCTCCCTGGTCAATGCCGGCGTGCTTGACCTCGTGGAGCAGTCGGTGGCCGCTGGTCTCGCACCCGATGCTGCGCGCAAGTGGTGGGCGGGGGAACTCACGCGGGCGGCAGGTGAGCGGGGTGTTGATCCGGCGGATCTGCCGGTGACGGCGCAGGACATCATCCGCGTGGAGGAACTCATCGCGGTCGGCGCCCTCAATGACCAACTGGCCCGTCAGGTTTTTGAAGGGGTCATCGCTGGCGAGGGCCGACCCGATGAGGTCGTTGCCGCGCGTGCGCTTGCGGTGGTCTCCGATGATGGTGCGTTGCTAGCGGCCATCGACGATGCGCTGAGTGCACAGCCCGATATTGCGGAGAAGATTCGCGGTGGCAAGGTGCAGGCGGCGGGTGCCATCGTGGGAGCGGTGATGAAGGCGACGCGTGGCCAGGCCGATGCGAGCAGGGTGCGTGCGCTACTCCTGGAGCGCCTGGGTGTGGAAGACGCCTAGGCAGGAGTAAGGGCGAGGATTCGATCATCCGCGTCCCGGGGGTCCCCGCGACCGTCCGTGTTGGACGTGACGAGCCAGAGCGTCCCGTCCGGCATCGCCTGGATGGTGCGTAACCGGCCGAGGCTCCCGAGGTCCAAGGCGATGGGTGTGCCCGCACGATCGCCCACGAGAGGGACCTGCCACACCACCTCTCCGCGCAACGAGGCGACGTAGGCCACGTCTCCCAGGATGGCGACACCGCTGGGCGACGCGAGTGAGGTCGGAGCCCACTGGGCCTGGGGATCGATGTAGTCGGTTCCTCCACCCGTGCCCTCCACAGCGGGCCAGCCGTAGTTGCCCCCGGGGGTGATGAGGTTGAGTTCATCCGCGATATTCGTGCCGAACTCCGTCGCCCAGAGGCGACCGGCAGAGTCGAAGGCGAGGCCCTGGACATTGCGATGACCCAGGCTCCACACGGCGGAGTCGGGGAAGGGATTATCGCGGGGGATGGACCCATCGGGGGAGGTGCGCAGGATCTTTCCCGCGAGGGAGTCCAGGTCCTGCGCGCTATCGGGCTCCCCTGCGTCACCCGTTGCGACGTAGAGGTCGCCCTCGGGCCCGAAGGCAATGCGACCGCCGTTGTGAATGTCTGCCTTTGGGATGCCCGTGAGGATGTTTTCGCGGGGACCCGATGGGTCCTCCAGGGGCATGCGGATGACGCGATTGTCATCGGCGGTCGTGACGTAGGCGTAGAGCCACTGCGATGTGGGATCGACGGCGATGCCCAGCAATCCACCTTCACCCGCCGCCATGGTCTGCGCCACCCGTGTCACCTCGACAGGAGGTGCGTTGACGTCAATACGCAGGATCCGGCCGGTGTCGCGCTCGCTCACGAGAGCGGATCCGTCGGGTGCGGGAGTCAGACCCCAGGGGCTGACCAGGCCCCGGGCTGGTTCGCTGCTGACCGAGATGGTCGGTGCCACGGCGGATGGGGTCGCTGGGGGAGGTGCCGCTGGTGTCGCCGCGGGTGAGCAGGACGCGGTGAGGAGGGTCAGCAGACCCGCGCCGGCAATCGCATGAAACGACACCCTCCCACTATGCGGTGAGCGGTGACGGCACGCTACTCGACGCGACCGGTCATGTGGTGAAGTAGGGGCGTGATCGTGCTGCCGAATGAGATTGCCGCTCAGATGGAGGCCCTGGGGCTGCGGGTGGATCATCCGGTCGTCGTGTGGGACGGACCGCCAGATCCTGCTCCGGCCGGTTGTCGTTTTTACGTGCCGGCGTACATGGCGGGTGAATGGGCCATGACCGCCATGGCGGACATGCCTCTACTCGAAGTGTGTCAACTCCCCACAGCCGGATATGAGCACGCATTGATGCACCTGCCGCCCGGGGTGACACTGTGCAATGCGGCGGGAGTCCACGATACGAGCACGGCCGAGCTGGCGGTAGGACTCATCCTGGCGCGACTACGGTGTTTAGACGATGGAGCCCGCGCGATGTCGAGTGGGCGATTCCGCCATGGTCGCTTCGAGGCGCTGGCGGATAAGCACGTCGTCATCATCGGAGCCGGTGGCATAGGTCGGGCACTCGCGCGGCGTCTCGAGGGCTTCGAATGCCACGTCACCCTCGTGGCGCGGACATCGCGTGACGGGGTACGGGCGCGGGAGGAACTGCCCGACCTGCTCCCGGTGGCTGATGTTGTCGTGCTGGCGGTTCCTCTCGATGAGACGACCCGCGGCCTGGTCGATGCCACGTTCTTGAAGCGGATGAAAGACGGGTCCCTGCTGGTGAACGTCGCCCGCGGGGCCGTCGCCGACACCGATGCTCTCCTCGCCGAGGCAGGCCGACTGCAGTTTGCCTTGGACGTGACCGACCCGGAGCCCCTACCTCCCGGACATCCCCTGTGGCAATCTCCCGGGGTCCTCATCAGCCCCCACGTCGGTGGCAACACCAGCGCATTCCTACCCCGCGTTGCCCGACTCGTCGACGAGCAGGCCCGGCGCTGGATCTCGGGTGAGTCGGTGCTCCATGTGATCGTGTCCTAGTCTGGAGTTATGTCCCAGACCCCTGACATCAAGCCCCGCTCCCGCGACGTCACAGACGGATTGGAGCGCACGGCTGCCCGCGGCATGTTGCGGGCCGTCGGCATGGGCGATGAGGATTTCGTGAAGCCTCAGATCGGCATTGCGTCGTCGTGGAACGAGATCACCCCCTGCAATCTGTCACTCGAGCGCCTGGCCAAGACAGCCAAGGAGGGGGTCCACGCGGCGGGGGGCTTCCCGATGCAATTTGGCACCATCTCTGTCTCGGATGGCATTTCGATGGGGCACGAAGGAATGCATTTCTCCCTCGTTTCACGGGAGATCATCGCGGACTCCGTCGAGGCTGTGATGCAGGCGGAGCGGCTCGACGGCATGGTGACGTTTGCCGGGTGCGATAAGAGCCTCCCGGGGATGCTCATGGCTGCAGCGCGTCTGGATCTGGCGAGTGTCTTCGTGTACGCCGGATCCATCCTGCCGGGTTTTGCCAAACTCACCGACGGCACCGAGAAGACCGTGACCATCATCGATGCCTTCGAGGCCGTGGGAGCTTGCGCGCGGGGTCTGATGTCTCGAGAGGATGTCGACATCATTGAGCGCGCCATCTGCCCGGGTGAGGGCGCCTGCGGAGGCATGTACACCGCTAACACGATGGCCAGTGCCGCGGAAGCCATGGGCATGTCGCTTCCGGGATCAGCGGCTCCCCCCGCTGTCGATCGACGCCGCGATGGGATCTCACGCCGTTCGGGTGAGGCTGTTGTCGAACTCATCCGACAGGGCATCACGGCGCGCGACATCATCACGCGTCAGTCCTTGGAGAACGCCATCGCGGTGCTGATGGCCTTCGGCGGTTCCACCAATGCCGTGCTGCACCTCCTCGCTATCGCGCACGAGGCGCACGTGGAATTGGATATGGAAGATTTCCATCGGATCGGCTCCAAGGTCCCGCTGCTGGCCGACGTCAAGCCGTTCGGTCGCTACGTCATGAGTGATGTGGATCGCGTCGGCGGCGTACCCGTCGTCATGCGAGCGCTCCTGGATGCCGGACTTCTTCACGGCGACTGTTTGACCGTCACGGGCAAGACCGTGGCCGAAAACCTGGATCAGATCGACCCACCGGACCCGGACGGCGACATTCTCCACGCGTCAACGTCGGCTCTGGCGCCCACGGGCGGCATCACGATCCTGTCCGGCTCGCTCGCCCCCGAGGGTGCTGTGGTCAAGAATGCGGGCATTGAGGTGGAGTCCTTTGAAGGCACCGCACGCGTTTTTGAGCGCGAGCAGGCCGCCATGGCGGCGCTGGAGGATGGCACGATCCAGGCGGGGGACGTCATCATCATTCGCTATGAGGGTCCCAAGGGGGGCCCGGGGATGCGCGAGATGCTCATGATCACCGGGGCCATCAAGGGTGCCGGTCTCGGCAAGGATGTCCTCCTCATCACCGATGGCCGTTTCTCCGGCGGCACGACCGGCCTGTGTGTCGGTCACGTCGCGCCCGAAGCGGTCGACGGTGGGCCTATCGGGCTGGTCCACACGGGAGATCGGATCCGCATCGACATTCCATCCCGCACCCTCGACCTCTTTGTGGATGATGGCGAACTTGCTCGACGGCGGGCCGACTTTGAGCCGCTGCCTCCGCGCTACACCCGTGGGGTCCTGGCCAAGTACGTCAAGTTGGTGGGCTCCGCCAGTCGCGGCGCCGTCTGCGACTGAGGAGATCTATGTAAATCGTTGGCCACCTGGTGTGCGCCGGACTCAACTACGCCGATCACGCTGCGGAGTCGGGTATGGCCATCCCGGAGGAGCCACTGCTCTTCACCAAGGCTCCCAACACGGTGGTGGATCCTCTGGATGATGTGCTGATTCCGCGGGGTGCGACCAAGGTCGACTACGAGGTCGATGTCGCTGCAGGTGTGGATCTCTGGCTCGATGTCGATGGGGTCCGCCGCCAGACCGGGAGTACGACGTCCCTGGTATTCGGGTTCGATGTGCTTGTCCACTACATCAGTCAATTCCTGGTGCTGGACCCCGGAGATCTCATCAACACCGGCACCCCACCCGGCGTGGCGATGGGCGTGGCGACCCCCGAGTGGGTGCAGCCGGGGCAGGTCGTCAGCGCGGGCATTACAGGTCTCGGTCAGCAGCACAATCGCTTTGTGTCCGTCCCCTAGTGTCACCGGGCCCCAACGGCGTGGTCACATGTCCCGGTAGGCATCCCAGTCGGCACCGGCGGTGAGGCCCCCGTCGATAACAATGGATTGCCCGGTGATCCAACTGGAGGCATCGCTGGCGAGGAAAACGATGGATCCGACGACCTCAGCAGGATCTCCCAGGCGCCCCAGGGGAGTGACGTGGTCGAACCACCGTTGGCGATGGTCCTCTCCCCACAGCGGCTTGGTGAACTCCGTCTTGATGACGAAGGGCTCGATGCAATTGACCCGGATCCGATCAGACGCCCACTCCCGGGCGCAACTGCGGGTCATGGAGGTCACCGCAGCCTTGGTGGCGGCATAGACGGAGATCGTGGCAAAACTGAACCGCGCACTGAGCGAACTGAGATTCACGATGCTGCCACCACCGCCAGCAGCCATGAGGGGATGTGCTGCCTGGCTGGTGAAGTAGACGGACCGCATGTTGACGGCAGCGATGGCATCGAAGTCGTCCGCGGTGACCTCACTGATTGGCTTGCGACGGTTGATCCCGGCTCCGTTGATGAGGACATCCAGCCCCCCGAGCAGGGCGTGCGCTTCGCGAACGACAGCACCGCAGGCATCCGGGTCGGCCAGGTCGGCGGGGAGGGTGATGGCGGTGCCCCCCGCAGCCTCGACCGCTTGGCGCACGGGACCTAGCTTGTCGGCGGAGATATCCTGCAGGGCGAGCCGTGCGCCACGCTCAGCCAGCGCGGTGGCGACGACCGATCCGATGGCCCCCCCGGCCCCGGTGAGGAGGATGGTGCGTCCGTTGAGGGAGAAGAGCGGATCGGTCACAGGGCACTCCTGATCAGGTCGGTTGATGTGAGGGACAGCGGGGGGACCTCGATGGTGTCATTGATGGTGCCGGTGAAGCGGATGGAGCGCGGGGAATCCTCGAGGTTGAGGATGAGGGCGCGCAGCTGCCCCGTGGCGGAGGCGAGGATGAGGGCATCGGCGACCTCGGGTTGATCTGAGGTCGTGGGGTGCACGAGGGAGAAGCCCTCCAGTGCGCGCAGGAGGCCGTAGACCGGGAATTCCTCACCGGGACCTGAGGGGAAAGCATCAGGATCTGCCGAGCCGGAGTCGCGCTCGCGCAGGCCACGCCAGCCGAGGGCTTCGAAGTACGTCACGGCGTCCACCGAGCCCGCGAGGGCGCGCAGGGAAAGCGCGGTCCAGGCAGCGCCGAGCCAGGTCCGTTGACGATCATCCACGGATGCCGGCAGATCCGTGCTGCTCACATCTGCATCCGGATCCGTGGCGTTGGGATTGAATCGTGGTCGCAGACTCACCGGACCGATATGCAGGCGCGCACCGTGGGCGATTGATGTTGCATCCCGGGCGATGATGCCGTGGCTTGCGGTGTTTTGCAGGATTGAACGATCGTCATGTGCGTGCACCTGGGGATTGAGGGAGAACCCAAGCCAGGTCGCTCCGCTCATGTCGGGATGCTGCCGGTTGATCTCGGTGAAGTAGTGATCGGTGCCTGCGCACCAGGGCAGATCAGCACCCAGGGCATCCCGGGCCACCCGTTGCTGAGCCGAGGACGTGACCGACTCGTCACGACGGAGGACCATCCATGAGTCGACGAGAGGCGCCACCTCATCCACCGTGGGGCGCAGTGAGGAATAGGCAGCATCGTCGGCATCGATCAGCCGCACGTGCAGCCGCGTTGCTGTCCGGATGGCCACGTCGTACGCGGCACGAAGATCGCCCGCCGGATCCGGTCCGGTCGCGTCGATGGTGATGAGCAGATGGTTGAGGCCGAGGTGGCGGATGGAGTCGACCTCATCATCAGACCATGGGAGATCGGTGATCTGGGTGCCGAGAAGGGGGAGTCGCACCGTGTCAGCGCCGACGTCAATGGTGACGACGTCGGAGGTGATGACATCGGACTCGGTGGCCGTGGGGGCGACCGCGTAGGTGCCCACTGTGTTGAGCGTCAAGCGGACCGACTGGCGGATGACATCCTCAGGGGTCACCTCGACGGGGAAGCTCAGGGCGATGGGTGTGCAGTAGGTCTTGTAGGAGGCGTCGCTCCAATTGCGATGGTCCTCGGTCTCGAAGACCTCCCCGCTGAAGTCCAGTCGGGTGTCCACACCATCGACTGCCGGATATTTCATCCAGCGAACGTCCATAAACGGCTGATGTGCAGCGATGCGATCGGGAAACGCCGTGACACTGGTCTCGCCGGATGCGTGTCCGATCGTGCATGCGCGTCCGGGGAATCCCGCCATGGGATGGAGTAGGCAGATGCCCAGGCGGTTGCGCAGGAAGGCGGATGGGGTGTCTCCCTCAATGGAATATGTGATTTCACCGTCGGGGGAGCCGGTCACGTGACCCCTCCACGTGAAGGGACTGGCGTCGAAGGTGCCACGGGCTCGTACATCAATCTGGAATGAGTCCTGCTCGGTCTCGATGGACTCCGACTCGATGATCCACGGGCGAGCCGTCCAGTTGCGATCTTGGAAGACAACGTAGATGCGTCGCACAATCTCCTGGTTGCCGAGTCGGATGCATCGCAGATCACCCGAGTCGTAGTCGACCTGGAGCGGACCCGCGGTGAGACGTTGACGGGTCACAGCGCAGATCCGACCGGATAGGGCAGTCCGCTCTCGAGGGACTCGTAGGCACCCAGTGTGATGTCGAGCAGTCGCAGGGTGTCCTCGCCGGACGTCTCCGGGGTGCGACCCGACCGGAGGCAGTCGATGAAATGTCGCTGGACGTTCACCACGCTGTCCTGAATGCCATTCCATGGCTCCGACGCCCACGGGTGGTGGGGGATACGCAGGTCCTCATGCGTGACCTGATCGCCAGAGACGACCTGGAGGCGATAGTCGGGTCCGAGCGTGACCGCTCCCTCGGTGCCCTCCAGGGTGACGAACGTCTGGGGATAGGTGAGGTGGTCGGCGTAGGTCTCATAACTCGCATCGACAATGCAGGTGGCCTCGGGCATGCGCATGAGGACGGTGGCCACATCCTCGCCACGGATGCGCGGATTGACGCGGAGCGCCTGCGTGTAGAGGCTCGTGGGCTCGCCGATGAAGAAGCGTGCGAGGTCAAAGAGGTGGACCGCCACATCGACAATGATCATCCGCTCACTGTCGATGAGCCATGGCTGATTGGCGTAGCAGTCGAAGTTGGTGCGGAAGCTGATCCGGCCGAAAAAGGGACGACCAATCGCCCCGCTATCGATCACCTCCCTGATCCGTCTCATCGGATACTGGAAGCGGAAGTTCTCGTGCACCATAAAGGTGAGATTCCGCGCAGCCATGGCATCAACCATCGCCTTGGCATCACTCATCTCCCATGCGAGGGGTTTTTGGCAGATGGCAGCGACACCATGCTCAGCGGCAAGCTCGACCATCTCTCGATGGGTGGGCGGTGTCGTGGCGATATCCACGAAGTCGATGTCCTCAGTGGCGAGAAGTTCGCGAGCATCGAGGTAGGGACGTGCACCGAATTCGGCCGCTGCTGCATCCGCCCGCTCACGATCGATGTCGCAGACGGCGACGACGTCGACCTCGGGCATACCGGCCCACGCGTGCAGGTGATTCTGGGCAAAGAAGCCCGTCCCGATGACGGCCACACGGAAAGGGGAGTTCACAACTCCACCGGCCGTGACGGGTCGGTGATCCATTCACTCCACGATCCGACGTACATGCGAGCCCCGTCCAATCCTGCGATCGTCATGGCAAGGACATTTTGGGCTGCCGTGATGCCGGAGCCGCAGTAGAAGATGACGTCATGGGGATCCTGGTCACCAATCAACTCCCCATAGTGGCGTCGCAACTCATCCGCGGTGCGGTAGCGACGGTCCCCATCGAGGGTGTGGGCTCGATCGGCCAGACCCGCACCGGCGATATGGCCACGCACCGGATCGTGGTAGACGCCTCTGCCGTGATAGCCCTCGGCACCGCGAGAGTCAAAAACCCGCGTGGGAGTGAGTTGCCGTGCGCGATCCACCTCACTGACGTCGGCGAGGAGGTCGGGGCGGGGTCGGGCAATAAAATTCGTGGTGGGCCTGAGGCGAACGGCGGACTCGGTGGGCGCTTCGGCAGCCAGCCATGCCTGCCAGCCGCCGTCGAGCACGGCGACGCGCTCGTGGCCCATCCATCGGAGCATGAGCCACACGCGGGCGGCTGACATGAGGCCGCCATCCGCGTCATACACCACGACCTGACTGTCGGAGTCGATGCCCCAGGAACTGAGGTGCTCGGCGAAGACCTCGACGGCAGGAAAGGGACGTCGGCCGGTGACGCCGGCCACGATCGGGCCCGAGAGGTGGCGGGCTGTGTCGGCTCGTTGGGCTCCGGGGATGTGGGCCTCGGCGTAGACGGCATCCCCCCACGCCTCATCATCAAGGGAGAAGCGTGCATCAAGGATGACCAGGTGCGGATCGTTCCCGTGAGCGCGCAGGGCATCGACGTCGATCAGGGTCCGGTGATCCATGGGGAAATACTCGCAGTCCGGTTTGTGCCTATTGTGGAGGGGTGACGACGATCCCGGACATGACCCCTCGCAGTCGCCTGGCCACTCAGGGCCGTGACCGCTCACCCAACCGCGGCATGCTCCGAGCACTCGGGATGGAGGACGACGACTTCAGCAAAGCCCAGATCGGCATCGCCTCATCCTTCAACCAGATCACCCCGTGCAACATGTCACTGCGCGAGGTGGCGGAGGACGCGGCCTACGGGATACGCGCCGCGGGGGGCTTCCCCATGGAGTTCGGGACCATCACCGTGTCAGATGTCATCTCCATGGGCCACGAGGGCATGCACTTCTCCCTGGTGTCCCGCGAGGTCATTGCTGATTCGGTGGAGACGGTCATGCAGGCTGAGCGGCTCGATGGCATGGTCACGCTGGCCGGGTGCGATAAGAGCATCCCCGCGATGCTCATGGCGGCAGCGCGCATCGATGTGGCCAGTGTGCTCGTCTACGCCGGCTCGCTCCTGCCGGGCCATGTGCGATTCACAGACGGGCGAGAGGAAACCGTCAACATCGTCACGGCGTTCGAGGCTGTGGGTGCCAACGCTCGAGGCCTGATGTCCGATGAGGATCTGGATCGAATCGAGCGTGCGGTGTGCCCCACGATGGGCACATGCGGCGGGATGTACACCGCGAACACCATGGCGAGCGCGGCTGAGGCCATGGGAATGGCCCTCCCGGGATCATCGTCACCCCCGGCGGTGGACGCGCGGCGCGAGATCCAGGCGCGAGATGCGGGTAGGGCGGTCGTGGAGATGATTCGCCAAGGAATCACGGCGCGCGACATCATCACGCGCGAGTCCCTGGAGAATGCGATCACGGTCATCATGGCCCTCGGCGGGTCGACGAACTCTGTGCTCCACCTTCCGGCTATTGCGCACGAGGCTGGCTTCGAACTGGATCTCGATGACTTCCAGCGCATCAGCGACCGTACGCCGCTCCTCGCGGATCTCAAGCCCTTCGGCCAGCACCTGATGTTTGACCTGGATCGAGTCGGCGGTGTCCCTGTCGTGATGCGTCTCTTGCTGGACGCGGGACTTCTGCACGGGGACTGCCTGACCGTGACAGGACGCACATTGGCCGAAAACCTTGCTGTGCTCAACATCCCCGGCCCCGACGGCAGCGTTGTGCGTCCCATGGATAGCCCGTTGGATGCGACGGGTGGTATCTCGATCCTCGGTGGGTCACTCGCGCCCGAGGGTGCCGTCGTCAAGACGGCAGGGGTCCCCGTCGATACATTCGAAGGTGTCGCACGGGTCTTCGAACGCGAGCAGGCCGCCATGGCGGCCCTCGAGGACGGCACCATCCAGGCGGGTGACGTCATCGTCATTCGCTACGAGGGGCCCAGGGGAGGTCCCGGGATGCGCGAGATGCTCATGATTACGGGCGCGCTCAAGGGTGCGGGGCTCGGTCGCGACACGCTGCTCATCACCGATGGACGCTTCTCCGGTGGCAGCACGGGATTGTGTGTTGGCCATGTGTCGCCGGAGGCCGCGGATGGTGGACCCATCGGGCTCGTCCGCAACGGAGATCGGATTCGCGTGGACATACGCGCCCGCACCCTGGATCTGCTGGTGGAGGAGGACGAGATTCTTCGCAGGCAGGCGCAGTTCGAGCCCCTGCCGCCTCGATACGCCAGGGGGGTTCTGGCGAAGTACGCCAGGCTCGTCGGGTCCGCAAGCCGTGGTGCGGTGTGTGATTGAGGCACGTCCCCTGGCGGGTCGGGCAACGACCCGCTACGCTGTGCTTGTGAAGCAGATTGTCATTGTTGTAGGCAGGCGCGCGGGATAACCGCTCATCTGCCGCCAATGGCGGCCCCGCGCACCCTCCGAGCCCATCCGGGTCGGGGGGTTTCGTGTTGAGAGGGACCATGCGCCACCATGGTCTCGCGACTGAAGTGGAGTGAGGAACAGATGAGCACCAGCCCCGAGCAGATCACGGGCGCGCAGAGCCTGATCCGGGCCATGGAGTACGCCGGGGTCGAGGTGGTCTTCGGCATCCCCGGCGGCGCCATCCTGCCCGCGTATGACCCCCTCATGGACTCCAGCCAGGTCCGCCACATCCTGGTGCGTCACGAGCAGGCGGCCGGACATGCGGCCGAAGGCTACGCAGCCGCGACCGGGCGCGTCGGCGTCTGCATGGCCACGAGCGGTCCCGGCGCGACCAACCTGGTCACGCCTATTGCCGACGCCCACATGGATTCGGTGCCGATGGTGGCCATCACCGGTCAGGTGCCGAGTGGAGCGATTGGGACGGACGCATTCCAAGAGGCAGATATCCGCGGCATCACGATGCCGATCACGAAGCACAGTTATCTCGTCACGAACGCCGACGACATCTCGCGTGCGGTGGCCGAGGCGTTTTATCTCGCATCGTCGGGACGTCCCGGCCCCGTCCTAGTCGACGTGTCCAAGGATGCTCTCCAGGCAATGACGACCTTCACCTGGCCGACGGACATTTCCCTGCCCGGCTACCACCCCGTGACGAAGCCGCATAGCAAGCAGGTGCGCGAAGCGGCTCGGCTCATCATGGAGTCCTCCCGACCCGTGCTCTACGTCGGCGGTGGCGTGATCCGTGCGGATGCCTCGCGGCAATTGCGGGAGCTAGCCGAGCTCACCGGACTCCCGGTCGTCACCACGCTCATGGCACGCGGTGCCTTCCCGGACAGCCATCCGCAGCACATGGGGATGCCGGGTATGCACGGCACCGTCGGCGCGGTGGGTGCCTTGCAAAAGGCCGATTTGCTCATCACGCTGGGGGCGCGCTTTGACGACCGGGTCACCGGCAAACTGTCCACCTTCGCCCCCGATGCCACGATCGTGCACGCCGACATCGATCCCGCAGAGATCTCAAAGAACCGTCACGCCGATGTGCCGATCGTGGGGGATGTCGGCGAGGTCATCACCGAGTTGATCGCGGCCGTACGTGAAGAGATGGCAGCGGGTCGCGTGGGTGACTATGAAGCCTGGTGGTCGCAGTTGAACCGCTGGCGCGACACCTATCCCCTCGGCTATGACCTTCCCGATGATGGCACCCTCTCGCCCCAGTACGTGATCGAGCGCCTCGGAGTCATCAGCGGTCCGGAGGCGATCATGGCCGCGGGTGTGGGCCAGCATCAGATGTGGGGTGCGCAGTTCGTCAAGTACGAAAAGCCACGAACGTGGCTTAACTCGGGCGGACTCGGCACCATGGGCTACGCGGTGCCCGCTGCCATGGGTGCCAAAGTCGGGTGTCCCGATGACATCGTGTGGGCGATCGACGGAGACGGCTGCTTCCAGATGACAAATCAGGAGCTCGCCACCTGCGCCATCAATGAGATCCCTATCAAGGTTGCGCTCATCAACAATTCCAGCCTTGGCATGGTCCGCCAGTGGCAGACGCTCTTTTACAATCAGCGCTACTCCGAGACCGATCTGCACAGCCATCGGATCCCAGACTTCGTCAAACTCGCCGATGCGTATGGCTGCTACGGCTTGCGCTGCGAGACGGCCGAGGAGGTCGATGCGGTTATCGAAAAGGCGCTATCGATCAACGACGCCCCGGTCGTCATTGACTTTGTCGTGCATCGAGACGCCATGGTCTGGCCCATGGTCGCTGCGGGCACCAGCAATGACGACATCATGGTTGCCCGCGAAATGGCACCTTCTTGGGATACGGTGGAATGACATGACTCGTCACACATTGTCGGTACTGGTGGAGGACAAGCCGGGTGTCCTGGCTCGCGTCGCCAGCCTCTTTTCCCGTCGTGGCTTCAATATCGAGTCATTGGCTGTCGGTCCCACCGAGATTCCGGATGTCTCGCGCATGACCATCGTGGTCAGTGTGGAGCGGCTCCTGCTTGAGCAGGTCACCAAGCAGCTCAACAAATTGATCAACGTGCTGAAGATCGTCGAGTTAGACGAGTCGACATCGGTGCAGCGTGCCCTGGCGCTGGTGAAGGTGCGGGCGGATGCGGAGTCACGCTCAAGTGTGTTGGAAATCGTCCAACTCTTCCGGGCCAAGGTCGTCGATGTCGCCACGGATGCCGTCACCATCGAGGTGACGGGGGACGAGCCAAAGATCGAAGCACTCCTGCGCCTGCTGGAGCCCTACGGCATCAAGGAGCTGGTGGAGTCTGGAGTTATCGCCCTGGGGCGCGGTAGTAGGGGCATCAATGATCGTTCCCTGCGTCCGGCTGACCGCACCGCATAGGAACCCCTACTCTTCGCTAGGCTTCCCCTCTACCCTTCCCGCAAAAGGAGCACTCCCGTGGCTGAGCTTTTCTACGACGCCGACGCTGACCTGTCGGTCATTCAAAATCGTGTTGTCGCCATCATGGGCTACGGCAGTCAGGGGCACGCACACGCCCTGAGCCTGCGCGATAGCGGTGTCGACGTACGCGTCGGTCTGGCGGAGGGATCTAAGAGCCGGGCCAAGGCCGAAGAAGAAGGATTGCGCGTCGTTGATCCCGTGACCGCCGCTGCCGAGGCGGACCTCATCATGATGACGGTCCCCGACCCGGTCCAGAAGAAGCTGTACGCCGATGCAGTGGGACCGAATCTCCAGCCGGGAGACGCCCTCTTTTTTGCGCACGGCTTCAATATCCGCTTCGGCTACGTCACCCCGCCCGATTTCGTGGATGTCTGCATGGTGGCGCCCAAGGGTCCGGGTCACCTGGTGCGTCGTGAGTATGTGGCCGGCCGCGGCGTCCCCGCCATCGTGGCTGTGGAGCAGGACGCGACCGGTGAGGCGTGGCCGCTGGCGCTGTCGTACGCCCGTGCGATCGGGGCACTGCGCGCCGGGGGGATCAAGACCACCTTCACAGAGGAGTGCGAGACCGACCTGTTCGGTGAGCAGGCTGTCCTGTGTGGCGGGGCCTCGCAACTGGTGATGTACGGCTTTGAAACCCTGGTGGAGGCGGGATACCAACCCGAGGTCGCCTACTTTGAATGCCTGCACGAGTTGAAACTCATCGTTGATTTGATGTATGAGGGCGGAATCGCGAAACAGCGCTGGAGTGTTTCGGATACTGCTGAGTATGGCGATTATGTGTCGGGCCCACGCGTCATTGATCCAAGCGTGAAGGACAATATGCGTGCGGTGCTTGCCGATATCCAGAATGGCTCGTTCGCCGAACGATTCATGTCCGATCAGGAAGCGGGAGCGCCCGAGTTCAGGGCGCTGCGGGCCAAGGCCGAGCAGCATCCGATCGAGGACACCGGTCGCGAACTGCGTGGACTCATGAGTTGGATCGACGCCGGTGACGATGACTACGTCGAGGGCACCGCTGCTCGCTGACGCTGTGCGGATGCGCTCGAGATGGCTCGCGTCGATGATGTGATGGTGACGCCCGAGCCGAAGACGTGTGCCCGCTGTGGTCGCACCATGCAGTGGCGCAAGGCGTGGGCACGGTCCTGGGATGAGGTGCGCTACTGCTCGGATGGTTGTCGACGCCAGCGTCTGACTGCCACCGACGAGGCTTTGGAGCGGGCGATCCTCGATCTCCTGGGGGATCGGACCGGGACGATTTGCCCCAGCGAGGCGGCACGGGCTGTCGATGCCGAGGGTTGGCGCGATCTGATGGAGCCAGCGCGCCAGGCCGCGCGTCGACTCGTGGCGCAGGAGCGGGTGGAGATCACGCAGGGTGGGCATGTGGTGGATCCGTCCACGGCCAAGGGGCCGATTCGGATTCGAGCGGTGCGGCATGGCTGAGCTGACGGCACCGGAGCGCGGTGATGAAGTCTCCTGGGTCCGCGCACATCTGGGGGATCTCGTGCGCGGCGACGTGGATGCCTCACCCATCGCTGGCGGCCAGCAGGCTGCGGATGCGGTACTGGCCAACTTCTCGGTGCGGGGCTATGCCGCACGGCGTAGCGAGGTCTGGCCGACGGATCGCCGGGGAGCATCCCGCCTCTCGCCCTACATTCGGCACGGGCTGCTCTCCCTGCCCCGAGTATGGGATCACGTCGGCAGGGGTCCCGAACGAGACAGCACCACGTTCCGCGATGAGTTGCTGTGGCAGGAATACGCACGGCACGTCTACGCGCGTGTCGGCACGGCTACCCAGCGCAGCCTGCGATATGCCGTGGAAGAACGTGTCCGGCCCTATGACTGGCCGGAGGGCATGGCATGCGTGGACCTAGCGGCGGGGGAGTTGCGTGAGTCGGGGTGGATCCCCAATCAGACACGCATGTGGCTTGCCAGTCAGTGGAGCGTGCGGGATGGAGCGGGCTGGCGTGATGGTGAGGATGCCTTCTTCCGGCACCTTCTCGACGGCTCCCGCGCGGCAAACCGCATCGGCTGGCAGTGGACCGTGGGTGCGTTGACCGGCAAGCCCTACGGCTTCTCCCGGTGGCAGGTGGAGAAGCGAGCCCCGGGACTGTGTGCGGGATGCGCCCTCGCTCATCGTTGCCCTATCTCGGCATGGCCTCCGGACAGTCCTCCCGAGCCGCGGGCCCATGTCGACCCACTCCTGCGTCGTGACCCGGACGTGGCACAGACGTCGGGATTGGCGGCTGTTGCGCAGGCGTCGGGCAATGCACCACAACGTGTGTGGCTGACGGCTGAGTCTCTCGGTGATGAAGACCCCGCCCTCATGGCCTACCCGGACCTGCCGGTTGTCTTCACGTGGGACATCCCCCTGCTGCAGCGGCTGCGGCTTGCCAGCCAACGCCTGGTCTTCCTGGCGCAATGCCTGGCGGATCTGGCTGAAAGACGTGACGTCATCGTCCGCACAGGCTCCCCCTCGATAGAGCTTCGCGGTATTCCGCTCGTGACCACCTTTGCTCCCGTGCCGGGCTGGCGCAGGCATCGAGCCTCACTCGATGTCACGCGAGTAGAGCCATGGCCCTGGCTGGTCCCGCCACATGATGGTCCCGTGACCTCGTTCACAGCCTGGCGACGTAGGGCGCGCGTGTGACATCCCCCGGGTAGCATGGGGGGCCGCTGCCTGCGGTCCCTATCCCTGAGGTGTCACGTGACCAAGCCCGTCGTTCTCATCGCTGAAGAACTCTCGCCCGCCACCGTTGAGGCACTCGGGCCCGACTTCGAGATCCGCTACTGCGATGGGTCTGATCGGGCGTCTTTGCTGGCCGCGATTGGCGCAGCGGATGCCCTCCTGATCCGATCCGCCACCCAGGTGGATGCCGAGGCCATCGCTGCGGGCAACCACCTCAAGGTGGTCGCCCGGGCAGGAGTGGGCTTGGACAATGTCGACGTGAAGTCCGCGACTCAGGCGGGTGTCATGGTGGTCAATGCACCGACCTCCAACATTGTGAGTGCGGCGGAATTAGCGGTGGCCCTGCTGCTCGCGAGTGCGCGCAATATCGTCCCGGCCAATATCGCGTTGAAGAATGGTGAATGGAAGCGATCGAAGTACAACGGTGTCGAGTTGTCTGAGAAGACTGTCGGGATCGTCGGGCTGGGTCGCATCGGGGTGCTCGTGGCCCAGCGACTGGCGGCCTTCGGAGTGAAGCTGATCGCCTACGACCCGTATGTGCAGCCTGCACGGGCCGCGCAGATCGGTGTCCGCCTGGTGCCGCTGGAGGAGTTGCTGCGCGAGTCTGACTTCATCACGGTCCACCTGCCCAAGACCCCCGAGACGGCCGGGCTGATCGGGGAGGAGCAACTCACGCTGGTCAAGCCGACGATGTTCCTCGTCAACGCGGCCCGTGGCGGCATCGTCGATGAGGAGGCGCTCTTTCGGGCGATCTCCGAGGGGCGTGTGGCGGGGGCAGGTCTTGATGTGTACGCCAAGGAGCCCTGCACGGATTCACCCCTCTTTGGGCTGGAGACCGTCGTGGCGACCCCACACCTGGGAGCCTCGACCGACGAAGCTCAGGAAAAGGCGGGCATCGCTGTCGCTAAGTCTGTGCGACTTGCGCTGGCCGGTGAGCTCGTCCCCGACGCAGTGAACGTGCAGGGGGGTGTCCTTGCCGAGCCCATTCGACCCCTGCAGCCGGTGGCTGAGCGCCTCGGCGCGATCGCCAGCGGGCTGGCGCTCGGAGCGGTGCAGCGCATTGATGTAGAGGTCCGCGGTGAGGTGGCTGATCTGGATGTACGCATCCTTGAATTGGCCGCGTTGAAGGGCGTCCTTCAGGGTCTCGTGCATGATCCCGTCTCCTATGTCAACGCACCGGTGCTCGCCCAGCAGCGTGGGGTGGAGGTGGCCCTGACCACCGATCGCGAAAGCGACGACCATCGCAATCTTGTCCGGGTGAGGTTGACCTTGAGTGATGGTTCGGTCGTGAGTGTCGCCGGCACCGTGGCTGGACCCAAGGACACCGCCAAGCTCGTCGATATCGATGGCTTCGACGTCGACGTCCCGATCAGTGAGCACATGGCCTTTTTCCGCTATCACGATCGTCCCGGTGTCGTCGGGGCTGTTGGTCAGATCCTTGGTGAGGCCCAGGTCAATATCGGGGGCATGCAGGTGAGCCGAGACGAGTCCGGTGAGCACGCGGTCATCGTGCTGACCATCGACAGCGGTGTCCCAGCCGAGGTGCTGGAGCGGATTGTCACCGAGATCGGTGCGCACACCGGGCGTGCAGTCGACCTCGCGTTCTAGGCGACGGCTACCCGCGGGGGATGAATTCGGAGTCCCACTCCCACGGTCTCAGTGGCGAGTTCTCGATGACCCACGCCTGCAGGTCCTTGTCCCAGCCAGCGATCACGATGATGCCGACGAGGATGAATACCGCGCCCAGCCCGCGCCGGAACCAGCCGTGGGGGTCGGCCGCCCATCGCGCCTTGCCGATGGCACGTTGCCCGAGGAGGGCGATGAGGAGAAGGGTGCCGCACAGGCCCAGTGTGTAGGCGAGGAGGAGTACGAGACCCTCCCCGAGAGATGCGGGCAGCACGGTCACGACGACGTAGCCGTAGAGCGGACTGCAGGATGTGAATACGGGCCCGAGTGCCGCACCGGTGAATACGGCACCGGCCACACCCTGCCGCTGGCCCGCCGCCGCAAGCCCCTGGGCGGCATGACGCTGGAGCCCCAGGCGCACAGAGATCCAGTCCCAGGCGGAGGGGAAGAGCGACACCAGTCCCAAGAGGATGAGAATCGTGCCGCTGATCCACTGCCAGGTCGATGTCGAGACGCCGATGAGAGCCGCGGACGCCTTGAGGAGAAGTGTGAAGACGATCACGGAGATGCCCAGAGACGCGGTGATGACGTAGGCCCTGCGGCGTGAGTCTTGACTCGACGGCCCGAGTGAGCCCCCGACGATGACCGGCAGCAGGGGCAGTACGCACGGCGCCAGGGTGGTGAGCACGCCCGCGATGACCGCCCCGAGGGTCAGGAGGAGCATTAGACCGTGTTCTCGGCGATCTCCTCAGCCGTGACACTGCCCGACCACTTCACCAATTCGTCGCCTCCCGGACCAATCTGGACGAAGGTGTGCTGGAGGGTGACGCCGTACTGCTGCTTGAGATCGGTCGCCTCGTCGAAGTCGACGGTGACGATGGTCAGACCTGCGGGGATTGCCGTCGGATCAGCGGTGAGATTGTCGCGCGCGATCTTGCATGTCGAGCACCATGAGGCGTTGAAGAAGAGCACGACGTCGCCGGAGTCGTAGGCGGCTTTGTCGGCCTGGTATTCCGCCAGGGTGATGTAGCTGCCCGGGGTGGGCGCCGGTGCCGCGGTGGTGTCACTGCTCGCGGTGGCGGACTCAGGAGCCGGAGTCGATGTCGGACGCGAGGGTGCAGGCGCGGTGCTCGAGGCGGTCGCGGCTGCCGGATCGGTGCTGCTCGCGACCGACTCCGCGCCACTCCCGCCGCACGCTGCCACGAGCATGGTCACAACGCTGATGGTCATCGCTGCTGCCCCGCTGCGTACTGTGATTGCCAGAGTCATGTCTCGATGGTCACACGGATTCTCCTGAAATGCACTAGCCAGCGTCGCGCACTGCACGATTGACCGCACTCACGATTGCCTTGAGGGACGATGTCGTGATGGAGGGGTCGATGCCGATTCCCCAGAGCACGCGGTCATTGACGGCACATTCGACGTAGCTCGCCGCCGTGGCATCGCCGCCCGCCGACATCGCATGCTCGGCGTAGTCCAGGACGCGTACGTCGATGCCGTGCTGGGCCAGCGCACCGCAAAAGGCCGCGACGGGTCCGTTGCCACGTCCGGTCAGCGCCACCTCAGCACCCGCATCGAAGAGAACGACGTCGACGCTCGTGTCGCCGTCGATGTCGGACTCCTGCTTCACCGACTTGAGCGCGAAGCGGCCCCAGGGAGCGGCGGGATCCGGCAGGTACTCCGCGGAGAAGGCGGCCCACATGTCCTCGGGTGATACCTCGCCCCCGTCCTCGTCGGTCATCCGCTGGACGACCTGGGAAAACTCGATTTGGAGTCGACGCGGGAGCTCGAGCTTGTGCTCCGTGCGCATGATGTAGGCGACGCCCCCCTTGCCGGATTGGGAGTTGACGCGGATGACGGCCTCGTAGGTGCGGCCGACATCCTTGGGGTCGATGGGCAGGTAGGGGACCTCCCAGCGGAAGGTTTCGACGGGCACCCCGGCAGCGGTCGCATCGATCTCCATGTGCGCCAGGCCCTTATTGATGGCGTCCTGGTGCGAACCGGAAAAGGCGGTGTAGACAAGGTCGCCACCGTAGGGGTGGCGCTCATGCACGGGAATCTGATTGCAGTACTCCACCGTGCGGCGGATGTCATCGATGTCGCGCATGTCCAGCTGCGGGTCGATGCCCTGGCTGAAGAGATTCATGCCCAGGGTGACGAGGCAGACGTTGCCGGTGCGCTCGCCATTGCCGAAGAGGCAGCCCTCGATGCGGTCAGCCCCGGCCATGTAGCCCAATTCGGCGGCCGCCACGGCGGTGCCGCGGTCATTGTGGGGATGCAGGGAGAGCACGATGCTGTCGCGGCGGGCCAGATGGCGATGCATCCACTCGATCGAGTCGGCGTAGACATTGGGCGTGGCCATCTCGACGGTCGCGGGCAGGTTGAGGATCACCTTGCGGTCGGGGGTGGGCTGCCAGACCTCGGTGACGGCATCGCAGACCTCGACGGCGAACTCCAGCTCGGTGCCGGTGTAGGACTCGGGGGAGTACTCGAAGTAGACCTCGGTCTCGTCGGCGATTTGCTCGGCGTACTTCTTGCACAGTTGGGCGCCATGGACGGCGATGTCCTTGATGCCCTCCCTGTCGAGGCCAAAGACCACGCGGCGCTGCAGAGTCGACGTGGAGTTGTAGAGGTGCACGATCGCCTGCTTGGCGCCGCGGATCGCCTCGAAGGTGCGCTCGATGAGGTGCTCGCGCGCCTGCGTGAGCACTTGGATGACGACATCGTCGGGGATGAGGTCTTCGTCGATGAGCTGGCGCACGAAGTCGAAGTCGGTCTGCGAGGCCGAGGGGAAGCCCACCTCAATCTCCTTGAAGCCCATCTGCACGAGCAACTCGAACATGCGCTTCTTGCGGGCGGGCGACATGGGATCGATGAGGGCCTGATTGCCATCGCGCAGGTCCACAGCACACCAGCGGGGTGCCGAGGTGATGGTGTGGGCCGGCCAGGTCCGGTCCGGGAGCGACACCGGTGTGTAGGGGCTGTATCGCTGCCAGGCCATGGGTGAGGGTGATTGTGCGTTGCGCTGATCGTGAGTGTCGGTGCTCATGTCCAAGGTCTCCTGTCAAAAGGTGGGGACCGGCGTGCGAGGACTCCGCGACGAGGGGGCCGGCGTGGGCCCCTAGCGGGAACCCTTAGGCCTCGTCGCGGCGACCAAGGAGGAGGCGCTGCGTAGACATCACCTCAATATTAGCAGGGGAGATATCCCCAGGGCATCCCGTGAGCCGTCATCCCCAGGAGCTTCGTGGATGTACCGCGCGCCCGGGGTGCCCGCTTAGCGTCGCGGCACTCATCCGTCGTCGCTTTTGTGGAGGACTCCATGCGTTCAACCATCACCTTTGCCCTAGCCGCCGGCATTAGCCTGGCCCTGCTTGCCCCGGTCCCGGCATTCGCTGCCAAACCGCGTCCCGACCTGCCTGAGGTCCGCACCGGAGTCACCCTCCAGGTGACGGGGGAGTGGTCGGGGCGGATGGCCTTCGGCATGCACTCGCCCGGTGGCCAGTCACGCGCGCTGCGCCCGCTGCCGCTGGAGCTGGACCTCTCCCGCTCGGTGTGCGACCTCACCGGCTGCATGACGACGCGCCTGATGCTCGATTCCACGGCGAGCGTCCCGGGCATGGCGCGCATCTCCGGGAGCCTCACGAGTGCCGCCCTCGTGCGCTCTGCGATCGCCGTCACCGTCCAGCGCATCGTCGACGGCACGGTCGTCAATGAGCGGCCCGCAACGCTCACCCTCGAGGTCGTCGCCCGCAAAGCCGGCCCGCTGGTGAAGCGCACCACTCTCACGCAGGGCCCGGACGGCGAGGTCTTGTCGATCGCACGGACAGTTCCGATGCGCGCGACCGTCATGCTCGCCGACGACACCCTGACCGCCACGGGTGAGGTCTCGCGGGTCCACATCGTGGACTAGATCCTTCGGGATTTATGTACTACATTAAGGATCATGGCTGGGTCGTTGTCCGCGACAGCGCGCGCAAGCACGGGATCTCCGATGGCGACACCCTTCACGCGTTGGCCCACGCGATGGTGACGCTGCCGAGAGTGGATCGTCCGCCCGGCGGGACCCTTCATCTCGGGCCCGATGGTGCAGGGCGACTGCTCGAGGTCGTGTCCGTGCGCGAGGGAGGCGACGTCCATCGCGTGATTCATGCGATGCCGATGAGGCGGGGATACGAGCGACAGCTCAGAGAGGTGCGGGGCGATGTCGGGTAGGAAGCCGAAGCGGCCCGGCGGGAAGCCGAAGCCGCGCGGGGTCGACTACGAGACCTGGGTCTACCCGGGTATCCCGACGGACGCCCAACTCGACCAGTGGGCAGCCGAGGCCGAAGCGGGATTCGAGCCGCACCAACTCGGCAGGTTCACGCGTGGACGGCCGTCGCTGGGCGACGGGCCGTCTCGCGTGGTCCAGGTCCGCCTCGATCCCCAGCTGTACAGCGATCTCGAGACTCGCATTGAGTCCGACGGGGCCACGGCGAGCACCATCATGCGCGAGGCCCTGCGGCGCTACCTCGCGTCCTGAGGGCCTCGCCACCCCGACTAGCCTTCGGTCCATGGCACGCACCCTCAACCTGGCCCTCATCCCCGGCGACGGCATCGGCACCGAGGTGGTCGTCGAGGCCCTCAAGGTCCTCGACGCCGTCAAGGGCGACATGACCGTCACCACCCAGGAGTACGACCTGGGCGCCCGGCTCTACAACCGCACCGGCGAGACCCTGCCGCCCGCGGTGCTCGAGGAGCTGCGCGGATACGACGCGATCCTGCTCGGCGCCATCGGCGACCCCAGCGTGCCCCCAGGCGTGCTCGAGCGCGGCGTGCTGTTGCCCCTGCGCTTCGAGCTCGACCATCACCTCAACTACCGCCCCGTGAAGCTCTACCCGGGCGTGACCGGCCCGCTCGCGGGCAAGGGCCCGGCCGAGATCGACTTCGTCGTCTTCCGCGAGGGCACCGAGGGTCCCTACGTCGGCGCCGGCGGTGTCCTGCGCAAGGGCACGCCCCAGGAGGTCGCGACTGAGGAGAGCATCAACACGGCGTACGGCGCGGAGCGCATCATCCGCGAGGCATTCCTGCGCGCGATGCGACGTCGCAAGCACGTCACGCTCGTGCACAAGACCAATGTCCTGACCAATGCGGGCAGCCTCTGGAAGCGGACCTTCGACCGCGTCGCAAGTGAGTTCCCCGAGGTCGCCACCGACTACCAGCACGTCGATGCGGCCGCGATGTTCTTCATCACTCAGCCCGAGCGCTTCGACGTCGTCGTCACCGACAATCTCTTCGGCGACATCCTCACCGACATCGGGGCGGCGATCTGCGGTGGCATCGGCCTCGCGGCGAGCGGCAATCTCGATCCGAGTCGCAGCAACCCCAGCATGTTCGAGCCCGTGCACGGCTCGGCGCCGGACATCGCGGGGCAGGGCAAGGCCGATCCCACCGCGACGGTGATGAGCCTGGCCCTGCTGCTGGACTTTGTGGGCGAGGTGGCCAAGGCCGCCCGGGTCGAGGCCGCGGTCGAGGCCGATCTCGCATCGCGGGGCGACGACGTG